>CAZFLE010000022.1:0-16682 GCA_964519895.1 uncultured Enterobacterales bacterium | reverse complement strand
AGCGTGGGCACCAGGTTGATGGTGCCGGGCACCCCGGACTCGAGCAGCGCCACCGCAAGATCCCGGTAGCCCCTCAGGGCATGGTGCCGGACCCACGGCAGCACCGGCTGACCGGAGCTGGGGTCCCGATAGTCGGGCTGGTGAAAGTGCCACAGGATCGACAGGCCCGTCACGGGGTCCTCCAAGCGCAGCACGATAGGATCCGGCTCCATGGCCTCGCTCTCCGACCAGTTCTGCCCGAACGTGCACGACGCCGCGATCACGGCGGCCTGCCACGACACCGCCAGCGGCACGGTCGCGACCGCTGACGCGCGGGGCGTGGTGGCGGTCAAGCGCCAGGGCGAGAGCACGCCGGGGCTCGTGTTTCGGCCCGGCGGACCGGTCACGGGCGCCCTGGGCCTGATCGCGGGGGGCTCCTGGATCGCCGTCGGCGACGACATGGGCAGCGTCGGCGTCTACCGCACCAACGACGGAAGCCCGGTCTTCCAGGAGCTGCGCGAGGGCGCGACCGGTCGCGTGCGTGCGATGCGGGGCGTGGCCATCTCCCCAGAGGGCAGCCTGTTGGCCGCGATCGCGGTGGACGGCCTGGTCCGCCTGTGGGACGTGCCCAACCAGGAGCGGGTCATCGCCTGGAAGGGCTTCGGCGGTCAGACCGTCGAGTTCGACGCCCGCGGGGATCGCTTGCTGTGCCTGTCCGACGACGGCCAGCCGCGACTGGTCGACCTGCGCACGCGCGAAGCCTTGCCGATGGACCGCATCCAGATGGCCGCCGAGCACGCCTGCTTCACCCGGGACAACACCATGGTCCTGTGCGCGGGACCGGCCGGCCTGTCGCTCATGCGCGTGGCCGACGGCGTTCTCGCCGGGTCCTTTGCCACCCGTGGCGGGTCCGGCATCATCGGGCTGGCTCTGTCCCCGGCCGGCGAGCGGGCCGCGGTCGTGACCCAGCGCTCGGTGCACGTGTTCAACCTGCCGGATCTGTCCCCGGCCGCATCCCGGCAGCACGGCGCCCCGGATCCATCGGGGCCGGCGATCTGGACCCAACACGATCTCGAGGTCGCGGGCGCAGACGGCCTGCTTCACGGCAGCGAAGAGGCCGAGGGCATCGCCCCCGTGGTGGCCATCGCAGGCTTCGGCACCCACCGGATCGCGGCCCACGACGACGCTCTGGCGGTCTGGGAGGGCGATCAGCGCCGGGCCGTGTACTCGGTCGGCACCGCCCCCCGGCACATGGTGCTGGACCGCGACGGCCACTACCTGGTCACCGTGCCCGAGCGGGGGCCCATCGCGGTGCTCAAGGCCGCCGACGGAAGCGCCGTGTTCGAAGGGGGCCACGAGACCTATGGCGCCCTGGATGTGGCGGTGGGCGGCAACATCGTCGCCGTGCACCTGCGCGCCGGTGGGGTGCGCTGGTGGGATCTGGCCAGCAACCGCGCGTTCGAGCTCGGTTGGGCCCAGGGCATGGCTCTGTCCGGCAGCGGGACCTGGCTGGGGGTGATCACCCCCAAGGGCGCCGTGCGCATCCTGGATCCCAGCACGGGCAAGGACGCCGTGGACCCCCCGACCCCCCTGGCCGACGTGCCGGTGGTCAAGCTGGCCTTCGTGAATCGCCGGCCCGACCTGTTGGTCATGGATCGCGACGGGGTGCTGGGCCACTACGATCTGGCCGCCGGTATTCGCGCGGGCCGGGCCGCAGAAGGCCGGGACATCCTGGACTTCGAGGTCCAGGTCGACCGCCTTTGGGGCATCACCGGTGGGCGCTACGCGGCGGTCCGCCTGCCCGAAGGCGACCACTGCACGGTGGTCGTCGTCGACCTGGAACGCACCAGCGTCGTGTCCGAAGTCGAGGGCCTCGACGCCCGCTCCTGGGTCGACCCGGAGTCCGGCCAGATCCTGTCTCCCGCGCGCTCGGGCGGCATCCTGGAGCGCGATCTGACCGGCAAGGAGACCCGGGTGCTCCGCTCGCTGCCCGGCCGGGAGTGGATCGCCTACGGAGAGCGGGGGATCCTGGCTGCATCAGACGGGGCCGGGTCGGTGATGGGGTTAGGCTGAAGCTCCGCGGCCCGTGTCCCAGCGAGCCCTGCCCCCCCCGCCGTCCGCCCCCCGATCCTCCGTCCAGCCCCCCTGAGCAGCGATGACCCCGGACATCCAGCCGGTGCGCCTCCACGAGGCCGCCAGGCGCCGCTATCTGTCCTATGCCCTGTCCGTCATCACCTCCCGGGCCCTGCCCGACGTGCGGGATGGCCTGAAGCCGGTCCAGCGTCGGATCCTCTACGCGATGCGGCACAACCTGCACCTGGGTCCCCAGACCCGGTACCGCAAGTCCGCCGCCGTCGTGGGCGAGGTCATGGCCCGCTACCACCCCCACGGCGACAGCTCGATCTACGACGCCATGGTCCGCATGGCCCAGCCCTTCAGCCTGCTGCACCCGCTCGTGGACGGGCAGGGCAACTTCGGATCCCTGGACGGCGATCCGCCGGCGGCCATGCGCTACACCGAAGCGCGGCTCACCGCCCTGGCCCTGGAGCTCACCGAAGAGCTCAAGAAGCAGACGGTCCACTACCGCCCCAACTACGACGGCCAGCAGTTCGAGCCTGTGGTGCTGCCCGCCCGCTTCCCCCAGCTGTTGATCAACGGCACCGAAGGCATCGCCGTCGGCATGGCCACCCGCATCCCGCCCCACAACCTGCGCGAGGTCATCGACGCATGCGTGGTGTTGATCGACGACCCCGACGCCACGGTCAAGCAGCTCTGCCGCAAGGTCAAGGGGCCGGACTTCCCGGTGGGCGGGCTCATCCTCGCGGACCGCAAGGACCTGTTGACCGTCTACGAGACCGGCCAGGGCCCGATCACCGTGCGCGGCGAACACACCAGCGAGAAGATCGGCCGTCGCACCTATGCGGTCATCACGTCGCTCCCCTACGGCCTGAACAAGGCCAGCCTGGTCGAGCGCATCGGGATGCTCGTGCGGGACCGCAAGCTCCCCCAGGTCCTGGACGTCCGGGACGAGTCGACCGACGAGATCCGCGTGGTGCTGGAGCTGCGCAAGCCCCAGGACCTGGCGGCCGCGATGGCCTTTGTCTACAAGCACACGCCGCTGCAGCAGCGCTACCACGTGAACCTCACGTGCCTGGTGCCGACCGACAACCCCGAGGTCTCGACCCCGGCTCGGCTGGACCTCAAGGCGGTCCTGCGGGCCTGGCTGGACTTCCGGCTCGAGACGGTCAGGCGCCGGTTCGAGTACGACCTGAACAAGCTGCTCGAGCGCATCCACCTACTCGAAGGCTTCGAGATCATCTTCGACGACCTGGACGAGGCCATCCGCCTCATCCGGGCCAGCGAAGGCAAGCGAGACGCCGCCGAGAAGCTGATGGACCGCTTCGACCTGGACGACGTCCAGGCCGACGCGATCCTGGAGACCAAGCTCTACAAGCTGGCCAAGCTGGAGATCCTGGCCATCCGCGAGGAGCTCGCCGAAAAGCGGGCCGCCGCCGCCGAGATCGAGGCCATCCTGGCCAGCGAAGAGGCCCTGTGGGGGGTGGTCCGCGAGGAGCTGCTCGACGTCCGCCGTGCTTACGGCCGCAAGCGGCGCACCCACTTCGCCGAGGCCGACGAGGCCCGCATCGAGATCAGCGCCGACGACTACATCGTGGCCGAGGACGCCTATGTCATCGTGACCCGGGATGGCTGGATCAAGCGCCAGTCGAGCTTCACCCGCATGGAGAAGATCCGGATCCGCGATGGCGACGCCATCGGCTGGATCCACCGGGCGTCCACCCGCTCGACCATCACCTTCTTCACGGACAAGGGCCGGGCCTGCACCCTGCTCGTGGATCAGATCGGGGCCACCACCGGGTACGGCTCGCCCATCCAGCAGCTCTTCAAGTTCGACGCCGGCGAAAAGGTCGTCGGGGTGATCAGCCACGACAAGCGCAACCTGCCCAAGCAGACCGACCAGGTCGGCCTGCCCCTGGCCGACGACGCGCCCCCCGCCGGACCCTATGGGGTCGCGGTCGGCCGGGACGGCCGGGGCCTGCGCTTCCCCCTGTCCCTGCACGCCACCTCGTCCACCAAGAGCGGCCGCCGCTACATGCGCACGAGCGTCGGGGTGGTGGCCTGCTACCTGACCGTCGGCGGCGAATTCGCCAGCCTGGCCACCACAGGCGGCAACTGCCTGAGCTTCCCGGTCGACGAGCTCAACGTGCTCGGAGGACCGGGCAAGGGCGTCACCGCCATCAAGTGCGGCAAGGACGACCGGGTCCTGGCCTTCGAGCTGCACACCAAGCACCACGACGGCGCCAGGGTTCTCACCACCACCGGCCGCGAGGAGTCCGCCCGGTACAGCAAGTTCAGCGGGAAGCGGGGGGCCCGGGGCAAGGCCGTCTTGCGTCGAGGCGGCTTCACGTCCTGGATCCAGCACCCGGTGCTCCAGCTGGGCAAGGGCGAGACCGGGGGTCGCTCCTGATGGCCGGCACTGGCTACACCGCCCGGGACATCACCGTGCTCGAGGGCCTGGAGCCCGTGCGCAAGCGGCCGGGCATGTACATCGGCGGCACGGGCAAGGAGGGACTGCACCACCTGATCTGGGAGATCGTCGACAACTCCGTCGACGAGGCCATCAACGGCCACGCCAGCTCGGTCCAGGTCATCCTGCACGCGTCGGGCACCCAGGTGTCGGTGGTCGACAATGGCCGGGGCATCCCGGTGGACCGCCACCCGGTGCACAAGAAGAGCGCCCTGGAGCTCATCCTCACGACCCTGCACGCCGGCGGCAAGTTCGACGGCAGCAACTACATCACCAGCGGCGGCCTGCACGGTGTGGGCAGCAGCGTGGTCAACGCCCTGAGCTCCCAGCTCTCGGCGACCATCAAGCGCGGGGGCAAGGAATACCGCCAGACCTACAGCCGGGGCAAGGCACGGGGCGACGTCAAGGTCATCGGCGCCGCCCGGGGCAGCGGCACCCGGATCACCTTCACACCGGACCAGGACATCTTTGGCCCGGCGAGCTTCGACAGCGAGCTGATCCGCGAGCGCCTGGAGGTCAAGGCCTACCTCCACCGTGGCCTGACCATCAAGTTCAAGGACGAAGCCGCTGGCAATTCCTGGGTCTTCCTGCACGAGGGCGGCCTGGCCGACTTCCTGGTGCAACAGCTCAAGCACAGGGAGTGCAGCCCGGTCACGCCCGAGAGCTTCCTGTGCGAGCGCGACGACGGCGACGACGGCTTCCGCTTGCACCTGGCCCTGGCGTGGACCGACGCGCCCCGGGAGCACTTCCGCAGCTTCGTCAACGGCATCCCCACCGCCGACGGCGGCACCCACGAGCAGGGCCTGCGCGACGCCCTGAACAAGGCCGTGCGCAACTTCATCGAGACCCACTCCTTGGCGCCTCGCAACGTCACCCTCACCGCCGACGACCTGCGAGAAGGCGTGCTGGGCCTACTGAGCATCTACATCGCGGACCCCCAGTTCCAGGGACAGACCAAGGACAAGCTCAACAACCCCGACGCCCGCGGTCTGGTCGAGGGCGTGCTGCGCCCAGCCATCGAGCAGTGGCTGCACGACCACCGCCCCTGGGGCGAGGCCGTGGTGCTCCGCGCCATCCAGGCCGCTCGCGCCCGCATGGCCAGCCGAGCCGCCGCCAACCAGGTCCGCCGCAAGTCCGCCGTCAGCCACCGGCTCAACCTGCCGGGCAAGCTGGCGGACTGCAGCAACACCGACCCGTCCAAGAGTGAGCTGTTCATCGTCGAGGGGGACTCGGCGGGGGGCTCGGCCAAGCAGGGCCGAGACCGCAAGACCCAGGCCATCCTGCCCCTGCGCGGCAAGGTCCTGAACACGGAGTCCGCGTCGCTCAAGGCCGTGCTCAAGAACCAGGAGCTCAACAACATCGTGCAGGCGCTGGGCTGCGGCATGGGCAAGGACTTCGACCCGAGCCGCCTGCGCTACGACAAGATCATCCTGCTCATGGACGCCGACGTCGACGGCCACCACATCGCGACCCTGCTCCTGACCTTCTTCTACCGGCACCTGCGCCCGCTCATCGACATGGGCAATGTGTTCCTGGCCCAGCCGCCGCTCTACCGCATCGACGTCGGCAAGGAGACCCACTGGGCGGGTGACGACCGGGAGAAGCAGCGCATCCTGAACCGGCTGCCCGCACGCTACAAGCCCGAGATCAGCCGCTTCAAGGGCCTGGGCGAGATGATGCCCAAGACGCTGTACAGCACGACTCTGGACCCCCGGCGCCGTCGACTCCTGCGCGTCGTGATCAACGAAGAAGACGCCCTGTCCACGGACAAGACCTTCAGCGACCTGATGGGCAAGGACCCCGGCGCCCGCTTCCACCTGATCATGGACCAGGCCGGCGCGGTCGAGGACATCGACATCTGACCGCGGTCAGCTGGCACTCACCTCGGACACGCTGTCTTCGTGCAGGACCTGCTCCAGCGCCTCGGCCAGGTGGGCCCGGGTGTAGGGCTTGGGCACGAAGCGCACGGATTCGGGCGGGGGCTGCCGGGCGCCGCTGACCAGGATGGTCCGGGCCTCGAGGCCGGGCCAGCGCTCGGCGATGATCCCGCGCAAGCCCAGACCGCTCAGACCCGGCAGGACCAGATCGGTCACCACGGCATCGAAGGGCCCCTCGGCGAGGCTGGTCAGCGCGGCTTCGGCCGATCCGACCCCGATCGCTTCGTGTCCGAGCGAGTCGAGCATGGCCAGGGTGGTGGCGACGACGCTGGGGTCATCATCGACGAACAGCACACGCAGACCTTCGGCCACGTCGGACGAAGGTTGTCTGCGGGGCAAGGCCAGGCACAGTCCAGGTCCCGGCGCCGCGCGCTCCAGGCGCCCGCCGTGGGCCACCAGGATGCTCAGCGCCACGGCGGCGCCCAGGTCCTGGCTGTCGCTGTCCGCCGACCAGCTGCGTAGCATCCGCCGGCAGACCTCAGCGAATCGCGGGGACGCATGGGCGACCAGGTTCAGCAGCACCTCGTTGTCGACGGCGCTGACCGCGATGGACAGCCGGGCGCCTTGGCTGAGGTGGCCGGCGAGCTGGATCAGGAGTGTCGCGAGCACCTGTTGCAGGCGGTGGGCGTGGCCGCTGGTGTACAGGTCTTCCGTGCCCAGCTGCACCCTCAGGTTCAGGCGCGACAGACTGGCCGCGTGCTCGTCGCACACGGTCTCGATGAGCTCGCGCAGCCCGACTGGCGCCAGGCCACCGCGTCCCTGCACGGCCAGCGCGTCCAGGTCCTGGACCACCGTCGCGATCCGGCGGGCGTGCTCGCCCATCACGGTCAGGTGACGGGCCAACAGCTCCGGTGGCGGGCTGCCCAGGGTCTGGAGCAGCTCGATCCGGCCGAGCAGGACAGCCAGCGGTGAGGTGATCTCGTTGCTGACCAAGCGCCCCAGCCGCCCGACCGCCGCAAGCTGCCGCGCCACCTGGCGGTCATCGCCCACCAGTGCGTGGGTCGTCACGTCGTGGAGCACCAGCTGCCAGAAGCGCTCGGTGTCCACCACGACCGGCGCCGCGGCCACGATGACCTGGCGGCCGCAGGCGAGGCGGAACATCGTCTGGTCGGCACCCAGGTAGTTGCGGGCCCGAAGAGCCTCGAACTCCTGGGGCTTGTCGAACAGCTCGACCAGCCGTTCGATGTCCCCCAAGGCGCCGGCAGCCCGGTTTCGGGCCACGATGTGGCCGTCGAGATCGCACAGCAGCTGCATGGCTGGACTGGCATCGAACAGGGCGGCTTCCAGGGCCCGCTGCCGTGACGCAGCCCCTGGTTCCCGTTCGCCCATGGGTCCTTCAGACCGCTACGCAGACGGCGTCTTCGACGATCTGTACGTCGTAGATCGGCACGGTGTGTTCGCCCATCGTCAGGCAGCTCCCGGTGCCGACGTCGAACTGCCAGCCGTGGTACGGGCACGTCAGGGTGCTGCCGCTCAGCGATCCCTCGCCGAGGGGCCCGTCGGCATGGGGGCAGCTGTTGGACAGCGCGTGGTAGGTGCCGGCGACGTTTGCGAGCGCGATCGCGGTGCCCGCCACGATGATCTCCGTGACCTGGCCCGGCGCCAGGGCGTCCTTGTGCAGGACCACCTCGTAGCCATCGGGCGGCGTGACGTCCTTGGGGGCTTCGACCCCCAGGCTCAGGGCCTTCTCCGCCGCCTCGGGCCTGGCGTCATCTCGGGCCGACGCCGGGGTGTAGGAGCCAGAACCCCCGCCCCCGCTCGCCCCGCGCCCCATCACCAGGCCCCGGAGCTTGCTTCGGATCCCGTCCTCCCGCCCGAAGACGATGTCCTTCCAGAGGCTCACGCACCCTCCTGTCCGTGCTCTGGTCTTACCACGCTCGGGAGGCTCCGCGGATGAGCCGAGACGGGGGGCCCGCCCCCATGGCACCATCGGGATCGAGGACGGAGGCCCCATGATCCGGGACCGACTGAAGAAGGCTGCGCGCAAGGCCGCCCTGAAGGCCTTTGGCATGGAGAAGCAGGCCGAGGACCGCGTGCCTCGACCCAAGGTCGATCCGGGCGCGGAGATCGACCTGTCCAAGATCCCCAAGCTGGTCGACGGCGACGGGGACACGCCAGGCCCGAACCACAAGACCCGCATCGGGCGCACGTGGGTCGCGGCCCAAATGGCGTCGGGGGTCTCCCCGATCCTGATCGACATCCGCACCCCCCAGGAGTGGACCACCGGGATCCTCCCGGGTGCCCTGCTGCTCCCGGGCGAACAGCTCAAGGCCCAGCTGGACGTCCTGCCGGACAAGAAGCTTCGGGTGACGGTCTACGACAGCGACGGCGGCACCGGCAGCGACGCCCTGGCAGACTGGCTCAGGGGCCAGGGCTGGGGCATGGCGCGGCAGCTCCAAGGGGGCTGGGCCGAGTGGCTGGAACACGGCGAGCCGACCCGCCAGCTCACGCCGGTCGACGCCGCGCGGGCCCAGGTCGGAGAGCCGGTGGGTCTGTCTGGAGGTCGCCGGGGAGTGGTCCAGGCCATCTCGGTGTCCGGATCGACGCGAACCTACACGGTGCTGGCCGACGACGGCACCGTGAAGACCTGTGGCGAGGACGACCTGGCGGAGTGACCCGGGCATGACCCCATGGCTGGCCCTGTGGCTGGGGAGCCTTCCCCTCTCGATGGGCACCCAGCCCGACGACGACGACGCGCCCCTGGTGCTCCCGCCAGACGTCGGGCTCTTTCTGGCCGAGGCGCCCCCGATCGCCCCGGGCGGCGTGGCCCACGTCGCCCAAGGCAGCCTGGCCGAGGGCATCGACGCCTGGAAGGCCGGGGACGCCGTGCGGGCGGTCACCGCGCTCGACGCCTGGCTCCAGGGCGAACAGGGGCCCTGGGGGCGGCAGCGCACGGCCGGCCGCTTCCTGCTGGGGTGGATCCACCTCGAGGAAGGCCGCTTCAACCTGGCGAGCGCACAGTTCACCCGGGTCCGGCTCCACAAGGACAGCCCCCTGTCCTCGCTCGGCGCTTGGTACGAGGCCCAGAGCGACCACCTGCGGGGCCGCCACACCGTCGCCGCAGGCGAGTGCGCGGCCTACCGCAAGAACTGGCCCGACGGCGCCCACGCGGGCGACTGTCTCATGCTCATGGGGGACGCCTACGTGGCCGCCGGCAAGCGGAGCAGCGCCATCCAGGCCTACGCCACCTGGCTCGAGGAGCACCCCGACCACCCGCGACGGGAGGAGGCCGAGCTGGGCATCGCCCTGGCCGAGATGCACGGCCGACCCAAGGTCGCTGCGGCACGGCTGCAGACGCTGCTGCTGGACCACGACTGGGCGACCACAGGCATCGCTGCCCAGGCTGCGCTGACCGAGCTTGCCGACCGTGGCATCGAGCCGCCGCCGGTCGACCCCATCGAGCGCGAGCTCCGGCGGGCCGTGACCCTGAAGAACTGCGGCGACAGGACCGAAGCCTGGGACGCTTTCTGCCACCTGCGGGACGACCACACCGACTCCGCTCGGGCCAGGGACTGGGCGCGGGCCAGCCGGGACGGCTTCGCCCACAAGACCCGACACTTCGGCGCACTCGCCGCGGCCTACGAAGCCAGCTACCGCCGAGAGCCCACGTCGGATGCAGCGTGGAAGGCCTTCCGCTACCACTTCCGGGCGGGCAACTTCCGGGCGGCCGGCGAGTGGGGCGAGCTGGGCCTGAAGAACCACCCCACCAGCCGTTTTCGGCACAACCGGGATCAGATCGCCCAGGCCTGGCAGCTCGCAGGCCACTACGACAAGGCCACCGGGCACTGGGACGCCGAGGCCCGCAAGGGCGGGAGCACCGGTCGCCAGGCCAGCTTCTACGGCGCGTTCACGCGCTGGCGGGATCGCGACTGGGATGGGGCTCTGGCCCGGCTGGACGCCCTGGTGGACCGCGCCGGCGACACCCTGGTGCAGGCCCTGTACTACCGCGGCCGCACCAAGGCCTCCCAGCGAGACTGGGCAGGGCACCGCCAGGACTTCAACGCCGTGGTCGACCAGGACGATCGAGGCTGGTACCGGACCCTGGTCGGGGCCCTGCGCAGGGTGTGGGCCAAGGCGAGCCCGCCCCAGGCCTTGACGCGTTTCGGTCGCTGGCCGGGCACCTTGCTCCAGGGACCGCCGGTGGCCCCGCTGCCGACCTCTGTGGCCCAGGTCAGTCCGGCCGTGCTGGGCTCGGCCTTGGACCCGGTCAGCGACCGCGACTTCGCCTGGGACGCCCTGGCGTGGCCGCTGCCTGTCAGCGCCAGCACGCCGGAGCTGCCGGCGGAAGCCAGCCAGGCCCTGCCCCGCAGGCCGGACCTGCCGGAGTCCGCCCCCGTCGGCCGCTGGCACGACCCCGCCCAGGCCCGAGCCGCATTTGTGGCCCTGGTGGAAGACGGCGAGGACCTGTGGCCCCAGCTCCCCGGGATCCTGGACCTGTCGGACGTGGGCATCTACGACCTGACGGCGCCAGCCATGGCCACGATCTTCGCCGAGTGGGACAAGGCTCGCCGGCGGCGCGTCTGGGGAACCCGGGGCGAGCAGCTCCGCAAGGTCAAGCGCGACAACTCGGACTGGCGCCAGATCTTCCTGCACGCTCAGGACCCCCATGGCCTGGCTCGCAAGGCCGCGGGCCTGGAGCGCAGCGCTGACAGCCCCGAGGAGGCGGTGATCGCGCGCCGACAGAGCTGGCCAACCGCCTATCGGCGTCACGTCTTGGACTGGTCTCGGACCTACGACGTGGATCCCTTGTTGATCTGGGGCCTGATGCGCCAGGAGAGCCTGTACAGGTCCCACGCTCTGTCCCGGGTCGGCGCGGTCGGCGTCATGCAGGTCATGCCGACCACCGGCGCCCGCATCGCCCGCGACATCGGCGACTGGGGCTACACGCCGGCCCGATTGGAGCACCCGGGCACCAACGTGCGGTACGGCACCTGGTACCTGGCCCAGCTCCTGGATCGCTTCGATGGCGTCTGGCCCATCGCCGTCGCGGGCTACAACGCCGGGCCCGTGAACGCCTCGGCCTGGGTCCAGGCCCAGGGCGATCGCATCGGCGTCGACGCGTGGGTCGAGCAGATCCCCCTCAACGAGACCCGGAACTACGTCAAGCGGGTCGGCGGAAACTACGCCACCTACGTGTCCTTGTACGCCGAGCCGGACGCGGTGGTCGACCTGCCCCAGCGCCCCGCAGGCGACGACCGCGAAGTCATCGACTACTGAGCGCTCGATGGACCCGACCCTTCTGTTGCTGTACACGATCACGGCCGAGCCTCGGCGCAGGCCACCGGTGCCACCGCCCGAGACCGCCGAGCCCGCGCCGCCCGAGGCGCCCGACGCCACCAGCGAAGGCCCGGCTGTCGAGCCCGAGCCCGAGCTCCCGCCGCCCCCTGCCCTCTTCGACCAGGAGCGCCCCATCGAGCTCGGACCCCTGCCCAGCGGGCTGGCAAACGCCACGGCCCAGGCCTGCGCGGCCTGCCACGTCTCGGTGCACGACTCGTGGTCCAGCGGTGGCCACCACCAGGGCTGGCAGGACCCGCTCTTCCTCGACGCGATCCGTGCGACCGGCGACGCCCCCCTGTGCACGAGCTGCCACCTGCCCTTGGCGCAGCAACAGCCCCTCCAGCTCCAGGAGTACCTGGGCGACGAGCTCACCCGCGCAAGGACCCGGGCGAACCCCAGCTGGGATCCCACCCTGCAGCAAGAGGGCGTGACCTGTGCCGCCTGTCACATCCGCGAAGGCACCGTGGTGGGCAGCCGTCCGTCGGACCAGGCCCCCCATCCGGTCGCCGTGAGCACCGAGCTCGGCACCAGTGCCTTCTGCGGGTCGTGCCACCAGCTCGCCTGGCCCGGCGCGGACCAGCCCTTCTACGACACCTACGGGGAGTGGGAGCGCTCTCCCTACGCCTACGCGGGCGTGCAGTGCCAGGACTGCCACATGGCCCCGGTGGCCGGCGTGGCCACCGCTGGGCGCTTCGCGGGCCAGGCGGACCACGGGGTCGCGCTGGACCCCGCCCGCGCGGTGTCGGTGCTCGTGGAGCTGCCCGCCGGGCACGTCACCCGGGGAGAGTCCCTGGCGGCCCGGGTGCGGGTGCAGAACTCCGGCGCCGGGCACGCCTTTCCCACCGGCTCCCCCTTCGCCCACGTCCTGATCGTGGCGGAGCTGCTCGACGCGGAAGGCGCAAGGATCGGCGACGCACTCGAGCACACCCTCCGGCGCGAGGTCACGCCAGATCCGCCCTATGACACCGTCAGCGACACGCGTCTGGCCCCCGGTGGCGAGGTGCTGCTGGAGCACGAGCTCCTGCTCAGCCAGCAAGCCGCCGGCGGCCTGGGCACCTACCGCGTGACCCTGGCCCGGGTGCGTGCGGATGGCCAGGTCGAGCCGCCCTTCGTCGACCAGCAGATCCCCCTTCGGCTGGACTGAAACACGCCAGGACAGCGGCCCCGGGCAGTAGACTGGCCCGCTAGGGGGTGGTCATGACCTGGCTCCTGCTGCTCAGCACCCTCGTGGCGTGTGATGACAAGGACGTCAGCACCGGCACGGGTCTCTTGCCGGACACCGGCACCATCGCCACCGACACGATCGTCGACGTCGACGACACGGGCACCCCCCCGACCGGTGACAGCGGGACCCCCGCGGACAGCGTGCCCACCGACAGCCCGCCGCCCACGGACACCCAGGACACGGCCACCACGACCGTCGATGCGGACAACGACGGCTACCCCGCCAGCGAGGACTGCGACGACGACGACGCGTCGGTGAACCCGGGCGCCCAGGAGGACTGCAGCACCGAGGCGGACGACGACTGCTCCGGGTCCAACAACGACCTGGACGCCCTGGGCTGCACCGACCACACCGAGGACGCGGACGGCGACGGCCACGGGGATCCGGACGGGGCGACGGGATGCGTCTGCGAAGAGGGCGACGGCTGGGCGGCGAGCGCCGACGACTGCGACGACGCCGACGCGGCGGTCAGCCCGAGCGCCGAGGAGATCTGCGACAATGGCATCGACGACAACTGCGACGGCACCCCGAGCGGCTGTGGGCTGGGGGGCGAGACCGACGTGGGTCAGGCCGACGTGGTGCTCATCGGCGAAGCGGCGGGCGACACCGCAGGGGTCTCTGTCGCGGTCGCCGGCGACCCCAACGGCGACGGGATCGACGACCTGCTGGTGGGGGCGCCTGCCCACGACGGCGGTGCCTCCAACGCCGGCGTGACCTACCTGGTGCACGGGCCCATCACGGCCGACATGGACCTGGTCGACGCGCACGGACGCTGGGACGGCACGGCCACGGAGGGCTTCGCCGGCACAGCGGTGGCTGGCCCTGGCGACCTGTCCGGCGACGGGCTGGACGACCTGGTGTTCGCCACGCCGTACCACGCGGGCTCCACCGGCGGCGCCTTCGTGGTGTTCGGACCCGCATCGACCAGCGGCACGCTCGACACCGCCGACGCCACCTTCGAAGGAGAGACCGCGGGCGACCTGGCCGGCTGGTCGGTCGTCGGGGTCGGAGACGTCGACGGGGACGGCCAGGTCGACCTGGCCATCGGCGCGGTGGACACCGCCCACGACGCCACGTCTGGGGGGGCCGCATACCTATTGCTGGGCCCGATCACCCCCGGCCTCGCGACCCTGGATCAGGCCCAGGGAATCTGGAAGGGCATCGGTGCCTACGACTACGCCGGCTGCGCCCTGGAGGGCCCCGGTGACCTGGACGGCGATGGCCTGGATGACCTGGTCGTGGGGGCCTATGGCGACGACAGCAACGGCAGCTTCGCCGGCGCGGCCTACCTGGTGCTGGGTCCGGGCACGGGCACCCACGATCTGGCCGACGCCGACGCTGCCTTTGTGGGCGAGGGGCCGTCCAACTACGCCGGCTGGTCCCTGGGCGGGGGCGGCGACGTGAACGGCGACGGTCACGCCGACCTGGTGGTGGGTGCGCCCTATGACTCCGAGAACGGCGCCAATGCGGGCGCGGGCTACCTCTTGCTCGGACCCCTGACCGACGATCGAGGGCTCGCCGATGCGGACGCCAAGCTGTTGGGTGACGGGGCCGACAGCCTGGCGGCCCTGAGCGTCGCGGTGGTCGGCGACACCGATGGCGACGGGCTGGACGAGATCCTGATCGGCTCTCCGGAAGACAGCGCGGTCGGCCCTTCGGCCGGCGCGGCCTTCTGGGTCACCGGCGCCCTCTCCGGCACACTCGACCTGGCCGACGCTGCCGGACGTCACAGCGCAGCCGGGCCTCTCGACTTCACGGGGCTGAGCGTGGCCGGCGCCGGCGATGTCGGCGGCAGCGCCCACCCGGACGCCTTCATCGGGGCACCGGGCGGGGGCACCAGCGCCAGCGAAGGCGCGGTGTACGTGCTGTTCGGCGGCACGGAATAATTCGGGACTGGGCCTCAACCTGTGGAGTGCGCGTGCCGATCTGCTGAGGGTCTGGAGTCGAAATGCCTCAGTTCTCAGCGATCACCGATGTCGGCCTGCGACGGACTCAGAACGAAGACGCCTACTGGTGCTCGCCGGAGCACGGCGTGTACGTGGTGGCCGATGGCGTCGGCGGGCACGCGGGCGGCGACGACGCCAGCCAACTGACCACCGAGGTCTTCGCAGCCAACGCGCCCCGGCTCGCCCGCCTGGGTCAGGACTACACCGCAGCACCGAACCGGTTGACCGGCCACCGCCTGATGCGGGCACTGGAAGAGGTCTGTCACGAGGCCAACAGCCTGGTCTACGCCATGGCCTGTCAGAGGGACCAGGTCGGCACCAGCACCACGCTGGTGGCTGCGGTCGTCGCCGGTGACGCCGCCTTCATCGCCCACGTGGGCGACTCCCGGGTCTACCTGTCCCGCGAAGGGGTGTTGTTCCCCCTGACCCTGGACCACTCGGTGGTCGGTGAGATGGTCCGCCTGGGCGTCATCACGGCCCAGGAAGCGCGCCGCCACCCTCGCCGGAACCTGATCACCCAGGCCGTGGGCGCCCTGCCCATCTGCTCCCCCGAGGTCCGGGTCGTCCAGCTCTTCGCCGGGGACCGGATTCTCCTGGCCACCGATGGGCTGACCGACATGGTCGACGACGCCGTGATCGAGGCCACCGTCGCTGGATCCGACCTGTGCCGGGTCACCCAGGAGCTGGTCCGGGCCGCCCTGGCCAACGGCGGACGCGACAACGTGACCGTCGCCGTGGTCCAGCCCGATCTGCCCCAGACGGCGTACCACCAGGACCGTCAGGCCGCCTGACCGGGAGCCCGAGGGGGGTATGCTTGCCCCCCACCGGAAGCCTGCAGGTCCCATGCTGCCTCACGCCCTACGCAGCGACGTCGGCAAGCGTCGCAAGAACAACGAGGACGCTGTCCTCGCGGATCCCCGCCACGGGCTGTTCGTGGTCGCCGACGGCGTGGGGGGACAGGCCGCCGGAGAGCGGGCCTCGGCCCTCACCGTGGAGACGTTCCTGGAGCGCGGGTCTGCTCTGCACAAGCTGACCACGCGCTATGCAGATGCGCCGGGACAGGACACCCGCGTCGCCGTGCTCGAGGCCCTCGAGGAGCTCTGCGCCGAGTGCTCCCAGCGGGTGTTCGACATGGGCGACGCCGAGGGGCTGCGGGGCTCGAGCACCACCGTGGTGGCCGCTCTGGTCGCGGGCGGGGCCGTCTTCCTGGCCCACGTGGGGGACTCGCGCGCCTACCTGCTGCGGGCTGGCCGCCTGCACCAGCTGACCGACGACCACACGCTGGTCAACGAGATGGTCCGCCGGGGCGAGCTGACCCGAGAGCAGGCACGGCGGGACCGACGTCGCAACGTGATCACCCGGGCGATTGGCGCCCTGCCCACCGTCCAGGCCGACGTGCTGGCCATCGAGTCGCTGCCAGGGGATCGGGTGCTGCTGTGCTCGGACGGGCTCAGCGATCCGGTGCACGGCGCCCAGATCCAGGTGCTCCTGGGCCAGCCGGACCCCGAAGAAGCCGCCGAGGCCTTGCTGGGCCAGGCCCTGGACAACGGCGGCCCGGACAACGTCACCTTGCTGCTGTTCGACCCGCCCGTCGCGGGCGAGCCCGAGGCCGTGGCCGCCCGCGCCCGGCTGTTGGCCGAGCTCTTCCTGTTCCGCGAGCTGCCGATGTCCGCGCGAATGCGCGTGGGCCGCATGGTCCGCGAGCTCGTGGTGGAGCCCGGGACCATCGTGGTGGACCAGGGCGCCCCGGGCCGCACCCTGTACGCGGTCGT
>CAZFLE010000021.1:0-79003 GCA_964519895.1 uncultured Enterobacterales bacterium | reverse complement strand
CGCGACATCGGACCAGCTACTTCCGCAGACGAGTCGTGATCCGGGAGACTAGTCCGTCGCGGTCGTGTCGTCGTCGCGCTCGGTCGGGCTGCCGATGTCGTACTCGACCGAGATGGTGGTCCCTCGCGGCGGGTAGTAGTCCCCGTCGAAGCGGATGGTCCAGTAGGTGGGGTCGTAGGTCCAGCCGGTGACAGCGTCCTGGGGGATCAGCTCACCGTTGCCGCTGGCGTCGCCCACCCAGACCTCGATCGTGTCTTCGACCGCGCTGTAGGTCAGCTGGAACAGGGTCTGAACGCCGGTGACGGCGAGCCCCAGGTCGTACATGATCTCGCTGTAGAGCGCGTCGCAGATGTTGCCGCTCACGCCACCGGTGGCTTCGGCCACGGTCATGTACCGCTTGCCCGGCCAGCTCTCCGTGCAGCCCACGCTGGCCTCGGGGCCGACGATCGCCGACGTCACCAGACGCACGCCGGGCGGCTTGAGCGATCGGAAGCTCTGGACGTAGTCCTTGACCGCGATGAGCTGGTCGGCCTTGTCGTAGCAGGCGCTGCCGGCTTCCTGGGCCAGGGCCTCGCCGTCGGAGCAGTCGTCCTCGTCGCTCACGAAGATGATCGAGGTGACCGCCTCGTCCCGCATGAACCCGTAGTTCGGGCCCGAGATGATCGGCTCGGTGAGGGAGTAGAGCGCTGCCGCCAGGCCCTTCTCCTTGTCCGAGCCGTCGACGCCGACCTTGACCCGCTCCTGGAACTCCGCGACGTAGTCGTCTTCCGGGGTCAGGTAGGGGGTGCTGCCGATGAGCACGCCCCGATCCGGGTTGCCCATGTCCATGTCGGTCGTCACGACGCCGATGTGGAAGTCGATCTGTGTGTCGGAGATGCCGCTGATGAAGTCCGAGAAGCCGTCGGCGACCCGCTGCTGCTCCTCGGCCATCGACGGCGAGTTGTCGACGACCCACAGGATGTCGACCTCGGCCGAGGGCTCCTGCACGAACACGTCGTTCTGCTTGAGCCGGCTGATCGTGTCCGTCTCGACGCAGCCTTCTTGGCAGCCGAGCAACACGGTGGCGATCACGAGCGTCATGCGGGCCGTCCTCCAGGATCCGACACACGGTAGGTCCGACCCCCATGCATCGGCAAGGGGGGCTCGCATCTTCACCCCTGTTTGACCCCCGGGAGACGGGTCAGCGCAGGAAGGCGAGCTCGCTCAGGCAGACGCAGTTGTAGGCCTCGTCCGCCGCGGCTTCCTTGCCCGGGTGCACCCCTGTCACCTTGATCCGGACCGAGCTCGTGGTCACCGGCTCCAGCGCGATGAGTTGGGGCAGCATGACGTTCTTGGCCGAGACCGTCTGGGAGGTGCCGTTGGAGAAGCTCAGCTCGAGCGCGGTGACCCGGTTGGACTTCATCCAGTAGCTCAGGCCGTAGGCGTTGCCATTGACCAGGCTCAGGGTGCTGATCTTCTGGGGCTTGCCGAAGTCCAGTTCGATCCACTCGCCGACGCCGTCGCCTTCTGCGCCCTCGCACCACATCGAGTCCAGGACCAGGTCGCTCACGTTGACCGGGTCGTAGGAGCCGTCACCGTCGGCTTCGAGGTGCGAGCTGTCCTTGTAGGCCTTGACCGGCACGACCGTCGACGGCTGATCGTCGTAGATCACCACCTCGCTGAGCACGGTGTCGGGGAACGTCGTGCCCCGGTAGACCTGGTTGATCTTCAGGGTGACGCTGGTGGTGCTGTGGGGCTTCTTGAGCTTGACCACCTGGCGCACCATCTCGTCGGTCAGGACGTGGTTCTCCTTGGTGCCGTCGGAGAACGTGACCACCAGCTCCTTGACCCGGTTGTGCCGGTTCCAGAAGTCATAGGTGTACCAATTGCCGTTCCAGACGTGCAGCTCGGTCACCGTGTAGGTGCCCCCCAGGTCGAACTCCAGCGTGGTGCCCAGGCCGCTGCCTTCGGTGTCGCCCTCGACCCAGACGGTGGACTGCTTGCGGTCCTTGAGGTTGGACGGCGAGTAGGACACGCCGGGCTCCCCCGGCAGGGTGCTGCTGGCGATGACCGAGGCCGGCTTGATGGGCGCCGCGTGGACCGGCCCGGAGACTGCGAGGGAGGCGAGGACTGCGGTGATCATCGAGAGGCGCTCCGTCCTGGTATGGCAACCGACCGCGGATCTATCACGACGCGCTCCGGGCCCGTGGTTTTTGCGCAGCGCCTCCCGCGGGGTGCATGATCGACCTGGGGTCGATGCGCCACCTTCCACGCCACGGCCCCCCGACACCTCTGTGCAGCCCGGACTTCCGTGGATCTGATCGTCGCCACCCTGACCCCGTTCACCCGCGCAGGCCGGGTCGACACCGATGCCTTGCGGGATCACGTGGCCTTCCTGTTGGCCCACGGCGTGGACGGGCTGGCGCCGACGGGCACCAGCGGCGAGTTCCTGTACCTGAACCCCAAGGAAAAGCTGCTGATCCACCGGACGGTGTTGGAGGTCGCGGGCGCCGCCAAGGTGATTCCCTGCGTCTGGGATCCCGACGTTCGCGTGGTCGCTGAACTGGCCGCGAGGGCCCAGGCGTCCGGTGCGGCGGCCATCTTCCTGCCCCCGCCGCTCTACCACCCGGTCCCCGAAGCGGCGATCGTGGCCTGGTACGACGGCGTGCGCCAGGCCGCGGACCTGCCGGTGCTGGCCTACCACCACCCGCGGGTCAGCAACCCCATCCAGCTCGAGCTGCTGGGGCAGCTGCTCGAGGGGGGCATCGCCGGGATGAAGGACAGCTCGGGCGACTTCTTCCGCCTGCGCCGCCTGACCCGGGCCTTCCCGGGCAAGGTCTGGGGGGGCGGCGACGAGCTCCTGGGCCAGGTGGGCAGCCTGGGCGCCAGCATGCCCGGGTTCATCTCCCGCTTCGCCAACCTGTGGCCGACCCTGGCCCGGCGGCTACTCGACCAGCCCACCGACCAAGACCGGGCCGAGCTGCGCCGGCGGATCGGGCTGCTCAGCGACGCAGGCGGGCTGCCGGCGATGAAGCACCACCTGGGCTTCGGCCACCGGGCGCCGCTGGACTGGTTCGATCCGGGGCCGCTGGCCGATCTGCCGCCCTGTGGAGACGGCTAGAAGCTGGTCGTCACGGCCGCCCGCGCGCCCTGGAAGCCCGGCAGCCGGCGACACTGGCCCCCGGCGCAGCGGATCCCCGCGCGGTAGGCCCCGTAGAAGCCCTTGATCGTGGTCGCGGAGTTCAGGTGGTACTGGAGCTCCAAGGCGCCGTACAGGTTCTCGGCCAGGTTGCCGGTCGAGTCGATGAGCGGGTTGTTGGTGTAGTCCTGGTACACCACCAGGGTCAGGTCTTGCCAGCCCAGGCCCAGGGACGATGCGGTCTGGACGAAGTCGTCCTGTTGCTGGGCGTTGTCGCCCCACCAGAACCTCTGCACGTCGGTCGCCAGCTCGCCGTGCACGGGGCCCAGGGGGAACTTCAGGGTCAGGTCCGCATGGGCCAGCCGATCCACGCCCAGGTTCCCGTCGCGGATGTCCATGCGGAACCCCAGGTTCACCAGGGCCTGGATCTTGGTGCCCAGCACGTCCGCGCCGAGCACCGGGTGCACGATGGTCTCGGGGGTGGCGTTGAAGTGCAGGCCGCCGAGCTCCCGATCCCGGTGTACGCCCAGCTCCAAGCGCGGGGCCACCGGCACCGGCAGGAACAGGTCGACCCGCACGCGCAGCCCGTCGATGTCGTTGCTGTTCACGGCCGCCGAGCTGTCCTCGGTGATGACCCGCTCGTACTCCAGGGTCGGTCCGCTGACGATCTCGTAGTTCTGGGAGCCGGTGAAGGTGTTGAGCTGCTCGGTGTTCCGGTAGCTCTTGCCCTCGACCAGCAGCGTCGCCGGGCCTACGTACCAAGCCGCCGACCCGTAGAGCGCACGGCCGTTCTCGGGCTCGTCCTGGCCCTCGGCGATCCACTCCGGCGCCCGGTAGCTGAACACGTCGGCCTCGAGGAAGACATCGGCGCCCAGCACGCCGAAGAGCTCGGCCGTGACCCCGCCCACGACCGCGTCGAGGGGGTCTTCGTAGCGGTGCCAGGCCGTGCCGGTCTCGTCGCCCCGTGAGAAGGCATAGCCGACCACGTGGGCACCCAGACTCGCCGGCCCCAAGCCGTAGCGGTCGAGGCGGACCCCCGTGACCATGTGGCTGCGGTCGCGTTCGATGCGCACGTTGGGGTTGTCCTGGAGGACCTGTTGGGGATTGGTCAGGCCACTGACGCCGGTGACGGCCCAGTCCCCGGACTTCCAGGTGAAGCGCGCACCCCGGATCGACGTGTCGACGTCGATGTCCGTGTTGCGGACCAGGTTCAGGGCCAGGCCGCGACCGAAGGCGGTGTAGCCGTCACCCAGCTGCACCGTGCCGTGCTCGAAGCGGTTGGTCCACCAGAGCTTCTCCACGTTGGCGTAGAGATCCGGCCGGGGCGAATGGAAGCCCGGCCCGAGCAGCTCGCGCTCGTAGACGAGCACGTCGTCCAGGTAGTAGCGGTTCCAGAGCAGGAGGACCTGGTCGACCTGGGCGCCCAGCTGGTACGAGCTGCCACTCACCAACACGTTCAGGCGGTTGACCTCTTCGACGTAGTGCAGCAGCCGAGAGTACTCCTCGAAACCCTCCAGGACGTCGTCGGTCTGGTAGTAGCGGATCTCCAGATCCTCGGTCACGGACACGTCGGCCCCGCCCAGGTAGCCCTCTCCGTCCAGGGGCACGGCCGCGACGGCCGCGATCAGGCTCAACAGCATGGGCTCTCCCGCCGCTGCAGACTACTGCGCGCCCAGCAGTTCCTTGACCTTGGCCTCGAGCTCGACCTCGTCGCCAGCGGTGTAGCCGGAGTGTCGGTAGACCACGTTGCCCTTGCGGTCGATGAGCACGGTGTAGGGCAGGGTCTTGGCCGGGTTGTACTGGGTCACCACCTCGGTCTCCTTGTCCAGGAGCACGGTGAAGGTGTAGCCCTTGGACCGGACCATCGGCTTGACCTTGCTGCCGGTGCGCGCGTCGTCGGTGCTGATGGCCACGACCTCGAAGCCCTGGTCCTTGTACTTCTTGTACATGGCCTCCAGGTGGGGCATCTCGACCTGGCAGGGCGCACACCAGGTGGCCCAGAAGTTGACCAGCACCACCTTGCCCTTGAGCTCCGAGAGGCGCACCTCCTGGTTCGCGGTGTCCCGAAGGGCAAAGTCCGGCGCGGTCTCGGCATAGGCCACGGGAAGGGCCAACAGCAGGCCGAGGACACACAACATCAGAGGGCGCAGGTTCACAGGACGCTCCTTGGGCGGACCGGTTGCGGGCACAGAGACGACCGCCGGGCTGGCGTATTCGATGCCTTGACGACGGTCCACGTCGCAGTCATTCCTGGTGTTATCGTCCGCAGCCGTGAAGAAGCGCCTGCTGATCGTGGACGACGAGCCGAGCATCCGAAAGGTCCTGGCCGCCCACCTGACGCGCGAGGGCTACGAGGTGATCACCGCCCAGGATGGCGGCGAAGGCATCTCCTTGTTGAACCGGGAGCCCTTCCAGGCCGTGGTGACGGATCTGCAGATGCCCGGCATCGGCGGGCTCGAGGTCCTGCACTGGTGCCGCAGCAACCACCCGGGGCTGCCGGTGATCATCATCACCGCGCACGGGACGGTGGACACCGCGGTCGAGGCGATCAAGCTCGGGGCCCACGACTACGTCACCAAGCCCTTCGACCGCGACGACCTGCTCCGCATCATCGACAAGGCCGTCAAGACCGAGGAACGCGGGGCCCAGGCCCTGGCCCCGGGGGCCGGACGCTTTGACATCATCGGCCGCACCCCAGGCATGGGCCGCGTCTACGGCTTGATCGAGCGCGTGGCGGACAGCCCGACCACCGTGTTGATCACCGGCGAGTCCGGCACGGGCAAGGAGCTCGTGGCCCGGGCGCTGCACCAGCAGTCGAACCGTGCCGACGCAGCGTTCATCTCGGTCAACTGCGGGGCCATCCCCGAGAACCTCTTCGAGAGCGAGCTCTTCGGCTACGAAAAGGGCGCCTTCACCGGCGCCGGAGCCTCCAAGCCGGGCCGCTTCGAGCTCGCGGACGGAGGCACCCTGTTCCTGGACGAGGTCGGCGAGCTGCCTCTGGACATGCAGGTCAAGCTCCTGCGGGTGCTCCAGGACCGCTCGTTCGAGCGGGTCGGCGGGGTGCGCAGCATGACCGTGGACGTCCGGCTGGTGGCCGCCACGAACCGGGATCTGGCCGAAGAGGTCCAGAGGGGCGCCTTTCGCCAGGACCTCTACTACCGGCTGGCGGTCATCCCGGTCGCGCTCCCGCCCCTGCGCGACCGCGCCCAGGACATCCCGCTCCTGGTCGATCACTTCCTCGAGCGCTTCAACGAGCGGCTCGGCCGCACCTTCACCGGGCTCACGCCGGGCGCCATCGAAGCGTTGAAGGGCTACGAGTGGCCCGGCAACATCCGGGAGCTCGAGAACCTGATGGAGCGCACCGTGCTCCTGGCAGACGGCGACATGATCGACGTCGACGACCTGCCCGGCATGGGGGGTGGCGCCGCGCTGCCCGACGCCGATGACCTGGATGGCATGGGTCTCAAGGAGTACGTGCGCGTGCACACGGCCAAGCTGGAGCGGGACCGGATCCTCAAGGTGCTCGAGGCCGAGGACAACAACGTCACACGGGCTGCCAAGCGCCTGGGCATCAGCCGCAAGAGCCTGCAAACCAAGATGAAGGAGTACGGGCTGAGGTAGTCGTCCGGGGCTGACGCTGCGCCGACGGTTGGCCTTGCCCGATCCGCTCGACTACCCTTGCGGGCATGCTGCTGCTGGCCATCGCCCTCGCAGGCGCTGCTGAGGTCACCGAGGTCCCCGACACCTACCAGGGCGACGCCGTGGTCGCCTACCAGGTCGATCTGTCCCGGTACGCCCTCAAGGAGAACGGCGACAGCGTCGGGCTGACCACCGAAGAGCACCACGTGCTCAGCGTCGAAGCCGTGGTGGGTGCGCCCTACTCCGCTGCGTTCGTGCGGGTGCCCTTCGGGTTGCGCCACCGCATCGCCTACCCCGACAGCCGCAAGATGATCTACGACCCCCTCGAAGAGGCGGGGTCCCTGGCCAGCAGCGAGACCCAGGCCACCCCGACCGAGGCCCTGGAAGGCCGCGGGCTGGAAGGCGTCTGGATCGGCGCTCGCGGCGTGCCGTTCTCCGAAGCCCGGGGGGATCAGAGCACCTGGGTGCTCGAGCTCGCCTACCGCTTCGGGGACCGCACCAGCATCTGGAGCGAGACCGACGGCGTGCGCGGGTCGGGCATCGGCGCCCCGGCGCTGCAGGTCCGCACCGCGTTCTCAGGTCCCCGGAGCAGCCACCGGCCCTACCTCGAGGCGACCCTGCTGCGCACCGGCTCTCTGGGCATCGAGCTCCAGGACTCCTCCGGGGCCTCGGTGGGCACGGCCTACGTCTCCCCTGCGAGCAGCGCTGCGGTCCTTGCAGGGGTCGAGGTGTTGACCCGCGAGACCGGCACCGGCTGGTTCGCCTTGGACTTCCGCACCCGCTTTGCCTACAACTCCTGGTCCGAGCTGCCTTCGGGTTTCTACCTGCCCGACGTGCTGTCGGACACCGATGGGTTGCTGGTGACGCGGTCCGAGAGCGTGACGCTGAGCGGCGGCATGGGCTTCCACTGGCAGCTCTTCAAGTACCTGCGTCTCGGCATCAACGCCGATCTCGACGTGCACACCCCCTACCGGGTCGAGCACCCCTACCCGATCGAGGCGGGGTGGGACTCGGTCAGCGTCAGGGTGTTCACCAGCCTGCGGTTCATGCTTCGGTGAAGTCCCGCTCCAGCGCCACCAGGCGCTGATAGGCCTCCCGCCGGGAGACCCCCCAGCGGTCCGCCAGAGCAGCGGCGATGGGCTTCAGCCCCGCGCCCTCGGCCAACGCCTCGGTCTGGGCGACCGGTGCCGGCCCGGGACCGACCACGATCACGACCTCGCCCTTGAGCCCGTCCCGCCCTGCGAGGTCCGCCGCCAGTTGGTCCAGCGGCAGGCGCAGGAGCTCTTCGTGGCGCTTGGTGAGCTCCCGGCACAGGCAGGCCTCACGCCCGGGCAGCACGGCGGCGGCGGCGGCGACGAGGGCGGCGGTCCGGCGGGGGCTCTCGTACATCACCAGGGTGCCCTGGAGTGCGCCGGCCGCCAGCAACCAGCGCCGGAGCGGACCCGACCTGCGGGGCGGGAATCCCAGGAAGTGGAAGGGCACCGCAGCAAAGCCAGACGCCGCGACCGCACACCCGACGGCCGTGGGCCCCGGGGCCAGGGTGACGGCCAGGCCCCGGGCGTGGCACAGGGCAACCAGCTGCGCCCCTGGGTCGGAGATGCCGGGCATGCCCGCGTCGGTGACCAGGACGACCTGTTCGCCGGCGTGCACCCGATCGGCGAGTGGCACCGCCCGGGCCTGCTCGTCCTGGGCGCGGTAGCTGACCAGCCGGGGTGTCGGCAGGCCCAGCGCGGCCAGGAGCCTGCGGGTCACGCGGGTGTCTTCGGCGGCGATGGTGTCCGCCCCGGAGAGAGCGGCGATCACCCGGGGTGACACGTCGTCCAGGTTGCCGAGCGGTGTCGCGACGAGGGTCAGGGCCACGGTGCCGTCAGACCGGGTCGTCGAACCACTGGATGGTCCAGCCGCCTGGGCTGCGTTCGACCAGTGCGATCAGCAGGCAGATCTCGTCGTAGGGGGCGTGATGGTCCTGGAGCCAGGCGTCTGCTGCGCGGGTGATGCGGTCGAGCTTCTGGCCGGTGATGGCCTCGAGCCCCACCGGGTCGTCCGGACGTCGCAGCTTCACCTCGACCACGCGCAGCTTGCCGGCGCGCTCGACCACCAGGTCCAGTTCGCCTGCGGCGCCTCGCCATCGGTGGGAGAGCACCGTCCAGCCGTCTGCTCGCAGACGTTCTGCCACGAAGCGCTCGGCGGCCTCGCCGTCCGCGACCGCGGACCTGCGGGCCTGGGGACTCTGCACGGTGCTAGGCCTGCGACTTGGCCTTGCGCTTGTCCTTCTTGTTCTTCCGCCGGCCTTCCTTCTTGCCCTGGGAAGACTGGAACTCGCGGACCTCCTTGAGGCGGGCCTGCTTGCCGCGGCGCTCGCGGAGGTAGTAGAGCTTGGCCCGGCGCACCCGGTGGCGGCTCTTGATGTCGACGCGTTCGACCACCGGTGCTGCCAGCGGGAAGATGCGCTCGACGCCGACCCCGTTGGAGATCTTGCGGACCGTGATGGTCTCGCGGGTCCCGCCGTGCTTCTTGGCGATGACGGTGCCCTCGAAGACCTGGATCCGGGACTTGTCGCCTTCGATGATGCGCACGTGGACGCGGACGGTGTCGCCGATCCGGACGTCCTGGGCCTTGTGGCCCTGCAGCAGGTCGGACTCGAGCTCGGCAATGTGCGTGGTCATGATCAAACCTTCGGGTCAGCCGCAGATGCCGTTCATCCGCTGGGCTTGGAACCGCCGCCGAATAACGCCGGCGGGGGCCAGGGTCAACCACCGTCTGGGTCCAGCAACGCCAGCAGCTGATGGCCGGGCAGCAGGTCGGGGCGGGTCTGCGCGGTCCGTGCCAGGGACTGTTCCCGCCGCCACGCGGCGATGTCCGCGTGGTGGCCGGACAGGAGCACCGCCGGAACGTCGTGCCCGTCCCAGCTGCGCGGGCGGGTGTACTGGGGGTACTCCAGCAGGCCCGACGAGAAGGACTCGTCCCCGGCGCTCGCCGCGTTGCCCAACACGCCGGGCACCAGCCGGGCCACGGCCTCGACCACCACGAGCGCGGGCAGCTCGCCGCCGGTCAGCACGTAGTCCCCCACCGACAGGCAGCCGTCCACGATGGCCTCGACCCGGGCATCGACCCCCTCGTAGTGGCCACAGACCAGGACCAGCTGGGGCACCTGTGCCAGGCCTTCGGCGACGGCCTGGTCGAAGCGGGGGCCAGCCGGGGTCATCAGGAGCGAGACCGCGCCTGGACCGCGGATGGCCTCGAGCGCACGGGCCAGTACGTCGACGCGCAGCACCATGCCCGCCCCGCCGCCGTAGGGCGTGTCGTCGATCTGACGGTGCCGACCCTCGGCCCAGTCGCGCAGATCGCGCACGCGCACCGTGATCGTGCCAGCGTCCCGGGCACGCTTGACGATGGAGTGGTCCAGGGGTCCCTGGACCATGCCCGGGTGGGCGGTCAGGATGTCCAGGATCAAGGGTCGACCGCGTCGTCCGCGACCACGGCGCGACCGCCCGCGACGTCGACCTCGACGAACACCTGGGCCAGGGCGGGCAGGAGGTGGTCCCGATCGCCTCGCACGACCCACACGTCGACCTGGCCGCTGTCGTGGATCTCCACCAGGGTGCCCAGCGCGCGACCGTCCTGGGTGGAGACCTGGAGCCCCAGCAGCTGGTGGTGGTAGTACTCGTCGGGCTCCGTGGGCGGCAGCTGGGCCTTGGGCACCACCAACTCGAGGCCCATCAGCGCCCGGGCCTGTTCCCGGTCGGTCACCCCGTCCAGGCGCCCGAGCACCCGCCCCCCGGCGCCAGGTCGGGTCTTGAGGCGGGCGGGGCGGCGCGTGCCGTCGGCAGCGACCAGGATCACCGAGGCGCCACCGGCGAAGTGTTGCGAGGTCCGGTTGTGCAGGTGCAGGCGTACCTCGCCCCGCACCCCGAAGATGCCCACGATGCTGCCCATCGAGACCTCGTCCGGGCCCCCGGTGGGCTTGCGCATTGCGCGAGTCCTATTCCTCGGAGGCGGACGCGCTGCCGTTCTCGAGCAGCTCCAGGACAGCCTTGCGGCGCCCGGCCGCGGCGGCCACGACCGCCCGCAGGTGCTGCAGGGTCGCGCCGTCGTCGCCCTTGACCAGGTCGATGTCGTCGGCGTTGACCGAGAGCTCGAGCATGACCGAGGCGTCGCCCTCGACGGTGTTCACGGACACCTGGTCGGGGTGATCGACCAGGCCACGGACCACATAGGTGACAAGCTCTTCCATGACTAGGACGCCTCCACCGCGGCGGCTTCGCCACGGGCTCGGGTGATCAGGCTGGCGACGGTCTCAGAGGGCTGGGCGCCCACGGACAGCCAGTGGTCCACGCGCTCCAGGTCCACCTTGAGGACCAGGGGATCCCGCATGGGATCGTAGTAGCCGAGCTGCTCGATGAACCGGCCGTCCCGGGGGGACTTGGAGTCGGCGGCGATGATCCGGTAGAAGGGCTTCTTCTTGGCACCGCGACGGGTCAGGCGAAGGCGAACCATGGTGTTCTCACTCAATGAAGACTTGAAGGCCGGCGCAACTATCGCGGGGGCCCCCGCTCAGCAAGGGCCCGCCTGGCTACAGCGGCATGCAGCCGTGTTTCTTGGGGGGGTTGTCGTCGCGCTTGTTCTCCAGGCTGTCGAAGGCATCGATCAGCCGGGTGCGGGTGTGCTCGGGCCGTAGGACCTCGTCGACGTAGCCCAGGGCAGCGGCCTGGTACGGGTTGGCGAACCGCTCCTTGTACTCGGCGACCCGCTCGGTGCGGGCGGCGTCGGGTGCTTCGGCGGCGGCGAGCTCCCGGCGGTAGATGATGTTCACGGCGCCATCGGATCCCATCACGGCGATCTCGGCCGTCGGGTAGGCGAAGTTCAGGTCCGCCCGGATGTGCTTGCTGTTCATCACGCAGTAGGCCCCGCCATAGGCCTTGCGGGTGATCAGGGTGACCTTGGGCACGGTGGCCTCGGCAAAGGCGTAGAGCAGCTTGGCCCCGTGCCGGATGATGCCGCCGTATTCCTGGGCGGTGCCGGGCAGGAACCCCGGCACGTCCTCGACCGCCAGCAAGGGGATGTTGAAGGCATCGCAGAAGCGCACGAAGCGGGCGGCCTTGACGCTCGCGTCGATGTCCAGCACACCGGCCAGGTAGGCGGGCTGGTTGGCCACGACCCCCACGCTGCGGCCACCCAGCCGCACAAAACCGACCACGACGTTCATGGCATAGGCCCCATGGACCTCCAAGAAGTGCTGGTCGTCGGCCACCGAGCGCAGCAGATCCTTGATGTCGTAGGGCTTGTTGGGGTTGGTGGGCACCAGATCGACCAGGTCCGCGCACAGCCGGTCGTTGGAGTCCTGGGTCGGGCGGGGCGGTGCCTCCTCCAGGTTGTTCTGGGGCACGAAGGACAGCAGCTCGCGCATCAGGGCGAGGCATGCCGGCTCATCGGGCGCCACGAAGTGGGCCACGCCGCTCTTGGAGGCGTGGGTGGTGGCACCGCCCAGCTCTTCCTTGGTCACCTCTTCGTGGGTGACGGTCTTGATGACGTCGGGGCCGGTCACGAACATGTACGACGTGCCGTCGACCATGGCGATGAAGTCGGTGATGGCCGGGGAGTACACCGCGCCACCTGCACAGGGGCCCATGATGGCGCTCAGCTGGGGCACCACGCCCGACGCCATGGTGTTGCGCAGGAAGATGTCGGCGTAGCCCCCCAACGACGCGACGCCCTCTTGGATGCGGGCCCCGCCAGAGTCGTTCAGGCCGATGACCGGAGCGCCATTGCGCACGGCCATGTCCATGACCTTGCAGATCTTGGCGGCGTAGGCTGCGGACAGCGAGCCCCCGAAGACCGTGAAGTCCTGGGCGAAGACGTAGACCAGGCGCCCGTCGATGCGGCCGTACCCGGTGACCACCCCGTCGCCCGGCACCTTCTTGTCCGCCATGCCGAACTCGGTGCAGGTGTGGGTGACGTAGCGGTCGAGCTCTCGGAAGGTGCCGGGGTCCAGGAGCAGCTCGACCCGCTCCCGGGCGGTGAGCTGACCCCGGTCGTGCCGCTTCGCGATGCGGGCCGCGCCTCCGGACTCGAAGGCCCGGCGGTCCCAGTCGTCCAGCTGAGCCAGCAGCTGCTGGCGGCGCTCGTCGGTCGTGGCCAAGGGGTCCTCCTGGTGCCTGGCCAGCGCACTTAGCACGGCCGGGACAGGCGGTTGTGAGCCCCTGATGGTCAGGCTACGGTGGTGGAGCTTCCACAGGGCCCTTGATCAAGGGCAACAGGCGGATCATGCGCACCCTCGCACCCATCATCCTCGTCCTCGCGGCCTGCACCGACACCGGCACGTCCGACTCGGCGACGGCGACCGACTCGGGCACGCTGGACACCGAGGCTCACTACGAAGAGGGCTGCATCAAGGTCGACGGGGCCGGGGGCTACAAGTACCTGGCAGACGCGCTCAAGGTCGCCAACGACGGCAGCACCATCACCCTGTGCGAGGGGGTCCTGGAAGAGTCCGTCACCATCACCCGCTCGGTCTTCATCACCGGCCCCTCCGGCGCAGACCTGGAGTCCGTCACCTGGTCGGCCCCCTCCAACCAGGTCGCCGCCGAGATCAGTGGGGCCGTGGGGGTCGGCTTCTCGGGCTTCTCCGTCGAGTCCACCCGAAGCGGGTTCAAGGTCGACAGCGCCAGCGACGTGAGCTTCATCGGTGTCGACTTCACCAGCATCGAGGGCACGGCCATCCAGTCCACGGACACCACGGACCTCCTGGTCCAGGACTGCACCTTCCTCGCGCCTCAGCTCGGCGGCATCCAGGTCGACGGCGGCACCGCCGACGTGGAGCGCTCGGTCTTCGACTTCCCGCTGGCCTTCGCGGTCAAGGCCGTCGGGGGTGCGACCGTGAGCCTGTCCGACTCCACCATCACGGGCACCTTCTACAGCGAGCTGGACAGCAACAACCAGTTCTCGGACGGCTTCGCCTTCTGGGGCACCGAAGACAGCACGCTCATCAGCACGAACAACGTCTACACCGACAACCTGGCCGGGCTCTGGGGCGACGAAGCCAACGTCGACTCTTCCGGCGACACCGTCCTGGGGGGCCTCTACGGCGCCTACTGCGTCCTGGGCAGCTGTGACTTCGTCGGCGACACCTTCACCGACAACCTGGCCTACGGCATCATCGCGGCGAACCAGGGCGACGGCGTGCTGATCTCGGGCACGGACATCTCCGGCGACCCCGAGACCGTCTACAACGACGGCGACGCCGGGGTCAGCGTCGGCCTGTTGGTCCAGGCCGACGGCCTGGTCGAGATCACCGACGCCACCATCACCGGACACAACTACACCGGCATGCAGGCCTTTCCCTGGAACGGGGGCCTGGAGCTGGTCATGACCCGGGTCGACCTGAACAACAACGGCCGCAATGGGCTGTACATGGCCGACCTCGACGCCACGCTCACCGACGTCAACGTCGACAATCTGAGAGAAGTAGAGGACGGCATCGTCTACTACGACGACGGCTCGGCCCTCATCCAGCATGGGTTCGGCGTGGCCATCTTCGGCGGCTCGGCCGTGTCCTGGAACGGTGGCGGGGCCCGGGACTCCGAGCTGATCAATGTGCTCAACTTCCAGTCGACCCTCGTCGCCGACGGCATCGAGCTCGCCGGCGGCAGCTACTTCGGGCTGTGGAACATCGAAGGAGACCTGACCTTCCAGAACGGCTCGGTGACCCGCGCCCCCTACCGGGGCGCCATCATGAGCCAGTACGGGGCAGCGGTCACGGTGACGGGCAACAGCTTCGCCGACAGCCGCGAGACCTATCTGTGGACCTACGACGTCTACGGCGACGGCACCTACGTCTACGACTACTACTACTACGACTACAGCACCGACATCTCGAGCATCTACGACGGCCCGGTGACCATCACGGGGAACACCTTCTCCAACGGCTCCACCGGCATCGAGATCTACGCCAACACCACCGACGCCGAGATCAGCGACAACCACTGGCAGGACTACAACCAGCAGGCCATCTACGTCTCGAGCCAGTCCAGCTCCAGCCCCGTGATCATCGAGAACAACACCTTCGAGCGCATCGGCGCCTACGCGATCTACTGCAGCTACGGCGTCGCCCAGCTCAAGGACATCACGGTCGACGGCGTCACCGGCTACCGGTCCGCCGCCGAGTACTACATCAACGGCGAGTACAGCTACTCCTACGACTACACCTACTACCGGGCGGGCATCTACAGCTACGCCTGTGAGTTCGAGCTGAACAACGTCACGGTCGCCGACTCCGAGGACCACGCCATCCAGCTGCGCAACTCGGACCTGGTGCTGATCGACGTGTCCGTGACCGGTGGGTCCGCCCAGGGCTACAGCTCCGACGGCAGCCTGCTGATCAACTACGACAACACCACGCCCAACGTGCTGGCCCAGGGCATCACCGTCACGGACAACGCGGTCGGCGCGGGCCTGGTGGTGCGGGGCAGTGTCAGCTACCCGGGCGGCACGGTCCAGCTGAGCGACGTGAGCGTGTCCGGCTCGGCCGGCGACGGCATCGTCCTGGAGACCCTGCACGAAGCCACGGTCGAGCTCGAAGACGTCCAGGTCAACGGCGCCGCCGCCGACGGGCTGCGGACAGACGAGAGCGACCTGGTCCTGGACGGGGCCACGATCTTCGGCAACACCGGCGCCGGGCTGGCGCTGCGCGGCAACGCCACCTTCCTGGCCGACAACACGCTGACCGACGTGACGGTGTACGACAACCTGGACGACGGCCTGGCCCTGGCCTGGGCCAACGTCGCCCTGGGTGGACTGAGCACGACCAACAACAGCGGCTATGGGCTGGTCTGCACCGAGCTGGCGACCTTCACGGGCTGCGATGGGTCGGACCTGAGCAACAACGCCGAAGGCGCCCACTGTGGCTGCGAGAACTTCTGCGCCGAGGCTCCCGGACCGCTGTGCCCCGTCGACGACGGTGGAGAGCCCGGCGACTCGGGGGACACCGGCCCCGACGACACCGGCGGCGACAGTGCCGACCCCGACACCGGTCCCTGAACGCGCTCAGGGCACGGTGCCTTCGAACCGGACCTGCCGACCGCGGGTCACCTTGATCACCGTTTCCGGATCGGACTCGGCCACCCACGCGATCCAGTCGACCTGGCCCTGATCGCGCTGCTCGAACCGGACCAGATCCGCCGGGCGGGGGGTCCAGGCCACCCGATCTCCGGCAGCGACCCTCACCCGGACCTGGCTGCCCTCGCGCACCGGAGCGCCGTCCACCAGTCCCTCCAGCACGGCCTGCGGGAGCGGCAGGCTGGGTGCGGGCCCTGCGGCCGGCGGCGTGTCGGGGGGGGCCAGGAAGCGCACCTGGACGGCCTCTGTGACCCCCGTGAGGCCACCGGCTCGCACCGCGAGGGGACCGACGGCTCCGCTGAAGGGGCCCCCGACCCGCCACGTCCAGGCGACGGACGATCGGACCTCGTCCCCCTCGACCGTCGCGTCCTCGATGACCCGGCGCAGCGTCAGCCCGGGCGGTGAAGCCCCCTGCCAGACGATCTCCGGTCGCTCCCCCACCGGGTGCCGCACGAACAGGGTCGCGGTCCAGTCCGAGCCCTGAAAGACCGACTCGGGCCCCCCCTCGAGCAGCACGGGCAGGCTGGCCCCCGGCACCCGATCGGCGAAGCGAGGGTCCTGCCTCAGAGCCGCCAGGTCCGGATCGGCACCCGCCGTGAGGGCACCGACCTCGCCAGTGCGCAAGGCGGCCTCCAGATCGACCACAGCGGCCTCCAGCTCGCCGGCCCCGACGCGCCAGCAGGCCCGGTTGTAGAGCGCCAGCCCCCAACCCGAGCGCAGCGCCAGCGCGGCGCTCGCCGCCTGGACGGCTCCCGGCGCGTTCCCTGCTGCAGCCCGAGCGCGCCCCAGCCACAGCTGCAGCTCGGGACTCCGAGGATCGGCCTGGACCGCCTGCTCCAGCGCCTGGACCGCCTGGGCCGGACGGCCGTCCTCGAGGGCCAGGACCCCGGCCTCATAGGCGGCCAGCGCCGACGGGAAGGGGTCCAGGACCGCCTGCTCGGCGGTTCCGCAGCCACCCAACGCCCACAAGATCATCAGGGAGACCATGCGATCACCCCAGCCTGTCGCCCTGTGGCGGGACCGTCTCGCCGGTGGGAGTAGAACCCGGCGTCTCCGTGGGTGCAGTGCCCCAGCACGTCCACCCGCTCCACGCCGGCCTGGACCAACAGCCAGGCGTTGGCGGCCTTGAGGTCCACGTGGGGCCGGGGCTGTCCGGGGTGCACGAAGACGGTGGGCGGTACCCGCGCCGAGATGCCTTGGACCACCTCGTCGCCGACCTCATAGGCCTGGGCGCTGATGCAGGGCCCGACTGCGGCCACGAGATCCCCGGGTGCAGCCCCGGTGCGCTCGCACAACACGCTCACCGCGGCCGCCACGACGCCCGCCGCAGTGCCTCGCCAGCCGGCGTGCACGGCAGCGACCCCACCTGGACCGGCGATCAGGACGGGCACGCAGTCCGCCACCCGCACGGCCGCGACCACGCCAGGCCGGGTGACGACCACCGCGTCCCCCTCCCCCACGACCTGGCTCGCCGACACCGCGCCGTCGCCGTCGAGCACCCCACAGCCGTGGACCTGGTGCACCAGGGCGACCGGCGCCCCGGGGAGTGCCAGGCGAGCGGTCACCCTGGCCCAGTTCTCGGCCACCCCCGCTGGGGTGGAGCCGGGGCGAGGAGCCAGGTTGAGGGTGCCCAGGGCGCCCTGGGAGACACCGCCGGATCGGGCGGTGAACCCGTGTCGGACACCCTGCAGCGCCGCCAGCTCCGGGGACTGGACCCACCTCACAGGTGTGTTGACACCTCCTCCGGGGGGACTCTACCCTCCGCCGACGGAGGACTCACCCATGGGCGTCTTGGCGGTGTTCTGGACCGCGGGTCTCCTGGCCGGCTGCACAGGCGGCGAGGAAGGGGTGACCTACGAGCTCGAGCTCGTGCCGGTGGTGGCCGAGCGCAACCAGGACCCCTTCGCCACCGTGGACTCCCACTCGCTCCAGGTGGTCGGGCCCGGCAACGACGTCTACCAGGAGATGACCCTGACCGGCACCCAGGTGAGCCTGGGAGGCCTGGACGTCATGAACGGCGACACGCTGACCTACCGGGGCAGCTCGAACCACCAGGTCACGGCCTATGGGCGCACCGGCCCGGTCCACATCGCGGACGGCGAGTCCCTGCAGGTCCCGATCTGGATCGGCGAGGTCGACGCGCTGGGATGGCTGGCCGATCGAGACGACAAGGAAGGCGTCTTCCAGGGCGCCCTGACCGCGCTGGGCGACGGTCGCTACCTCTTGTTCGGCGGCGAGGACCGGACCCTCAACGGCGGGGTGGACGAGCCGTCCGACACCATCTCGGTGCTGGACCTGGGCGAGCCAGACGCAGACCCGGTGTTCGTCGAGCTCGGCGTCATGCCCGGCTACGACGACGGCGGCACCACCGTCACGACCCGCGTCGGGGCCACCGCCACCACCCTGAACGACGTCGACGAGCTGGGCGGTCAGGTGCTGGTGGCCGGCGGCACCGCCACGTGGGGCGACCCGAACAACATCACCGGCACCGCGTTCCTCTTCGACCCCGAGACCGGCGACATCGAGGAGCTCGACAACGACGCCTGGCTGGGCGTGCCACGCTTCGACCACGTGGCGGTGCAGAACCGCCAGGGCGACGTGGTCCTGTTCGGAGGCATGAACAAGGTCTTCGGCGGGGTGATCGCCGCGGTCACCTATGTCGACTACTTCGACCGCAACGAGCGGTCCTTCCAGAAGCTCGGCCCCTTCAACATCGCCGCCTATGGCGCGGCAGACGTGCTCGGCACCACCGAAGGCGTGATTCATTGCGGCGGGCTCGAGACCACCGACAACAGCTGGTTCACGTCGGACGTGTGCCACCTGGCGGCGCCCAACGAGGACATCGACGAGATCGCCACCGCCATGCCCCTCGATCTGGGCCACCACACGGTGACCTACCTGGACGAGGGCCAGGTCCTGATCGCCGGGGGGGTCTCCACCGGCGAGGCCATCGTAGGCCTGGGCGAGATGGTCGACGCCAGCAGCCGCGCCTGGATCTATGACCACCAGGCCCGCGCCTTCGAAGAGGTCGACGAGATGGCCATCGGCCGGGCCGGTCACCGAGCCATTCCCCTGAGCGGCAGCCGGGTGCTCGTGGTGGGGGGCGTCAGGATGGCGTCCGAGGTCCCCTACGGCGAGCAGAACGCGGCCGACCCGCTGGCCTGCGGGGAGATCTTCAACCTGTCCGACGGCTCCTGGGAACCGGCGGATTCCTGCGCGGCCGGGGACACGTCTGGGGTGCTCAAGGGCCGCACGGTGTGGCCTCTGGTGGCGAACGACCCGGACTTCGGCGCGGTCATCATGGGCGGGGGCCAGGACAATTGGTCCGCCGGCACCTACGTGGGCTTCTGGACCCACAGGAACTGATCACGCCGCGGCGAGCAGCCTGGGCAGCCCGACCGCCAGATCCTCGAGCAACAGGTCGGGCCCGGCGCTGACCAGCGCCTCTCGGGTGCTCCAGCCGGTCGACACGGCGACCGCCACCGCCCCGCCCGCGCGGGCGCAGGCCACGTCGGCGGGGGTGTCTCCGATGACGACCGTGCGCCCAAAGGAGAGCCCGGCAGACCGGGCGCGGGCCTCGGCCACCGGGACCAGGTCGTTCCGATTCCCGGAGTCGTCGCCAAAGGCGCCCAGGGCGAACGACTCCCACAGGTCCACCGGCGCCAGCTTGGCCCGGGCCCCCGCCCGCCAGTTGCCGGTGAGCAAGGCGTTGGTGCCTCGCCGAGCCGTGGCAGCGAGGGCCTGGTGCACACCCGGATGGATGACCAGGTCCGCCCGAGCGGCCGCCAGCACCCCTGGGAGCCGTGCCAGGTACGCCCTCTGGAGCTCCTGGAGGGACTGGGGACTCCAGGGAACACCCGCCGCGGCGTGGGCCTGGGCCGAGATGCTGGGGTCGGTGCACCCGGCAAAGGACACCCCGTCAAAGGCCCCCTGCACACCGTGAAGGGCCAGGAAGGCCGCGTTCAGGGCCCGGCGACCGGCACCCCCGGTGCTGAGCAGCGTGCCGTCGATGTCGTAGAGATAGAGCACGCCGCTCATCGGGCCGCCGCTCCGTAGCTGCCGGGGAGGCGCTCAGCGACCCCTTGGGTCACCAGGCCGTCGACCGCTTCGCCGCTGGCGAGCCGGGCCCGCAGCTCGGTGGAGGAGACCCCGGGAAAGGTGGGCGCCCCGGGCACCGGGGGCCAGCCCACCCGCCCGACCACGATCGGCGGAAACAGCCGCACGATGTCGGCCCAGCTGTTCCAGGCGTCGGTCTGCTCCAGGATGTCCGCGCCGACCAGCAGCCGGAACCGGTGGCCGGGATGGCGGGTCTGGAGCAGACGGAGGGTGTCGATGGTGAAGCTCGGGACGGGCAGGGTGCGCTCCAGATCCAGGACCTCGACGGCCCCGGACACGTCGTCGGCGAGGGCGCGGCACAGGGCCAGGCGCTCGTCGAAGGGCGCCAAGGCCTTGTCGAAGGCGTGGCGGAATGTGGGCACCAGCCAGACCGCATCGGCCTGGCCCGTCCAGAGGGCCCACGCTGCCACCAGGGCGTGCCCCACGTGGGGAGGATTGAAGCTCCCGCCGTACACCGCGATCGTGGTTCGACCCATTGCCGGAGGCGTTATCACGAGTGGGCTCAGTCCTGCAGGGGTGTCCGGCCAGTGATGCCAGACGATCGCGCCATCGGCGTCTTCGACTCGGGGATCGGCGGCCTGACGGTGTTGGCGGCTCTGGCCCGCCAGCTCCCCGAAGAGCCGCTGATCTACCTGGGCGACACCGCACGCGTGCCCTACGGCACCCGCTCTCCCCGCACCGTGCTGCGCTACGCCTGCCAGGTCGCCGACGCCCTGGTGGCCCGCGACGTCAAGGCCCTGGTGGTCGCGTGCAACACCGCCACCACCCACGCGCTCGACGCCCTCCAGCAGACGGGTCGTGAGCTCGGGATCCCGGTGTTCGGCGTCATCGCGCCGGGGGTCCACGAGGCCCTGGCCCGCACCCGCACCGGGCGCGTGGCCGTGCTGGGCACCGACGGCACCGTGCGCGGCGGCCGCTACCAGGCCCTGCTGGCCCAGGCCGGGGCCCAGCCCACCGCCGTGGCCTGCCCCCTCTTCGTGTCCCTGGCCGAAGAGGGCTGGCACGACACCGACGTCGCCGAGCTGGTGGCCCAGCGGTATCTCGGGGATCTGTCCGGGGGTCCAGACACCGTGATCCTGGGCTGCACCCACTACCCCCTGCTGCGCCCAGCCATCGCTCGGGCCCTGCCCGGCGTGACCCTGGTGGACTCGGCCACAGCCACGGCCAGGGTCGTGTCCCAGGCCCTCGCCGCCCAGGGGCTGCTGGCCACCGGCCCCGCGACGGCGACCCGGTTCCTGGTCACGGACAACCTGGCCCGCTTCCACCGGGTCGGCACGCGCTTCCTGGGCGCGGTCCCCGAGCCCGTCGAGCTCATCGACCTGGTGCTGGGCGACGGCCCCTTCAGCGAGCGTGCGGCGTGATCCGGCTCTACCACGTGCACAAGGCCTACGGACAGGTCCCGGCCTTGGACGACGTGAGCTTCCAGCTCCCCAAGGGCGAGTTCTGCTACGTCACCGGACCTTCCGGGGCTGGAAAGAGCACGCTCTTGCGCCTGCTCTACGGTGCCGAGCTGCCCAGCTCCGGCAAGCTGCTGGTCGGCGGCGTCGACGCCAGCAAGCTCAACGGCCGTCAGCTGCCCTTCCTGCGCCGCAACATCGGGGTGGTCTTCCAGGACTTCAAGCTCATCCCCAGCCGCAACGTGCACGACAACGTGGGCCTGGCCCTCGAGGTGCTCGGCACCGACCGGGGCCAGATCGACCGGCGGGTCCGTGCCGTGCTCCACACCGTCGGCCTGCGGGGCAAGGAGGGCCGCCTACCCGCTGCCCTCTCCGGGGGCGAGCAACAGCGCGTCGCCGTGGCCCGAGCCATCATCAACGACCCCGCCATCATCCTGGCCGACGAACCCACCGGGAACCTCGACGGCGCCATGGCAGTCGAGGTCATGGAGATCCTGAGGGCCGTCAACCTGCGCGGCACCACGATCCTGATCGCCACCCACGACGCCGCCTTGATGAACCGCTTTCCCGCCCGCCGCCTGCACTTCCAGGGCGGCAAGTTGGTGTCCCAGTGACCACCCTGCCCCACGTGCTGCGCCGGGCCGTGCGCTCCCTCTGGGAGAACCTGTCCTTGAACCTGGTGGCGTCGGGCGTCATCGCCGCGGCCCTGATGCTCGCCGGGGTCTACCTGACCGTCATCGTGAACCTGGAGGGCATGGTCAGCTCCTGGGAGCGCGATGTGCACGTGTCGGCCTACTTCTACAGCGACGTGCCCGTGGACCGGCGCTTCGCCATCAAGGACGACATCGCCCGCCTGAGCGAGGTCACCGACGTCCGCTACATCTCCGAGGAAGCCGCCCGGAGCTACCTGGCCGACAAGGTCCCCGAGGTCCAGGACATCCTGGGCGAGCTCGGGGACGGGGTGCTGCCGGCGTCCCTGGAGATCACTCTGCGCGAGGACTTCACGGGCCCAGCCCAGGTCGGCGGCTTCGCCGAGCAGCTCAAGGGACCGGACTTCGAGGACATCGACTACGGCCAGGAATGGGTCCAGCGCTTCAACACCTTCCTGAGCCTGCTCCAGGCCCTGGGGGTGGCGATGGGCGGGCTGATCCTGACCGCGTCGGTCTTCCTGGTCGCCAACGCCATGCACCTGGTGGTCTACACCCGGCGCCCGGAGCTCGAGACCATGAAGCTGGTGGGCGCCACCTGGGGCTTCATCTCCACGCCCTTCCTGATCGAGGGTGCGGTCCAGGGCCTCGTGGGCGCCGGCCTGGCCATCGCCGGGGTCTACGGGCTCCACCACTTCCTGCTCCTGCGCCTCCAGGAGACCCTCCAGCTGACCATCGGCGGGGGCACCCTGGCGTTTCTGCCCACCGCGCACCTGCTCGGCCTGCTGCTGGCCGGGGTCGCCCTGGGCATCCTGGGCTGTCTCACCGCGGTCCGGCGCTTCTGGACGGCAGCGGCGTGATCCGGGTCCTGGCCCTCGCCGTGCTGCTGCTGCTCCCGGGCTTGCACGCCCAGGAAGAGGAAGACCCGTCACGGGCCCTGGCCAAGGCCCGCATGGAGGAGCGCCAGGTCCTGACTTCGCTGGCCGATCTGGACAAGGAGCTCGCTGGCGTGGAACAGGACCTGTCGGAGCTGCGCCGCCGGGGCGACGAGCTCGAGCAGCAGCGGGTGGCCAGCGAGGACGAGCTCGCGGCGACCCAGGCGTCGATGGATCGGCTGCGCCAGATCGTGGCCAACCACTGCAAGGCGCTGTACCGCCTGAACCGCCGGGGCATCGCCCGCATCATCTTCTCCGCTGACGACCCAGCCGACCTGCGTCGGCGCACCCGCTACCTGCTGGCCATCCTCAAGTCGGACCGGAACCGCTTCCGGAAGTTCATGGACCAGGTCCAGCGCAAGGAGGCCGCACTGGCCCGGGTCGAGTCCGACCGGGCGTCCCTGGGGGCGCTCCAGGCCGAGGTCCGCCTGCGCGAGAGCACGGTGCGCGACGCCCGCGCCCGCAAGCTCGCCCTGTTGGAACAGGTCCGGGGCCGCCGATCCCTGGCCATGAAGGCCCTGGCCCAGCGCGAGCAGTCGAGCCAGGCCCTGGCCGCCCGCACCGCGGCCTACACACCGCCCGAACAGGCCACGCCGTCGGGGCCCCCCTTCGCCACCCTGAAGGGCAAGCTGCCCTGCCCCACCACCGGGACCCTGTTGCGCGGCTTCGGGACCTACACGGACCCCAACACCGGAACCCGCGCCAAGAACGGTGGCCTGGACATCCAGGCCGCTTTTGGCATGCCGGTCCGCGTGGTGGCCGACGGGTACGTGGCCACCACCCGACACGTGAACGGCTTCGGCTTCACGGTGGTGGTCGACCACGGGCGCAACTACACCTCCATCTACACCCACCTGGCCCGCATCCAGGTCAAGCCCGGCACCCGCGTTCAGGCCGGCCACGTGCTGGGCCCGGTCGGCGAGACCGGGGTGACGGACACCCTGGGGCCGCGCCTGCACTTCGAGGTGAAGTACCACGGCACTTCGCAGAACCCTCTGTCCTGGCTCAAGCGCGGCTGCGTGCGCAGCTCCTGACCCGCGGCCGCCGATAGGATGCAAGTGTGAAATTCCGCACCCTCTCCGCCTTTGCTGCCACCCTGACGGTCTTTGGCACCGGCCTGTACGCTGGCGCCGCCACCGTCGGCGCGTCCTATGCGGCCGGGGGCGACCCCTACGCGAGCCTGGACACCTTTGCCCGGGCCCTGAGCCAGGTGGAGCGGTTCTACGTGGAGCCGGTGGACAGTGAGACGCTCGTCTACCGGGCGCTGGAGGGGCTGGCAGACAGCCTCGACGAGCACACGCTCTACCTGGACCCCGACGCCTATGCCGAGCTCCTGCGGGGCTCGGAGGGGGGCTATAGCGGCGTCGGCGTCGAGGTGAAGCCCCACCCCCAGGGCGGCATGGAGGTGGTCGAGCTGGTGGTCGGTGGACCGGCCGATGCGGCGGGTCTGCAGGTGGGAGACCGGGTGGTCCAGGTCGACGGCGAAGACGTGACCGGCCTGCCCTTCCGGGACGCGGTCAGCCGGGTCCGCGGCCAACGAGGCGACCCCGTCGCGCTGGGGCTGCTGCGCGGCGACGATCCCACGGTGCTGACCCTGTCCGTGATCCGCGACGAGGTGCACAGCCCGGCGGTCACCGCCGAGCTGGTCGAGCCGGGCCTGGGGTACGTGCGGATCGAGCAGTTCCGGCGCCACGCCGGAGACGAGTTCACCGCCGAGCTCTCGGGGCTGCGCGCCCAGGGCGAGCTGGCGGGACTGGTGATCGATCTGCGGGACAACCCCGGGGGCCTCCTGGAAGAGGCCGTCGAGATCGTGGACGCGCTGGTGGACCAGGGCACCATCGTCACCACCCAGGGCCGCAGTGCCGGCGCCAGCGAGGCCCACCAGGCCACCGCCGCGCCGTCGGACCTGTTGGACTGCAGGGTCGTGGTGCTGGTGGACGGCACGTCGGCCAGCGCCAGCGAGATCGTCGCCGGCGCCCTCCAGGATCTGGGCAGGGCCACGGTCGTGGGCCAGCCGACCTATGGCAAGGGCTCCGTCCAGTCCGTGTTCGAGTACCAGGACCGCAGCGCCCTGCGGCTGACAGTGGCCCGCTACCACCTGCCCTCCGGCCGGTCCATCGAGACCGACGGCGGCATCGCGCCCGACGTCGTCCAGAGCCGCGCCGGCCCTCGGCAGTCCCCCGCCGAGCGTCTCCAGCGGCAGCTCCAGGGACTCGACGGGGTCGACGAGGCCCAGCGCGAGGAACTGCTGGCCCTGGTGGCGTCCCTGGAGCCCGCCACGGGCCAGGACCGAGGCCCCCCGCGCTTCTCCGGTCCCGCCGCCGACCGGGCGGTCGACGACCTGCAGCTGCGCAAGGCCCTGACCCTCGCCCGCTCTCCCCGGGATTGAGCGTGCGCCGCGCCCTGCTGGTCCTGATCGCGGGGGCCCTGCTCGTGCTGGGCGTGGGCAACAGCACCCAGTGCCTGGCGGAGCGGTGGATCGAAGGCGGCCCGACCACCGAGTCCCCCGTCACCCTGCAGCCCGCCCTGCTCCAGGAGGTCCTGGAGACCTCTCTCTTGCCCGCCGTGCTCAAGGAGGCCCAACTGCTGGAGTCCTCGGCCGAGGAGCGCCTGGACCCCGCGGGGACCTGGATGTCCCACGCGACGCGCTACCAGCTGGAGCCCGGGGTGGCCCCGGACGCCCTGGCGGCGCGGCTCCAGGGGCTGGCTCGCGAAGCCGTACCCGGCGCCGACGTCTACGTCACCGCCCGAGACGACCTCGAGGTCGATGTGCGCATCTACGCCGGCAAGCGCCTGGTCCACCGCCTGATCCTGGTGCCGACGCTCGAGGAACTCTCGAAGCGCTCCCGGGGCGAGGCCCCCGCTCTGGTGGCGGTGGTGGTGTTGGGCCTGGGCCAGGACGCCCGGCAGGACCAGGCCGTGCTCCAAGCCGACGTGCCACTGTCGGTGGGCCTGGTGCCGTTCAGCCCCTTCGCCCTGCGCATGGCCCGAGACGCCACGCGGAACCACAAGGAGGTCCTGGTCGAGCTCCCAGCAGGCGTGACGACCAACGCCCAGGCGGCCGAAGCGCTCATGGCGGTCCCCGGGGCGACCGGGGTGGTGTTGCGCACGCCCCCCCAGGCTCTGGCACCGGACCTGCTGCTCTCGCGCTCGATGGTGCTCCTCGACGCCACGGGCACCGCCGAGGGCACGGCGCTCCGGGCCGCGAGGGAGCGGGGTGTGCCCCTGCTGCGCCGGGACGACGACCTGAGCGGAGACCTGCGCGCCAGTCTGAACCGTGCCCACCACGTGGCCCGCAAGCTCGGTCGCGTCATCCTGGTGGTCGATGTCTCTGCGGGCAACGCCGCCCAGGTGGTCGCGTGGATGAACGCGGCCGACCCGCGGGATCTGCGGCCGGTGTTCCTGAGCGAGGTGGCGGCCCTGGGCCCTACGCGGTGACCAGCTCCCCCACCAGATCATAGGGGGATGCCTGGACGATCTTGCAGGGCACCACGTCCCCCGCCTTGATGCCACCGGGCGCGCGGGTCACGAAGACCTGGCCGTCGACGTCCGGGGCTTGGGTCGGCAGCCGGGCGACCAACAGGGATTCGTGCTCGTCGGACACCCCGTCCATCATGACGTCGACGGTCTGACCGACCAGCGCCTCGTGGTGCTCCAGGGAGATCTCAGCCTGGAGCGCCATCAGCCGGGCCTGGCGCTCTTCCTTGACCTCGTCGGGCACCTGGTCGCCCAGGGTCGCCGCGTCGGTGCCGTCCTCCTGAAAGTAGGTGAACACGCCCACACGGCTGAACCGCCAGGTGCGCACGAAGTCCTCGAGCTCCCGGAAGTCGGCTTCGGTCTCGCCGGGGAAGCCTACGATGAACGTGGTGCGCAGGGCCAGGTCCGGGACCCGGTCGCGAATGCGCTGGAGGATGCGGTCCTGGCCGGCGCGGGTGACACCTCGGCGCATGGACTTGAGCATCGAGCCGCTGGCGTGCTGTAGCGGGATGTCCAGGTAGGGCACGACCTTGGGCTCTGTGGCGAGGGTGTCCAGCAGCGCATCGGGCAGCCCGATGGGGTACGCATAGTGGACTCGGAGCCAGTCCAGCCCATCCACCCGGGCCAGGGCCTGGAGCAGCTCCGCGAGCCGCGGTCGGCCGTACAGGTCACGCCCGTAGGCCGTGGAGTCCTGGGAGATGAGGTTGACCTCGCGCACCCCCTGCTGGACCATGCCGGCGGCCTCGGTCACCAGCGACTCGATGGTTCTCGACCGGAGGCGGCCGCGCAGGGTCGGGATGATGCAGAAGGCGCAGCGGTGGTTGCAGCCTTCGGAGATCTTCAAGTAGGCGCTGTGCCGGGCCCAGGAGTGCACCCGCGGCGTGGTCTCGTCGTGCAGGTACAGGGGGGTGTCCACGTAGGAGCGCGGGGCGGAGCCGGCGCGGGCACTCAGGACCTCGTCGATCCGGTGGTACTCCCCGGTGCCCAGGAAGTGGTCGACCTCTGGCAGCTCGCCCTCGAGGCTGCTGCCGTAGCGCTGGACCATGCAGCCGGTGACCACCAGCTTGCTGCAGCTGCCGCTCTCCTTGAACTTCGCCATCTCCAGCACGGTCTCGATCGACTCCTCGGTCGCCGGCTGGATGAACGAGCAGGTGTTCACGATGATCACGTCGGCGCCGTCTGGGTCGTCGACCAGGTCGTAGCGGCTCGCGTCCATCAATTGGCCGACCATCACCTCGCTGTCGACCCGGTTCTTCGGGCAGCCCAGCGAGACCAGGTGGACCTTCTGGGAGGCGGTGGACACGGGTTGCGGCGCGCTCAGAGCGCGCCGGCCTCGATGACTTCGACGTCGGCCGGGGGCGAGAACGAGAAGATGTCGTCGGGCACGTCTGGGTTGAACTTGACCTTGGAGAAGTTCAGCACGGTCAGGTTGTCCAGGATGTCGGTCACCGAGATGGACTGCAGCACGTACTTGCTGGTCAGCTCGAGCTTCACCGACTTGAAGGGGTACTTGCCGGTCTCGCGCGGGGTCAGGATGAGCACGAAGTTGGACTTGCGGCCGTTCTCGGGTGCCAGGACGACCGTGAACTTGTCTCGCAGGCTGCCCAGGTCGGAGAGCTCGATGGGCGCCACGCTGCTCGCGGCCTGGCCCAGGTCGGCGTACTTGATGGCCTGCTTGAGGGACGGGGTGTAGACCCACATGTAGCTGCCGTCGGTCACGAACAGGGAGCCGTTGGGTCCCGTGAAGTCCCAGCGCATCTTGCGGGGCCGGCTGAGCAGCACCGTGCCCTCGTCTACGCGGGTCTGGCCCGCCGCGGTCACGGTCTGTTCGAACTGGGCCTGCAGGGCCAGGACGTCCTTGTAGGTGGCCTCCACCCCCTCCACGACCTGGACCACCTCTGGGCTGGCGTCGGTCGGGATCAGGTCTGCGGGCGCCTTGGGGGGGTCTTGGGCCAGGGCCGCTGTCGAGATCAGGCCCACGAACAACGCCAGGCCTCGCAGGAGTCGACGCTTCAACAATCCGTGCAACCCGTCCTCCCGGACGCTGAATGGCCATTTTTAGTGCGTGGAAGCCCTTGCGGCAACCGTCTGACCCAGGCTGGGACGTTGGCCGACCGGCGATGTTCGACCCGGTGACAACCGGTGACAAGGCCTTGACTGACCGGGCGGTCGGCTCAGGCGCTGGGGTGGGCCTGGGCCAGCACTTCCCGTGGCCGAGCACCGTCCGCCGGCCCCACGACGCCATCCCGCTCCATGACGTCCATGATGCGGGCTGCCCGGTTGTAGCCGATCTTGAGGTGCCTCTGGATCATCGACGTGGACGCCTTGCCCTTGTCCGTGACCAGGGCCACGGCCAGGTCATAGACCTCGTCGTACTCGTCGGGATCGATGGACTCCACCGACTCGTCGTCCACGCGGATCTCCGCCTCGTACAGCGGGTCGGCCTGGTCTTTCAGGAAGTCGGCCACCCGGCCGACCTCTTCATCGGCCACGAAGGGCCCGTGCAGCCGTGCGAGGGCCGAGACGCCGGGGGGCAGGTACAGCATGTCGCCCTTGCCCAGCAGGGTCTCGGCCCCGTTCTGGTCCAGGATGGTGCGCCCGTCGGTCTTGGAGCGGACCTGGAAGGCGATGCGCGAAGGCATGTTGGCCTTGATGAGCCCGGTGATGACGTCGACCGACGGCCTCTGGGTCGCCACGATCAGGTGGATGCCGCAGGCCCGGGCCTTCTGGGCCAGCCGCACGATGCTCGCCTCCACGTCCTTTGCGGCCACCATCATCAGGTCGGCCAGCTCGTCGATCACGACCACGATCCACGGCATCTTGCGGGGCGGTGGCGGAGCCTGGTCGACCGGCCAACCCCGCGGCGCGAACTTGCGGGCCTTCTGGGGGGTCCAGTCGTCCAGCTCCCGGGTGACCTTCTTGTTGTAGGAGGAGATGTTGCGCGTGCCCCACCGGGCCAGCAGCCGGTAGCGCTCGTCCATCTCCTTGCAGGCCCACTTGAGTGCTGCGGCCGCCAGCTTGGGCTCGGTCACGACCGGGTGCAGCAGGTGTGGGATGTCCTCGTAGGGCTCGAACTCGAGCATCTTGGGATCGATCAGGATCAGCCGCAGCTCTTCCGGCGTACGCGTGAACAGCAGGCTGCAGAGCATCGCGTTGATGCCGACGCTCTTGCCCGAGCCCGTGGTGCCACCGACCAGGCAGTGGGGCATCTTGGCCAGGTCGGCCACGTAGGGCAGACCCTCGACCGTCTTGCCCAGAGCCATCGGCAGATCGAAGCGCCCCTCGCGGAATTCGCGGGAGGCAAGCATGTCCCGCAGCCAGACGGTCTGGCGGTTGTCGTTTGGGATCTCGATGCCCACGACGCCCTTGCCCGGAATGGGCGCCACGATGCGCACCCGGATCGCCTTCATGGCCATGGTGATGTCGTCGGTGAGCCGCACGATGCTGGCGACCTTGACGCCGGGAGCGGGCAGGTACTCGAAGATGGTGATGACAGGCCCGGGGCGGATCGCGGTGACTTCGCCCTTGATGCCGAAGTCCGCCAGCTTCTGCTGCAGGGTCGCGGCCATGCCCTTGAGCTCGCCTTCGTCCAGGTGGCCGGCGAGCTTCTGGTGGCGGTCCAGCAGCCCCAGCGTGGGCAGCTCGAAGACCTCCTCGGGCGCCGCCTGGCGGACGACCAGATCGTCGCGGCCGTTCGTGCCGCTCTCCAGTCGCCCGGGCGTGATCTCCACCATCGGCCCGGCGACCGGCGGCGCCGGAACAGCCCGATGCAGGCCAGAGGGCTCCGGCGCGTCGAAGGGGTCGAGCTGGTCGACCGGCGTGTGAACGGTGGTACGGGGACCGACCGACTGCGGCGGCACGGGCGGGGGGGTCTCGACCACCGAGACCGGCGGCACGTCGTAGCCGGTGTCCGGCTCGACCTCGACCAATGCGACGGCGCTTGCCGCGGTGGGCACCGCGGCGGCCAGGCGCTCCTCGGAGAAGTCGTAGGCCAGCTCGGTGTGGGCGGGGCCCTCGAACACGACCTTGGGCTCTGGCCGGAAGGCCGGCTCGGCCCGGCGCAGGGGCGGGTCCTCGTCCAGGCTGGGCACCTCGTCGGTGAAGTCCAGCCCCGGCTCGGCGTAGTCGTCGAAGCGCTCCCAGCGCCGGGGCCGCGCCATCCAGGCCCGCAAGCGGGCGCCGAGTCCGCTCAGAGCAGCGACCAGACGGCTGGCGGTCTGGCGGACGCCCCCAGCCAGCAGAGCGCCCAGACGGGGCGTGCCGACCTCGACCGACGCCACGCCGCGCTCGGCGAGCGCCTCCCAGTCGATGCCCAAGGCGACGGTGGCGGTGGTCACCAACGCCAGGGTCACGATCACATAGGAGCCCACCGTGCCGACCTGGCCCAGCAGCCATCCTGCGGTCACGCCGCCCAGCGCACCCCCCGGCGGGTAGGCGTCATAGGTCGCGCCTTCGCTGGCGAACAACAACGCCACGAAGGAGGCGAACCACCAGGTCCCCACCAGCCCCATGGCGAGCCGCAGGGAGGACCCTGCGTCTCGGCGGGCGAAGCGCAGCCAGAGCCAGGCGGCAAATGGCGCCACGGCCCAGGCCGCGTGCCCCAGCAGCTGGAAGAGCACATCCGAGATGTTGGCACCCCAGCGACCGCACCAGTTGGCCACCTCGAACGACGTCGATCGGTGGGTGAAGGCGGGGTCCGTCGGGGAGTAGGACATCAGGGCCAGCAGCGTGAAGCCGCAGGCTCCGAGTCCCGCCAGATAGGCCAGGGCGCGGCGGTTCTCCGGCGTCAGGCCGGGCTCGGTGGCCGCGGCCTGCGGCGCGGAGGATCTTCCGCTGGCGGTGCCGGGCGAAGCGCGTCGCTTCCCACCACGAGCGGATCCAGTGGACTTTTTCTTGGCGCCTGTGCCCTTGGTTGCCACCTGTCTGCTCCGCGCGCTGATGAGCCGGCTGAATCGTAGCAGAGAAGTCTTGACACGTCATGATCAAACCTCATGTATTGCCACAGATCTGGACGTTCGATGGACAGGGCTGGTCGGGCACACCCAGGGAAGCAGGTGGATAGAGGACCCCAGGAGGCCCGAGATGTCGAAGCGAGTGCTGGTGGTGGGAGGCGCGGGCTACATCGGCTCCCACTGCGCCCGCTTCCTCGAAGAGGCCGGGATCGAGGTCGTGGTCTACGACAACCTCTCCACGGGCCACCGCGAGGCCGTGCGCAGCGAGCTGGTCGTGGGAGACATTCGGGACCGGGAGACCCTCTTCCAGACCCTGAACGCCCGCCCCTTCGACGCCGTGCTCCAATTCGCTGCGCTGTGCCTGGTCGGCGAGAGCCAGCGACACCCGGTCCGCTATTACGACGTCAACGTAGGCGGCACGCTCTCCCTGCTCGACGCCATGACCCGGGCCGACGTCGGTGCGATGGTGTTCTCGTCGACCTGTGCGGTCTATGGCGCTCCCCACTACCTGCCCCTGGACGAGGTCCATCCCAAGGCTCCGGTGTCGGTCTACGGCCAGACCAAGTGGATGGTGGAACAGATCCTGGAGGACGCCCGCGCCCGACAGGGACTGTCCATCGCCTCACTGCGCTACTTCAATGCCGCGGGCGCCCACCCGGACGGCACCCTGGGAGAGTCCCACGATCCAGAGACCCACCTGATCCCGCTGGCCCTCGACGCCCTGATGGGCAAGCGGGCCCGCCTCAAGGTCTTCGGCCGGGACTACGACACCCGCGACGGCACCTGTGTCCGAGACTACATCCACGTGCTCGACCTGGCCGACGCCCACCACCGGGCCCTCGTGCACCTGTGGCACGGCTCGCCGGGCGGGGCCTGGAACCTGGGCACCGGCAACGGCACCACCGTGCTGGAGATCCTCGACGGCGTGACCCGGGTCACCGGCCGCCCCATGCCCTACGACGACGCCGAGCGCCGAGACGGCGACGCCCCGGGGCTCTACGCGGCGGCGGCCAAGGCACGGACCGAGCTGGGCTGGGTGCCCCAGTACACGAACATCGACGACGTCATCGCCACCGCCTGGCGCTGGGCCCAGGACCCGCGCTACTGATCCGACGGCTTCAGAAGATGCTCTCGGGAATCACCAGCTGGTCCCCGGGCATCAACAGGAGATCCGCCTCGCGGCCCTTGTTGACCGCCTTGAGATCGATCTCCAGGGTCTGACCGTCCCGCAGGACATAGGCCTTGCGCAGCCTGGCCACCGAGTTGGGGCCGCCGGCCCGGGTCAGGGCCTGGTAGGCGGTCATGCCCTCGAGCCACGGCACGGCGCCCTCTTCCTTGACCTGGCCGGTCACGAAGACGACTTCGGGCTCCAGCACATAGACCTGGTCCTCGGGCTCCAGCACGAAGGGCTCTGCGGTCCCCCCAGTCATGGCCTGGAGGTCCAGATCGAAGGTCTGCTGACCCTGGGGGGAGGCCCGCACCACCCGGGCACGGGTGCTGTTCTCGGGGGACCCACCCGCCACGGCGATCGCGTCGAGCACTGTGGTGCGTCCCATCATGTAGTAGATGCCAGCGTTCTTGACGCCGCTGACCACGGTGAAGGGGCGGGACCGGTACTCCAGCACGCGCACGGCGACCTTGGGGTCGACCAGGTAGCCGTCCCGCAGGGCCTGCTCGATGCTGGCTGCGACCTGGTGGCTGGTCTGCCCGCCCACGTCCAGGGCCCCGATGTGCGGCACGGTGACCTGGCCGTCCCGGTCCACCTGGAGCTCCAGGGTCAGGTCTTCCTCGCCGAACACCTCGAGCGCGAGCAGGTCGCCGGGACCGACTTCGTAGTTCGCCTCGGTGGGGACCGTGGTGGGCACCCCTCCGGCGTCGCCGGCCCAGGCAGGGGCGGCACACGACAGGGCTAGGCCCAGCAGAAGGAGCGAGCGCAGGGGTCGCTCAGTAGACGCCGGTGATGCCAAGCGCGAAGAGGATGTTGTCGTACTCGATCTCCGCCTTGGCGTCGGCGTCGGCACTGACCCGGCGGTTCCAGCGCACACCCAGGTCGACGTCGAGCCAGTCGGCGGCGTTGTAGCTGAAGCCGCCCCCGGCACGCAGGAAGTCGTCGTCACGGCTGACCTCGCCGCGGTACTGCTCTCGCCGGTACCCGGCCTCGAGCGTGGTGCCCAGTCGACTTCCAAGCTGTGCCTCGTAGCGGCCGAAGACGTAGTGGTAGTGCACGTAGTTCGTGAACCACGAGTCCTCGAAGTCCTTGCGGTAGCCGCCGGTGATGTTGTGGCCGAGCAGCGGAGTGGCTGACACCTCGGCGGTCAGCAACAGTCCGTCGATCCCGCCCAGGTCCTGATCGAAGCCTGCTGCTGCAGGATTCGCGGCTTCGGCGTGGCCGCCCGCGGCCTCGACCACCGAGTCCTCGTTGTACTTGATCTGGCCATAGCCAGCGAGCACGTTGAGCACGATGCGCTCGGTGAAGCGACCGATCAGCCCGCCCTGGGCTCGCCAACCCCAACCGTCGGGGATGCCGATGCGGTCCCCGTAGTAGTCGGTGGAGAAGTTGCCGCCCTCGGCGTTCACGAAGTTGTTGGTCCAGCTGAAGAAGTTGGCCCCGCCCTTGATCACAAAGGCGGTCTTGGGGAAGAAGGCCCACTGTGCCGACAGGTTGGGTCCCCCGGAGATGCGCGAGTTGTAGTTCGCGTTCTGCTCCAGGTTGGACTCGGGCGGCACGTCGTAGTCGTCCCAGCTGAAGTGGCCGCCGACGTCGATGTCCAGGGCCGCCCCCGGGCGGATGCTGATCAAGCCGGTGGTGGTGCTGGTGAGGCGCCGCGCGAAGGCGTCGGACGCGTAGCCAGCGTCCATCGCGCGGGTGGAGACCTTGAACTTCTCGGTCAGGTTGAACCCGATCATGGAGCGCGGGAGGATGTCCAGATCGACCCCGAAGTCGCCTTCGCCGAAGCGGGTCAGGTTCTGGCGCTCCTGGGTGAGGTACACCCGCGGCCGCCAGCCCGCCGAGAGCTCCAGCGCCAGGTCCGGCCCGTCCAAGGTGACGTCGACCGTGGGCCAGGTCAGCAGAGCCAGGCCGCCGTAGTCCTGTTGCTGGTCGTCGGGCACGAAGTCGACGAGCTCGTTGTAGTAGGGGTTGGACTGCCACTCCATGCCCAGGAAGATGGAGGGCACGATCTCGGCTTCGCCCACGCGAATGTGGTCCCCGGCCCCGGCGAGAGCCTGGCCGGGCAGCAGGCCCAGGGTCAGGGACAGCGCCAGCGTTGAGCGGGTCAGCACGGTCCGCCACAGGCGGCAGCTGTCAGCCATTCGATCCACCTGCGTCAGCAGCTGCTTGGGTCCAGCGGGAGCGGGTCCCATCCTCACCCATTCGAAGCCTGCGTGCAAGTCGCCCACCTGGCGCCATGACCGTCTCCTGCCGTCGGACGCGACTACTGGAAGGGAGAGGTCTCGGGCGGGTCGACGCCAATGTCGTCGTTCCCGTCGTCGATGGGGGCCAGGTCGTCGCCGTCGGCGAGCCCCTCGACCGTGACCTGGACGTCAGTGACGCCTGGCTGCATGCCCGACTCACCCAGGCAGGCGTCGGCTTCTGCCGAGAACTGCCGCGCCTTGGACAGTGCCACGGCGACCTTGCGGAACTCGAAGTCCGCCTTGTCGGTGTCGCCCTGAGAGAGGTAGTCGTTCATCTGGGCCTGGGCCTGCTCGGCGACCTCGACCAAGGTGGAGACCGACGCCTGCTTCTTGGTGAGGCAGTTGCTGCGGACCAGGTCCTGCTCACGCTCAGCGTCTTCGAGGGCCTTGGAGATGGACTTGGCGATGCCCTTGATCTCGGTCAGCGCCGAGTTCACGAAGGCCTCCTTGTCCTTGGGGCTCGTGGCGGAGGTCTGCTCGAGGCCTCCGGAGACACCTGCGTCCTGGGAGAGCACCGGCGGGCTCCAGCTGAGCGCCATTGCACCCAGTATTCCTGCAGCGAACAGCTGCCAGCTCCATCCTTGCGGCACTTCTCGTCTCCTCATCCCCATTTCCGGGGCATCCTAGTCAGCCGGCCCTTGCCGTGTCAAACCTGGGGGAGAAACCCTTCTCCCGACTTGCTCCATCGGAGCGACAGCTGGGAACTTGAGTCTCCGGCAGAGATTGAGACACGGCCGGTTCAGGGCGCCCGGGAGGGCGACCCTTCCCCGGCGACTCAGTGTGCCGAGGGTGTCGTTCCCTTCACACTTTCTCTGGCGCAGCGGGGCCTAGTCCCCTGTCGCGGAAGTTCGTGAGGTGATCGCGCCGCCATCGCCGTGGCTGGTGGTCCGCTCGAGCGCCGGGTGTGGCCGAGTCACATCAAAGCGAGAGCGGGCCGCAAGGCGCGGCGAGGGCAAGTGAGCGCCCGCGAACTTCCGCGACAGGGGACTATCCTCCGGTGAGGACGAACGGGTAGATGACCTCGCCCTCGACCTGGTCGGCTGGGAAGCGCCACTTCTTGATCTTGCTGATGATGCAGCTGCCCAGCTCGTCGTCGCCCGTGGTGTTCGCGAACAGGCTCGCCGAGGTGACGCGACCGTCCGAGATGTTCCACTGGACCTCGACACGTCCCTCGAGGCTGGGGTTCTCCTTGAGGCGCCGCTCGTAGCAGTACTTGATCTGCCCGGTGTACTTGCGAACGACCTTGCGAACGGCGTCGGCATCGCCCTCGACGAAGTCGAGATCGGCAGAACCGGTCTTGACGGTGCCCTTGACCTCGGTCTTGGGTCCGGTGGTCAAGTCCCCAGAGCCACCCTTGGCCTGGGCGAGATCTCCGATGTCAGCGTCGCCACGGCCTTCGCCGCCCTTGCTGCCACGCGCCGCGGCCTTTTCCGTGGTCGAGGCCTGGACACCGGTGACGGACTTGAGCGCTTCGTCCAGGTTCTGGCCGACGCTGTCGCCCTGGCCATAGGGGTCGTCTGTGGCGCCACCGCCCTCGCCACGGGTGGCGATGAGGGCGGCCAGCAGCGGGGACTCCTCGACAGCCTGCTGGCGCAGGGCTTCCTGGCGGGCTTCTTCGGCGGCGGCCTTCTCGGCCTCGCTCAGCTCGGGGGCGGCTTCTTCTTCCTGCTCCGCCGTCTCTTCCTGCTCGGTCTCCTCGGTGTCCTCAGAGGCATCGGCCTGGTCTGTCTCTTCCGGCACGATCTGCTCGCCCTCGCCCTCGTCGACCTCCAGGGGCTCAGTCGGCTCGGGCTCTTCGGGCGCTAGCACGACCTTGGTGAAGCGATCCGGGATCGTCGCCAGGTCCACCCGCGTGATGGGCTCGGCGTTGGCCACGTAGATCATCATGACGACAGCCAGGGCGGTGAACAGCCCCAAGAAGCCCATGAAGACCGGGTCGTCTTCTTCGATCAGCCGGGGGCGGAAGTCCTCGCGCTTGATCGCTGTGACGGGCTCGGGTGGCGGCGGCACGAACTGGAACAGCACCGTGACGTTCTGGATCCCGACCTTGCCGCGGTTGCTTTCCGTCAGCGGCAGCTGCCAGACGTTGCCCTTGCGCGGCGCGTCTCCCTTTTCACGCAGCTGACTCAGGGATGCGATCGCGTCCTTGTACGCGACCTTGCCCTTCATCTCCTGGGAGATGTGCAGCGTGTACTTGCCACCCTTGCAGTGGAAGAGCGTGAACCGCTTGGGGAGTGACGTGGGCGGCAAGACGAAGGTGTTCTTCGTGCTCTCGCCGATCGACACGGACTCGCCGGACTTGATCAGCCGTTCCTGGACGATCTTCCCGTCCTGGACGATGCCGATCCGCAAGACCTTGTTCTGCTTCTGTGCCTGTGCAGCCATGGACCTCAGTTTCCTGTCACCGCATCAAAGATGGCCGGTTGGCAGGTCAGACCACTTCCTACGAGGAAGGTTCTCTCGATCCTTTAGATCGTTGCGTCTGGGGGGAAAGTTTAGCAGACCTGTGGAATAGGTCTCCAGAGAGGCCCAATTGGGGCCTTTCAAAGGCGGGGGACACACGGCGCAAGATAGACCGAGGGCCCGCCCGGATGCAACCCAATGCATCCTGACGGGCCCTCGTGATCGCGCCCATGAGGCGCGTGCACCGGGTGTGCGTCAGCCCGACGTCTTGTAGACGACGAACTTGAATTCTCCGAATTGGGCCTGACCCGCGGTGTACATGGCCTCGCGGATGACACTGAAGGGCAGCGTCTTGTCGCACTGGAGCAGGATGCGGCCCTTGAATTCGTGCTCCTTGGAGCCCGAGGCCTCGCCCAGTGCCTTGGCCTGCTCGGCCTTTTCGAGGAGGCGATCGTAGAGCCGGGTGATCATCTGGCCCTTCTTTTCGTCCTCGGGCACCGAGATCAGCTCCATGCCGGGGTTCTCCTCGTCGGGAACCATGGTCAGGTCGAGCACCGGCACGCCGTCCACGACGATCTGGGTCTTGGTGACGATGAGGTTCACCGCGAGCTGGGGCTCCTTGGCCGATGTCGACAGCGGGAGCTCCAGGTCGCTCGAGGCGGCCACGGAGATGTCCTGGGTCGAGTAGGACTTGAGCAGGAAGACCAGGATGATGGTGAACATGTCCATCATCGAGGTGATGTTCAGCTCCTCGGAGACCGACGCGCGAGCTTTCTTTTTGAGTGCCATGGCTACTTCGCGCCTCCGGCAATGACGACGAATGGGAACAGCGTCCGGGCCTTGCCGTCCTCGCCCGAGGCGCTCTTGTCCTCGCGGCTCGCATCCATCGTCTTCACGATGACCTCGTAGGGGATGCGGGACTCCGGCACCATGATGACGTTCTCGTCGTCCGGGTACTCGTCCTTGATGAGGCCCAGCAGGCGCGTCAGCTCCTCGTAGTCATACGAGTCGGGGGTCGCGCAGTTGGGGTCCTTGCAGGGGATCGTGGGCTGGTCCTCTTCACCTTCGACGGGGGCTGCCGGGGCGGCGCCTTCAGCGCCCTCCGGGTTCAGCACCGCATCCGCGCCGGCGACGGTGATGCCCTTGCCGGTCAGCACCAGGGAGAGCTGCAGCGGCGGATCATCGTCCTCTTCCGGCGGCGTCTCTGGCGGCGGCCCGATCGCAGGCAGCGTCGAGTCGATGACGGCCAGGTGCACGAATTGTGCGGCCATCAGCAGGAACGGGATGAGGATGGAGACCAGGTTCATGATCGGGATGAGGTTGAGTTCCTCGCCTGTAGACAGGGACCTCCTGCCTTTTCCGCCGGCCATGGGTCGCTCCAGTGTAGGGAGTCAGTGAGGGGGTGCTGCGCTCCCGACCCGAGCGGGTCGGGAGCACGACAACCGAAACCAAGAAGTGCTCGTCGAGGCCTAGGCCTCGGCGGCGCCTTCCTCTTTGAGGGTGCCGCGACGACGGGCGCCCAGGAGGTTCACGGTCTTGGTGGCGTAGAGCTCCACCTCGTCCATGATCTTCGTGGTCTTGTTGGTGATGATCGAGGTCAGGATGATGGTCGGCACAGCGACGATCAGACCGGACATCGTGGTGAACATCGCGACGGAGATACCGGACGCCAGCAGGGTCTGCTTGGTCTCGGCCGACGCGTGGGCCACCGCCTCGAAGGCGAGGATCAGGCCCTGGATGGTGCCGAGGAGACCGGTCAGGGTCGCGACATTGGCCAGGGTGGTCAGGTACGGGGTGCGGCGGGTCAGCTGGGGGAAGACCTCCAGCAGGGACTCGTCGACCGCGTTCTGGATCTCGATGTCGCCACGGTTGGCGCGGGTGAGACCCGCCTTGAGCACGCGGGGCAGCGCGGCGTTCGGCTCGGCGTTGCAGAGCTTGATCGCCCGGTCGATGTTGTTCGCCATGATCAGCTTCTGGATCTGAGCGAAGAACGCCGTGCCGTTGATGTTGGCGCGGAACAGGATGTAGTACAGCCGCTCAGCAGCGATCGCAGCAGCGAACACGCCGAAGATGAGCAGCGGGATCATGAAGGGTCCGCCCTTCTGGAAGGCATCGACCAGCAGTCCCATGGGGATTCTCCTAGAGGCTTGGTTTCGGTAGGACGTCGGTGTCCGGAGGAAGGCTCTCCACACGGACCGCCGAGGGTGGGCAACTTTACAGGAGTGACCTGAGGGTGTCAGGAGCCAACTGTGAACACACTGTCAGCGCCCTCAAGAGCCCCGTTGGGGGTAATCGCTGAGACGGCCCGGTTGGCTTCGGGGTTCGTCGAAGATTTGTCTAGGACAAGCCGAGGCCCAGGGGCGGCTGAGGGGTCTCAGAAGGGCTTGGACTCCACGGACTTCACGATCCGGGGGATGAAGCTCTCCTGGAGCTCGAGCTGATCTGTACTGCTCAGATCCTGGCGCGCGATGAGGATCTGGACGCTGGGCTTCTGCACTTCGCCGCGAATGACCTCGTCTTCGACGATGACCACGCGGACGCGCTTGGACTGGGCCTGGGCGTTTGGTGACACCCCCAGGGTGGAGAGCACCAGGAGCGGGATCACAAGGCGCATCAGAGCCCCCACGGGTTGGTCGACTCGGGTTCTTCCTCTTCCTCTTCTTCTTCCTCTTCGGCGGGGGCTTCTTCGGCTGCCTCCTCCTCTGCCGGCGCCTCTTCGGCGGGCTCGTCCTGTGCAGGCGGCGCCTCCTCGACGGGCTCTTCGGGCGCTGGCTCCTCGGCCGGTTCCGGCGCGGGCACCGGTGCAGGGTCCTGGGTCCCGGTCTGTGGCGGTTCGCCCTCGCCGGATCCATCGGCGGGCGCTGCCGAACCGGATTCTTCGGCGGGCGCCGGGGGGCCCGGCGCAGCGGCGTCCCGCGCGGCGGCCTCTTCGGCGGCGGCTTGCTCGGCGGCCGCCTGTTCGGCCTCGAGACGGGCCTGCTCCTCGGCGACCAGGCGGTCCCGATCTTCCTTGGCCTTGCGGTCGGCGTCGGCTTTCTTGCGGCGCTCTTCGAGGCGCTTGACCTTCTTCTGTTCCTTCTTGGTGGCCTTGATGTAGCCCTCGATGGCCTCGGGGTCGTCGCCACCGTTGTCGATGTAGGCCTGGTAGGCCGTGACCGCGCCGTCGTAGTCCTTGACGTAGTCCCCCAACAAGATGCCCAGGTTCAGGTACGGGCCCGGGTCTTCGGGGTCGAGCCGCAGGGTCTCCTCGTACATCTTCTTGGAGTCGTCGTAGCGAGCGACGCCCCGGTAGGCGACGCCCAGGTTCAGCGTGATGCTGGGGTCCTGCTGGGCGAGTCCTCGGGCACGCTCCAGGAGGGGCACGGCGTCTGGGTAGTTGCGGTTCTCGGCGTAGCCCCGGGCCAGGTAGACCAGCGCCGCGACGTTGTCCGGGTCGAGCTTCAGCGCTTCTTGGTACTTGAGCTGAGCGTCGAAGTCGTAGCCCTGGAGCTCCAGCACCCGGCCCAGGTTGCACTGGATGCCCGAGTGCTGCGCACCGTTGGGCACGTCGCGCACGGCCTTGTCGAGGATGAACTCGGCCAGCGGCAGCGTGTCCATCTCGATGTAGACGACGCCGAGCACGTTGTAGAGGTCGAGCCAGTTCGCGTTCAGCCGGAGCCCGTCCTTGGCGGCCTGCTCGGCTTCGGGGAGCCGGTCGAGCTCTCGCAAGACCGACGCCTGGGCGACCCGCAGGTCCATGTTGTCCTCGTCGGAGCGCAGTCCGGCTCGGAAGCTGGTCAGGGCCCGGTCGTGCTCGCCGGACTGGAGGCTCAACAGCCCCATCTGGAGCCAGGCGTCCCCCAGGGAGGGGTCGATGTCGGTCGCTCGGAGCCAGGCCTGGCGTGCGCGGGAGTCCTCGCTGAGGATCTGGTGGGCGACGCCCTTGTTGTACCAGGCCCAGGCCTGCTCGGGATCCAGGCGGGAGGCCTCGTCCAAGAGCTTCATCGCCTTGCGGGCGTTGTCGGCGGTGGGGTTGTTCAACAGGCTGACCGCCAGGTTGATCTTGTCGACGGCCTGGTCGCTCGGGCTGGCGGTCGGAGCTGCTGGGGGTAGCGGCTCGACGACCGGCTCGCCTGGCGCGGTCGCGGGGACCGTCGGGGACTGTGCCAGGCCCACGGGGACCACCAGCAGGGCGAGCAGGTGCATCACGGGTCACCGCCTTCGGTGGACGCCACGTCGATGCTGCGGGCGCCGACCTTGGGGAGCACGGTCGGGTCGACGGTGCCCTGGACCTCGGGCTTCTCGAGCGGGTACTCGCTGGGGCTGATGTCGTTGAGCATGGCCACCGTCTTGTCGATCCACTCGGAGCTGCGCTTCTCGTCCCGGGACTTCTGGAGGTTGGCCTCGAGCCGGGCGATGGCCTTGATCTGGACCGGCTCGGCGAAGCTGTCCAGCTGCTCGCGGTAGATGTCGACCAACTCCCAGTCCCAGTCTTCGGGGATGGGCCAGTTGTACAGGTACTTGGCGTGGTCCCAGTAGGTGGCGCCCTGGACGTAGAGGGCCGCCGACGTGTACTCGAAGTCCTGGTAGGTCGTGATGAGGTCGATGGCCTCTTGTTCGATGGCCTTGATCTCGGTGCTCAGGGTGTCCAGCAGCGTGGTGACGGTCTCGGGGTCCTCGAGCTTCTTGGCCGAGGGGTATGGCGCCTCGGCGAACTCCTCGTAGTGGGCCCACAGGTCCCGGAAGGCGATGCCGGCGGCCAGGTTCCGCGCCTTGGGGCCGACGGGACCCTGGGCGGCCAGGTCCTTGTAGGTCGCCAGGAACCCGTCCCACGCCTTGGCGGTGGCCTTGGCCCGGCCGCGCTCTTCGGTGCGCTCGGCCAGGTAGTACATGGCCTCCAGCGTGTGGTCCGGGTTGATGCCGCCGAACTTCTGCAGGTACTTCTTGTAGCTGGACTCGGCCTGGGACTCGCCGAGCTGCTTCCACTGCTTGGTGGCCATCCAGTAGACGTACTCGACGTCGTCCCGGTCCGGGTACTTCGACACGTAGCGCTCGTAGCCCTTGGCGGAGCCCTCGTAGTCCCCGATGCCGCTGCGCAGGAAGCTGGCGGTGAAGAGCGCGTCTGGCGCGTCGACGTAGTCCGGGAAGTACCGGGCCAGGTCCTCGTAGTACTTGATCGCCGTCTCGAGATCGAGGACCTGGGAGTAGTTGTCCGCGATCCGGTAGTAGAGGCCCTTGGACCGCTCGTCCTTGGGGTACTCGGCGAGGTACTGCTCGAACAGCTCCAGGGCCTTGGCCTTCTGGCCGGTGATGTCGTAGCTGTTGGCCGCGTTGTACAGAGCCAGGTTCCGGTTGTCGGAGTCCGGGAACTCGGCGATGAAGGCCATGAAGGCGTCGGCGGCACCGGCGCGGTCGCCCTGTTCGACCAGGGCCAGGGCGAGCTTGAACGCCGACTGCTCCTCAAGGGTCTCGTAGATGACCTGGGAGTCATCGGACACCGAAGAGCTCTCGCCCAGCTGCATGCGGCGGAAGCGGCTCGTGAGCTCTCGGATCTTCGCGTAGTCTCCGTCGGCCTGGTAGGTGCCGATCAGCTCGTTGGCGGCCCAGGCGCCCTCGTCCTTGTGCGGGAAGCGGTCGATGACTTCTTCGAGCCGGGGCCGGGCGTCCTCGTAGCGGCCGAAGTTCACCAGGATCAACGCCGGGATGTAGTAGAGCTGGGCCCGGGCCTCGTCGAGGGCCGGCGCGAAGCCGGGGTCGTCGAACTGGCGGTCGCGGATCAGGTCCATGGCCGCGATCAGGGCCTCGTGCTCCGGCGTGAGCAGGTAGACATCGCGCTCGCCGCCTTCCTTGGTGGGGACCTTTTTCTCGAGCACAGCGCCCGGGGGGCGCTCTTCGTAGCCGCCGTAGGTGTCGACCACGACCTGGCGCCACACCTGGACCAGCATCCACTGGGACCCCTCGGTGTAGGGGTGACCCTCGGCCCCGATCAGGCGCTCGTATTCGTGGCGGGCCTCTTCGTAGCGCTGGGCGTTGTAGAGGGTGTCGGCCAGGTACCACTGGATCTCGTAGTAGTCGTCGGCAAAGGGGAACCGGGACAGGTACTCCCGGTACTTGTCCGCAGCCGCCTCGAAGTCCTCGCGGGTCTGGGTCTCCTGGGCCCGGATGTGGTACTCGATGGCCACGTCGGCCAGGGACTGCTCGATGAAGCGCTCGGCGACGGCCAGCGCGTCGGGATCGTTGCGGTTGGCAGCCCACCACGCGCTGTCCGGGTTGTAGCGCTCGGTCAGCACCGTGCGGGCGCGGCCAGCGGCCTCGAGATCGGGGATGGCCTTGCTCTCGTGGAGCTGGGCGACCTTGAGCTGAAGCGTGGGGTTGCCCGGGTCCAGGGGCCAGCGGTCCTGGTAGTACTCCAGGGCCTCGATGGCGTCCTCGAAGCGGGCCTGCTGCTCCAAGACCTCGGCCAGGGAGCGAAAGACGTCGTTCTCGTAGTCGCGAGCGCCCACCTGGGTGAACCAGGCCTCGGCGACCTGGACCGGGGTGCGGCCGTCGAAGTCGGCGTCGGCGAGGTCCGAGAACGAGAACGCCATGTACTTGACGGCCTCGGGGCGCAGATCCGAGCTCTTGCCCGACTGCAGGAAGACCTCTTGGCTCCAGTCCAGCAGATCGGTGAACAGGTTCAGCGCACGGTCGTAGTCGCTGAGCTTGTAGTAGGCCCAGGCGAGCTTGTAGACGCCCTTGTCGTAGAGCTCGTGGTCGGCCCCGGCGGCGACGACCATCTCGTAGTACGGGATCGCCAGCTGCAGATCGACGTTGTCGAAGTGGAATTCGCCCAGGTGCATGGCCCCGTGCACGGCCGGTCGGCTCTCCGGGTGCTCGTCGACCAGGCGCTCGAACGCCACCTGGGCCGCCTCGATGTCGGCCTGCTTGGAGAGCGGGTCGAAGTAGCAGTAGCCGAGCATGTACCAGGCCGCGCCGGTGTACTCGTAGTCGGGGTGGTCCGCGAGGATGCGCTCGTAGAGCGCGATCGCCTTGTGGTAGTCGATCAGCGGTTCCACGAGCTCCATGAGCTCGAGGGGGTCTTCGATGGTCTCTTCGAGCTGGGCGAACTCGTCGGCCTCGATGAGCCAGATCTCCTTGGCCTCCTCGGTGTAGAGGTCCGCCAGTCGAAACATGACGTGGGGCGAGTACTCGGCGTCCGGGTACTTGGCCAGGAAGTCCTCGAAGCGGCGGATCGCCATGCCTCGCAGGCGGACCTCGCTCTCCTCGAGCTCGGTCTGCATCGCCAGGTAGCCCTCGTTGATCCGGGCCCGTTCCTCGGCCTCGCGGTTGTCGACGATGGCGCGGACGTCCTGGGTGAACTCGCGTGCGCGGGCGTCGAAGCGGTCGTTGACCTGGTTCCAGGCCTGGACTTCGTCGGCCTGGTAGCCGGAGACCCGCTCGGTCCCGACCAGGCCGCTGCCCGGTGCCGGGTCCTGGGCCAAGGCGGTCAGCGGGATCAGCGCCAGCAGCAGCGTGAGACTGGGGGTCCTCATCACTCCTCCAGCCCCTGGCGGATGCGGGCGAAGTTCTCGCTGAGCTCGAGCAAGAGCTCCTGGCGTTCCTCGATGACGCGGTCGCGCTCCGCGGAGACCGACGACTTGCGCACCCAGTAGACGTCCACGATGCCCATGTCTGCGCCCATCACCGAGTCTCCGAAGACGCCGGCGAGCCAGCTGAAGCCCGCCTGCGTGATGTCAGACGTCAGCACGCGGGCCACGTTCAGGGAATTCTCCAGATCGACCGCCAGCACCTCGACTTCGCCGGCCTCGACCGTGAGCCGCTTGCGCACGGTGCCGAGCTCCTTGCGCTCCAGCGCGGTCATGGCCATGCCCGCGTGGCCGATCAGCCCGTCCAGCTCGTCCACCCGGTTCCACATCTGGTCGATCCGGACCAGGGTCGGGTCGCTTCCCTGGGCCTTGCGGCGGTAGGCGCTGTAGCCCTCGCGGAGCCGATCGAATTCTGCGGCGATGCCGCTCTGATCGGACTCGGCCTGTTCCGCCAGGAGCTGCTCCAGCGGGAACATGATGTTGCGGCGGGTGGTGTCGCTCTGGATGAGCTTGAGCTCGTCGGCGAGCCCTTCGAGCTGGGCGATCAGCTCGCCGGCCTCGCGCTTGACCTGGAGCTTCTCGACCTCGGTGAGCTCGGCGTCGCCGCTGTCGACGAACTCGGTGACGCCGTGGGCCTGGGCCTGGAGGTCCCGGACCAACTGCTCGAGCCGGAAGGCCCGCTGCTGCACGGCCTGGACCTGCTCCTCGTAGATCTGGAGCTTGTCGTTCTTGATCGACTCTTCGTCCTGTTCGCTGATCACGCCGTTGCGCAGGTCCTCGCGCTGTTGCTGGAGACTGCGGACCTCGGGACGGAATTCCGCCGGCAGGTTGGCCAGCAGCCAAGCCTCCTCGGACTCCAGCAGGTCCTGCTTGACCCGCAAGGACTCGTTGTTGGCCCGGCGCAGCTCCCGGCGATCGGTCTGGAACGAGCCCAGCGCGCCCGAGCCGAGCTCCAGGGCTTCCTGGATCTCGATGACCAGCGCCTGGGCTTCTTCCAGGTCGGCCATCTGCTGTTCCAGGTCGCGGTAGACGCTGAGGGAGCGGCCGACGTCTTCCTTGGAGGTCAGGAGCTCCAGGGCGTAGCGGGGCACGTTGCCCTCGTTGAAGGTGCCCTGCTCCAGCTCTTCCAGGCGTCCGAACCAGTCCACGTCGCCGGCGCCGGCCAGCTCGCCGATGGTGTCGGCGATGGGCGTGTATTCCTCGACGATGGCCTCGTACCGGTTCAGGGCGGCCTCGTACTCCTCGAGCTTGCGGTGCAGGTGGCCCTGGACCAGCTTGAGCTGCGCGGTGTAGCGGTGCTCCGGGTAGGCCAGCAGGAAGATCTCGACGGCTTCGAGCGCGCTCTGGTAGTCCTCTTGCTTGATGAAGGTCCAGACGACCTCGTAGAGGGCGTCGTCGAAGTGGGCCGAGTCGCGTCCGATGCGCTGGTAGAAGGTGCTGGACCGCGCGAAGTCGCCGGTCTCGTAGTACAGGCGCCCCAGGGCCAGCTGGGCCAGGTCCACGACCGCCCGGTCGTCGGCGCTGGTGATGCTGACCTCGCAGGCCCGCTGGAATTCGCCGATGGCGTCGTCGTAGCTGCCCTCGACCACCAGCACCGTGCCGTAGAAGTACCGGGCCTTGGCGTACCAGCCGCTCCCAGGCTCGATCTCTCCGAAGAGGGACTTGGCCCGGGCGTGGTCGCCCTGGAGGTAGAAGGACTTGGCCAGGGTGTACTTGATCTGGTCCGTGGGCTCGACGCGCCCGGTCAGGATCCAGGTGTTGTAGAGGGAGTAGAAGGCGTCGGCGCGGCCCACGATGCTGAACAGCTCGAGCTGCCGCCGGACAGCATCGGCGAAGAAGACGTGGGTGGGACCCGCGTCGATCAGGGCGCCGTAGACCTCTTCGGCCAGGACCAGGTTGCCCATCTCGAAGAGGCACTCGGCCAGGTACCAGCTCGCGTCGCCGGCGAGGCCGGGATCCCGCAGGGAGCCGGACTCCACCAAGGTGAAGAACTCCCTGGCCGCCCGGTCGTAGTCGCCAACCAGGTAGGCATAGACCGCGTCTTCGTAGCGCTCCTGGGCCTCGCGGTTGCCCATCAGGCCGCGGCGCGTGGTCAGGTCGTCGGAGATGGTGCGCACCACCCCCTCCAGATCACCGATCCGCGCGTCCAGACGGTCCAGATCCTCGGCGGACCCGGGGCCCGCGGCCAGCGCGACCGCGGCGATGCTCAACAGTCCCAGCAGGCTCATCTACTCCTCGGCGGACTGGCGCACGGTCTTGAGCACGTAGGCGACCTCGGGGCCCTGGGTGAAGGAGCGCCCCACCCCCTCGGGCTCGTCCAGGACGATGCGGACGTTGGAGACGTGACCGTCCTCGGCCGCAAAGGCGAAGGCGCTCTGGACCTTGAAGGTGTAGCCGTCGACGTACTTGAAGATGCCGAAGCCATTGCCGCGGACCACGGCGGTCACGGTGACGTTGTGGTTCCCAGGCGGCACGGCGCCGTCCCAGAGCTTCAGCTCACCTTGCTTGTCGAGCTCGCCGGTCGTGTCGGTGCGACTGAAGATGGACTGTCCATCCAGGTAGTAGCTGATCGACTCCAGGGTGTAGGTGCCACCCAGCTCGTTGAGGTGCCACAAGACGGCGCGCGAGCCGCTGGTGGAGCCCTGGATCACGATCTCCTTGAGCAGCTGCAAGGTGGCCTTGGCGCGGAACACGCGCTCCTTGAGGGCGTTCGTGTCCTCCTCGACCGTGAGCAGCTGTCGGTTGAAGTCAGGGTCCGTGGCGGGGGCTTCTTGTTCAGAGGCTTCGGTGTCCTCGACCGCGTCCTGGGCGTCTGCATCCGCCAGGAACGCCAGCGGCGCCCCCACGAGGAACAGCAGTCCCCAGGCCCACGTGGCACGTCCGATCATGGGTTTCGCTCCATCTCCTGGCCCGGCGCAGAGGTCTCCCCACCGAGCGGCGCATGCGCCTTGTATACCGACCCGTAGAGATCGGTGTCAATCGAGGGGGGTGGCCCCTCTGTCCTGGGGATCGGCCCGATCGTCAAGGCGTGCCCGCCGTGGCGGGCTCCAGGCTGGTGACCGCACCGTCCAGCTCACACAATGCCCCGCAGAAGCGGTCGGCCACCTGGCGGGCTCGCGCGATGGACCCCGGCAGCTCGTTGACCAGGTAGGCAAAGGCGTAGAGCTCGCCGTCTGCGGCTTCTACGGTGCCTGCCAGGCAGTGCACCCCGTCCAGGGTGCCGGTCTTGCCTCGCACCCGATCGACCTGGTCGTCTTCGGCGAAGCGGGCCCACAAGGTGCCGTCCCGGCCCCCGATGGCCAGGCTCGCCATGAACTCGTGTCCGACCCGGGGATCACCTGCCATATCCGCCAGCACCGCGGTGAGGTGCGTGGGGCGCAGGCGGGCACTTCGGGTCAGACCCGAGCCGTTGACCAGCTTGAATTCCTCGCGCGGAATGCCCAGGGAAACGAGGTAATCCCCGAGCACCTCCAGTCCGGCCGCGGTGGTGCCCTGGGCGCCGCTGACCTCGGCCCCCAGGGTCTTCAGCACCTGCTCGGCGATGAAGTTGGAGGAGTACTTGTTCATGTCCATCAGAATCGATGCCAGCGGCGGGGACTTGAGAGAGAGGATCTCGTCGGCGGCCTCGGGAACCTCTCCGTCCACGTAGGCACCCGCCACGGACACGCCCTGGGCCCGCAACTGAGCCGCAAAAGCGGCGGTGAAGTAAGCGGACGGATCCGGCACCGTCCGGTAGTACCGGACCGCATTGGCGCTCAACGGCACGGTGCCTGTGAGCACCAGGGACATCGAGCGGCCGGTCACGACGCGCTCGAGCTTCACGTGGCGTCGACCGCTGGTGGTGGTCTTGACCCGATTCTCGATCTGGACCACCCCCGGTGCCTCGGTCTCCAGGGCCACTGCGGCCGGATCCCCGGCTTTCGCGCCCGGGCGGACGACCACGGCGACCGTGTCGAAGTTGAGGGCCAGGGCACCCACGTGCGCGAAGTAGCTGGGCCCTCGGGCGACGTCGCGAGGCTTGTCCCAGCCGGCCGTGGGCCAGGACCGGTCGAAGAACGTGTCGTCGAAGATCACGTCGCCCTCGATCCGCGCGAGGCCATTGAGGTGCAGGTCGTAGACGAGCTTCCAGAGCTTCTCGAGCACCAGGGTCGGATCGCCGCCGCCCTGGACGTAGAGGTTGCCGTCCAGCACACCGTCGGGCCGGAGCTCCCCGTCCGTGAGCACCCGGGTCGTGAAGCGGTAGGAGGGGCCCAGGGTCTTCAGGGCGCCCGCGGCCGTGATGACCTTCATCGTCGACGCGGGCACCATGCCTTGATCGGCCTGGTAGCCGAAGACCTCCTCTCCGGTCCGGAGCGACACCACCTGGAGGGCGACCTGGGCATCCTGGAAGAGTCGGTCATCCGTCAGCGGCGCGAGGATCGGGTCCAAGGCCGGCGCAGGTGCAGGCCGCACGGGCAGCGGATCCCGGGGGACCGGCTGCACGACCGGCGTGGCTGTGTCGGTGGGCGGTGGATCCGCCGCCAGCAAGGGTCCGGTGGCAGCCAGGGCTCCGAGGAGCACCAGCCCCGACACGACTCGCTTCATCGCCACGCCTCCTGACCCGCCACGCCGCCCGACATGAAGGGGACACATCGACCCCCCTCCATCTTGCGGAAGGGCCGTGTGGTCTGTGTGTCCTTGCCGGTGTCAGTCCTGTAAAGCTTCGTCATGCGACCTTGGCCTGGAGCGAGCTGCGGGGCGGCCTGGTCCCCGATCGAGGGGGCCGGCCTGGGGGTTGGCGAGGAGACTTCGAGGGAACCTCTTGTCATGTCAAGACCCACCTCGTCTATCGTAGCCCACCTCACGGGAGATCCATGACGTTGTTGCTCGCCGTCGCACTGGGCACGACCCCGGTCCTGGGCGAAGTCCCGGACCCCGCCGGCTACACCCCGCCCGCCGCCGCACTGGCAGGCGAAGACGGCGCGGGCGCCACGTGGGTCAACCCGGCCAACCTGGGCTTCGACCCGGACGCGAGCTTGGCGCTCTACTACCGCCAGGGCCTGGACCAGTCGGGACAGCAGTTCGTGCTGTCGTCCGCCGCTGGGGGCCTCGGGCTGTCCCTCCACCACCGGCGCCCGACGGGCGAAGCCGCGTGGTGGGCCCTTCGGGGCGCCTTTGCCCTCCAGCTCCCCGAGAACCTGCGCGCCGGCATCGCGGCGTCGTGGAACCTGCCGGGCGGGGCGTCGCCTGCCTTCCTGTCCTGGGACGTGGGCCTGAGTGCGCGTCCCCTCCCCTGGCTAGGGCTCGCGGCCGTCGGACGCAACCTGGGGAGCCCTTCGCCGGACCAGCAGGTGTTCGGCACCTATGGCATCGGCGCCGTGGTCCGTCCCGCTGGGGACCGTGTGATGGTCGGGCTGGAGTACCAGGCCGTGGATCCGTCGATCACGGATCTGGACCAGCGCCGGACCTTGCGCACCACGTTGCGCATTCACGCGCGGGACGGCCTGGACCTACACGGCCAGGGCGACTGGAACCTGGACCCCAGCTCCGGGCTGGCCGGCGTCTCGCTGGGCGTGGGCCTGGAGGTCACCCTGGGCAGCTCGAGCATCGGTGGCTTCGCCGGAGACAGCCTGGAGTCGGCGTCGGCGTGGCTTGCGACCAGCGACACGGAAGAGTGGCTGCTCAGCCCCCGCAAGCAGGTCCCGGTGGTCGACCTGACGGTGCCCCACCCGTACGAAGCGAGCGAAGGCCTGCTGGCGGCCCCCACCGAGACCTACCTCCAGCTGCTGGACCGTCTGGACAGGGCGGCCAGCGACCGCAGCGTCCAGGGCGTGGTGGTCGAGCTGGGCACCACCCCCTACTCCCTGGCCCAGGTCCAGGAGCTGCGGACCGCCGTGGAGCGCGTCCGAGTGACCGGCCGGCCGGTGGTCTCCTACCTGAGCGCCGGGGCCGGCAACGCCGCCTACATGATCGCCGCGGGCACGGACCGGATCTTCCTCCACCCGGCCGGGGAGCTCGATCTGGTGGGCCTCAGCGCCGAGGTCCAGTACCTCAAGGGCGCGATGGATCTGGTCGGCGTGGAGCAGGAGTTCGCCTGGCGGGGCGAGTACAAGTCCGCCACCGAGACCAACACCCGCACCGCGCCGTCTGCCCCCGCCCGCGAGCAGATGGACACCCTGCTGGACGACCTGTACGAGAACCTGCTGGCGGACACCAGCCGCGGGCGCAGGTTCACGCCGGAAGAGCTCGGTGAATTCGTCGACGGCGGCCCCTACACCGCGGCCGAGGCCCTGGACATGGACCTGGTCGACGGGCTGATCTACCCGGATCAGCTCGAGGACTCCGTGGCCGATCTCTTCGCGTCGGGCTTCGATCTGGAAGAGGACTACGGGCTGTACCCGGACACCCCAGGCTGGAACAGCGCCCACGAGATCGCCGTGGTCTACGTGACCGGGGCCATCGTGTCCGGCGAGTCCAGCTCGGGGGGGCTGATCCAGGGCGCGTCGACGGGCTCTGCCACCGTGGTCCGGCACCTCCGAAGGGCGGCCCAGGACCGGCGGGTCAGGGCCGTGGTGTTGCGGGTGGACTCGCCGGGGGGATCGGCCTTTGCGTCCGACGAGATCTGGCGAGCGGTCCAGCTGGTCCAGCGGGAGGGCAAGCCGGTGGTCGTGTCGATGGGCGGCACCGCGGCATCGGGCGGCTACTACGTGGCCTGCGGCGCCGATCTGATCCTGGCCGAGCCCACCACCGTGACCGGCTCCATCGGCGTGTACGGCGGCAAGATGAACTTCGCCGACGCCTACGACACCCTGGGCATCACCCACCACACCTACAGCCGCGGCCGCAACGCGGGCATGTTCACGACCAGTCGCGCCTTCGACCCCGTGGAATACGCCGCCCTGGACCGGATGATCGGCGAGACCTACCGCCAGTTCAAGGAGCGGGTGGCCGAGGGGCGGGAGATGACGGAAGAAGAGGTCGAGGCCGTCGCCCGAGGCCGCGTGTGGTCCGGTCAGCGGGCGCTGGAGCACGGGCTGGTCGACGAGCTCGGGGGGTTCCAGGACGCCATCGACGCCGCCCGTGCCTTTGCCGGCCTGGGCCCCGACGCGGACCTGACCCTGGTGAGCTACGGCGGCGGCGGCGGCCTGAACGGCGTCTACCTGCCCCAGAGCATCCGAACGGCTCTGGACCCCGGGATCTCGCTGCCGCCGACGCTCGTGGAGTGGGCAGGGTTGTTGCCCCTGGCCGATGAGCGGCTGCTGATGCTCCAGCCCTGGCAGCTCGAGGTCCACTGATGGGCGGGCCCGCTCCCCGCTTGCTGGTCGTGGACGACGACCGTGCCGTGCGCCACTCCCTGGAGATCAACCTGCGCAAGAGCGGGCACGACGTGACCCTGGCGTCGTCGGCCGAGGAGGCCCTGGGCCACCTGAGCGGCCGGCCCATGGACCTGGTCATCACCGACGTGGCCATGCCGGGCACGTCGGGCATGGAGCTCCTGGCCCAGGTCAAGGAACAGTGGCCCGAGGTCCGGGTGGTCGTGATGACCGGCTACGGCTCGGTGCCCGACGCGGTCAAGGCGATGAAGACCGGCGCCGACGACTACATCATCAAGCCGGTGAGCAAGGAGGAGCTGCTCTTGATCGTCCAGAGAGCCCTGGACGAGAAGGCCCTGCTGGCCGAGCTGGTGCACCTGCGCCAGGAGGTCTCTGCCAAGTACGGCTTCGAGGCGATCATCGGTGCGACACCCGCGATGGTCGAGGTCTACGAGCTGATCGCCGCCGTGGCCGACACCAACGCCCGCGTGCTGCTCCAGGGACCGACAGGCACCGGCAAGGAGCTGATCGCCCATGCGCTGCACTACCGGAGCCAGCGCCAAGCCGGCGCGTTCATCCGTGTGAACTGCGCGGCCCTGCCCGAGGCCTTGCTGGAAAGCGAGCTGTTCGGTCACGAAAAGGGCGCCTTCACAAGCGCGGTCCGGCAGCATCGGGGCAAGTTCGAGCAGGCCAACGGCGGCACGCTCTTCCTGGATGAGATCGGGGAGATCACCCTGGCCACCCAGGTCAAGCTGCTCCGGGTCCTGGAGTCCGGCGAGTTCCAGCGGGTCGGCGGCCAGGAGACCTTGCGGGTCGACGTGAGGGTCATCGCCGCCACGAACCGCGACCTGCGCCAGGAGGTGGCCGACGGCAACTTCAGGGAGGACCTGTACTACCGGCTCAACGTCTTCCTGATCCAGGTGCCGCCGCTCAAGGACCGCCGGGACGACATCCCGCTGCTCGTCGACCACTTCTTGACCCACTACTGCCAGGAGCTCGGCCGACCGGTGCCCAAGGTCTCGATGACCACGATGGAGCGACTGACCCAGTACGGGTGGCCCGGGAACGTCCGGGAGCTGCAGCACGTGATCGAGCGGGCGGTCATCCTGACGCGCAGCGATGAGCTCAGCGGGGTCAAGCTCACCGAGGCACCGTCGCTGGACCGCCCGGACGAGGCGATCCTGCCCGAAGGCATGACGGTCCAGGCCGCGCTGCGGGAGTACGAGCGCAGGGTGTTGATCCAGGCCCTCAAGGACGCCCAGGGGGTTCAGGCCCGGGCGGCGCGCAGGCTCGGTATCTCCCGGTCGAACCTGAACTATCGAATGAAGCGCCTGGGCATCTCCGTGCGGGCCATCGAGTACGAGTGACGCCCCGCGTTGACAGGGCTTCGGCGCCCGTTAAACGCCCGGCGTTCCGTTGCCGATGCCCCCCGGTCGAACACGCCGCCACTGTCGTGGATGTTGTTGCTGACGCCGTCGACCGCTTTGGTAGAACGCCCCCGTCGAGATTGCTCGCTGAGGCACGGGATGGTTTGACAGCAGAGAGGTTCGGCCAGGTAGCTCAGTTGGTAGAGCAGGGGACTGAAAATCCCCGTGTCGGCAGTTCAATTCTGTCCCTGGCCACCTCTCTCGCTGTCATCACCGGTCTGGGCGGCTGCGACGCGCCCTCCTTTGGGCCCTTCGAAGACGACTGCGAAGCGACCTGCAGAGTGGCTGCCCGCGAGCTGGACCAGTGCGATGACACCGGCGGCTGGCCCGCCCTGGGCGCCGAAGACAGCACCTCCTGGCGCACGAGCTGCCAAGCGGACTGGGAGGACATGCGGCGGGACCTGAGCGATCTCGAGCGGGACCAGGCCCTGGAGAGCTGCACCGCGATGCTGGCGCTGGCCCGGGACGCGACCTGCGAAGAGCTCTGGACGCTGTACCAGCCATGACCGTCGAGAGGGGATAGCCCCACCGCTCCCCTGCCCTCCCGCTGGAGCCGTCATGCGCGACCTCGTCCTGGCCATCGACCAGGGAACCACCGGCAGCACCGGGCTGCTGCTCGACCGCGACCTGAGGGTGCTGGCCACCCACAACGTGGAGTTCCCCAACCACTACCCCCAGCCCGGGCACGTGGAGCACGATGTCTCGGAGATCTGGACGTCTGTCGAGGGGGCGGTCACCGGTGCCCTGGCCAAGGCCGGGGTCGACGCGGACCGCATCGCCGGCATCGGCATCACCAACCAGCGCGAGACCAGCGTGTTCTGGGACCGCGACACCGGGGAGCCTCTGCACCGGGCACTGGTCTGGCAGGACCGTCGGACGGCCGACCGCTGCCAGCAGCTCAAGGACGCCGGGCACGAGGCGCGCTTCAAGCGGGGCACGGGCCTGGTGCTGGACCCCTACTTCTCGGGCACCAAGGCGGCGTGGGTGCTGGACAACGTGCCCGATGCCCGGGCCCGGGCGGCGGACGGCCAGGCCCTGTTCGGCACCATCGACAGCTGGCTGACCTGGCGGCTGTGCGGGGCCCACATCACGGACCCGTCGAACGCGAGCCGCACGCTCCTGATGGACCTGGACAGCCTGGACTGGGATCCGGCGCTGCTGGACCTGCTGGGCGTGCCGGCCGCGTGCCTGCCTCGGATCGGCGACTCGTCCGAGGTCTACGGCGAGACCCGCGGCGTGGGCTTCCTGCCGGACGGCATTCCCGTGGCCGGGGTGATCGGGGATCAGCAGGGGGCCTTGTTCGGCCAGGCCTGCTTCGCCCAGGGCATGGCGAAGTGCACCTATGGGACCGGGGCCTTCGTGCTGCTGAACACCGGGGGCGACAAGGTCTACTCGGACAACGGCATGCTGACGACCGTCGGCTGGCGGGTGGGCGGACGGGTGACCTATGCCCTCGAGGGCTCGGCCTTCATCGCCGGCGCCGCGGTGCAGTGGCTGCGGGACGGCCTGGGCATCCTGGGCTCTGCGGCGGAGATCGAGACCCTGGCAGCGTCTGTGCCCGACAGCGGCGGCGTGACCTTTGTGCCCGCCCTGGCGGGACTGGGGGCGCCCCACTGGCGGCCCGACGCGCGGGGACTGCTGAGCGGGATCACCGGCGGCACCACGCGGGCCCACATCGCACGGGCCGCGCTCGAAGGCATCGCCCTGCAGATCGGGGACATCCTGCGGGCGATGAGCGCGGATCTCGGAGGCCCTCTGCGGGAGCTGCGGGTCGACGGCGGCGCTGCCCGCAACGACCTGCTCATGCAGTTCCAGGCCGACGTGCTGGGGACCCGCTGCGTCCGCCCGACCCAGCTCGAGACCACGGCCCTGGGCTCGGCCTTCCTGGCCGGGCTGGCGGTGGGTCTGTGGGCGAGCCCCAGCGCGGTCTCCGACGCGTGGGCCCAGGACCGGGCGTTCACGGCGGGCCTGACCGAAGCCGACCTGGCCGAGACCCTGGCCCGTTGGCAGGCAGCGGTCTCCCGGGCGTGATCGGGCTCTGGCTGGTGGGGGTCGCCCTGGCCCAGGAAGCGGACTGTGCCGACGGGCGCGACGCCTGGCTGGCCGAGCTCCAGGCCAGCGGGACTCGCCGGGCCTATGGCTGCCTGGCGGCGGATTCCACGGCCGCGCCGGACCTGATCGAGCGGGCCGCGGCGACAGACGACCCAGCACGCCTGACCCGGGCGCTGGCGGTGTGGCGACTCCACCGGCTGGACGCCGAGGTCACGCCGGCCGAGGCCAGGGCCTACAACCCTTCGGATCGCCGACTGCTGCTCGACGGCATCAAGGCCCACCGCGGGCGCAAGTCCCCGGCGCCCGATCACGCCAAGGTCCTGGAGAGCCTGGACTGGTACCAGCCCGACGACCGCTACACCGACGCGCGCCTCACGGCCTTGGACCACCGCAACCTGGCGATGATCGAGGCGCCGCCCCCGGAGCCGGTGCCGGTGGCCGCGGAGGCGCCAGAGGGTCCGGCGCCCGAGGCCCAGAGGGATCGCTGTGGCTGCTCGGCGAGTCCCGCGCAGGGCCTTGCGCCGGCGCTCCTGGCGCTCCTGGGCCTGGTCAGCTGGCGGCGTCGTCGAGCTGGCCCAGGAGCCAGTGGAGCACCACAAAGGGCTGCTCGGCCTCCTGGGGGGTGAAGCGGCACTCGAAGCGGACCGGATCGACCGAAGGCACGGCGAAGCGACGGGGCTGGGCCTGGGCGAGGGACTCGAGCTTCGCCAGCGGGACTTCGCTCTCCGGGGCGAGCTCCAGCAGCACCCGCACCTTGAGCCAGTCGCAGCGCGCGATGCCCAGCTCGCGGCAGCGCAGGCGGACCTCGAGCAGGCGCCCCAGGTCCAGGGCTTCGACCGGGATGGTCCCGTGCTCTGAGGCGGCGTGGTCCAGCAGGTTTCGAATCTGGGTGGCGCTGCGGGCCGAGGCCAGGGCCTTGTACGTGAAGAGCCGGTCCTCGATCCGGGGGATCCAGGTCTCGGGCAGGAACGTGGGCCGGGGCACGTTGACCTCGGGATCGAGCTGCTCTCGATGGACCCGGCCTCGGGCCTCATCGATGGCTTCCTCCAGGAGCGCCACATAGGTCTCGAAGCCGACGGCCTGGATGTTTCCGTGCTGTCGCTCCCCGAGCAGGTCCCCAGCGCCCCGCAGGTCCAGATCAGCGGTGGCCACCGCGAAGCCCGACCCCAGCTCGGTGTGCTCCTGGAGCACCCTCAGCCGCTTGATGGCCTTGCGGCTGAGCGGGTTCTCCTCGTGGACCAGCAGCGTGCAGTAGCCCCGCACGTGGGACCGCCCCACTCGCCCACGCAGCTGGTAGAGCTGGGCCAGGCCGAACCGCTCGGCGTGGTCCACCAGGATGGTGTTCACGGTCGGCATGTCCACCCCGGACTCGATGATGGCGGTGCAGACCAACACGTCGAACTCCCGGGCCACGAAGCGCACCAGGACCTGCTCGAGCCGACGGGCATCCATGCCGCCGTGGGCGATGTCCACCCGGGCCTCGGGCACCGCCTCGGACACGGTCCTGGCGGCGTCGTCGATGGTCTGGATCCGGTTGTGCACGAAGAAGGCCTGGCCGCCCCGCTGGAGCTCGCGCAGCAGATCCTCGCGGATGCGTCCTTCGCCCCAGCGGCCCACCGAGGTGCGGATCGGCAGCCGGTCCCGCGGGGGCGTGGTGATGACCGAGAACGTGCGCAGGCCCGTGACCGCCATGTACATCGACCGGGGGATCGGCGTCGCGGAGAGCGCCAGCACGTCGACCTCTTGCCGGATGGCCCGCAGCCGGGCCTTCTGCTTCACGCCGAAGCGGTGTTCCTCGTCGATGACGATCAGGCCCAGATCCTGGAAGCGCACGGTGCGGCCGAGCAGGCTGGTGGTCCCGATGACCAGCTGCACGTCGCCGGTGCGCAGCTCGGCCAGCAGGGCCTTCTTCTCTGCGCCGGTGGTGAAGCGAGACAGCAGGCCGACGCGCACGCCAAAGGCTGCGAAGCGGTCGGAGAAGGTCCGGTAGTGCTGGTAGGCCAACACGGTGGTCGGGCACAACAGGGCGACCTGGCGGCCTTCGTCGAGCACCCGCATCGCGCCGCGCAGGGCGACCTCGGTCTTGCCGAAGCCCACGTCACCGACCACCAGCCGGTCCATCGGCTGGCCCCGCTTGAGGTCGTCCAGCACGGCGCTGATGGCCATGGCCTGGTCGGGGGTCTCCGTGAAGGGAAAGGCCTCGGCGAAGCGGCGGTAGCGCGGCGACAGCCCCACGTAGGCGTGACCGGGTCGGGTCTTGCGGGCGGCCTGGAGCGAGAGCAGCTCGTGGGCCAGCTTGAGCACAGCGTCCTTGACCCGGGCCTTGCGGGTCTGCCAGGTGTCCCCGCCCAGGCGGTCCAGGCGCGGCGCCTTGCCGCCTTCGCCCAGGTGGTACCGGGAGAGGGCGTCCAGCCGCGTGACCGGCAGGTACATGCGGCCGTTCCGGTACTGGAGCTGGACCATGTCCTGGATGGCCAGGTCGAGCTCCACCCGCTTCAGGCCCCGGTACTCGCCGATGCCGTGGAGCCGGTGCACGACCAGGTCCCCTTCCTTGAGCTGGGCAAAGGTGGTGACCGAGGCTTCGCGGGCGGCCTGGCCGACGGTCTTCTGGCGCGTGCCCCGGTTGCGGAGCTTCTCGCCGAAGACCTCGTCGGCCGTGACCACGATCAGGCGATCGAGGGGGGCCGTGAAGCCCCGGGGCAGATCGCCGACCACCTGGGTGAGCACGCCGGGGGTCCAGCTGGCGGGGTCGGTGTCGGCGGTGCGGTGGGGGGTCAGCTGGTGGGGCAGCAGCAGGGCGCCGATGCGCTCGGCGCGGAGCTCCGAGTCGACCACCAGCCCGATCCGCCAGCCCTCGGCCAGGCGATCCCGCAGCTGGGCGGCGACCGGGGCCAGAGAAGCGCCGGTGCCGACCCGCAGCGCCCCGTTGTCGGTGAGGCCTGCGTCCATGGCGTCGTCCAGCCCCAGGGGCTCGATCCGGGCTGCAGGCGTTAGGGCGTGCCAGATCTCGGACGGCGCGACATAGCGCTCTGAGGGGCCGACCAGGGGCTGATCGCCGTCGTCCAGGGCGTCGAAGCGGCGCTGGGCGGTGGTGGCGCTGGCCTGGGTCCGCTCGCGCACCCGCTCGCTGTCGATCACGACCCACAGGGCGTCGCCGGCGTGCTGCCAGGCGGGCACCAGATCGTGCAGAGCCGGGAGCCAGGCGTCCACGCCGGAGAACCGGATGGAGGCCTTGAGGTCCTCGAGGACCTCTCGCCGCCGCTCGGTCCCGCGCCCGAGCTCCGCGACCCGGTCCCGCAGCACCGTGGCGGCTCGGGCCAGGGCGTCGGCGGTGAGCACCTCTTCTCGGGCGGGCAGCAGCCGGACTGCGTCCAGAGGGTCCAGGACCCGCTGGCTGGCCGGATCGAAGTGGCGGATCTCCTCCAGGTCCTCGTCGAAGAAGTCCAGGCGGACCGGGCGCGAGAGGCCCGTGGGCCACAGGTCGAGCAGGTCCCCCCGGCGGGAGAAGGTCCCGGGGTCCTCGACCCGCCCGACGCCCAGGTAGCCCAGGTCCGCGAGCTGACCCGCCAGGGCGGCAGGGTCGTGCACGTCGCCGGGCCTCAGGGTCGGGCTTCGCGCGAGCAGTCCGGGGGGCAGGACCTTCTGGCGCAGCGCTGCCCCCGTGGTCAGGATCAGGCCTGGCGCCTGGGCGGTCGCCAGGGTGGCGATGCGCGTGCGGGGCAGGTCGGGATGGGGCGACAGGCCGTCGTAGGGCCGCACGTCGTCGGCCGGGAGGAGCCGGACGTGGAGCTCGGGCGCGTGGAAGCGGGCCTCGGCAGCCAGGCGACGGGCCTCGGTGGCGTCGGGCACGACCACCCAGACCGGGCGCACGCTCTCCGTCGCAGCCTGGGCCAGCAGGTAGCCAGCCGCGCCCTCTGGCACGCCGGTCAGAACCGCTCCGGGCGTCAGGAGACCCGGTAGGCCCCCCAGCCAGACCGCGCTCAAGAAGCCTTCGGCGACTCGCTGTCCACGTCTTCGCCCCGGTCGACGCCGATGCCGCGCTCTTCGGCCTGGGCGGCGAGGAGCTCGAGCCGCTCCTCGAACAGCCCGACCATGGCCATCTCCATCACGGTGAGCAGCAGCATGTTGAAGGTGCCAAAGGCGAGCACGGCCCAGAACCCGGCGCCCTCGGCCTGGTAGACCAGGACCATGGCAGCGGGCACGTACCAGAAGACGTAGGGCAGCCAGGCCCGCACGATGCGCAGGCGGTGGCCCCGGGACAGGACCCTGGACCACTGGAGCGGGCTGCGGGCTGAGGGATCCCGACCCAGGCTCTTCAGCAGGGGATCGAGGGTCCGATCGCGGGTGGCGGTGATCGCGTCGACCCAAGCCCACCAGAGACCGAACATGATGCCCGGGATGATGACGGACATGCCCAGGCTGATGCCGGTGAAGGACACCGCGTGGGGTCCGAACATGCGGCGGTAGCGATTCAGGGCGTAGTTGATGGCGCCGCCAAAGGAGCGCTCGGTGGCCCGGTGGCGCCAGGCGTAGATCGAGACGGCGTCGAGCACCGGCGCTGCGGCGATGCCCCACAGGGTCAACACGCCGAGCTTGGTCAGCTCAGAGGTCAGGAGCTGGGCCTGTTGACCTGCGCCGGGCTTGACCAGGTGCTCCAGCGCCAGGGCGCCGACCTGCCAGGCCAGCACGCTGCCCAGCCCGCCCACCAGCAGGAGGAAGGGCAGGAGCATGAACAGGTTCCGCAGGGTCTGTCCGGCCGCGGCTGCGACCACCTTGAAGGCACCGCGGGTGTCCGGGTCCCAGCCGATCAGCACCAGGCCTACGGCGACCACGGCGGCGACCGCCCGAGGCTCCCGGACCAGCGCCGCGACCAGGCCGCCGCCCAACAAGACCAGGAGGCCGAGGAACAAGCGCCATGCGCTCTGTTGCTGCTTCACCGGTCCAGCCTCCAGGGACGAGCACCCGCCCTTATCGACGGGGTCAGGCCACAGCAAGGCACGGGTCAACACCCGGCCGCCCCCTTAGAGGCCCCTCGTGTCCCGCGACATCCTCAACGTCGACACGTCGGTCCAGCCCACGTTCACGGCCCGCAACCTGGAGCTGCTCGATCTGGAGAGCGTGCGCCTGATCCTCCAGGGCAGCTCGGTCATCGACTGGAACCGGCTGAATTTCACCCACCGCAACGAGGTCAATGAGTTCCTGCGCCTGAACCTGATGGACCCGGACGATCCGTCCGACCAGGAGCGGCTCCGGTTCGTGTTCAACCAGTCGGTGAACTACCTCGAGGAGAACCTGGACCTGCGCTTTCCCGACGACCTGCGGGTCCCGGCCGATGTGCGGGACGTCTTTGTCGAGGCGTCGACCTTTGCCGGCCGCTTCCGGCGCCGCCAGATGCTGGCGTGCACCACGCTCAAGCTGATGCACGTCATCAACCACATGGAGGCGGCGGACCTGAAATTCCAGACCCCCGTCAGCGAGGCGCAGCTCCTGGACCAGGCCGAGAAGCGCATCATCGAGTACGCGGACGGGTTGCGGCAGCAGGGGTTCCCGCTCCACGCCTTCTACGGGAGCCGCAAGACGCGGAACTCGGTGATCACCAAGCTCCTGGCCAAGCGCGACACCATCGCGGCCACGGTGTTCGACAAGCTCCGGTTCCGCATCGTGGTCGAGAAGCAGTCCGAGATCGTGCCCGTGCTGGCGCACCTGTGCCGGACCTTGTTCCCGTTCAACTACGCCATCCCGGGGCAGAGCCACAACAACCTGGTCAACTTTCGCCGGAGCCTGCGCGAGATCCAGGAATACGCCGCCATGACCCCGGACCTGCAGCGGCTGCGGTCTCGGGCGAGCGAATGGATCGCGGACAACAACCCCTTCAGCGGCAACAGCTACCGGACCATCAACTTCATCGTGGACTTCCCGGTCCGGCTCGACGAGGAGCACCCCTTCCCCGAGCACCCCTACCTCTTGGGGCGCACGGTCTTCGTCATGGTGGAATTCCAGCTCCTGGACCGGGAGACCGCCCTGGCCAACGAAGACGGCGAGAACGCCCACGAGCTGTACAAGGACCGCCAGCGCCGAATCGTCGAGCGCCGGCTGGTGCGGGGTTCGAAGACCAGGCAGCAAGAGTAGGTCCGCGGCAGCCCCAAGCCGGTGTCATGCCCCGAACCCCGTTCGTCTGATGGACGTGGTCCATGCGCGACGACCTAATGCTTAACAAAAGGTTCCTGACCCCTGTTAGACCCCGGTTACCCCGGTTACGATTCCTGCTCCCTCGGCCTTGCACCCGCACCGCGGGTGCAGGTCCTGGCGCGGAGCGCCCAGGCCCTGCCCGGCGGCCGCAGCCGGGAGCGGAAGTGTTTCAGGGGGTACTCAACCGGCCGAGCGCCAGCGAGGGCAGGCCGAGCGGAGCGAGGTCCCGGGTGAGTTCCCCCTGAGACACTTCCACGTACGGCGGAGGCGGAGGCCGCCGGGCCAGAGGGGTGACCGCGAAGGCGAGCGACAGCGAGCCCGCGGCCTCACCCCCTGAACCAAAATAGTGAAGCCCCCAGACCGAGACCGGTTCCGGGGGTGGGAGGGGGAAAGAAGATCCCGACCCAGGGGCTTCGGAGGGGGGTGCGTCACCGCACCAGGCGCTTGAGCTCCTCGATGGGCATGCTCTCGACGGGCTTGGAGCCGTCCTTGAAGGCAAGCCTGGAGAGATCCCGCGTGGCCTGGCCGTCGTCTGAGATCTTCCAGACGCCTTGGGCCATGCCCAGGACCTTGCCGTCGTCGCGGGTGAAGACGACCACGTCGTCGCCGGGGTGGAGCTTGGGGGCACCGGAGACGACCAGGTGCAGGTCGCCGACGGAGCCGCCGGGGTATCGGACCTCGACCACGGGCTCGTGGGAGCCCTGGAGGGTCTCGTCGACCACCAGGGTGGCGACCGTCCACCAGCCATCGCGGGTGGTCTCGGTCCAGGTGCCCTGGACCTCGCCCACGATGACGGTCTCGGCGCGGTTCCTCAGCTCGGTCATGTCATAGGCCCGCTCGAAGCTGGTGGCCGTGGCGGCCAGGGGCATCGTGAAGGCGACGGAGGCGAGCAGGAGTGGACGCATGGACGTTCTCGGGAGCGGAGAGAGGGGGAGGAAGGGTGCCGGCCGGGCCTCACGAAGAGGCCCGGCTGCGGGATGGGAGGCAGGGACCACCCCGGCCCTGCTCGGCAAACAGGACAAGACTTGAATCGAGAGCCTCGGGGTCAGCGGGGGGGCCGTGCAGGGCCGTCCCGCTCACACCTCATGGATCGGAACGGCGCATGCCGATCATGAGACCTGTCAGCAGAAAAGCGGCAGCGCTCCGCGGGGCCACCGCGGCGCTCGCGCAGCCACCAGCGGTCTCATCGCTCGTGTCCACGGGCGTGCCCTTGCCGTAGAGGTACTGGGCCCCCTGGCGGTCGTCGTCCTTGGGCTCGCGCTTGGTGACCTCGCCGGGCACGGCGTTGGCGAACATGGTCGCCGCGTCGTCCAGGGTGGTGTGGTCCAGGCCCAGGCTGTGGCCGACCTCGTGGGTCAGCATGTTCTGGAGGTCATCGGCGTCGCCCGCTCCCGCCACGGACCACTGGTGGTCCCGCTCGTTGATGCGGATGTCGAAGCCCACGATCGTGCCGTCTGAGTAGGACCAGTTGGCCGTGATGGCCATCAGCTCCGGGTCCATGGTCCAGTCGCTGTCGAAGTAGATCGTGTTGACCGAGTCGTAGTCCACCGCGTTGACCGGGGTCTGGCCCTGGTCGCTGAAGGTCACGCTGGCCCCGTCGATGGTGGCCCAGGCGCTCATGGCGCCGGACACGGCCGCCATCACATCGCTCGTCGTCAGCCCCTGGGCATTGCCGGGGTTGATGGCGTACGGAATGGGCATCTCGGTCCAGCGCAGCTCAGCGCCGTCGCCGTTCTGCAGGATGGTCCAGCCCAGGGCGGGCGCAGAGGTGAGGGCCAAGAGGAGGGTCATCGACGGCCTCGGCGTGAGTCTGACGACGGATCGGCTCAGCACGTGCGGGACGTGACCCCCCGTGCTCGAATGGCCGCGGAGGTCCGATGGCCCAGCGGGTCGAAGCACAGCGCCAGCTCGGCGGCCTGGACGTCGGTGCGGTGGTGGTCGGCGCCATCGTGGGCGTGGGCATCTTCTTCGCGCCGGCGACCCTGGCGCGGGACCTCCCCTCCCCTGGCTGGATGCTGGGGGTGTGGGGCCTGGGTGGGCTCGTGACCCTGCTCGGCGCCTTGGTGCTCGCCGATCTGGGGGGCCGCATGCCCCAGGCGGGTGGGCTCTATGTGTTCCTCCGGGAGGGCTATGGCGAGCGCCGCGGCCCGCTGGTCGCCTTCCTCTATGGCTGGGCCAACCTGCTCATCGTGCAGCCCGGCGCCCTGGCGATCATCGCGCTGGTGTTGGTGGCGAACCTGGAGGTCCTGGTCGGTGAGCTGCCCCGGGCGGCGCAGTCTGGGCTGGGCATCGCGGCGATCGCTGGCTTCAGCGCGACCAACATCCTGGGGCTGAAGACCGGTGCAGGCGTCCAGCGCACCCTCACGGCCGCCAAGGTGCTCATCCTGGTCGCGCTGATCGGACTCGGGGCCGCATTTGGCCAGGCGGGCTTCGAGGCGCTGCCCCAGGGCGGCAGCGACTCAGAGCCGTGGGCCGCGCTGGTGGCCGCCGGGCTGATCCCGGTGATGTTCAGCTTTGGCGGCTGGCAACACGGGACCTGGATCGGCGGGGTGGTCAAGGACCCGGTCCGGGCGATCCCCAGAGGCATCCTGGGGGGCGTGATCGTGGTCATCGCTGCCTACATGGCGGTGAACCTGGCGTATCTGGCCCTGCTCGGCCAGGGAGGCATGCAGGCCAGCCAGGCCCTGGCCGCAGAGGCCGGCGCCGTGGCCCTGGGCGACGCCGCCGGCACCGTGCTGGCCGTGGCGGTCGTGATCTCCGCGGCGGGTGTCTTGAACACCATCTGCCTGGCGTTTCCCTGGGTGATCTACGCCATGAGCCGGGACGGTGTCTTCGTCGAAGCCGCCGGTCGCCTGCACCCCAGGGCCAACACCCCGGCCTTCGCCATCGGGCTCCAGGGCGTGCTGGGCTCGGCCGCCGTGTTCCTGGGCATCGAGCGCATCGACGCAATGTTGGCCGGACTGGCCTTTGCCGAGTGGGGCTTCTACGCCCTCATCGCCGTGGCCTACTTGTGGATGCGCAAGGAGCCGGGTCCCGAGGGCGGCTTCTCCGCCCCGGGCTGGGCCGCAGGGGGCTTCGCCCTGGTGGCCATCGGCATCGTGATCGGCGCCCTGGTGGTCAAGCCGGTGGAGTCCGCGGTCGGCGTGGGCGTGCTGGTCGCCGGCCTGGTGGTGTGGCGGCTGCGGCCCGCCCGTTGACACCCCGTGGGCCCTGATTAAGACGGGGGCGTTCCCGTCAGGGGGCACACATTCCCGCCTAGCTCAGCTGGTTAGAGCATCTGACTGTTAATCAGAGGGTCCGCGGTTCAAGTCCGCGGGCGGGAGCCATGTCTTGACGCGTCAAGTCCTTCGGGGCTTGGCGCGTCAGCGGATCTGGGGGCAGAGCCTACTTCGCAGCTTCCGTCGCTTGGTGGAGCAGGCGCGCGAGTCCGGTGGCCTCGGCGAGGTCCTCCAGGTACTTGAGGTCCAGCTGCGGAGACTGGATCTTGAGCACGCCGAGGACGTCTCGCCACTGGCGCTCGGAGACGGCCCCGCCCTTGCGGAACCAGTGGAGTTTCTGGAGGATGATGTCCTCTGGGCTCGCCAGCGGCAGCGATCGCCCCTCCGCGTCTCCGAGGGCGTAGCGTCGTCGACGGCCCATCTCCAGACGGGAGAGCGGATCACCCCGTGGGGCGAAGATGTCCACCTTCGTCATCGTCGCCAGGTGGATGAGGTTGAACGAGCCGCGGCACTGAAGCGCTCCGCGGATCATGTCCGCGTCGATGTAGAAGTCCGCCTCGAGGGCGGCGACGAGGGGCAGGACGTGCCGGTCCTGGAGCGCCGCGACCAGGTCGATGTCTTGGGTTGCACGGGGGATGCCGTGCAGCGAGCTGGCCACGGAGCCACCGACCAGCCACTCGACCCCGAGCGCGTCCAGGGCCGAGCCCACCTGAAGTGCGACCTCGATCGGCTCGGCGAGCGGCACGACTCAGCGACCCTCGACCTCAGGGTCCCACTCGAACACGGTGCGCATGGTGTCCGCGTCCAACCACAGGGCAGCGAGTCGTAGGTGGCGCTGTCTGTCCGAGTCCTCGGGATACTGGTCGCGTAGCCGCGCCAGGGCCAGCTCCTGGACGCCCTGGGTCAGGGCGACGACACGGCGGAGCTTCTCCGCCGCGCTCATGGCCCGATAGCCCTCGACGAGGACGCGCTCAGCATCGGGGTGGGTGTCGGTCCACAGAGCGGGTCGGCTGGTCGTGGAGCTCATGCTGGTCAGGATACCTGGGCAGACGAGGCCCCACTGCCGAGCTCCCGGACTGGGAGGTCGAGGCCGTCGTACCAGACCTCGTCGGCACCGGGGTGGACCGTGGGGTCGGCGTCGTCGCAGTCGCCGGCCCCGAGGGTCCAGCCGTCGGAGTCGGCGTCGACACCCTCCGGATCGTCACTGTGGGCACGGGACAAGAGGAGGGTGAGCCGGAACCCCAGAGAGAGAGCGGTGGCGATTGACGCCGTCACGGGAGCGCTGCCCCACCGAGGACCACGTAGGCCGCGCCCGCGTACTCGCCGCCGGAGCTCTCCAGATCGGCGCCGACGACGAGGTCCCCATAGCCGTCGCCGTCCAGATCCCCACCAGCGGCGACGGAGTGGCCCGCGTAGTCATCGGCTGCCTCACCTGTGAGCTTGGCCTGGATCTCGCCCAGCGAGGTCTCGCCGAACAGGGGTCCATAGGCCACGTAGACCACGCCAGCGTGGCGATCGGCCCCGTCCGCAAAGTACGCCCCCAGGAGCAGGTCGTGGTAGCCGTCGTCGTTGACGTCGCCGGCCGTGGAGATGGCGTCGGCTGAGTGATCGGAGGCCACCTCACCAGTCAGCTTCCCGTCGGCACTGGCCAGGTCGAGAGTGCCGCTCACCGGACCGAGGACCAGGTAGCTCGCTCCCGCAGAGCTGCCCGCGCTAACGGCGCCGACCAGCACATCGGCGAGAGCGTCGTCGTTCACGTCGCCCGCCGCAGACACGGTCCCACCCGCGCGGTCCTTGACCGCTTCTCCCAGGAGCTTTGCCGCCGCCGCGATGGACAGGGAGTGCTGACCGCTGATCGGGCCGAGCACCAGGTAGGCCACACCGGCGTCGCTCGCGGCCTCGTCCGAGTTGCGGGCCCCCACGAGCAAGTCGTCATACCCGTCCCCGTTGGTGTCGCCAACACCGGCGACGGAGCCACCGGCGTAGTCGGCGACAGACTCGCCGATGAGCTTGGCGTCGCCACCGCCCAGGTCCACCGACCCCGTCACGGGACCGAAGAGCAGATAGGCAGCCCCGGCCGCCCTGCCCCCGCTGTCCTCCTCGTCCACCCCGAAGAGCAGGTCGTCGTAACCGTCGTCGTTCACGTCCCCGGCGCTGGAGACGAACTCGCCCGCAGCGTCGCCCCTCGACTCGCCGCTGAACGTGGCCGTGGCCTCGCTGAGCGAGAGCTCGCCGGTCACAGGGCCGAGGACGAGGTAGGCCGTGCCCACGTTCTGCTCCCCTGCTCCGTAAGCGCCGATGAGCAGATCGTCGAAGCCGTCGTCGTTCACGTCTCCCGCACCGGTGACGGCATCGCCAGCATAGTCATTGGCCAACACCCCAATGAGCTTTGCGGCGGCCGAGCCAAGGGAGAGTTGACCGCTGACGGGGCCATGGACCAAGTAGGCGGCACCGGCCTTGCTCCCGCCGCTGTCCTCGCCGTGGGCGCCGACGAGGAGATCGGCGAATCCGTCGTTGTTGACGTCCCCAGCGCCAGCGACGCTGCGGCCGGCGTAGTCTCCCGGAGCCTCGCCGATGAGCTTGGCCTGGGCCTCACCCAGGGAGTGCTCCCCGCACACCAGGCTGACCTGTGGGGAGATGTTGGCGTCGGCGTCGTCGCAGTCGCCGAAGCCGGGGGGATCCGCGTGGTCCCAGCCCCCCTCGTCCTCTTCGCACTCCACGAACCCGTCCTCGTCGTCGTCGGTCTCCTCGGCGGACAGGTCCCCGTCACAATTCCCGTCCTGGCCGTCGCACCGCTCTTCGGCGCCAGGATGGACTGTCGCGTCGTAGTCGTCGCAGTCGCCGAAGTCCGGACGGGGTGGGTCGTCCCAGCCGTCGTGGTCCTCATCGCAGGCCACGAAGCCATCGCCGTCGGCGTCGAGTTCAGCGACGGCGACCGCGCCGTCGCAGTCGTTGTCCTGTCCGTCGCAGAGCTCCTCGACCCCCGGACGAGAGCTCGCATCGAAGTCGTCGCAGTCATCGAAGTCGGGGCTGCCCAGGCCGTCCCAGCCCCCCGCATCCTCGGCGCACTCCACCGCACCGTCCCCGTCGTCGTCCGACTCGTCGGTGGGCAGGGCCGCGTCGCAGTCGTTGTCCTGCCCGTCGCAGAGCTCCTGGGCGCCGGGAAGCACGGTGTCATCCTGGTCGTTGCAGTCCTCGCCGAGCTCGGCGAGCCCGTCAGCGGGGTGTCGATCGGTGCGCTCTCCGTCCAGGTCCGCGTCGAAGTCGTCGTCGCCGGCACAGTCGCCGTCGACCCCGTCGTACCACCGCTCGGGCGCCCCGAGGTGCACGTCTTCGGCCTCGACCGCGGGCAGGAAACCGTTGAGGGTCTCGAAGCCCGGCGGCACGACCGCCGAGTCGTCCCAGCAGTCGGTGCCACCTTCCCGCCGCCAGCTCTCGTGTCCGTCCTCGTCCTGGTCGAAGTCCGACGCTCCATCACAGTCCTGGTCGATGCCGTCGTACCAGACCTCGTCGGCCCCCGGATGGACCTCGGCGTCGGCGTCGTCGCAGTCTCCATCGACCTGGGCGAAGCTGTCTCCGTCCGCGTCGACCGCGGATGCGGTGTCTTGGCTCCCGCCACATGCGGCCAGGAGCGACGACAGCCCGACGAGAGCGCTGTACCGGCGAAGAAGGCGGGGCGAGCGCACGACATCGAGAGTAGCTCGGGGCAGACCCCTGGCGGCATTCAACCTGACCGCGTGGGCGCTCGCTTTTCCTCAGCCCTTGCGTCACCGCGGTCCGGGAGACCCCCTGGACCGCCAGCCCATTCCCGGCGGCCCGCGGCCGCGGCCGCTCCGGCAGGTCGTCGCGGTGGGGTCGGAGCACCGTGGGCACCCGCAGGCGCCGCGCTTCCGCCAGGCGGCCGACCTCATGTGCAGCCCGCACTCCTGGTAAATTGTGCCGCCCGCCCAGCGCGACCAGCCCCACGACCTCGCAATCATGGGGTCGACTGGGTGAACTCGGTCCTGCCACGCTGACGCCTCGGAGCCCCGGTGCTGAATTTCGATACAAAGCGCGATGCCATCGAGCGGTTGGAGAAGAGCGCGAACCGGTACAACGGCCTCGCGCCGAGAGTCGTCGATGACGCCGTAAAGCTCCACCAGGTCCGCAAGAACACGAGCCACAAAGTCATTCGAGCCGCCGAAGCGTATGTGAACGTGCTGGCCAACTCGCCGAAGAAGTTCGACAAGACGGTCGCGGAATTCCGCATCTCGGTCGACCGCTTCGATCACGTCGTGGCGGACAACAAGGCAGAGGCTGTCGCGGCGGATGTTCAGAGCGGCGTGATGGCAGGCGCGTCTGTTGGGGCAGGAGCCGCCACAGCGGCCGCTGCGCCCGCGGCAGCGATGGCCATTGCGACGACCTTTGGTACGGCCTCCACCGGCACCGCCATCGCATCGCTGTCCGGAGCGGCGGCCACCAATGCGGCACTCGCATGGATTGGCGGCGGCGCCCTCGCGGCCGGTGGTGGCGGCATGGCGGCCGGCGCCAAGACGCTCGCTGTCCTTGGGGGACCTGTTGGCTGGGGCGTTGGCGGGACTCTCTTGGCCGGAACGGCCTACTGGACCCACAAGAAGAACGGCGAGATCGCCGAGGAGGCGAACAGCAAGGCCAAGGGAATCGAGAGGAAGATCCGCGGCTTGAAGGCAGCGCAGGCCGAAATCAAGGCGCTGTTGAAGAACACCCGCAAGCATGGCGAAGGTGCCCTGCGATTACTCGGGTGGCTTCGCGAGAACGCGCCGACGAACTACTCGCGGTTCTCGCAGGCGCAGAAGCAGGAGCTCGGAGCGTTGATCAACAACGTCCGAGCCCTCTCCGGCTTGCTCCACAAGCAGGTGCGTTGATGAGGGACGGCCCGGAGCCTGACGCCGACGTCCACGTCGTCGCCCAGGCGGCAGGCGGGCTCGTCGCTGCGGAAGCTGCGGCTCGCTTGGCGGAAGAAGCCGTTGCACTTGGGCGGCAAGACGCGGCTCTCTCGGAAGCACTCAAGAGCCTCGACCAGGTGAGGCAGTTCGTCGGGACCCCGGAGAACATCCTCGGCAACCAGGCCACCAAGCACGGGGAAATCGCGGAGCAGGTCGAGGTGGGGATTCGAAACGCACGAGACCTGCTCTCGCTGCGCACCCCCACCGCGACCTTCGACGGGATCGGCCGGACAGACCCGACCGACTACCTCGTTGACGGCGAGCACATCCAGTCCAAGTTCATCAACGGAACGCGCCAGACGCTCGACCATGTGCTCAAACACATGGACAAGTACCCGGGCTACGGCGCCGTAGGCTCCGGGTACCACATCCCCAAGGACCACTACGAGACGATTGAGAAGGTCCTCCGCGGCGAGTCGGTGGACGGGCTGAGTTCTCGAGCAGTGCGGTCCTTACAAGCGAAGGCAGCCGCCATCGAGGAGGCTACCGGCAGACCATTCCACGAGGTCGTCAGGCCAGGAGTATCCAAGTACGCGGAAGTCCAGCAGGGCAAGATCCACGACACGCTGGACCAGCATGACGCCGCGCTGAAGGCCGAGAACGAGTCCCGGCGAACCAACATCCAGGGTGACCACGGGCCCAGCATGGCCGGAGGTGCCGCGGCGGCCGCGAAGGGGGCGGCTGTCGGAGCCGGCGTCCGTATGGCCGTGGCCGTCTATCAGAAGCGCAGAGACGGCAAACGGATGTTCCGCGGTGAGTACTCCGCAGAGGACTGGCAGGACCTCGGAGTCGAGGGGCTCAAGGGCGGCGTTCAGGGCGGCATCGCCGCAGGCACCCTCTACGCCCTCACCAACTACGCCGACTTGGCAGCCCCGTTCGCTGGCGCGGTTGTGAGCTCGTCCCTCGCCGTCGGCCAGCTCGCGCAGCGGTACAAGCGCGGGGAGATCGCGTTCGATGAATTCGTCGGCCTTGGCCAGGTCGCGTGCCTCGAAGGCGCCGTGGTGGGGCTCCAGACGGACCTCAGGATTGATCCGGACGCTGCCGCTGCAATCGAGTCCTGGACAATCCGCTTCAACGCCCTGCTGGTCGAAGCCGATGTGCTGTTCGGGAGCTGAGAGCACGAGGAGGGGGAGACGAGGACCGGGACGAGTACCTGGACGACGACGTAGGTGCCCAGGAGCGCACGGCTCTCCAAGGCCGCACCCCCTTGGCCAGTGGCACATCAGCGCACGCGAAGATACTTAGTTGAGCAAGTACTGTAATAGGAGGCCCCTGTGCTCTGTGTCGGACCCACGTTCTCCGCCGAGGAGCTCGCGTCCCTGAGGGACGACATGACCTTCACCCCCGAGCTGGACGAGCTCGCCGCCGGCCTGGCGCTCTACGGGGCCCCCTCCCGCCTCAAGATCTTCGATCTGCTGGACCGCACGGAGCAGATGTGCGTCTGCGACCTGGCCGAAGTGCTCGGGATCTCCGTGTCGGCGGTCTCACAGAACCTGGCGAAGCTGCGGGCGTACCGCATGGTCAAGTTCCGGCGCGAGGCCCAGACGCTCTTCTACCGCCTGACCGAGCACCCCGTGAACGGGATCGTGCGGCTGGCGGTGCAGCAGGCCCGCGAGCAGGGCGAGCTCTGAGGTGCTCGGCGTCCTGCTGATGGTGGCCTGCACGGGTCCGGAAGCCGACGACAGCGCCGGGTCCGCGGACACCTGGCCCCAGACGGACACCGCACCACCTGAGGGCTTCGAGGTCTCCGGGACCGTGCTCGGTCTCCTGGGCGAGCCGGTGGTCGACGTGTTCGTGACGGTCTCGACGGAGTTCTGCATCCCCGACCAGACCGACGCAGAGGGGCGGTTCACGGTGGGCCAGGTTGCCGAAGGGCCCAAGCGCTTGATCACCTACGGGGACACGGCCACCAACGGCCTCTTCGCCTCGGTCGTCTTCGCCTTCGACGCCGAGGGACCGCTGGTCTTCGACGGACCTGTCCTGGCGCCCGAGCTGACCGAGATCTGGCCCCTCGACCCGACTGCGGCCGAGGCTCAGACCATCGAGACCGCCGACGGCCTGACCCTCACCGTGGCGGCCGGCGCAGTGACGCTGGCGCCCTTCGCCCCCGACGAGCTCCAGGTCGCGCGGGTCCCGGTGGCCCAGGCCCCCGCCTTCGTGCCCGACGGAGTTGCGCTGGTGGACCTCTTCGCGCTGCACCCGATCCAGTCGACCCTCGATCCGCCCGCCCGGACGTCGTTCCCCGCCGACACGGGACTCGCGCCTGGCGCTGCGGTCACCTTCCACAGCCTCGACTACGACACCGGCCTGCTGGTGCCAGTCGCCACGGGCACCGTCGACGCCGACGGCCACCCCACCACCGACACCGACCAGGGCATCCCCGAGCTCACCTGGATCGGCCTCTCCGCGGAGTCCCCATGAAGCTGCTCTTCCTCACGGCGCTGACGGCCTGCACCGGCGCCACCGACACGGCCGACTCGGGCGACACGGGGGCGGCGACCGAGACCGAGCGCTGCGGACCCGACGCCGAGGTCGGCCTCGAGCTGGGCCTCTGCGCCCCGGAGTTCACCCTGCCGAACGGCGCGGGGGAGCTGGTCTCGCTGTCCTCGTTCCGGGGCAAGGTCGCGCTGGTCGACATCTCGGCGGTGTGGTGAACCTCCTGCTGGGTCCTGGTCCAGGACCTCGAACAGCTCTTCCAGGAGCTGGGTGACCAGGGTTTTGTGCCCATCAGCGTGGTGGGCCAGGATGCCCGCGGCGGGACCCCTGACGCCGACGACGCCTTGGAATTCGCCGAGGAGCTGGAGCTGAGCTTTCCGGTGCTGGCGGATGCCGAAGGAGAATTCTGGCCGGTCTGGAATCCGGACAGCGTGCTGCCGATGGCCACCATCCTCGACGCCGACGGCGTGGTGATCTGGAGCGAGGCCGGCGGCTCCTCGGGCATCGAGGAGATGGCCGAGATCGTGGTCTCACTCCTCGCTGCGGAGTGAAACTTTCGTACTTTAGTGGTATCTAAAGTACTGAACATGCACCTGGGCCCCCCGATGGCTGAGAACACCACCCGCAACCTGAGCCTGCTCGGTGCCGTCGGAGCCGCGATCGCAGCGTCGGCCTGTTGCATCGGTCCGCTGATCTTCGCCCTGCTCGGGCTCGGGGGGGCGGGCGCCCTGGTCGCCCTGGAGCCCTACCGTCCGCTGCTGACCGCGCTGACCCTGGGGCTGCTCGGCGTGGGCTTCTATGTCACCTATGGGCGCGCCCGACCTGCACTGGCCACCACCGGCGGCGCTGACGACTGCGGCTGCGAGCAGCCCCAGGTCAACCGGAGCGGCCGGGTGGCGTTGTGGATCGCGACCGGCCTGGTCGCCCTCGCTCTCGTCTTCCCCTCGCTCACCCCCTACCTGTTCTGATCGGAGGTCCCATGAACCGCCTCATCACCCTGGCCCTCGTGGCCTGCTGCTCGTCCGCCGCGTTCGCCTGTGGGGGCTGCGACGCTCCCAAGGCGGAGACGCCGGCCGCCGCGACCCCGGCCGCCGCCGCCACCGCCACGCTGGCCATCGCAGGCATGACCTGCCACTCCTGCTCGGTGACCGTGCGCGTGGCCGCCAAGAAGCTCGACGGGGTCCAGGACGTCGAGGTCGACGTCACGGCCGGGCTGGCCACCGTGACCTTCGACAGCGCCAAGGTCTCGCCCCAGCAGATCGCCGACCAGATCAGCGAGGCCGGGTACAAGACCACGGTCGAGCCGGTCGAGGGGACCTGAGGGTGGACTGTTGCGATGTCGGCTCCGTGGCGACCCCAGAGGCCGTGATCAAGGACTGCCCGTCCTGCGGTGAGCGCGGTCGCCTGGTCAAGCCCATCACCCTGATCTCCCTGCTGCCCGGCGGCCCTCCTGCGCCAGCTGAGCGCTACCGCTTCTGTGGCACGGTCGGCTGCGACGTGGCCTGGTTCAGCCAGGACACCGGTCACGTGGTCTCCACCAGCCAGGTGCCCCTGCGCATCGGTCAGAAGGAGTCGGCGCCGGACCGGGCCCTCTGCTACTGCTTCGGCTACACCGCCGCGGACATGACGACGGACGTGGCTCGGACGGGGACTTCGGGCATCCCCGACGTGATCACGGAGCACTGCCGCAGGGGCGAGGACCGCTGTCCCGAGACCAACCCCCAGGGGGCTTGCTGCCTCGGCAACGTGCGGGCAGCGCTCGAGGACGCGCTCGCGAACAACTTGGAGACCCTGTCATGCGCCTGTGGATGAGCCTCAGCTTGCTGGCCGCGGTCGCGTGCGGAGATGACACCGCCAGCGACTCCGGCGTACCGGCATCGGACTCGGCCAGCACCGAGACGGACGCTGACGCGGACACCGACAGCGACTCGGATGCGGACAGCGACTCCGATGCGGACAGCGACTCCGACGCGGACGGCGACTCCGACACCGACACCGACTCCCAAGAGAAGGCCACGCTCGAAGGCCTGGTGGTCGACCCCGAAGGCGACCCTGTGGAGGGTATTCGGGTCACCCTCTGCCACGGGGCCTGCCGCTATCTGGACACGCTGCCCGACGGCAGCTTCTCCTACAGCGACGTGGACCCGGACTTCTACGCGCTGCACTTCACCCAATTAGGCGAGACGGTCGAGTTCGCCGACGTCCTGGTCGTCGTGACCCTCGAGCCTGGCGAGCAGCGAGTCCTCGACGCGCCCATTCCGCTCGCCCGCCCGGGCACCGAGACCGTCGTGGACACCGCCACCGAGGTCGAGCTGGGCTCGGGCCTGTGGCTGACCCTCGACCCGGCCCAGGCGACCCTGCCCTTCGGCACGGACGAGCTGGCGGTCTCTGCGGCTGCGCCTCACGCACTTCCGCCCGAGCTGCCGGCCGAGGACGTGCTGGCTGTCTACTACCTGGAGCCGTTCCTGGTCGAGCTGGATCCGGGTGCCACGCTGAGGGTGGACAATTCATGGGGGCTCGAGCCCGGAGAACGGATCGACATCCTCACCTCGAGCTACCTGGACTATGCGTGGCTGGAGGCGGGCACGCTCACCGTGTCGGCCGATGGGTCCGAGCTGTCCGGTGGCTCGCTTCCCCTCCTCAGTACGCTCGTCCTCGCAAGGAGCCGCGAGTAGGCACGCTGGTCCTGGTGCCCCGGTCGTGGCCCAGGTGGCCTGCACCGGCCCGACGACGGACTCGGGGACCCCGCGCCGCCCAGTGCTGCGGGCTGACAGTGGGCGCCAGGCGACGCCGCCGGACCAGCGCTGGCGCGCCTCCGAGCCCGATCCGGGTGGCACGAAACCTGCTAGGCGCCGGCGCGGGAGGTTCTGCCCATGCCCCCTGCCGTCCGCCTGATCGAGCCCGCCACCTTCGAGGCGGTCAACCACTACTACCCCCGAGTGCCCAACGCGCGGCTGCACCCGGTGGTGCGGCACTTCCTGAGCCTCGGCAACGCCCGCATCGCCCAGCGCTACTGCCACCTGCACCCTGAAGTGGACCCGGTCGCGGTCCGCGATGTGCTGTCCCGCCCTGCCCGCGTGCTGCGCTGGGCCGGCGCCGACCTGCTGGTGACGACGTCTGACCGGGGGCACCGGCAGCTCGTGGTGGTCGAGGTGAACTCCTCCCCCTCCGGCCAGAAGTCCATGCCCCTGGTCCACGAGGAGGACGAGCTCGGCGGCTACCGACGGCTGCTGGAGCGGGTCTTTTGGCCGATGCTGCAGACGGGCAGGCGCCGCGAAGGCGTGCTGGTGGTGGCCTGGGACAAGAACGAGATGGAGACCACCGGCTACGCCGCAGCCCTGGCGGAGCTCGCAGAGGAGCCCGTGCACCTGGTCCACCTGCCGGCCGACGACCCGGAGCCCGCCCTCACCTGGGACGAGCGCGGCGGGTGGCTGCGGGCGGAGGGCGAGCAGCAGCCGGTCCGGGGCTGCTTCCGGTACGTCACCCAGAGACCCTGGACCCGGCTGCCGCCGGTCACCCGGGTGCCGATGTTGAACCCGGTGCTCGCCTGCCTGGCCGGAGGGCGCAACAAGCTCGTTGCCGCCAAGGCCTACGAATTCTACAACGCCGAGCTCGCCGCGAGCCGCCTGCGCATCCGGGTGCCGGAGACCATCTGGGACGTGTCCGCCGCCGAGGTCCCCCTCTGGGTGCAGCGCATGGGCGGGGTGGCCGTGGTCAAGAACCCGTACTCCAATGCCGGCCAGGGGGTCTACACACTCGTGAGCGACCAGGAGCTCCAGGACTTCATGGCCCTGAATCACCGCTACGACCGCTTCATCGTGCAGGCCCTGGTCGGCAACGTGGGGTGGAGCTCTCGAGGCGCCGGTGACCGGCTCTACCACGTGGGCACGGTCCCGGATCGGCGAGGGAAGCTCTACGCGTCGGACCTGCGCTTCATGGTCGGCTCCGGGCCCGAAGGCTTCCTGCCGGTGGCGCTGTACGCCCGCCGGGCCCGCGACCCGCTGACCGAGGCCGCGCCGGTCGGCAATTCCTCCTGGGGCATGCTGGGCACCAACCTGTCCAAGAGGGTCGACGGCGGAGGCTTCACCACCGAGCCGGAGCGGCTCATGCTGATGGACAGCCGGGACTTCAACGACCTGGGCATCGGCCTGGACGACCTCACAGAGGGCTACCTGCAGACCGTGCTGGCGGTGACCGCCATCGACCGGATGGCCGAGCGGCTGCTGACCCGGAAGGGCACCTTCCGCCGGCGACTGTTCCGGGACCTGAACCCCGATCCCGCCTTCCTGGCCGAGGTGCGCCCATGACGCCCCTTCGTGTCGAGCACCTCGATCTGGAGGCCCTGCCCGTCGCCCAGACCACCCGGTTGTCCGTGGAGCTCGTCCAGGACGGACTGGGGCGCCCCATCCGGGTGCCGGTGCTGGTGGCCCGGGGACGCCACCCCGGTCCCGTTGTGGGCCTGACGGCCGCCGTGCACGGCAACGAGCTCAACGGCATCCCGCTGCTCCACAGGCTCTTCGCCAGCCTGGAGCACCGCTCGATGCGCGGGACCGTCGTGGGCGTGCTGGTGGTGAACGTGCCGGGGCTGCACCTGAACCAGCGGGCCTTCAGCACGGGGGAAGATCTGAACCACGCCTTCCCTGGCCGCTCTGACGGGACCGAGGCCCAGGTCTACGTGCACGCCCTCATGGATCAACGTCATCCAGATCGACCTGCCCCCCTGCGAGCCCGGGGCAGCGACGTGCTCCTGCTGGCCCACCACTTCCTGGAGCGCATCGCCGCCCGGGCCAACAAGCCGATCGTCGGCATCAGCAACCGGGCGGCCGCACGGCTCTTGTCCTACACCTGGCCAGGCAACGTGCGCGAGCTGGTGAACTGCATCGAGCGGGCAGTGGCCCTCACACGCAGCGACGAGGTCCAGGTCAAGGACCTGCCCCCGCGCATCCGGGACTACCAGGTCGAGCACGTGGTGGTGGCCTCCGAAGACCCCACCGAGCTGGTCCCGATGAGCGTGGTCGAGTCGCGGTACGTCCAGCGGGTGCTCCTGGCGGTGGGCGGCAACAAGAGCCAGGCCGCCCGGATCCTGGGCATGGACCGCAAGACCCTCCACCGCAAGATGCGCCACTACGGGCTCGAGGGGGCCCCGGAGCCCCCAGTTCTCACCCCAGCAGGAGATCCAGCAGCGGCGAGGTGAGGTCCTGGCCGGTGAAGCGCTCCCGAACGACGGGGCAGGGGAGGCGCGCGGAACGCCTCCCCTGCCGTTGGGGTCACCTGGGTGTCGCCGTCTCAAGGGCGGGTCCACCGTGCAGCGAGCACCTGGGGCGCTCAGCCCCTTTACGTGGCCTGGCGCGCGGCTCGCTGTGGTCGGTGACCGGTGGCCGGAGCGGGTGCGCCCGGCCAGGCGCTGTCGTCGTGTCGTCTCGTGTGGAGGGACTGGAGGTTGTCACCTGGACCCAAAGCAAGGTGTGTGCCAAGTCTTCGGGCTCCAGTCCCCCCCCGAACGGTACGTGGTTGGGGCAAAACGCCCCGGTGAACAGGGGCTCTGTCCCGACCTGCCCCACTCAGGGGCTGAGGGTGCTCCCCCGGAGCTGGCACGTGGCTTGCTTTGGATCCGAGCGGGCCCACAGTGGCCCATCCGGACCGTGCCGGTCCGACGAGAGGTGAGCCATGACCGTGACCCCGCGCACCCGCCTTCACACCGTTCTGCACCGCCACCCGGAGACCGAGGACGTCTTTGCCAGCTGGTCCATCGACGTGGACGCGATCGAGTCCCACTGGGACCTCGACGACGTCTGCGAGGCCTACGGGGTCGAGCTCGGCCTGTTGCTCTTCGAGCTCCAGGGGGCCCTGGACGAGCTGGACGAGGAAGACCTCGACGACGACGAGAACGACGAGAACGACGATCCCCGCGACTACGGCGAGGACGACCTGGACGAACACCAGAACTACAACGGGGTGCAGTACGACGAGGACCGGGACGAGTACCTGGACGACGACGGCCCCGAGGACACCGAGGACGCCGCCTGAGCGACGGTCGCGCTCAACCCAGATAGGTGTAGCCGTCGAGCACGCGGGCGTAGGTGTCCAACAGCCGACGGCTCTCCGCCAGGTCCAGCCGACCCTCGATGTGCTCTCGACCCGCCGCGACCGGCGGCGTGGTGGACGGGGCCGACGAGGCCTTCCGCGAGCTCCTCTCCCACATCAGCGAGGCGCTCGCCGACGGTGAGCTCTCCGCTCGCGCCGCTCGTGCCCTGTGGCCTCGGAGGTCCTGACGATCTCTCGAGCCTCGCCGCGGGCGAGGCCGAAATCGCGATCCGGTTCAAGCCCCACGGCCAGGTGCCCGAGCAGGACCTGACGGGCCGGCTGGCAGCCATCGGGTACACCGCCGCCCAACCAAGCGGAGGTCCACGTCCTTGGTGGTCCGGGCCCGCTCCAGCCGCAGCTCGAGGGCCAGGCCCCCCTTCAGGAGCACGGCATCCTCGAACTCTGCGAAGACATGGGCCAGGAAGCGCTCGTAGACGACCAGCTGGCGCGTGCGCTGGAGCTCCAGCCCATTCCCGGCGGCCCGCGTCCGCAGCCGCTGCTCCAGGGCGGCCTTGAAGGCCATCGGCGTCGCGTATCGCCGCGCCATCATCGGCCTTCCTCCGA
>CAZFLE010000020.1:38859-79188 GCA_964519895.1 uncultured Enterobacterales bacterium | reverse complement strand
CGGAACACCCCGTAGGCCCAGAAGCTCGCGGCGTAGATCGACTGGCTGTGCACGGCCTCAAAGCCCCTGGCGAGTCCGGTCGACGGCTCCAGCCAGGGGTTCGCTGCGAACAGGCCGGTTCGGTAGCCCTGGGCTGCCAGCAGCTCCGCCGTCGTGGGGAGCCTGTCGTCCAGAAGGGGACGCTCGAAGTGACAGCCGGTCTCCCTGGGCAGGGCCCCGGTGAACAGGGTCGCGTGGCTCGGGATGGTCCACGGCGACGTGGCCACGGCTTCGCGGAAGTCCAGGCCCCGGTCCGCCAGAGCCTGCAGGTTCGGGGTGTTGTCCGTTGGAGCGCCATGGAGCGAGGTGCGATCTGCCGCCACAGTGTCCAGGACCACCAGGATCACGTCCGGGCGCTCCGGGGTACCCGGCAGCGCAGGGTCGTCTGGAATCCACAGGGGCACCGACAGGCCCAGGACCCCCGCCGCGATCAGGACCTTCGTGAAGCGCAACAGGACTGCTGCAATCAGGGTTGCGCCGGCGGCAGCCAGGCAGCGGAGTGCGGCGTCATGCGGATCGCCGGTGGCCATGCAGCCGCCCGCCGACGCGACGCTCAGCCCCACGAGGATGCCTGTGCGCCCCCCCAGCGAGCCCAGCCCGCCTGCCAGTGCGTAGAGGCCGGCCGCCAGGATCGGGGCCGCCGGGTCGACGCGCATGGTCGTCCCGTGGAGCAGGGGCCACTGCCAGCAGAGTGCCTCCAGGCCCGCCAGGAGGGGACCGGCCACCAGGCCGTGCACGAGCCGGACCAGCCGGGTGGGGCGAGCTGGGCTCAAGCGCTCTCCAGGCGGAGCCCTTCCCATTGAGGCAGCAGCCGGAAGTCGTGGGCGCGCACGGGATCTCCGATGACGTCGATGCGTCCCTCGCTCAAGGTGCCCCCAGACCAGGAGGCGAGCCACAGGTGGCGGATGCGGTGGGGGTCCAGGCCCATCAGCCGGGCTGCCGTGGCATCCACCGCCGGGCACTGGTCGCCCATCACGACCAGCCCCGCCTGGACCGGGTCGCCCATGATCGGGCCGTCTCCGTCCATGCCCACGATGCCGTCCACGATGGCGAAGTCCGGCTGGACCGCGTCCCACAGATCGGCGATGCAGTTGTCGATGCCGGCCCAGTGCAGGGGGTTCTTGGGCCAGCCGTAGACACTCCCCGGCACCAGGCCAAAGAGGTTCTTGCAGGACAGCGTGACGCCGGCCCAGTGGTGGGTCTTCAGCTTGGGCAGGCTGACCAGCAGATCGGCGCCGACCGCGGTGGCGGCGAGCTCGAGCGCGCCCAGGCCGCTCCGGTCCCGGGGCAGCTGCCGCCGCCGGACACCATCCACGTTCAGGTCGACAAAGGGGATGCGGGCCCGGCGTAGCACGGCGTCCAGGCCGGACTGCTCCAGCACGAGCTCCGTGTCACGCCTGTGTCCGGGTCCCTCGGCGACCACCACCTCGCTGGCGTCGAGCCTGCGGAAGGCATCGGCCACGGCCCCGACAAAGCGCGGATCGGTGTTGATCGGACGCGCGGGGTTCCACTCCACCAGGTTGGGCTTGAGCACCACCCGGGCGCCGCGCACCCGTCGGACCGTGTCCGGGAACTCCCGGAGGCCGGCGAGGAGACGCTCCGCCAGGTCTGTGCCATAGGTCGGTATCGCCAGTGTCGCGACCCGGGCCGAGGGCTGGGACAGGCGGCGGGCGATGGGGACACCCACCACCGTCGCACCAGCCGCGGCGACACCGGCGGTCAGCACGCCCCGGCGGGTGATGCGACTCACGAGGCCGCCGCGGTCGCGAAGGGGTGGGGGCCGCCGCTGGCCACCTGGAGGGCCGCGGCGGCCAGGGCGGTCCGGTCGATGCGGCCAGCGCCGAAGGAGCCGTCTGTCTGCTGACGCGAGACCAGGCTCGCCACCCAGGGCGCCAGGGGCTGATCGTGGGCGGCACGCGCCAGGATGGTCAGGGCCAGGGCGGTGCTGCTGGGACGCTCGGCCACCCGGTCGAGGCGGTCCAGGCCTCGCTGGACCGCGTCGCCCGGGGGCAGGGCCATCACGCACCAGGCGGTGGGCCCGGGGAAGCTCTCCAGGGACTGGCCCAGCACCTCACTATTGCCGTAATTCCAGCCGCCATCCCGGCACTGGCGGTCCTGGAGCATGGCCAGTCCCTGGGTGGTCCTGGTGTGGTCCCGCCGGCCTTCGGCCTGGAGGCTCAGCACCGCGTAGCAGGTCGGCTCGATCCAAGGGGCGGTCCCCTCGACCCAGGCCCACGCGGGAATCAGCCCATCGTGGCCTGGGGTCTTCTCGACCTTGACGCCTTCGTGGGCCAGGATTCTTGTGACACAGAGGGCCCGCAGTCCGGCGGCGGCCTGCACATGCCGCAGGGCCACCGGCGTGAGCCACGCCTGCCAGCTCATCGGGGTGGCCTCGAGCCAGTCCAGGTCAGCCTGTCCCGTCGCTGCCGCGACCAGCAGGGTCGGCTCGGCGCGGCCGTCCTGTCCGGGCAGGTAGCCCCAGGAACCGTCCGGGTTCCGGACCGACTGGAGCCAGCGTCGTGCGGCGGTCAGTGGCACCCCTCATGGTACCGGACGCAGGGATCAGTCCTCGTAGCGCTCGCACACGTCGGACAGGTCGTAGGTCCGTGCGTTGTTGTCCTCGTGGCACTCGGTGACGACGCTCCCGCCGAAGCCGTCGTCGTCGACCACGATCTCGATGGTGTCATCGATCAGCAGATCCCTGGGCAGCCGTAGCACGAAGCCGTCGGAAGACCAGCCAGCCGCGGTGATGGCGGTGGTCCACTCGGTCTCGATCAGCACGCGCTCGTCTCCGTGAACGGCGTAGACCGAGACCGGCACGCCGAACCGCATGTCCGCCAGGCCGTGGTTGCCGATCTGGTAGCTGATGCCGATCAGGCCCTGGCGGCACTCTCGGGCGCAGATGTCGGCCAGGACCGGCCGGGCGTCGACCATGCGGGTGCCCGAGATCGGGTCGATGTCGCCGCTCCGGAAGCTGTTCCACGTGGGCCAGTTGGGCACGGCCGGCGACGGAACGCTCAGGTCGTCCTCGATGTTGGTGATGCTGTAGGCGTGCTGGTTCCAGACCTGGCGGTTGGGTCGCCAGGAGTCGTCGGCGCTGCCCAGCACATACATGCCGCCGAGCTGGGTGCCGTGGTGCCCGCCGCCGTTGGGGATGATGATCTCGGCGTGGCCGTCGGCGTCGACGTCGGCGATGACCGGGTACTCGTGGAGCGTGCGGCTAGTGTGCAGCGTGTCCTGGAGCCGGACTTCGCCGGTCTTGCCCTCGTAGACCCACAGCGAGACCTCGTCGGCGTAGACCACCTCGGCCTGGCCGTCGCCGTCGAAGTCGAAGACCGAGGACCCGGTCGCGTGGCTGGAGGTGTCGGTGACCGGCTGGGACCACAACAGGGTGCCGTCGGTCTCGTAGACGCTGTAGACCGTGGCGCCGGCGATGCCAATCTCGGGCTCGGTGTCGGCGTCGAAGTCGCCGATGGTCGGCGGACCGCCGTTGCCGCCGCCGGCCAGGGGCCACTCTTCCTTGAAGCGGCAGTCGTGCTCGAAGATGCGGACCGCGCCGTTGCCGACCACCAGGAACTCGCCGAGATCGTCGCCGTCCAGGTCCGCCACGGCTGGGAAGCCGTCGTCGTAGTCGGCCTCGATAGTGCAGATCTCGGTGCCGTAGCGGTCCAGCAGGGAGCGGCCGGCGACGACCTCTTGGATGCCGTCGTTGTCCAGGTCGGCGGCAAAGGACATGTACCCCATCTCGGCGTAGGCATTGAAGGCGCCGTACCCGGTGCCCTGGCCCTCCAGGGTCCCGGTCAGGCCGTCGAAGATGTAGGGACCGACCAGGATCTCCGGCTTTCCGTCGGCGTCCAGATCCGCGATGGCGGGCGCGTGGCCGCCGCAGCCAAAGGCCAGCTCGGTGGTGAAGTGCTCGACCTCGCCGTCGTGGCTCATCACCACGATGCCGCAATTCTGGAGCTGGGTGTCGCGGACCTGGTTCTCACCCTCTTCTCCGCCACTGTCGCCACCGGCCGGCCCGCCGCCCGTCTCGGTCGGGGCCGTGTCCTCTTCGCCCTTGGGCTCCTCTGGGGGGCCTTCCTCGCCCATGACGTGGATCGAGGCGATCAGCACCAATTCGGGCTCGCCGTCGGCGTCGACGTCGCCCAGAGCCAGGCCGCTGTACTGGTAGGGATAGATCTGGGTGCCGTCGTCGTAGCGCTCGTCGGTCCAGTACCAGTTCTGCTGTGAGCCGTCGCCCTGGAGCACCCGTAGGACCCCGTGGGAGTGGCCGGCGTCGTACTGGTCCGAGATCAGGGCGATGTCCGGGATGTCCCCGGCCGAGCCGATCGTGCCGTCGCCGTCGTCGTCGGTCAGGTGGCCGACGACCGGGGTCATGAGCACCTCGGAGAACTCCGAGCGGGACTTGAAGGTCTCCACGCTCCACTCGACGACGGCGTCCAGGGTGCCGTGGATGGGATCGATCTGGCAGGTCTCGTCCGTGCCGACCTCGATGCCCGGGTAGTGGGTGCCCTCGACGCAGGCGTCGGGGTCCTTCGGATCGAAGTCCCGACTGACTTCGCCGTCGAATTCCGGCTCCACGACCTGTTCCCGCCGCAGGCCAAAGCCATAGTCGCTGCAGGCCAGCAACAGGGTCGCGGAGAGAATCATGGACTCACAGAGTGGTGGAGCGCCCGTCCTTGGGCTGCGCGCACTGCTGTTGAGTGTATCGCCACCGTGTCCCGATGCGTGACAGACGATGAGGATTCAAGAGTTGACGGCCCCTGTTGTAGCCTGACTCCGTGCTCTGGGTCCTGGCATGGGCGTGCAGCTCCAGTCCGCCGGAACCGCCGCCTGTCGAGGGCTCGGCAGAGGTGGACCGCCGGGCCGAGCTGGCGGACCGAGTCCGCTTCCCCGGGGCGGCGCCAGACCCCGATCCAGCGTGGGGAGAGGTCTGGCAGGGCGAGGGCTACTCGGTCCGGACCGTGGCGTTCGATGCCCGGCAGGGCTTCCGGATCGGGGCCGCCTGGTTCGCCCCCGAGGAGCCATCGGAGCAGGGCGTGATCATGGCCCACGGCCACTTCCAGGGCGGGGCGAAGTCGTCGCCCGAGGCCCAGGACCTGGCTCACCGTCTAGCGGGTGCCGGGGTGCCGGTCCTGGTGGTGGATGGGCCGGGAGAGGAGGAGTGGGGCCACCCGGATCGCGCCCTGCACTTCCAGCGTGGCGCACACAACAGGGCCTGGCTGTGGGCGGGCGGGAGCAGCGCGCTGGCGCTACAGCTCGCCGGCCTGGTGTCGGGGCTCGACCTGATGGCCTCGCTCGGCGTGCGCCAGGTGGTGGCGACCGGTGCCTCGGGAGGCGCGGTCCTGTCCTTCTGGCTCGCGGTGGCCGACGACCGGGTCAGCGGCGTGGTGCTCGCGTCGGCGCCCGACGTGCCGCGGCCGCCCGACGCCGCCGGCTGTGCCTGCAAGCTGGTCTGGGGCCTCCCGGGCCCCGATCCCGGGGTCGTCGCCGCCCTGCCTGTGCCGTCCCTGTGGCTCAAGGAGTCCGAAGGGCCCCGATTGGAGGGCCTGCCGGAGAGCGCGACCTGGAAGCTCGTGCCGAGCGTGCATGGCTACGGCGAGCCCATGCAGCGGGAGGCCCTGGCCTGGATCGCGGAACATCTTGGGCGACCGCTGCCCGGCTGGCGCCCTTCGGTCCCTCGGCTGGACCTGAGGACTGCTGGGCGCGCGGAGCGGCGGAGCCACCGGCGCCTGTGGTCGCTGCCGCTGGCGCCCGAGGTCCACTGGACGCCTCGGCCTGTCGCGGGGCTGGAGGCCACCACGTCCTGCAGCGGCGAGGGCCCTGTGGTCGTGGTGCTGGGCGCCCAGGACCTCGACCTGCATGCCCTGCACGGGGCGGGGTTCCGGACCTGTGAGCTGGTCCTCTCCGACGACCGCTGGGGCCCCGCCGCTGCAGCGACCCTGGGCCAGGTGTACGCCGATCGGGTCGCGGGGGCCGTGGGGGCGGCCGTCGAGCGCGAAGGGGCGGTGGCCGCCTGGGGGGTCGGCGGCTTCGGAATCGCGGTGGCCGGGGCAGGGGTGCCCCATGTGCTGCGCTCCCCACCGACGAGCCCTGATGATCTGGACACCACGCGGGATCCGCCGTGGGTCCACGTGCCGGGGATCTGGTGGGGGGGACTGCCGGTGTTGACCCAGGAGGCCTTGGCCGTGGACGACCTGACAGAGCCCCTCGTGGCGGCCCTGAAGCGACCGCGGTGACCGGCTCGTCCCGGTCCGCGCCGGTCTATGGTGCGGGGGTGATGCTGCTGGCGATGCTGTGGGTGGGCTGCGACGACGGCACGGGTGACTCGACGACCCTCGCCGGCACGGACTCGGATGGCCGGACCGCGGACTCGGTCGACACGACGGACACAGCCGACACGGCGGACACGGCCGACTCCGCGAGCCCCTGCGCCGAGGTCGTGTTCACCGCCACGGACGGCCGCCAGGAGGACCTCACGGACGCGTTCACCGAGGGGGACTTCGTCACGCTCGACCAGGAAGGTGTGCTGGGGTTCTGTCCCGGCACCTGGTTCGTGCGCTTGACCGCCGCCGCGCCGTTGACCGTGCTGGGCCTGGGGGCGACGCCAGAGGAGACGGTGCTGTCCGGGGGCGAGTCGGGCACGGTCCTGACCGCTCGCGGGGCCGGGGTCGACGTGGTCGTGGAGAACGCGACCCTGGATCGGGGCGCCACCGAAGGCGTGCGCAACGAGCAGCTCGCCGGGGGAATCACCTGTGCCGAGGGCGCCAGCGTGCGCGTGGTCGACGCGGTCCTGTCCAACCACTACGCCTACGACGGCGCAGCTGTCTTCGCGATGAGCGGGTGTGTGCTGGACCTGGAGGGCGTCCGGTTGACGGCCAACAGTGCCGAGGACGACGGCGGTGCGGTCCGGGTCGACACCAGCTCGGCGACCCTCACCGACGTGCGCTTCGAGGGCGGCGAGGCCCGGGACTGCGGTGGTCTCTTCGTGCACGACAGCGACGTCTCCATCCGCGGCGCCGCCTTTGCGGACAACTCGAGCCGGGACTCCCAGGGCGGTGCGCTGTTGCACTACTACGGCACGCTCCAGATCGAGGACGCGACCTTTGAGACCAATGTCGCCAACGGGGTCGGCGGTGCCGTGGCGCTGTTCGGGGACACGTTCTTGGACCGGGTGTCCTTTGTGGGAAACGTGGCCGACACCGGCGGTGGGGCCATCTACCTCTACCCAGACCACGGCACGTTGACCTGCACGGGCTGCTCCTTCGCCGACAACTCCCCGGACGACGTCGGTCTCGAAGGGGGCGGAAGCTACGACTTCGGGGACGGTGTGGACTTCTCCTGCGACACAGACGGCTGCCGCTGACGGTGTATGGTCGCGGCCCCGGTGCGACCTGGGGCGAGGTGTCGACCGGTGACGCAACCACGGAAGCCGCAGCGCCCGCGTCGGCCCCTGGGGCTGTCCAAGCGTCGCACCATCAAGGAGTGGGTGGCGGCGCTGATGGCCGACTCGCGGGTGGACCTGGCGGTGGTGGTGCTCATCCTCGCCAGCGTGGGCCTGCTCGTGGTCGAGTTCTCGTCGCCACCCGGGGACGCAGCCCACCAGATAGCGACCGACGTGGGCAATGTCATCACGTGGATCTTCGTGGTCGAGCTGAGCCTTCGGTTCTGGATCGCGCCAAAGAAGTCAAGGTTCTTCCGGCGATACTGGCTGGACATCCTGGCTATCCTGCCCGTGGCGAGGCCCCTGCGGCTGCTCCGGGTCCTGATGCTGCTGCGGCTGTTCCGAGCCGGCATGTTGATCAACCGGAACCTGAGTTTCATGGGGTCGGTGCTGGGTGGCACGCTCCGTGAGCTCCTGCTGGTCGCCACCATCTCGCTGATGCTCGTGCTGCTGGGGGCGATGGTCGTGCACCTGGTCGGGGGTGTGCAGCTGGAGGACCCGGGCCTGCAGGGCAGCCTGTGGTTCAGCCTGTCGACGTTGATCGCCGGCGAGCCCATCGGGGGAATGCCCCAGAACGACATCGGGCGAGCGATCACCCTGACCCTGATGCTGGGGGGCCTGACCATCTTCGGCATGGCGGTGGGCACCATCTCAGCGACGATGGCGGTGGCGATGAGCCGCCGAGTGGAGGCCAATCCAATGGAGCTCGACGAGCTGAGTGGGCATGTGGTGCTGTGTGGCTGGAACCGGTCGGGTCCCACCTTGCTGCGAGAACTCTTTGCGGCGAACAACGCCGACGTCCGGCCTCTGGTGTTGATCACCGAGCAGGAGGGCTGGCCCAAGGACGTCCCGGTCGATGGGGTTCGCCGGGAGATGCTCTACCACCACGCAGGCGACTACACCCGGGTCGAGGTCTTGGAGCGGGCCGGCATCGCCCGGGCCAGCATGGCCATCGTGCTGACCGACGGCCAGACCCCGCGATCCGACCAGGACCGTGACGCCCGCACGGTGCTCGCTGCGCTCACCATCGAGCGCCTCAGCCCCGGCATCTTCTGCTGTGCTGAGCTCACGGACCGACAGAACGAGACTCTGCTCCGCCGGTCCGGCGTCGAGGAGATCGTGGCCCGGGACTGGTATGCGGGGGTGATCATCGGCTCGGTGGGGCGGAACCAGGGTCTGGTGTCCGTGCTCGACAACATCCTCTCCGGCACGCAGGGCGACGCCTTCCACAAGGTCCAGGTGCCCCCGTCCCTGGCCGGCACCCTGATCGGTGAGCTCCACACCCGGCTCAAGGAGGAGCACGAGGCCATCCTGGTGTCCTGGGAGGGGGTCGAGGGCGACCAGGTGGTCACCAAGGTCAATCCGCCGGCCGGGCACCCTGTTCAGGCCGGGGACGTGCTGGTCGTCATCGCAGGCACGGCGCCCAGGCTCTGACCGACCGCTGTCAGTCCGGGTCCTGGGACCCGTGCCGCCCGGCGCCGCGGGCGAAGCGTCCAGCCCCCTCCCGGGCCTCCTCGAGCACCGACAGACCGTCTCGGAACTCGGCCGCCATGGCCTGGTCCAAGGGCAGGTCGAAGGCCCTGAGGGCGCTGGCTCGGTCGGCGAGCATACACGCCTGGGGGAGCTGCGCCAGCTCGTGGGCCAGGGCCTGGGCGGCCTGGCGTGACGTGCCCGTCGGCACCACGCGGTTGACCAGTCCCAGGGCCAGGGCTTCGTCGGCCGCAACCGGGCGCCCGGTCAGGATCAGGTCGAGGGCCCGGCCCAGACCGATGAGCCTGGGGAGCCGGACCGTGCCGCCGTCGATCAGCGGAACGCCGAAGCGGCGGCAGAAGACGCCCAGCACGGCGTCCTGGTCCGCGATGCGCAGATCGCACCAGATGGCCAGCTCCAGCCCGCCGGCGACCGCGTACCCGCTGATGGCCGCGATGACGGGCTTGGACAGCGCCATGCGGGAGGGCCCCATGGGCCCGTCGCCGGTGTGCTCCAGGCGGTTCGGTGTGCCGGCGGCCACCGCCTTCAGGTCGGCGCCTGCGCAGAAGTGGCCCCCGGCTCCGCACAGGACGGCCACCCGGCTGTCCGGGTCGGCGTCGAAGGCGCGGAACGCATCTGCAAGGGCCAGGGCGTGGGCGCGGTCGACCGCGTTGCGGGCGGCGGGCCGATCCAGGATCACCGTCGTGACGGCGCCGTCGGTCTCGACGCGTACGGGCACGGGTCAGGTCCCGCTCAGGGCAGCGGCAGCTGCACCGGCGACAGGTAGATCGCAATGCCCAGGATGCCGATGGTCGCCACCCAGAAGGCCACGCTGACGTAGGGCGCCATGAGCATCCAGCGCTTGTGGCCGGTCCGGTAGACCAGGGGCTCGCGTCTGAAGAGGTCCGCGTCGATCATCTTGTCCCTCCCACGATTGGGTCCTGCCGGCACGCTTGAAGACAAGGGTGCACCCCACGACAGGGACGCACCGATGCCATCCCGATCGGCGGTGGGCAAGCATCCATGAGGGCCCCGGACGATTTCTTGACAGGATTTTCCCCGGTGCTCAGTCGCAGTACCCGGTGAGACCCACCGTCGCACGGCCAGTAATCGGGCCCACCACGGTGGCCGCGCCGTGCCAGGCACTCGCGTCGCCGCCACCGCCCGATTCCTGGTCGGTGAGCAGCGGGGTGAGGGTGTAGAGCTCGTTGAGGATCTGGACAGCCCAGCCCTGGGGGTAGGTGCACCCGCTCCAGGGGCTCGTCCACGAGTCCAGGGGAGTGATGGCGACAGCCTGGGCCGCCACGTCGACCACGCCGCAGCCGGGATCCACCCAACTCCCGGCGGTCAGGCCCGTGGCGTCGTCGGCCCTGACCTGAAACAACATGTATTCAAAGCCGTCGTCCAGGCTCAGCGTGAACCAGTCCCAGCCGATCTGGTCGCTCGCCGCCAGGGACCCCCAGCGGTGGTCGAACCACGACCGACCGGTGACTTCGTGGGACTCGGAGCCACGGGCCAGGGTGCCGGTCGTCAGCATCCGGGTCCGGGAGTAGTACCAGGCCTCGCCCCCGACGTCGTAGGTCGTGTGGCCGTCGCCGTGGTGAAGCACCGGAGGCTTGGCTTCTTCGAGCTGCAGGGTGAGGGTGTAGGGCCCGGCGGAGAGCGTCAGCACGTCCAGGCCGCCGCCGCCGTCGGCCCGAGCCGGGTCCAGCGCCAGGGAGAAGCCGTCGACGGTGTCGAGGGCTCCCGCGTCCCCGTCGGCGCTGTCGTAGTGGTAGCTCTCGCCGTCCTCGTCGGTGATGTGGGTGGTCACCGCCAGGCGGCGCACGCCGTCGTCCCAGCTGGCGTCGAAGGACACGCGGTAGCCGTACCAGGCGCCCTGGTCGTCCTGCACGTGCCCCGACCAGGTCCAGTGTTCCTGGTCGTCGACGTGGGCGCCGTCGTCTGCCGGCAGCGAGACCAGGCCGCCCTCGTCGGCGGTGCAGGGCGGAGGCCCCGTGTCCGGGGCGCAGGCCAGTGTCCAGAGCCACAGCATGGATGCGCTATATCCCTCGACCGGAGGACGGCATGCGTTGGTTCACCCGTGGGGACGTCGACGGCTTCTTTGGTCTGGCCCTCGACAATTTCATCCAGCTCCTTGTCATCGTGGGCCTCTGCCGCTTCGTCCTGGGCTTCGATGATGGCCTGCTCTACGGCCACGTGCTGCCCGGGGCCGCGGTCTCGCTGGTGCTCGGAAACATCTGGTACGCCCGCCAGGCCATGCAGCTGGCCCGCGCCACGGGCCGGACCGACGTGTGTGCGCTGCCCTATGGCATCAACACGGTCTCGCTGTTCGCCTTTGTCTTCCTGGTCATGCTGCCCGCCAAGTTCGCCGCCCAGGCCGCCGGCGCTGCAGACCCGGCCCGGGTCGCCTGGCAGGCCGGCCTGGTGGCCTGTCTCGGCAGCGGCCTGATCGAATTCGGCGGGGCCTTCGTCGCGGAGCGCATCCGTCGGGCGACCCCGCGGGCGGCCTTGCTGGCGACGCTCTCTGGCATCGCCCTGGGGTTCATCTCGCTGGGCTTCCTGCTCCGGAGCTTCGCCCACCCGGTGGTGGGGCTGGTCACCCTGGGCGTGGTGATGCTGGTGTACTTCGGCAAGGTCCGCTTCAAGGGCGGAATTCCCGGCGGCCTGGTGGCGGTCGTGCTGGGCACCGCCATCGCCTGGGCCCGGCCCTGGTGGCCCGAGGGGGCGAACCCCGGCCTGGGTGGCTTCCACGTGCCGGTGCCGGTGGTGGGGGACCTGATCGAGGCCCTGGGCAACGGCTACCTGCTGGCGTATCTGGGCGTGATCATCCCGATGGGGCTGTTCAACGTGGTGGGCTCGCTCCAGAACATCGAGTCGGCCGAGGCCGCTGGGGACACCTACGACACCCGCTCCTCGCTGGCGGTCAACGGGGTCGGCACCATGGTGGCGGCGGTGTTCGGCTCCTGCTTCCCCACGACGATCTACATCGGCCACCCGGGCTGGAAGGGGCTCGGTGCCCGCGCCGGCTACTCGGTGCTCAACGCCGTGTTCGTGACGGTCATCTGCCTCACCGGCACGCTGGCGCTGCTGGCCTATGCGATCCCGATCGACGCAGGCATGGCCATCGTCATCTGGATCGGGCTCGTGATCACCGCGCAGGCCTTTGATGCGACACCTCGGGCCCATGCCCCCGCAGCTGTCATCGGACTCCTGCCGGGTGTGGCCGCCTGGGGCACGCTCATGGCCAAGAACGGGCTGCGCGCCGCGGGCTATGGCACGCCGGACGGCCCGGCCTTCGGCCCGGAGCTCATCGCAGCCTTCCGCGGCTCCGACACCTTCATCGACGGCGCCTTTGCGCTGGAGTCCGGGTTCATCTTCACGGCGATGATCCTGGCCGCCGCCACGGTCTACATCATCGAGCGGGACTTCAAGCGGGCTGCTCTGTGGATGGCAGCAGGGGCCGTGCTCTCCAGCGTGGGGTTGATGCACAGCTACGCCTTCACCCCCGGGGACACGGCGATGGTGCTCGCGCCGGCCTGGCCCTGGGTCGCGGGCTACGCCGGGGTCGCTGCCCTGTTGTTCCTCGCCCCCTGGATCACGGAAGAAGGGGGAGGCCACTGACCATGGAGCTGCTCACCGATCCGAACGCCTGGGTCTCCTTTGGCGTGCTCACGCTGATGGAGATCGTGCTGGGCATCGACAACATCGTCTTCATCACCATCCTGTGTGGGCGGCTGCCCCAGGAGCAGCAGCTCGGGGCGCGTCGGATCGGACTGGCCATGGCGCTGATCTCGCGCCTGGTCCTGTTGGCTTCGATCAGCTGGGTGATGGGGCTGGAGGAGGTCCTGTTCACCTTCATCTGGCCCTGGTCCGGCAAGAGCCTGATCCTGATGGGGGGCGGGCTGTTCCTGCTGTACAAGGCCACCCGCGAGATCTACGAGAACGTGGAGCGCCCCGAGGAACACCACGCGAGCGAGGCCGGCCCCGAGATGGGCGAAGCCGCTGCGGCCCAGGCCGAGGCCAGCAAGCGCAAGCTGCTCACCGTCATCGTGCTCCAGGTGATGGTCCTGGACATCGTGTTCTCCCTGGACTCGGTCATCACCGCGGTCGGCATGGCCGACGAGCTCGCGATCATGGTCGCGGCGGTGATGGTCGCGGTCGGCGTCATGCTGGTGTTCGCCGGGCCGATCGGCGACTTCGTCCAGGCCCACCCCTCGGTGCGGGTGCTGGCCCTGGCCTTCCTGGTCTTGATCGGCGTGATGCTGATGGCCGAAGCCACCGGGCACCACGTGTCCAAGGGCTACATCTACTCGGCCATGGGCTTCTCGCTGTTGGTGCAGGTCCTGAACCTGCGCATGGACAGCCGGCTGCACAAGGCACGGGATCGGGCGGCCGAGGCCTGAGTTCAGTCGTCGACGGGCGCCAGCCCACCGGGCTCACCGCTGAGCGCAAGGCCGCCATCGGGGGCAGCCCTTTCGTCGCTCACCATCAAGCCACCCTCGGGGGCCGTGCGTTCGGCGATCGCCTTGCCCGCTTGCTTCGCGGCCTTGCGGGACGCGTTGTTGCCCCGCGGGAACCGTGCGTAGGGGGCGATGAGGGGAAGGGCCGTCGACGAACCCACCCGCGCCAGGGCCTGCAGCGCCAGCACCAGGGTCTCGTTGGACAGCTCGTCGAGCAGGGGGAGCAGCCGCTCCTGGGTCATCAGCCGGTCGGGGACCCGGGTCGGGTGGTCGCGCATCAGGATGCGGAAGGCCTCGTCCCGAATGCCTGGGAGGCTGTCCCGGTCGACGGCCTGGACCAGGTTTGGGGCGACGCGCTTGGGGTGCACGCCCAGCCGGACAGCCAGGCGGGTCAGGTCCAGGATGCGGTCCGGCAGCCACGCCGGACGGGCGTCGTCGCTGGTCAGGCTCAGGCGCACGCTGCGGTCCCGGACCGACCCCCCCTGGCCGACCAGGCTGCGCAGGCGCTGCCGGGTGGTCTCGTCCAGGGCCGCCAGCAGGCGGTCAGGAGGGCCTTCGATGCGGGCCAGGTCGTCCAGCACCGGGTCGCCCACGACCTGGTCCGGGCGACCCAGCAGGTCGACCAACCAGGAGCGGCCGCGTTCGGGCACGATCACCAGGTCGTCGGGCACGTGCTTGTGGCTGGCCTCGAGCGCCCAGGTCCAGGTGTCTTCGTCTCGGGTGCCGGTCACTCGGAACCGGGTCGACTGACGGCTCCCCCGGGCCTTGAACAGGTGCTTGTTGCGGGTCTCGATCCGCAGCCCGACGGCTTTGATCCGCGACTCCCACGCGCCGCGGCGTGGGTCTCGGCGGCGGTTCTCCCGCCGCTGACGCTCGGCCCACTTGCCGGCTCGGTGGTCGTCGCGTCGGCCCATGGGGCGGTGTAGCACGCCCTGGACGAGTCGTTAGGTGCTGGCCTCAGGAGGCCCGATGGCTGCGGACGCGATGACGCTGGGGGTGCTGAGTCACGCCCACAAGGAAAACGAGCGCAGGGCGCCGCTGCACCCGGCGCACATCGGGGGCATCGCCGCCGACCTGCGGGCCCGGCTGTACCTGGAGACAGGCTACGGCGAGCGCTTCGGTGTGCGCGACAGCGAGCTCTCAGGCCTGGTCGCTGGCCTGCTGGACCGCGAGGACCTCTTCGCTCGCTGCGACATCATGCTCCTCGCCAAGCCGGTCCCGGCGGACTTCGGGTCCTTCCGGCAGGGACAGGTCCTGTGGGGTTGGCCCCACTGCGTGCAGGGGCCGGCCATCACCCAGTCCGCCATCGACAAGCGGCTCACCTGGATCGCCTGGGAAGAGATGCACCACTGGAAGGACGGGCAGTGGCAGGGCCATGTCTTCCACCTGAACAACGAGCTCGCCGGCTACGGCAGCGTGCTGCACGCCCTGGGCCTCCAGGGCCTGACCGGGCACTATGGGCCTCAGCGCAAGGCGGCGGTGCTGGGCTTCGGCTCGGTGGGTCGCGGGGCCATCCACGGCCTGCACGCCCTGGGCTACCAAGACGTCACCCTGTTTACCCAGCGCCCGGCCGAGGCCGTGCGTTGCCCGGTGCCTTCGGTCAAGCACTGGCAGTTCGAGCCTGTGGGGGACGACAGCACCCAGGTGGTGATGTCCGAGGACCGCCGGATGCCCATGGCCGAGGCCCTGGGGCACTTCGACGTGGTCGTGAACGCGACGCTCCAGGACACCGACCGGCCGATGATGTTCCTGCGGACCGCGGAGCTCGGTGCCTTGCGCAAGGGCACGCTGTTGATCGACGTGAGCTGCGACGAGGGCATGGGCTTCGAGTTCGGCCGGCCCACTGGCTTCGCCGACCCGACCTACACCGTCGACGACGGCCGGGTCACCTACTACGCGGTGGACCACTCCCCGAGCCACCTGTGGCAGAGCGCCACCCACGCCATCGGTCGGGCCCTGTTGCCGTTCCTGGCCGACGTCATGGCAGGCCCGACCGCCTGGGATGCCAACGAGACCCTGCGGCGGGCGATCGAGATTCGCGAGGGTGTGGTCCAGAACCCGCGGATCCTTCGGTTCCAGGGGCGGGCTCCGGAGTTTCCACACGCGCGGGTCTCATGACCCCCCACACCGCTCGTCTGCAAGCCCTCCGCGCCGCCCTCCAGGGCGTCATCCTGGGCAAGGAGGACGTGATCGAGCTGCTGCTGGTCGGCGTGCTCTCTGGGGGGCACGTGCTGCTCGAGGACGTGCCGGGGGTGGGCAAGACCACCCTGGCCAAGGCCCTGGCCATCGCGCTGGGGCTGGACTTCTCCCGGGTGCAATTCACGCCGGACTTGCTCCCGGGCGACATCGTGGGCTCCCAGGTGCTCAACCCGACCGACGGCTCCTTTCGCTTCCTCAAGGGCCCGGTGTTCACCGAGGTGCTGCTGGCCGACGAGATCAACCGGGCCTCTCCCCGCACACAGTCGGCGCTGCTCGAGGCCATGAGCGAGGGCCAGGTCACGGTCGAGGGCACCACCTGGCCGCTGGCGCAGCCCTTCTTCGTGCTGGCGACCCAGAACCCCGTGGACTTCCAGGGCACCTACCCATTGCCCGAGGCCCAGCTGGACCGCTTCCTGCTGCGCCTGTCGCTGGGCTACCCCAGCCATGCCCAGGCCTTGAACATGCTCTTTGCCCACCAGCGCTCACACCCGCTGGACGCGCTCCAGGCCGTCACGGATCGGCAGGGCCTGCTCTCGCTGCAGGCGGCGGTGCGCGACGTGACCGTCGCCCGCGAAGTCGGGGACTACCTGATGCGCCTGGTCGAGGGCACCCGGAGCCACCCCAAGGTCGACCTGGGCATCTCGCCCCGAGGCGCTCTGGCGTGCTTTCGGGCGAGCCAGGCCCACGCCTTGCTCCAGGAGCGGACCTACGTCAGCCCGCTGGACCTGCAGCAGCTGGCGGTGCCCACGATGGCCCACCGCATCATCCTGGCGCCCGAGGCCCGCTACGGGGGCACGTCGCCAGCCGACATCGTCGACGAGGTGGTGGCGGCCACGGACGTGCCCGGGTGAGGGCCCTGATCGACCGCCTGGCCAGCATCAACTTCGCACGGCTGAACTACATCCTCATCCCCGACAGCCCCGAGGAGCTGGAGCGGGTGCGCGGCACCTGGGCAGCGCGGGTCTTCGGGAGACCCGTGATCTGGCTCTACCGGGCGCTCTCCCGGGAGGGCCGCGCGGTGGCGGTGCTGGCCCTCTTCGTGGGCATGGGCGGACTGGACGTGGGCGAGAGCAGCAACCACGTGCTCGCTTCGATCCTGGCTGCGGCCCTGCTGTGCTCCCTGGTCGCCCGGCGATGGTTCGCGCTGGGAGACGTGAGCGTCGTCGTCGACACCCCGGCCCGGGTGTCCGTGGACCAGGATCTCGTGGTTCGGCTCACCCTGCACAACCGCGACGACCGGGACTACGCCGCACTCCAGCTGGAGCGGCCCTTCCTCTCCTGGGACGGCAGCTGGCAGGGGCCGCCGCTGGTGGTCGACGCGTTGGCGGCTCGGGATCGGGTCACCGTGCAGACCCAGGCGCGCTTTGCCGCCCGGGGGCGGCACTACCTGGAGCCCTTCTTCGCCGCCGAGCCCGTGCCCATGCAGCTGGCGCTGGGGCCGGGCGTGCACTCCGGGGGCACGCCGCTGCTCGTGGTGCCTCGGGTCGCGCCGATCCACCACCTCCAGCTGGGCATGGCGCCGCGCTTCCAGCCCGGAGGGGTGGCGCTGGCGTCCAAGACCGGGGAGTCGACCGAGCTCTACGGCCTGCGGCCCTACCGGCGCGGGGACCGGCTCCGGGACCTGCACGCACGGTCGTGGGCGCGCACCGGCAAGCCCGTCGTGCGGGAGTACCAGCAGGAGTACTTCACCCGGGTGGGTGTGTTCCTGGACACCGACCTGGGCACCACCGACGAGCGGGCCTTCGAGGCGGCGATCTCGTTGGCGGCCGGGGTGGTGCTGCACCTGTCCCGAGGCGAGGCCCTCATCGACCTGTTGGTCACCGGTGACACCCTGCACGCCCTCACCGTGGGCCGCGCGCTGGGCTCCTTCGAGCAGGCCCTGGACCACCTGGCCTGCACCCAGGCCGGCCCGTCCTTCGACTGCCCGCGCACGGTAGATCTGCTGGCCCCGCACCTGGGGCGGCTCTCGAGCATGGTGCTGATCGCCCACCGCTGGGACCCGCCGCGCCAGGAGCTGGCCCGCCTGCTGGCGTCCCGCGGCGTCGCCGTCAAGACGTTGGTGGTCGGGGAGGGGCCGACGACCCGAGACGTGAGTCACGTGACCGTGTCCCAGCTCGAAGGGGACGCGGGGGTGACGCTGTGAGGTCCCGACTGCTGCTCACGGCCGGGCTCGCGCTGGCGGGCGTGCTCCACGGCGCCGTCACGGGGCAGATCGTGGTGCCCGCGCTGGCGCTGGCTGTGGCGCTGGGCGCCGTGGTCGCTGGACCGCGAATCTCCCTGCCCCAGGCCGCCCAGGCCCTGGTGCTGGTCGCCACCGGGGGGGCGACCCTCGCCGTGGCCCTGATCGACGTTCCGCTGGCGTGGCAGGAGGGCGGTCCCAAGCTGCAGTACGTGGTCCTGTCCGGCACGGCGCTGTTGACCGTCGCCACGCGGCTGTGGCTGCACGACCCGGAGCGTGGCCACCCGGTCACCTGGGTGATCGGGCTCGTGGCCTACGTCTGCTGTGGGCGGGTGGGATCGGAGCTCTACCTGCCACTGGTCGTGGCGTACCTGGCCCTGGCGTGGCTGCACCAGGCCTGGCGGCCCCGGGGGCTGGAGGGCCTGGCCTTGCGGCACGTGGCCGCCGGCGTCGCGCTGGTCACGGCGACCGCTGCCACCGCCACGGGTGCGACGGTGGGTCTGCGGAAGGTGTACCAGGCGCTGGAAGGCGTGGTGTTCGCCGACGGCGGGAGCGCGGCGGTCGGGTTTGGCGCGGGCTCCTTTCGGCTGGGCTCGATGGACGGCATGCGCGACTCCGACGAGGTCATCTTGCGGGTGCACGGTCCGTCCCCCGAGCACTTTCGCGGCCAGGCGTACAGCGAGTACGGCCACGGGTTCTGGTTGCCCCCCTCCGGGGACACGACCCCGGTGGCCCGGGGCCGCGTGCCGGGGCAGGGGGCGACGGTCATCGACTTCGTGTCCGACGAGCAGGAACGGCTCTTTCTACCGCCGGGGGCCGCTGCGGTCGTGGTCGAGCCGATCGGGGCCGAGGTGGACGCTCTGGGCATCCCCCGCCTGGGCGATGGTTCATCGCCCCGCCGGGTACGGCTGGACACGGGCGGCACCCAGCGCTTCCCCAGTCCACCGCCGACCCCGGCCGACCTCGAGGTCCCACCCGACGTCGCCGCGGCCATCGGTCCGCTGGTGCAGGGCTGGGTCGCGGGAATCCAGGGAGCCGCCGAGCGGGTGGCGCAGATCGAACGTCGCCTGGAACAGGACTACACCTACTCCCTGCACTACGAGCGGGACGCGGTCGGGGACCCGGTGGTGCAGTTCCTGCTGACATCGCGGCTGGGGCACTGCGAGTATTTTGCGACAGCGCAGGCGCTGGCGTCGCGCTCGGTCGGTGTGCCGGCGCGGGTGATCACGGGCTTCCGCTCGATCGAGCTCAGCCCCTTTGGCGGTCACCGGATCGTGCGCAGCCGAGACGCCCACGCCTGGGTCGAGGTGTGGCTCGACGGGGGCTGGGTCACGGTCGATCCCAGCCCGGAGAACGCGGTGGCGGCGACCTTTGCCCAGGGTGCGACGGACGACCTGGCGCTGCTGTGGGAGCGCTATGGCCTGCAGAGCCTGGCGGCGGTGTTGTTGCTCGTGTTCGTGGGCCTGCAGGTGCGGACCTTGCTGCGGGGTCGGCGGCCCCGGGCTGCGCCGGTCGACGGCGCCTGGATCGAGGGTCCCCCGGCATACCTGGCGCCGCTGCTGGCCGTGCTGTCGCAGCAGGCGCTCGACCGTCGCCCCGACGAGGCCGTCGAGGCCTTTGCGGGCCGGGCTGAAGAGGCCGGCTGTGAGCGGGCCGGGGCCTTGCTGCGCCGATACGCGGCGCTCCGCTATGGCGGGGTGGGGGACCCGCTCGCCTTGAACCGGGACGTCGCGGCCTGGCGGGCCGCAGCCGGGGATGGGGCGGCCGAGTGACTCGCCTGGACTCCCGAGCGGCGCTGTGGGCAGGGATCGCGGCCTGCGTGGCCTTCACGGGGCTCATCAGCGCCTTGGGCCACCGCCTGGTCCACAATGGTTGCGGAGGTCGTCATGCTCTATCTCTTGGGAACGCTCGCCCACGCCACCGCCCTGCCCCAGCCCCCGGCGGGCCACGGGGCGCTGTGCGTGGCCCGGCCGGCCGAGCGCTTCGAGCGCAAGCGCGTCTTCGAGGTCCAGGTCAACAAGGCGCCCGTGGGTTCGCTGGCCAACGGGACGCTGTGGTGTGTCGCCGCCGAACCGGGCGAGTACAAGCTCGGCGTGAAGACCCCCTGAGTCTACTACCAGGGGGACACCTTCGAGACCTACCTGCTCATGACCTACGTCGGGGTCGGGGTCAACGCGGGCGAAGTGGTCGTGATCGAAGTGGGCATGGCGCCCTATGCCTTCGACGGGCCGCTGCCAGGGGTCGACCGCTCGGACCTGGCCCTCTGGATCCGCAAGCAGGACCCGGCCTGGCTCCTGGCCAGCGACGTGGTCCTGGCGCCCCAGGGCGACGCCTGGACCCAGACCGTGCGTCCGCCCCCCCTGCCGCCCAATCCCCACACTTCGGCTCCAGCCTGGCCGGGGACCTGGACCTGAACCGCGACGGCCACACAGACGTGGTCATCGGGTCCATGGACGGGCCGGTGATCTTCTGGGGAACGGCCGCTGGCCTGGACCTCGCGACCCAGGAGCGCATCTCCGACGAGGGCTGGCCGGGCAGCTGGGGCTATGAGGTCGAGGGGGTCGACGTAGACGCAGACGGCTTCGATGACCTGGTGCTTGGCGCCTACGCAGACTCCGCTCGAGGCGAGTTCAGCGGCTCGGTGACGGTCATGAAGGGCTCCGAGGACGGGCTGGACCAGGGCAGCGCTGTCACCATCACCGCGTCGGACGCCAGCGAGGACGACCGCTTTGGCGCACGCCTGGAGGGGGGCGGTGACTTCGATGGAGACGGCGCCACCCCGGCCCTTCAGCGTCCCCGTCCCGCGCTCGCTGCGCCCACCGCCCACAGCTGGCTGTCCAGCTCTGCGGTGGCGGTCGCGGATCGGCTGTCCCACGCGGTGTCCAAGGCGACGAGGCCGCGAGGCCCGATCCCGAACAGCGTGACCTCCTGGCGGTCCAGGGGCGCGAAGGCGACCTCGGCCCGCTCGGTGCCGCGGTCGTGCAGGGACATGACCACGCTACCGGGTGCCAGCTCTGTGGGCGCCGCAGCGGGGTCCGGGCGCAGCCCGATCTCCCGGTCCACCTCGACGCTGGCCAGGGTCAGTGCCCAGCCCAGGCCCAGATCGACGGTCGTGCCGCGGCCCGCGTGGACGTGTGCAGGGGCCAGCGCATCGTCGAGCCCCTGCTTGAGGCCCTGGGTCATCAGCGCGGCGAGCACCTGGCCGCTCACTTGGCCCGGGTCCCGCCCGGAGACGGCGTCGAGCTCCCAGGCGGCCAGGGCCACCAGGGTCTCCGAGGCCCAGATCTCCTCGGGTCGCAGGGTCTGGATCAGGGCGTCCAGGGTGGACCAGTGGGTGCGGTCGAGCCGGCTGCTGTCCGGCTCGGACCAGGTCGGGAAGAGCGCGTGCAGCGCCTCCAGGCCGTCACAGGGGCCTTGAGGGCCTCTGGGTCTGATGGCTCGCCCATGCCCACGTTGGCCCCGGAGGGATTCCCTCACCGGCCGGGTCACCGAGACGGATCGGAGCATTGCGACGCAATCGTCCGTCCTGCTGTTGTGACTGTGCTGATTCGTGGCTCGAGTCACGTCGAGGCACAGGCGCGGCGGCAGGGCGGGCGAGGGCGAGCCAGGGCCGGTCAACTTCGATGATCCGGCCGATCAGTCCAGCGGGATCGACTCCACCGAGTCGATCGCCTTCAGGCCGCCCAGCTTGGCGCCGCCCACGGCGATCAGCTCCGTCGCGTCCCGGACCACCAGGCGGTGGAAGTTCCGCGGCGTCTCCAGGTCGGCGAAGTCCACCCACTCGACGCGGTCTGGCCCCAGGGACCACAAGCGACCGTTCGTATTGTTGATGAAGAAGGTGCCGTCGACGCTCGTGCCACCGCAGCCAAAGGCCTTCATGACACCGCTCTTGGGCAGCTCGGGGCCGGGCGCCCACTCCTGGGTCACCGGGTCCAGCAGCCAGGTGGTCTTGGGCATGTCGGCGTCCTGGTCCATGCCGCCAGCGCTGATCAGCTGGTCCCCGGCCATGCCGATGCAGTGGTCCCGGATCTGGAAGGGCGCCGTGTGGGTCGTCCAGCCGCTGGCGGTGTCGAGCAGGTCCAGCGTGTACCACCGGTCGGTGTAGACGTTGTCCGAGTCGCCGCCGTACAGCCCCCAGCCCCCGACCACGTGCAGGACGTCGTCGATCACGTGCACGGCGTGGCTGGCCAGCGACTCGGGCAGGGCCGCCAAGTCCGTCCACACGTCGGTGTCCGGGTCGTAGACGGCGACTTCGTCCAGGCTGAGCAGCTCGTTGTCATCGTCGTCTGCGCTGGTGGGGGTCAGCCCACCCACCCGGTAGATGCGCCCGTCGTGGGCGACCAGGGCGCTCTGTTGGACCGGCACCGTCGGGGGCTCGTGCGCCACCCAGTCGGCCTGGGGCTTGGCCAGGTCCAGGGTCCAGAGCTCGCCGAAGATGGTCTCCAGGGTGTGGTCATGAGCCCCGCCGGTGTGTCCACCGTGCACGTAGAGGGTCTCGTCGAGCACGGCGGCCCCCATGGCGTTGAGGGGCATGGGCAGGGCCGCGTAGTCCGTGGGGACCGCGCAGCCCGCGAGCAGCGAGACCAGGAGCGGGGACATGCCCCGAGCCTATCGCGCCAGCACCAGGCGGGTGTCCGGTCCCACCGCCTCGCCCGGGCGCTCGCACAGGGCCCGGTACAGGCTCGCCAGGTGCGGGTCCCCGGCCTGGGCCAGGCCACGGCGCAGGGCGGAGCGGGCCTCGTCGCCGGGCGTGTCGGCCCAGGCGAGGGCCCGCCACACCCGGGCCCTGCGGCGGGGCTCCCCTGGGCTGTAGGCGCTCGCCGCGGCCACCAGGGCAGCCCCGGCACCGGGCTCCCGGCGACGCCACGCCAGGGTCGCCCGGGTGCCGGCCACCAGCGGGGCGATCTGGTGGGGGTCGTCGGCCGCCAGCCCCGCGGCCCGGTCCAGGGCGTCTGCGGCCTCGTCCAGCCGGTCCTGGTCCACCAGCACGCGAGCCAGGGTGGCCAGGGCCTCGGCCTCGTAGATCGCGTGGGCCCCGGTCCTGTGGGCCTGGACGCCCGCCCGGATCCGCCGCTCGGCGTCGTCGGTCCGGTCCAGGGCCAGCAGGGCCCAGGCGGCCAGGGTGTCGACCCCGGCGCCGAAGATCCGGTCGCCGGTCTCCCGGTGGAGGGCGTGGGCCTGGTCGGCCCGCTCCAGCGCCAGCGCGAAGCGGCCGGACTCGAGGGCCGCGCTGCACAGGTAGCTCCAGGTGTAGGCCTGGCCGACCTTGAAGCCGTGCCGCTCGTGGGCGGCGAGCACCTGGTGCCAGATCTCCTCGGCCTGGCGGGGACGGCCCAGGCGCAGCAGCACTACGGCCCGGTTGCCGGCGGGGTTCTCACGGCCATGACCGCCCAGGGCCCGGTCCGCCAGAGTCACGGCTTCGTCGTAGACGCGCTCGGCGTCTGCGTAGCGGCCTTCGTAGACCGCCAGGTTGCCGGCCAACCGCAGCAGGTGTGCCGCCAGCCAGGGGGCCCGGTGTTCGCCCACCAACGACAGGCCCCGGGCGAGCACGGGTGCGGCGTCGGCCAGCCGGTGGCCCATCAGGCGCGCATTGGCGAGCTGGATGCACGCCCGGACCTCGGTGTCCACGTCGCCGGCGTCCTGGGCGTCTCGCCGAGCCCGGTCGGCCAACGCCTCGGCGTCGCGGGTCCGATGCAGGCGAGACAGGATCGCCGCGCTGGCCACCTGGGCCTCGCGCCGGGTGCCCGGCGGCAGCGGTCGGGCCAGCAGGTCCTCGAGCTGGGCCAGGTGGGTGTCGAGGGGTCCCAGGACCCAGTAGCGATGCCCCAGGGCCAGGGTGGCCCGCGCCGCGGTCTCCGGGTCGTCCGGCAAGGCCCGGTCCCGCACGGCCAGCAACTCGGCGGTCAGGCTGAGCACGGCGGGCAGGTCGCGATCGGCGTCCCCCTTGGCGCCCTGGGCCACCCGGTAGCGGGCCAGCACGTGTTGTCCGTGCGCGTGCACCCACGCCGGCCACTCGCCAGCCCCGGCGGCCCGTGCCCGGGCGTGCACCCGCACCGTCTCCAGCAGTGCCAGGTCGCCCTGGGGTCGCTGACGGATCAGGGCGTGATCCTGGAGGGTCTCCAGGGCCAGCACGACCCCCGGGTCCCCGGTGACGCCCTCGATGTCGGCCACGGTGAAGGGTCCTTCGAAGGCGCCACAAGCGCACAGGGCTCGCTGGGCGGCCGGGTCCAGCAGCTCCCAGGACCAGTCCAACAGCGCCGCCAGCGAGCTGTGGCGGGCAGTGCGCTCCGGTCCCCGCAGCAGGGTCAGCCGGTGATCGAGTCTGGCCAGCAGCCCGGCGGGGTCGAGCAGGCGGGCCCGGGCTGCGGCCAGCTCCAGGGCCAGGGGCAGCCGGTCCAGGCGCTCGGCGAGCCGATCGACTTCGTCGGTCGCGGTCCGGCCCCACCCCGGGCGCACGAGCGCCGCCCGGGCCAGGAGCAGGGCCCGCGCGGGTTCTCGTGCCAAGCCCTCGACCGGGAGCACCTGCTCTCCGGTCAGCCCCAGCGGTCTGCGGGACGTCGTGAACAGGGTCAGCTGGGGGGCCTGGTCCAGCCAGGCCTGCACGAGCTCTGCGGCGGGCGCGAGCTGCTCGCAGTTGTCCAGGATCACCGCGATGGGGCCCAGCCCCGCCAGGTGGGTGCCCAGGGCCTGGACGCTCCCGGTCTCGGTGGTCAACTGCAGGTCGACGGCCTGGGCGAGCACCTCGACGGCCCGGGCGCGCGTGCGTGCGGCCGCCCAGTCCACGAAGATCGGGCGCCGATCGTAGAAGCGGTCGCCGACCCGCCGGGACCACTCCTGGATCATCCGGGTCTTGCCCATACCGCCGGCGCCGTGCAGCGTCACCAGCCGGGCGCCGCCGCGCACGGCCTGGGAGAGCCGGTCCAGCAGGGCGCCGCGGCCGTGGAAGTCGCCATGAGGTCTCGCCACCGGGGCAGGGGCCGACGTCTCGGGCAGAGGGTCGAAGCAGTACCGGCCCCCCGGCACTGTCACCAGGTGCCGTGGTGTCGCCGGGTCCTGCTCGAGCTTGCGGCGCAGGCGGTGCACGGTGGAGCCGACGGTCCGGCTCTTCACGCCGGACTGGTACCCCCACACCTGCGTCAGCAGGGTCTGGACGTCCTGGGGCTCTCCTGGACGCGCCGCCAGCCACGCCAGCAGGCCGTGCTCGATCGGGGACAGGCGCCACGCCTGGTCCCCCCGCCGGATCTCTCGCCGGGACAGGTCCACGACCCCGCCGGCGATCGGAATGGTGCGCAGGGGCGGCAGGCGCTCGGACATGGGGCCACGGCTCGGGAGGACTCCCTTGAGCTACCACGACGACCCGGTCGCGGGCATCCGACGCCAGTGTTCCAGGCCGGCGTAGAGGTCCAGCGGATCGGTCACGACCCCGGCCAGGGACCCCTGGACGGCCATCCTGTCGGCGGACCAATAGAGCAGCAGCATGGGCTGATCCGCGATCACCTGGGCCTCGACCTGACGCACCGCCTGGGCGGCCTCTTCCAGGGTGGTCGCCTGGCGGTAGCGAGCCAGGGCCGCGTCGACCTGGGGGTGGCTGTAGCCGCTGATGTTGGAGCGGTTGGCGGACTCGGCGCTGTCGCTGGCCACGTTGTCGAGCTCCGGGAAGGGGTCGACGGCGAAGCCGAGCAGGGCGGCCTGGTGTTCCCGGGCCATCACCCGGGGAAAGAGCGCGCTGCCTGCCGAGAAGTCCAGGGACACCCGGGCGCCGATCGCAGCCCACGCGGCCTGGAGACGGACCGCCTGCTCTCGGCGCAGGGGGTTGTTGCTGGTGGACTCCAAGGTGAAGGCCAGCGTCATGTCGCCCTGGGTCAGCACGCCGTCCCCGTCGGGGTCGGCCCAGCCCGCCGCCGCGAGCAGCCTCCTGGCCTCGTCTGGGTCGTTTGCGGTGCGCGGGTGGTCGCTGCGAAAGTCCGCCAGGTCCGGAGACACCAGGCCCGCAGCCCGGGTGCCGACTCCCTCGCACAGCGCGTCCAGGTCCACGGCCAGGGCCAGCGCCTGCCGCACCACCAGAGCGCCGAGCACTGGGTCCTCCAGGTTCCACGCGACCACCTGCAGGCCCACGTGGCCGCGGTCCACCAGCCGCACGCCCGCGAGATTGGCCAGGGACTCCGCCTCGTGCGTGCGCAGCGACGCCAACAGGTCCAGCTCGCCGCGCTCGAAGGCGATGCGCTGGGACGCCCGGTCCGGCAGGATTCGGAACAGCACGCCGTCGTTGGCGGACGGCTCGGGCCACATGGGGTTCGGGCGGAGTCGGTAGGTCGCGCCCGGGTCCTGCTCGTCCAACAGGTAGGGTCCGCTGGACAGGGGCGCACGGGCTTCGGGGTGCCCGCGCAAGGTGGCCGGGTCGGCGTCGGCCAGGCGGTGCTGTGGCGCCGGGAGGACCTGGGCCAGGGCCCACAGCCTGCGCTCCGGCAAGCCGGGCTGGCCATAGGAGAACCGGACCTGGTCAGGCCCCAGGACCACGGGGCTGTCCGGGGTGAGCTCCTGGGCATAGGGGCGCAGGCGGCTGGCCACGTCGGCATGGCGGGTCAGGGCCCAGGCCGTGACCAGATCGGCGGGCGTCAGGGGCGTGCCGTCGGACCAGCGCAGGTCCGTGCGCAGGGTGAAGGTCACGGCCAGGCCTTCGTCGGCCCACGACCAGTGGGTGGCCCAGGCCGGCAGCGCCTTGCCGTTCTGCCAGCGCACCAGGGGCACCTGCAGGTGTGCAGCCAGGTCGGCCTCGGCGGCCCCGTCGGCGACCATCGACAGCAGGGGGCCCGGCGAGCCCGCCGACGCGAGCTGGATGGGTCGAGGCGCCGCTTCGGGCATCGGCGTCGGGCTGCAGGCGAGCAGGAGGAGGGTGGCCAGCACGGCGCTGACATAGCACCCCGCCGATCACAGCGAGCTGTGAACGACCTGTGACCGCCGGCCCGGGGACCGACGCCTACCTTGACGACACCCCCCTGAACCGAGGTCTGCCATGTCCCCCTCCGCGCTCCTGCCCCTGATCGCGCTGCTCAGCTCCCCCGCCCTCGCTGGCGGCAAGGGCGGCAACGACACCCCCACCGTCGAGGAGCTCGCCGCCGACAACAGCGCCGGCTGGATGTGGACCGCCATCCTGTGGATGGCCGAGAGCGTGCCCGGTCCGAACCTGGACTGGAGCATCGACGAGCTGGAGGCCGAGACGTCGGATCCGGACGTGATCGACCAGGTCTGGGCCGACCTGTTGGACGTCCTGGCGAACGACGGCGAAGCCGCCATGAAGAGCAGCCTGGGCCAGCTCAGCACGAACTGCACCGGCTACGGGGCCAACGGCTACGAGATCATGCCCTGTGTGTGGGCCTGCCGCAGTCGCCTGAAGACCGGCATGAGGCCGCCCGAGTTCGAGGTCACCCTGGTGATCCAGTATCGGGTGGACGACACCGTGGTGGACCTGCCGATCAAGTTCGAATTCGGTGGCCAGGACCTGGGCATCAAGGCGCTGGAGCCCGTGCTGACTGAGTGAGCCCGGGGACCTGCCAGATCAGTTCCGACGGAGCCGTCGCCCGAAGAGCATCGTGACGTTGATCCGTCGCCTCTGGTAGTCCCGGCGAAACTGGACCGTGTCCGTCTCGTGGAAATAGGTGGAGTCGAAGAGCAACGCCCGGTTGCAGCGGTAGGGCACCGACACGCTGCCGGCGCCGGCCTGGTCCAGGAAGGCGCGCATCTTGGGGTGGTTGACGTTGTAGTCCTGGAACGACCAGTCGACCGGCGACGGTGCATCCCACACGATGAGACCGCCGTGCTCCGGGTCCAGGTTGGCGTCGTCTTCCGTGATCCAGAAATTCAGGTTCACCGCGGCGAAGTCCGCGTGCAGACTCACGCCGTCCAGGTTGCTGTCGCACTTGAAGGCCCAGCTCTGTTGCAGGGCGTGGCCTTCCATGATGCGCGGGAGCCGCTCGCCCAGCTCCTCGGCGATCTGGAAGAGCAGGGGCGACGCGAAGCCCTCGCGCAGGGTCGCGCCCACGTACCCGCTGGCGAAGTTCACCTTCCAGATGGTCGATGCTCGGCAGAACTCCCGCAGGCTCTCCAGGGCCTCTGGCGACAAGAATTCGTCGATCACCACCATGCGCTGCTGCTGGGTCAGGTAGGTCTCTTCGGCGCCGTCCCAGCTGGGACTGGTGCCCAGCGCTGGCCCGGCCAGCCGCGGGGCCGGGTGCTCGTGCAGGATGCGGTTGAAGGTCCCGCGGATCGGGGCCAGCTCGTTCGGGGTCAGGGTGACCTCGGCGGCCCCATCGGGCAGGCCGGGCACCAGATCCGCCAGGTTGGACCGCAGGGTCTCCAGAGGCGCCGAGAGGGGTCCGCGGGCTGCCAGGTAGTCGAGCTGATCCAGGTCGTGCTTCAGCCGGTGCGCCGGCAGGGTCATGGCTTGCTCGAGAGGCCGACTGTGGTCGACCAGGCACCTTGCGGACTGCTGGAAGGCCGCCAGGGCTTCTCGGTGGTCGTGTCTGGCGAGCTGGAAGACGCCCAGGTTGGTCCAGGCCTCGCCGCAGCCCGGCAGCTCCACCAGCAGGTGCCGTAGGGTGTCGATGGCGTCGTCGGTCTGGCCCTCGGCGTGCTGCACATTGGCCAGCAGGAGCCGATCGGCGAAGCCCGGTCGGCCCAGGGCCACCAGGGCCCGGGCGTGGGCGGTCCCGCCTTCCCCGTCCTTGCGCTCCACCAGGGTGCCGACCAGGTTCTGCAAGGCTGCGGCGTGGGTGGGCACGAGGGCGATGGACTGGCGGAACGCCGCCAGCGCACCGTTCACGTCTTCGGCGGCCAGGCGGGTGGTGCCCAGGTTGTTGGCCATGTCGGCGTCCTGGGGGTGCGCTTCGAGACCCGCTTCGAGCAGCGCCTGGGCCGCGACCAGCCGGCCCTGGTCCTTGTGCACCGCGGCGGTCGCCAGGATGAACCTGCAATCGGCCGGTCGCGCGGCCAGCCCCTGCTCCAGGTCGGCCAGGGCCAGGTCGGCATTGGCCAGCCGGCGGTGGGCCGTGGCCCGCTGATAGAGGGCATCGGGGTCCTGGGTCAGCAGCGTCAGCGCCCGGCTGGCGGCATCCCGTGCCAGGGCGTGTCGCCCCAGCCCGTTGAGCGTCGTGGCCCGGTGCACGTGGGCCCGGCCCAGGTCCGGCCGCAGCGCCACGACCCGGTCGTAGCACGCCAGGGCCCCGTCCAGGTCGCCGGTGGCTCGAAGCAGGTTGCCCAGGTTGCCCGGGTAGCGCGGGTGCTCCTCGTCCAGCACGCAGGCCTGCTCGAGCAGTTCCCGGGCCTCGTCGACGCGGCCCTGATCGGCGATGTCCAGGGCCTCGGCGCCCAGTGTCGCGGCCTGCTCCGCCGGGGTGGGCCCTGTGGGCGCTTCGGCCTCGTCGCCCTTGCCCGTGAGCCAATCCCAGAAGCCGGCTGCCACGGTCGCACCTCCTCGTCGGGCGTCTGGATCTATAGCGTCCGCGCCACCCGGAAGCCGACCTCGTCACTGTCGTAGGTGTCGGGCTTGCCCCAGAGCCGGAACGCCGACCGGGTCCCGCCTGGGAAGTCCGCCCAGCAGCCGCCCCGCATGACCGGGTCCGCCCCCTCGAACTCGCCCAGCGGATCGGTCACCGAGTCCGACGGGTAGTCGCCGTACAGGTCGTGGGTCCACTCCCACAGGTTGCCGCTGGTGTCGTAGAGGCCCCAGGCATTGGGGGCCAGCACGCCGACCGGCTGGGTGTCGTGCTGGTCGTTGCCGCAGTACCAGGCGAAGTCGTCGAGCAGCTCCCCGTTGTCCAGGGCCAGCTCGCCGTTGCAATTGCGGGTGTCTTCGGCCAGCAGGTTGCCGCCGTTGGGAAAGGCCGATGGGGTGCCGGCTCGGGCGGCGTACTCCCACTCCGCCTCCGTCGGGATGCGGTAGCCGGTGCACTCGTAGGGGTTGCCCGCGGCTTCGCAAGAGACGTTGGAGCCCTCGCCGTCGCAGGTGTAGCAGTCTTCGAGCCCGGCGGCTTGGGACCAGGCATTGACAAAGGCCGCGGCCCGATGCCAGCTCGCACCGTCGACCCCGCAGTCCGCGCCACAGGCGCCGTGGGAGCTGGGGTTGTAGCCGACGGTCTGCTCGAAAAGGGCCTGGGTGACCTCGGTGGCCCCGATGGCGAAGTCCCGGGTCAGGGTGACCTGGTGGTGGGTCTCGTCGGGCAGGAAACCGGCGGCGTCTTCTTCTCTCCCGACCTCGTCTTCCGGGCTGCCCATCCAGAACGTGCCGGCCCGCACGACCACCATGTCCAGGTCGGCGTCCAGGTAGGACAGGCTCGGCGTGGTGACCTGGGTCGCGCCGGAGTCCCCGGTCGCTGTGGTGGTGTCCCCGGTGCAGGCTGTTGTCAGGGCGATCAGCGGGAGCCACGCCGCGTAGGAGAGGGGCAGAGGCATGGAAGCACCTGGGGTTCGGGGCTCCCAGTGTAGTGCTGTTCCAGGCTCAGCAGCCGTCGTTGGGATCTCCAGGCGTGCCCTTGTCCCCGTCGCCGTAAGTGCTGGTGGCCGAGCACCAGTTGGCGCCGTCGTCGTTGTCCGTGTCGTTGGTGGCGGTGGGGCTCAGGCTCAGGCTGGCGCCGCTCGTGTCGGGCCAGCTCACGCCGTCGTCCCAAGCGATGTGGTCGATGGTCGAAGTGCCGTGGAGGAGCACCAGCTCGTCGGCGCCGTTGGCCAGCTGCATGCCGCTCGCGAACGCGTAGTCCACGGTCACGCCGCCATTGCTGGCTGTGTCGTCGTCCCGGGCCAGGACTGCGCTGCCGCCCGCGGGCACGTAGACCGTCTGGCCGCCTGGTAGCGAGAAGGCGTCGGTGTCGTCGTCTTCGAAGGCCCAGTCCGCGCACATCAGGATGTCGGTGGCCGTCGTGTTGGTGACCTCGAACCACTCTCCCAGGCTGTCGCTGACCTTGGAGGGGTCCTTCATGACCTCCGTGACGATGAGGTCGCCTGCGCCGATGAGGCCTTCGTCGCAGGCGTCGTTGCAGTCGTTGTCCTGGCCGTCCCGGAGCTCCGTCGCCCCTGGGCTGACCGTGGCGTCGGTGTCGTCGCAGTCGGTGCCGCTGTAGCTGTCGTGGTCGTAGCCGTCGGCATCGGCGTCGTAGTCGCTGGCCCCGTCGCAGTCCCCGTCGACGCCGTCATACCAGGTCTCGGGGTCCGACGGGCTGATCGTGGCGTCGTTGTCGTCGCAGTCGTCGCCGCCGTGGCTGTCGTGGTCGTGGCCGTCGGCGTCGGCGTCGTAGTCGCTGGCCCCGTCGCAGTCGCTGTCCACGCCGTCGTACCAGCTGTCGCTGGCGCCCGGGTTCACCGAGGCGTCGGCGTCGTCGCAGTCCGAGCCGCCGTGGGCGTCGGCCAGGTAGCTGTCGCTGTCTGCGTCGTAGTCGTTGGCGCCGTCGCAGTCGGCGTCGACGCCGTCGTACCAGGTCTCGCTGGCGCTGGGGGAGACCGACGTGTCGGTGTCGTCGCAGTCGTCGCCGCCGTGGCTGTCGCTGTCGTGGCCGTCGGCGTCGGCGTCGTAGTCGCTGTCCCCCGCACAGTCGGCGTCCACGCCGTCGTACCAGGTCTCGCCGACGGAAGGGCTCACCGAGGCATCGGTGTCGTCGCAGTCGTCGCCGCCGTGGCCGTCGTGGTCGTGGCCGTCGGTGTCGGCGTCGTAGTCGCTGGCGCCGTCACAGTCGCCGTCGACCCCGTCGTACCAGGTCTCGGTGGCGCCCGGGCTCACGGCGGGGTCGGTGTCGTCGCAGTCCAGCCCGCTGTAGGCGTCGCTGTCCCAGCCGTCGGCGTCGGCGTCGTAGTCGCTGTTGTCGTCGCAGTCGCTGTCCAGCCCGTCGTACCAGGTCTCCGTGGCGCTCGGGTTCACCGTGGCGTCGGTGTCGTCGCAGTCGTCGCCGCCTTCGCTGTCGGCGTCGTAGCCGTCGAGATCCGCGTCGTCGTCTGACAGGCCGTCGCAGTCGGTGTCGACCCCGTCGTACCAGGTCTCGGTGGCACTGGGGCTCACCGAGGCGTCGGTGTCGTCGCAGTCGTCGCCCCCCTGGCTGTCGGCGTCGTGGCCGTCGAGATCGGCGTCGTTGTCCGACAGGCCGTCGCAGTCGGCGTCGACCCCGTCGTACCAGGTCTCGGTGGCCGACGGGTGCACGCTGGCGTCGGTGTCGTCGCAGTCGTCGCCGCCGTGGGCGTCGCTGTCGTGTCCGTCGGTGTCGGCGTCGTTGTCGGACAGGCCGTCGCAGTCGGCGTCGACCCCGTCGTACCAGGCCTCGCTGGCGCCGGGGTTCACGGTGGCGTCGGCGTCGTCGCAGTCGCTGCCGCCGTGCGCGTCGGAGACGTAGGTGTCGCTGTCGGCGTCGTAGTCGTTTGCGCCGTCGCAGTCGCTGTCCACGCCGTCGTACCAGGTCTCGCTCGCTCCCGGGTACACCGACGCGTCGGTGTCGTCGCAGTCGTCGCCCCCAGCGGACACCGGCTCGTAGCCGTCGCCGTCGGCGTCGATCTCGTCGGTGCCGTCGCAGTCCTGATCGACCCCGTCGTACCAGATCTCGGTCTCGCCGGGGTTGATGCCTGCGTCTGTGTCGTCGCAGTCGTCGCCGCCATGGGTGTCGCTGTCGTAGCCGTCGGTGTCGGCGTCGAGATCGCTGGCCCCGTCGCAGTCGCTGTCGACCCCGTCGTACCAGGTCTCGCTGGCGCCGGGATTCACCGACGCGTCGGTGTCGTCGCAGTCCGAACCGCCGTGGGCGTCGGTCAGGTAGGTGTCGCTGTCGGCGTCGTAGTCGTTGGCGCCGTCGCAGTCGCCGTCGACGCCGTCGTACCAGGTCTCAGTGGCGCTGGGGTTCACGCTGGGGTCGGTGTCGTCGCAGTCATCGCCCCCGTGGGCATCGCTGTCGTGGGAGTCGGCGTCGGCGTCCAGGTCGCTGTCGCCGGCGCAGTCGGCGTCGACCCCGTCGTACCAGGTCTCCGTCGCGTCCGGGTTCACCGCGGCGTCGGTGTCGTCGCAGTCGTCGCCGCCGTGGGCGTCGCTGTCGTGGCCATCGGTGTCGGCGTCGTTGTCGGACAGGCCGTCGCAGTCGCTGTCCACGCCGTCGTACCAGGTCTCCGACACGCCCGGGTTGATGCTCGCGTCGCTGTCGTCGCAGTCGTCGCCGCCGGTCTCGCTGGCGGCGTAGCCGTCGCCGTCCACGTCGACCGCGTCCTCGCCGTCGCAGTCCTGGTCGATCCCGTCATAGGGGATCTCCGTGGCGTCGGGGTGGACGCTGGCGTCGTCGTCGTCACAGTCGCCGTCGACCTCGGTGAAGCCGTCGCCGTCGTCGTCGCCCAGGTTGGTGCCCTCGTCGGTCTCGTCGTCGCAGTCGTCGTCGACGCCGTTGCCCTGCTCTTCCGCGCCGGGGAAGACCTCGTCGTCGTCGTCGTCGCAGTCCTCGTCGCACGTGGTGTAGCCGTCTGCGTCCACGTCTACGCAGGCGTCGACGGTCACGTCGACGGTGCAGCGCTCCAGCAGGCCGCGGGGGTCCTGGACCTCCAGCGCCAGGGTCTGCAGTCCGGCTTCGACGGGCACCCAGGTGACGGCGACGTCTCCGTCGGACGTCGGAGCGCCGGACCACAGCACGCCTTCGACGCTGCTGGACAGGGCCACCGACAGCTCCGACGCGTCCACCTCGGTGTCGCCGACGGTGCCTGCCAGGGGAATGCTCTCCCCGGCCAGTACCACGTCGCCGTCCCCCGGTGCCGTGAGCTCGCACCAGGGCGGTGTGTTGCTACTGACCAGTGCCGTGATCGAGGCCTGACCGACCTGGCCTCGGGCGTCCATGGCCGTGAGCTGGAGCTCGTGGTCGGCCTCGGTCAGGGCCACCGTGAAGGCCAGGTTGCCCGAGTCACAGGGCTCCCAGCCGAACTCTCCGCTCCAGACCGGACCGTCGATGTTGCTGGAGAAGAGCAGCTCCAGCCCGTCCAGGCCGTCTTCGTCGGTGACCTGGGCGCAGACGTCGAAGGGCTCGCCCGGCTCGTGGATGGAGCCGCTGACGGGCGACAGGATCGCGACCTGGGGCGGGTCGTCGACCGAAGAGACCGTGACGTCGCTGCAGGCGACGAGGGAGAGAATGAGCAGAGACACCGTTCTTCCTGTTCTGTCAGGCCTCAGTAGCCCATCCCGCAGTCTCTTCCCTACCCCTTAGGGAGCCAGACCGTCAACCGTGTTCCTCCGTCGGCAGGCGCGTTCACGCTGATCTTCCCCCCGAGCGCGGTGACCCGCTCTGCCATGCCCACCAGGCCGATGCCGGCGTCGCCGGTGGACTCGGGCTCGCCTGGGCTGGAGAGCCCGACGCCGTCGTCGCTCACGATGACCTCGACCTCCGCTGCCCTTCGCCGGACCTCGATGTGAGCCCGGGTCGCCCGGGCGTGCCTCAGGATGTTGGACAGGGCCTCCTGGATGACCCGGTAGACCGCCACCCCGGTCTCTCGGGTCAGGGGCGGGCTGAAGTCCTGGACCGACAGCTCGATCTCCAGGGCCCCGGCGGGAACCGTTCGGCCGACCAGCGAGCTGACGGCGCGGTGCAGCGCAACAGGGCCGTCCAGCACCGGGCTGTTGAGTCCCTGCAGGATGTCCTCGCCGGCGTGCCTCGCCCGGCCCAGCAGCATCCGTGACCGGTCCAGCGCCAGCACGGACTCTTCGATGTCCGAGTCCAGCACCCGGCCGGCGTACTCCAACGAGTAGGCCACTGCAGCGAGCTCCTGGCCCAGGTGGTCGTGTACGCGCTCGGCCATCCAGCCGCGCTGGAAGTCCCGGCGCTCTCGCAGGTGCTCGGCCAGGTCGCGGAGCTTCACGGACTTGCCCTCTACCGCCCGAGCCAGACGCCCGCGAAGCTCCCCCAGCTGGACCTGCTGGCGTGCCAGCTTCCGGCCCTGCTCGTAGTGCTCCAACATGAGCTGGTAGACCTGGTCGCCGATCAGGCAGTAGAGCGCCGCCGAGACGAGTGAATAGGCGATCATCCACCAGAGCTCCGGCGCCCCCCACGCCTCGGGCCGGGCTGTCAGCATGCCCGCCGGCCCGGCCAGCAGGAGCACGCCGGTGCACAGGACCCTTCTGCGCATCTCGACGAGCGCGGGCACCAGGAAGAATGCCGGCGCGACCCCCCACAACACGGCACCATCCGAGAGCGGGCCGAAGGTGGTGAGGGCACAGCCCCCCGCGAACACCGCGAGGGTCAGGCCAGCCACGCCGGACTGCAGCACGTCGGCCCGACTGACCCGCGGCAATAGCAAGGGAACCAGGCAACACACCAGCGCCGCACTCCGGAACAGGGCCAGAGCCTGGACGGCCTCTGGATGGAAGAGGACCAGGTCGAGCGGCCACCAGGCGATCAGACAGAAGGCAAAGACCGCCGAGACCGCCTTGACGTTGTCTGCCATCAGCTGATCCAGGTACGCCACAGCGCCCGGCGAGGGGGTCATGGGGTGCCCACTGGGAGGACAACGCCGAGCGCCAAGCCTGGTTGCCGGTCGCTCCACGCTGCGCGCCCGCCGAGCGACGTGGCCCTCTCTCGAATCGCCAACAGCAGCGGCGGCACGTCGCCGGCCAGCGGCTCAGCGTCGTCGTGGATGGCGATCGAGACGCCGGCTTCTGACCAGGACAGAGTCACTTCGGCTGTGGTGGCGGCGCGACCCGCGACAACCTGCAGAGCATCCAGCACCACGGCATAGGCCGCCGCCGACACGGACGGAGGCAGCTCGTCTGGGAGCTCCGTCGAGATCGAGATCGCCAGGGCCCCGGAGAGCGCTGCTTCGCCGACCAGCCAGCCCAGGGCGGTCTCCAGTCCCAGGTGCTCGAGCATTCGGGGATGGAGCTGCTCCAGCAGGCGACGAAACGCCCTGCGCGTCCTGCGGGAGAGCGTCTCGCACTCCTCCAGCGCGGCGCGGGCCAGGTCCCGGTTCCCGTACAGCCTCCACCGAGCCCGCTCCAGGGCCCCATCGAGCAAGTCGAATTCCGGGCCCAGGTGGTCGCGTAGCTCGGTGGACATCCAGGCCGCTTCGGTCTCGTTGAGTCCGTCCAGGTAGTTGGCGAGGATGCGCAGTTCCTGGTCGTGTCGCAGTGAGCGTGCGTCGAGCTGCTCGGTCAGCGACTGGAGCTCCGCCTGCTGGACGCCGATGCGGAACCGGCGGATGAAGTGTACGGCTGCAATGCGGTAGGCAATGTGGCCCATCGCGATCCCGAACAGTGCACAGAAGAGCAGAAAGGACGAGGTCGCGAGGAACAGGTTCGCTTCGCGCACGGCCGGCGTCGCCAGGACAAAAGCGCTCCACCCCACCGCGGCCACGCCCAGCGTGACAGCGATGCGTGCCCGGGTGGTCAGCGCCAAGGCGATCGTCAGCGGCGGCAGCGCATAGATGAAGCCAAATGCGAAGGGACCGACACTGCGGCCGAGGGCCCAGCCGACCGCGAACACCAGGCTGGCGCCGGCCAGTGCGCAGAACGGCAGTGGATGGTCGTCGACCAGGCCCCGGCCCAGGGGCAGTCCGCGCACCAGGGCCGGGAGGACCATCGCAGCTGTCACGGCGAGCGCCAGGCCCGACACCGCCCCGGACAGCAGTCGCGTCAGGGGCAGCCACATCACCCCGGCCCCCAGGGCCAGGGACATCAGCATGACCGTAGAGCGAGCGAGTCGCTGGCGTTCATGCGCCCGAAGGGCCTGCTTCTCGTCGGCCGTCCACTCTTGGGGTGCCTCACCCGCCGGGTAGGCGAGCTGCCATGGTCTGCGGGTGGTCACCTGGGGGTGCGACTCCAGCGCTTCGGCTCGGATCGTGTACCGCAACGTGCTGGGCATCGCCACGGCGGTCGAAGTATCCCTACATGCCGCGCCGTCGGGGTCCGACTAATTTCCCGGGTCACCGGCTCCCAGGGAGGTGTCTGCTGATCCGTGTCCTGCTGGCCGACGACCACGCGATGTTCCGCGACGGGATCCGAAGAATCCTGGAGACCGAGCCGGGCATCGAGGTCGCAGCAGAGGCCTCCGATGGTCAGGCCGCGCTCGATGTCCTGGCCGCTCTGCCGATCGACATCCTGGTGCTCGACCTGTCCCTGCCCAAAGTCAGCGGCACCGAGGTGCTGCGCCGGCTCACCGCCACAGGCATCCCTGTGCGCGTCGTGGTCCTCACGATGTACCCGGCCGATCGCCTGGCCCTGCACCTCATCGAGCTCGGGGCCGGGGCCTACATCGACAAGAACGCCGATGCCTACGAGCTCGTCCAGGCCATCCGCGCGGTGGCCTCGGGCGGCACCTACATCACGGAGTCCCTGCGAGCACAGGCCTCGAGCCGGACCGACGGCCTGTCCCGTGCGCCCCACGAGCAGCTCACCACCCGCGAGTACCAGGTGTTCATGCAGCTCATCCACGGCAAGACCGTGTCGGAGACCTCCTACGAACTGGACCTGAAGGTCAACACCATCAGCACCTACGTCGCCCGCATCAAGACCAAGCTCGGGGTCGGCAGCGTCGGCGAGATCCTGGTCTATGCCCATCGCATGGGCCTGATGGACTGATCGGCCGCCGGAGCCCAGTGGGCGCCGGCGGCCGCCGAGTCTCCTCTCCTACTTGTTCTTGTGACCACAGGTCGAGGCCCCGGCGTCGGACTGGAGGTCGCCCTTGTCGGCCTCGGAGATCAGCCCTGCGTCGACGAAGTCCTCGCCGGCATGGGCCACGCAGGACACGTAGGCGCCATGGTTCTTCCACCGGTCACCGCCTGCGGGGTGCTCACAGGGGCACAGCTCGGCGATCGAGCAGCCGCTGTCGTCCACCGCAGCGTCGAGGGCGGTGCCCAGGCACTGGTCGTCCACGTCGATCACCCCGTCGCCGTCGACGTCGCTGTCGCACGCATCGCCCGCGCCGTCGCCGTCGGCATCGGCCTGGTCGGCGTTGGCGTCGTAGGGACAGTTGTCGCCCCCGTCCGCCACGCCGTCGTCGTCGTCGTCGCTGTCGCAAGCATCGCCAGCCCCGTCGCCATCGCTGTCGATCTGGGACGCGTTGGCGATCGCCGGGCAGTTGTCGTCGGACTCGCACAGGCCATCCTGGTCGGCGTCGTTGCCGACATCGGCCGGGCAGCTGTCGCAGACATCGCCCTGCAGGTCGGCGTCGGTGTCCGCCTGGTCGCCATTTGCGGTGTCGGGACAGTTGTCCGAGCCATCGTGCACGCCGTCACCGTCACAGTCGCCCCCGGTGCAGACGGCACAGGCGCCTGCGTAGTTGGCGGTGGTCACGTCCAGGCAGATCTGGTCGATCTGGTAGGCCTCGTCACCGGCTTCGCTGACGACGTCCAGGGACAGCCCTGCGGTCCGGTCGTAGGGGAAGCTGAAGGCGTGCTGGCCGGACTCGGTGCCCCAGGTCCCCCCCAGCGTCATTCCGTCGCAGTCCAGCCCGACGGACATGTCGTACGCGGTGGCCCCACCCACCGCCGGCAGGGCTGCGCCCACGCCGCTGGTCGACGTGAGGAACACCTCGGGCCCGAAGTCGTAGAAGGGATAGCTGCTGTGATCGAGCTGATAGGCGATCAGGATGCCGCCGAAGTTGTCCTGGGCCGCCACGCCACCGGCGGCGGCGCCGTCGGTCACCACCACGTTCAGATCGTCGTCGGCCTGCAACCGCGTTCGCGTGATGGTCGCATCGATGGTGGCGTAACCGTCCGAGAGCAGCTCTCCCGCCGCGAAGAGCGGGATCGAGACCAGGGTCCCCTGGCCGGAGCCCGGCGCAAAGGTGAGGCTGGATCCGCTCAGCGCGGGCGCCCGACTCGGAAAGGAGACGCTGGCGTCTGCGAGGAGTTCGGCGCCGGTGTAGCAGACCTGTCCGGCCCGGGCGTTGGGCCCCCAGATCATGAACAGGATGGCGCCGAGAGGCGCGAGAGTACTTCGAGGAGTCATGGCTTTGCCCTGGGTGGTGGTAAACGGCGGCAGGTGCCGCTCAATCCACACATACGGTCGCGCCTCGGGCCGGGATACTCCCCTCGAACTTTCCCTACAGCGGGTCGAACAATCCCTACCGCTTCGGGGGGGGGCGAGCGCGGATCACGCACTGTTCGCGAAACTCGTACGGAATCTGGCCGCCTTCGGCATGGCTGTGTCCAGTGCAGGCGACGTGAACGCAGACGGCTACGACGACGTCATCGTCGGGAGCTACCTGGACGCCGACACGGCAGTCAACGGCGGATCGGTCTATGTCTACCTGGGCGGTGCCAGCGGGATCGATCTGAGCACAGAGCTGGAATTCACCGGTGCGGACGTGGCGTCTGGCACAAACTTCGGCCGGTCCGTCTCTCCGGCCGGCGACGTGAACGGAGATGGCTACGACGACGTGGTCGTGGGCTCGAGTGTGTCCACGAGCAACTCCAAGGACCGCGGCGCAGCCTATGTCTACTTCGGCAGCGCGTCGGGCATCGACGTCACCACCGAGACCCAGCTGGTGGACTCGTCGGAGAACTGGATGGAGTACTACGGCTGGGCGGTCTCCGGGGCCGGCGACCTCGACAACGACGGCTACGACGACCTGATCGTGGGAGAACTGCTGGACGCGAACAACGGCTCCGCCTTCATCCACTACGGGAGCGCCACCGGCGTCGATGCGACACGGTACGACGTGCTCACGGCGTCAGACGGGGCCTCCCAGGATCGCTTCGGAGCCGCCGTGGCGGCCGCCGGGGACCTGGACGGAGATGGCTACGACGACGTGGTGGTCGGTGCCTACAGCGATGACATCGCCGGGAGCGACGAGGGCTCGCTCTACGCCTACTACGGGAGTTCCTCTGGCATCGACCTGACCCGCGAGGACAAGCTCACCGCCTCGGACGGCGCGACCAACGATCGCCTGGGGTTCTCCGTCGCCGGGGCCGGGGACCTGGACGGCGATGGCTACGACGACATCGTGGCCGGGGCCTACCGTCACGCCCACACGACGGGGGGTGGCGCCGCGTACGTGTACTACGGAAGCGCAACGGGCGTCGACATCGACACCGAACAGAAGGTCACTGCAACCAACACAACCCTGAGCCAGCAGTTTGGCTACTCGGTGTCCGGGGTCGGAGACGTGGACGGCGATGGCTATGGGGACGTGGTTGTCGGTGACAACAGCGAAGACAACGCAGACGGCGTCGGCACGGGTGGAGCCTTGCTCTACCATGGCGGCCCGGAGGGCTTGGACACGGACCGCGAGTCCAGGGTGTGGGCCTCGGATGGCGCAGCAGGGGACAACTTCGGACAAGCGGTCGCCGGAGCGGGAGACGTCGACGGTGACGGCCTCGACGACCTGATCATCGGCGCCCCCTCGGACCAGGACGCCGGCAGCTGGACCGGCGCGGCCTACGTCTACCCCGGCTGCGACGAGGACCCGACCATCGTGGCCGTCACCGGGTCCGCCGGGGGCGTGGTCCGCGTGTGGGTCTCCGGCGCCTGTGCAGGCACCACCGTGCGCTTCTACACGGGGCTGCCCGGCACCAGCCACATCTCCAGCCCCTGCGACATGGTG
>CAZFLE010000020.1:0-38759 GCA_964519895.1 uncultured Enterobacterales bacterium | reverse complement strand
CTTCTACACGGGGCTGCCCGGCACCAGCCACATCTCCAGCCCCTGCGACATGGTGGAGGAGACCTGTGACGCGAGCAATGTGATCTACAAGACTCTGTGATCGCTGATCCAGTTCCGTGACCGCCCGCGCGTCACCCAGGAGGTGTTCTCCTCCGCGCGCTCGTGGCACCAGCTGGCGCTGATCGCGGTGGGTGAGCCTGTTCTTCATGTCCTCATAGCGGAAGGGTGAGGTGGGTTTCCGCGAAGCGGCTTGGCCGGGCACAGCTTCCAACGCCGTCGGGCGGGCCAGGGGGCTACCGCCCCGATCGCGGCCGGAATAGCTGGGTGTACCTTGCCTCCCACGGAAATATCACCGTGCCACCATCGAGACGCCACAAGCGCATCCTCCGCATGCACGCACTCCGAGACCGGGCCGCCCGCTGGGCTGAACAGCACCACCCTGAGGAGCTCGAGCAGAGCATCCGCCACTGGCTCGGCCCGCACTCGCCCGACGATCGGTTGTTCATGGAAGGTGTGGCCTACGCACTTGTCACGGGCAACCAGGACGGGCAGCCTTCGCTGATCGAGCGTCACTCCCGGGCGAACCCCCCGGCTAGTCGCCGGGAGCGGCAGCTCTACGAGGCCTGGCGAACCGCGTGGTTCGGCGTCTTCGAACTGCTGTCGGTCGCCGAGGGGAAGTACCTGATCCTCGAGGACGTCGTGACTGGAGCCGTCTTCTCGGTGCGGGAGAACTCGGCTAGCTTCATGCTCTCGCCGGGGCAGTGGGGGCTGTTCTTCATCGTCTGTATCGACGGCCGCCATGAGCTCGAGGGTACCGCGTTGCTGCTGTCGCCGACCGGCCGCATCGCCGCGGTCCAGGCCATGTTGGCGGGGCTGCAAGAGCTCGGTAAAGGGCCTGACGCAGACGCCCTCAGCCCGGCGGACACGCGCCGGCTCGCCCCTGGAGTGGTGGCCGCTGCCAGACAGGCCGAGCGCCGTCCCCGCTTCGTCAACCGTGATGGGCACGATCTCGCTCTGGTACGCGCCACCCTGACGCTGCCGTGGGCAGCCTTCGCCGATGCCACCGAACCTTGGGCGGACATCGTCCATCACGACTCCGACACCGCCACCTGGATCGGTCGCCACGACTCGCAGCTTGGCGGCCCGCTGTCGCTGGCCTCCTTCAGCAGCGAGGGCCCCGACGGCGGCGTCGCTGTCGTCCAAACCAACAGCATCGAGCGTCTCGACGTCCTCCGGCAACACTGGCTGGAGCGCACCGGGGGGCCGCTGCCAGTCGTCGAGGACGAGCTGGAGATCGAGAGGGTCGACTCCAACCCCGATGGACCGGCGGTCCAAGTGGACCAGAGCCTGGCGTCTGCTGACGACCGGAGCCAGCAGGACGCTGAGTACGGATTCCACCAGCACCTGGCTCAGGACTGGCTGAACCACCCGATTCCAGCGCTGAATGGCCAGAGCCCACGACAGGCTGTCCACGCCGGGCGTGCGGCCGAGGTGCGAGCGCTTTTGCCTACTGCGCTCCCCGAAGACCTCCTGTGGGAGCTGAGAGAAGAGCTCGACCTCTGAGCGTCGCCAGGGGGGCGCGCTCCTAGCGCCAACCCTCCCAAGGACTCGACCTGGCCCACGACACGCCGGGCGGTAGCCTCAGGACATGCCCGCCCCACCCCCATGGACCAGGTCCTTCGACCCATGAGCGAGCCTTTGGCGACCGGCACGCTTGGGGCACGACTGGTGCGAGGCTGTGCCTGGTCACTGCTGTGGTGGACCCTGTGGCTGCTACTGCTCCCGGTGGCCTCGCTCGACCAGACGGCCCACTGGCACTGGGAGGCGCTCTCGGCGCACCTGGACCTCAGGGCCCTGTGGCTTCCCTTGGGCCTCGGCTTGGTCCTGGCGATGTGGGGCCGCAGGCTCGGGGTGGTCGGGATCTGCGTCCTGGGCGTGGTGCCCACCCTGGGCATCCCGCAGGCCATGCCCGACACGGTGCTCTATTCCGAGTACATGCTGGCGTTCCAGGACAAGGGCTTGTTCAGCGTCTTGGGCGAGTGGTCGTCGCTGGCCTGGGGCCACGACGAGGGTGCGGACGGCCACCACCTGCCGCTGGTCTGGGCAGTGCTCGCCAGCTGGCTGGCCCTGGGCCTGCCCCACGGTCTCTTCCTTGCTGGCGTGGCCTGCAGCCTGGTCTGGGCACTCGAGCGATTGGGAGGCCCCAAGGCTGCCCTCCTGCTGCTCGGCGTGCCCTTGGTCTGGGCCCACGCGGGCTGGGTGACGGCCGACCTGTCGGCGGCGGCGGCCGTTGCGCTGGGACTGCTGATCCTGCAGCGCCTGGGGCCGCTGGCCTGGCTGCCCCTCGCCCTGGTCAAGGTCTCCGTGCCCGTCGTCCTGGCCGGGCCCGCCCTGGCCCGGTTCATCGCCCCGGACCGCAGCGCATTTCGCAAGGGGGTCTACCTCGCAGGAGGGACCGTGCTGGTCCTGGCGGCTCTGGTGACCCGCGATGGCCTGCGACGCCCGCTCACCGCCGACGCGCCTGCGGTGCTCGCGCTCGCGCTCCACCTGGGGCCAGGCCTGCTCCTCGTGGCCGCTCTGGCCTGGTTCCGTGGCCCCCGGGATCGGCTCTGGTGGGGCTGGTTGGCGGCCCTTGGGGTGCTCCTGGTGCTCGTCCGGACCACCCATCCGGGACACGTGGCCCGATATGCCTTGCCCGTTCTCCCCCTGCTCATCCTGCCCGTCGCCCGAGTCCTGTCCGCGAGCGCTGCAGGTGCTCTGGGGGGAATCGGTCTGGGCCTCTGGCTGGCGCTGTGGCGGCCCGCCGCCTTTGACACGGCTGCGGTGAACCTACTTGATGCGGTCACCGCGATCCCGCCCCACGTCCAGGTGCTCGATGTCTGGGGAGACTACGACGGCCCTGGTCCGCCGCCCGATCCGCTGGCGGTGCTCACCCAGCTGTCGACCACGGCCCAGGTCCAGTATCGAGGTTGTCCGACCTGCTGGGTCCGTCCGGACCCTCGAAGGACGCGGTCCTGGTGGTGGACCCACAGCCTGCCGGACCGCTTCTGGGGCGTCGACCCTGCTGATGCGGCACTGGTGCTCCACCGAGGGACCGGGACCTGGACACCCGGGGACGGCTGGCTGGAGGCCGGGCGGTGGGACCGCTGGCCCGAGACCTCCCGTCTGTTCCCAGAGGCGGTCAGCTTGTTCGTCCGAGACCCCGATCACGCGCCAGCCCCCGAGCTCGGCCCGGCCCAGGGTGGACGTCACTCGGACCCGAAGGCACCGCTGGCGATTGGGCTTCATCCACTGGGGGGAACCGCTGCGCGGACCTGCGCTTCCGCAGCAGCAGCTGAGCCGTCGCTGGCCTGGCTGTGCCCCCAAGGGAGGGTCCCGTCCGGCGAGGGTTGGGGTTGGTTCCCCAGGCCCCGTGGACGCCTCTCCCCCCTGTGGCTCGACCGGGCATCCAGCCTGGTCGGGGACGCCATCGATGACCGCCCAGGACGCCCTCTCCTGGGGACCGGGACCTCCCAGGGGGGTGCGGTCCTGCTGGCCCTCATCGCTCAGCGACCGTGCTTGTTCGAGCGAGCTGTGGTCTTCGCCGGTGCGCTGCCCGAGCAGGCCGTGTTCACACCGCAACCGACCTGTGCCCAGCCGACCTTCGTGGACCTGGTCCACGGGTCAGCGGACAGCGTCGTCCCGCTCGCGAGGGCCGAAGACACTGCCCGACGGTTCCGCGCGGCGGGGCACGGGGTCGAGCTCCACGTCCTGCCGCGTCAAGGCCACGCCTTGACAGACGCGGTCCGGACCCGGTTTGCAGCACAGGTGGCCGAGGCCGCAGGCCGTCTGGATCAGGGCGGGGTGGACTGACCCGAGCCGTCGGCCCCCCAGCAGGTCGCGTCGCCGGCGGTGGTGACGCCACAGGTGTGGGCATCGCCGGCGCTGATCTGGACAAAGGCGTCACCCGGCGGCGTGGACTGGCCATCGCTGTCTGACCCCCAACAGCTCACCAAGGCGGTGTTGTCGATGGCGCAGGAGTGGTCCTGGCCCGCTGTCACCGCGTCGTAGGTGCCCGCCGGTGGCGAGGCCAGGCCGCTGTTGTAGACCGGATCCCCCCCGCCCCAGCAACTCAGGGAGCCTGTGGCCAGCACGCCGCAGTTGTGGGCCCAGCCGGCGGCGATGACCGAAAACGCCGAGCTGGGTGGGCTGGACTGGCCGTCGGCGTCCGAGCCGAAGCAGGTGACCGTGCCCGCAGCATCTACGGCACAGCTGTGCTCCCCTCCGCCAGCGACCGCCGCAAAGGTCCCGGTCGGCGGCGTGGCCTGTCCGGAGCCATCTGAGCCCCAGCAAGCCAGTGAGCCTGACGACTCGACGCCGCAGGAGTGATCACCGCCCGCAGTCACCGCGTCGAAGGTCCCCCCCGGTGGGCTGGCCGCACCACTCCCATAGACCGGGTCCCCGCCGCCCCAGCAGGAGACGGTCGCGTCGGTCTGCACGCCGCAGGTGTGGGTTGCTCCCGCGGAGAGGGACAGGAAGGTGCCCGCCGGTGCGGTGGCCTGGCCGTCGGCGTCGGAGCCCCAACACTCGACCGAGCCGTCGCTGCGCAGACCACAGGTGTGGTCCGTCCCAGCCGCCACGGAGACCCAGGGACAGGTCGTGGCGTAGCCGGACAGGCTGTCGTCGCAGTCCTGGTCGTTGTCGACGTAGTCCGTGGGCGCCGAGCACGCCTCGGAGCTGACCGCCGGGTCGCCGTAGCCATCGCCATCGCCGTCGTGGTACCAGGTCGACGTGCCAGTGGCGTCGCTCTCGTCGACCTGGCCGTCACAGTCCTCGTCGACCGTCCCGTCGCAGACCTCCGGGTCGTCCGGGCTCACGGAGGCGTCGCTGTCGTCGCAGTCCGTCGACAGAGTCACGTGGTCGGCAGGGGCCTCGCAGCTGATCTGGGTGTCTGTGGCGTCCCCGTAGCCGTCGCCGTCATCGTCGGCGTACCAAGTCGCCGCGTCCACCGCGCCGTCCTCGTCGACCGAGCTGTCGCAGTCCTCGTCGACGGCACCGTCGCAGACCTCGGCGGCGCCGGGAAAGACCCCGCCATCGGCGTCGTCGCAGTCGCTGCCATCCGAGGTGTACCCGCTCGGGGCCTCGCAGGCCTCTGTGCTGTCGTCGGGCGCTCCGTAGCCGTCGCCGTCGCCGTCGCTGTAGAACGTGGACGTGCCGACCGCATCGGCCTCGTCGACCTGACTGTCACAGTCCTCGTCCAGGACGCCATCACAGGTCTCCACGCCATCCGGTGAGACCATCGCGTCGGTGTCGTCGCAGTCCGTGGCGTCCGAGACATGGCCGTCCGGGGCCTCGCAGGCCGTCTGGCTGTCGCCGGCATCCCCAAAGCCGTCGTTGTCATCGTCGTCGTACCAGGTCTCCGCGTCAGCCGCCCCGGCCTCGTCCACCTGTCCATCGCAGTCCTGGTCGACGGTCCCGTCGCAGACCTCGAGGCCACTCGGAGAGACCGTCGCATCGCTGTCGTCGCAGTCCGTGCCCAAGGCCACGTGGGTGCTCGGCGCCTCACAGGCGACCGCGGTCTCTGCGGCGTCGCCGAAGCCATCCCCGTCTCGATCCCGGTACCAGGTCGAGACGTCGACGGCGTCGGACTCGTCGACGGTCCCGTCGCAGTCTTCGTCGTCCGCGCCGTCGCAGGTCTCCTGGGCCACCGGCGAGATGTCCCCGTCGTCGTCGTCGCAGTCGGCGCCGCCCTCCACCGAGTCGGCGCCGACCCAGGTGGCCGCGTCGTACTCGCACACCACGTAGCCGTCGCCGTCGCTGTCGGACTCGTCATCGGGCAGGACTCCGCTCAGGCAGTCGTTGACCTGTCCGTCACAGAGCTCCTCGGCGCCCGGATAGACCGCAGCGTCGTCGTCATCACAGTCGCCGCCGCCGGCGATGACATCGCCGGCCCAGCCGCCCGGGTCCACGTCGCAGGCCACGAAGCTGTCGCCATCGCCATCCTGCTCGACTTCGGGCAGCGCGGTCGCATCGCAGTCGTTGACCAGGCCGTCGCAGAGCTCGGGCGCCTGCGGGTAGACCGAAGGCGCCGCGTCGTCGCAGTCGTCGGCCAGGCTGGCGGTCCATAGGGATGAGGCCTCGCAGAGCCAGCGCACTTCGCCCGCGCCGTGTCCGTCCTGGTCAACGTCCTCGTAGAGGGGGACGGCGCCGATCGCACCGTCTTCTTCGCCGCCCGGAATCCCGTCACAGTCGCGATCGGTCTGGGGGTCGTCGCAGTGCTCGGACAGGCCCGGCGCGATGTCGGCTCGGGTGTCATCGCAGTCGCCACCGCCGGCCTCGACCGTGTCGTGACCGTCCCGGTCGGCGTCGTGGTCGCTCCACCCGTCGCAGTCGCCGTCGATGCCGTCGTACCAGATCTCCTCGTTGCCCGGGAAGGCTGCTGCTGCGGCGTCGTCGCAGTCACCTTGACTCGCCGTCAGGCCGTCCCCGTCCACATCCACGGGCGCATAGGTGGTGCAGCCCACCCCGATGAGGGCCGCCACGAAGGCTGCTGAGAACCGGGCGCCGCTCATCGGGCCCCCCGCCGAAGCGCGACCGAGCCCGTGGCCCAGCTGTGGCCCAGCACACCGTCCCAGATCCCCCCGAGGGCCAAGGACAGACCGAAGTCCACGGGCAGGGTCATCCAGTCGGGCCACCAGGTGAGACGTCCGACCCCGCCGATCCCCAGCGCAGGCCCGTCCGAATTGAACAGGCTGTCTTGACCGGGTCCGGCGTCCGCATCGCTCACCTGGACGACCCCGACCCGGGCCTCCGGTCCGGCGCACCCCTCGGTGTCGCCGAGCCTCACGCACCCCAGGACAGCCGCCCGTCCCCAGCGCATGAGATCGCCGGGGAACAGCTCACTGCCTTCGAGGGTCTCCGCCACACCTTCTCGCCGGGCCCGGAGCTCCGCGTACCCCAGCTCCGCGCCCACTGCGAGCCAGCCACGTCCCAGCACGAGCCCGCCGGCCACCTCGACGCCGGGTCCACCGGCCGAGGGCAACGCGACACCAGACGCAGGTGCAAAGGTCCGCAGGCCCCCGCCCACGAAGACCACGGGTGCGGCCAGGATCTCCGAGGGAGTCTCGGCGGTCAGTGCCAGCTCGGACTCGGCCGGACCCACGGCCAGGGCGCCCCGAAGGGCTGTGCTCTCGGACCTGCCCCGGACAGCGGGCGGCACCCCGCCAGCCTGGAGGTACCAGGTGCGGACCTGGCCGGACCGGGTGTCCACCAGCTGGGCCAGGACCGGCCGACCCTCTGGCGCGTCGGTGGCGCCTTCCTTGGCTTCGATCCGCCAGGTGCTCCAGGGCACCACCGGTAGCGCCACCCGTGGCCCGCTCTCGCCCGGTGCTGCCGCGGCCTCGGCGAGCGTGACCAGATCCGTGTCGGACACGGCCAAGGCGAGCCGCAGGTCGAAGTCCGGGTCCAGGGCCCGAATGGACACGATGGCGGTCTGGGCGAGCACCAGGTCGTCTCGGAGCCAGCCCCCGATCGCCGTCACGAGATGGATCTGGACGAGCTCATCCGACTCCAGCAGGGACTCGATACACACCAGCTCGCCCATCAGCCTGGACTGAGAGGCCGTGAAGGCGGCGACTTCGCCCTGCTCGAAGGCCACCAGGGCAGTCTCCGCCTCGGCCATGACCGAGCGAAACGTGGCGGGACACGCGGCATGGGCGGTGCCGGAGCAGGCCAAGGAGAGGCACAGGGTGGCGGTCGCAACAGACGGCGTCCAGCGGGCCGGGATCACCACACCTCCTTGCCCGTGGAAGGTAGCATCCCGATCCGGAGAGGGTCTGGATGGCAACGACGACAGCCCGCCTGGGGCTCCTGCTGGTCCTGGCCGAGACCAGCTTGCTCCCGGGCTGCCAGGACCCGCCGCCACCGTCTCTGGTGATCGTGACCCTGGACACCCTGCGGGCGGATCATCTCGCGGTCTACGGCTTTGGGGTGGAGACCGGTCCGGCCTTCACGGCGCTGGCCGAGCGAAGCCTGCTGTACGAGCGTGCATACGCACCCCTGTCGATCACCTTGCCGAGCCATGTCTCGCTGTTCACGGCCACTCATCCCCTGTCACACCGGGTGCTCTCCAACCTGGTGGGCACCCGGGACCACGACCCGCTGGGCGCCAGCGTGACGACCCTCGCCGAGGTCGTCCGGGGGGAGGGCTTCCAGACCGCGGCGTTCGTCAGCGCCGTTCCTCTCGCCCGGCACACCGGCCTGGCTGCCGGGTTCGACGTGTACGACGAGACCGAGTCCGCTGCTCGGGCAGCCGAGGAGACCGTCACTCGTGCCGTGGCCTGGCTGGACGACGACGTCGACCCTGACCGCCCGTGGTTGCTCTGGGTGCATCTCTTCGACGCCCACTGGCCCTACGAGCCCGCGTCGGACTGGCCCGCCGGGCTCTGGCCCGAAGCAGACCTGGCGCGCTGGCGGCAGGAGCGGGACATGGAAGCCGCGTTGTCACCTCCGGGCCTGCCCCCGGTGCCGGTGGGGCAGGCTCAGCGGGCCTACGCCCGGGAGATCCGACTCCAGGACGAGGCCATGGACCGGCTGCTGGACCGGGTCGCTGCCCTGCCCGGAGGTGATCGACGAGCGCTGGTCGTGGCCGGGGACCATGGAGAGGGCCTGGGACAACACGGCGTCCCCTTCCACGGGTCGGCGTGGGCCGAGCAGCTCCGCATACCCCTGGTGCTGCAGGTCCCTGGCCAGCCCCCGGGGCGCCGGTCCGAGCTGATCGCGGTGCATGACGTCCTGCCCACCCTGGCGACCCTCGCTCCCTGGCTCCCGCTAGCCGGACTGGCCCCTCAAGCCAGGCTCTCCGAAGAGACAAGGAAGCTCGGTGTCTTGGGACTGGACGCCCCGTACGGCCGCAACGTCGCCGCAGAGCCCAGGCTCGTGCTGCGCAACGAGCGTTGGACCCTCGTCGTCTCCCCCCGGTCCAGCCCAGAGCTGTACGCCGCGGAAGACATCACAGAGCGTCATGATCTGGCTGCCCAGGAGCCCGCCGTGGTGGCCGAGCTGACCAGGGCCGCATGGGCCCGGGCCGCCCAGCTTCGAGAGGGCGATGAAGCGCTCCACCCACCGGGAAGCCACCCCGCCCATCCGCTGCCGCGCTGGATCCTGACACCGTCTCAGGGTCCTTGAGGGAGGTCGGGCACGGGATGCGCCCGATAGAATGCCCGGGACCCCTCTGTCGGAGCCACCGTGCTCGCGCTGCTGCTGACCGCTGCCGCTGCCCAGGCCGCCTGCCCCGCCACCTTTCCCCAGGTCATGGGACAGCTCGACGCAGCCCTGACGGCCTATGACCGGGGCCTGTACCAGGAGTTCCTCCTCCAGCACGCTGCCTTGAGCGAGGACCTGCCCTGTCTGCAGGCCCTGCTCGAGCCCGGCGAGGTGCGCCAGGTGTTCCTGGTCCAGCTGCTCGAGGCGTGGGGCCGGGACGACCTGGAGACCACCTCTGCTGCCATGCACGCCCTGCTCGACCTGGAGCCAGGGTTCACCATCGCCACCGAGGTCAAGCTGTCCGACATTCCGCTGCAGGAATTCCTGGCCCAGGCCGAAGCCAGCCACACCCCGCCGGGGCCCGGCCTGCCGCTGCCCCTGGTGATGTGGTCCGTCTGGCGGGTGAACGGCGTCAAGACCATCAACGGCGCCGTGCCGGTGGGTCGTCCGGTCGTGCTCCAGCTGCTGGACGAGCGCGAGGGCAAGGTGTTGACCTGGATGCTTCCTCAGGGTGGCCTGCCGCCTGGCTTCGAGTCCGAGGAGGCCGCGAGCGGCTTCGACTGGGGGCGCATCGACGTCTCTCGGGTCGTGCCGGAGCGCAAGTCTCGGGAGCCCTTGCAGGTGCAGCGCCTGCTCGGTGCCGGGGCGGGGGTCGCCGGGGTCGCGGCGGTCGCGGGACTGGGGGTCGGGACCTGGTTCTACCGGCAGTACGGGCAGTGCCGAGATGGCGCGGCGACTTGCTCGGGCGACGACGTGAACGGTTGGATCGACTGGAACGATCGCCTGGTGAAGGGGGGCTACGTCGCCGGTGGGGTCGCGGCCGCCCTGGGCGTGGGAGCGGTGGTCACGTGGCGCTTCTGATGCTGCTCTCGGTCTCGGGGTGTCTCATCGACACCGACGCTGACGGGGACGGGTTCGAGTGGGTCGGCGCGGGGGGAATCGACTGCGATGACGCGGACCCGTCCCTGGCCCAGTACGTCTTCTACCGCGACCAGGACGGCGACGGCGTTGGCGACACGGCGGTGGCCGAGGCCGGGTGCACGGCGCCCGAGGGCTACGTGACGGTCGGCGGGGACTGCGACGACTCGGATCCCGGGACCTACCCCGGCGCCGACGAGCTCTGCGACGCGGCCGACCGGGACTGCGACGACGACCCGACCGAGGGCGCGATCGACCAGACCCTGTACTACCGGGACTTCGACGGCGATGGCTACGGTGACCCGGACGGCGAGACCTGGCTCTGTGAGGAGACCGGCGGGTTTGTGGAGAATGCCGACGACTGCGACGACGCGCGGGCCTTGGTCTCCCCCGAAGGCACCGAGCTCTGCGACCGCCTGCTCGACGAAGACTGCGACGGCACGGTCGACGAGGCCGGTGCCGCGGACGCGAGCACCTGGTACGCCGACACCGATCAGGACGGCTATGGCGACGCCGCGAACACCACTCTCGCCTGCGACGCCCCCACCGACTTCACCGACGACGCCTCCGACTGCGACGACTCCAACGGCACGATCCACCCGGGCGCCGACGAGCTCTGCGGCGGAGAGGACGACGACTGTGACACCCGCATCGACGAGGGTGCGACCGACTTTCGGACCTACACCCGCGACGGCGACGGCGACGGCTATGGCGGCGACGACGAGACCACCATCGAGGCCTGCACGCCGCCGTCCGGCTTCGAGGAAGCCACCGGTGACTGCGACGACTCACGCACCGACGTCTACCCGGGCGCCACGGAGACCTGCGACGGCGCCGACCAGGACTGTGACGCCTCGGTCGACGAAGACGCGGTCGACGCCCCCACCTGGTACGCCGACCTGGACGGCGACGATCACGGAGACGTGAGCGACAGCCAGGACGCCTGTGAGGCCCCGGCCGACCATGTCGCGAGCTCGGATGACTGCGACCCGACCGATGGCGATGTCTACCCGGGGGCCTCCGAGACCTGCGACGGCAGCGACGAGGACTGCGACGCGAACACCGACGAGGACGCGGAGGACGGCGACACCTGGTACGTGGACGGTGACTCCGACGGCTACGGCGAAGACGGCTCCGGCGCCAGGTTCTGCTCGGCGCCGGGCTCCGGCTACGCTGACATCGACGGCGACTGCGACGACGCCGACTCGGCGGTGAGTCCCGCCGAGGCCGAGGTCTGCTTCAATGGGGTGGACGACGACTGTGATGGCAGTCCGTCGGGTGGGGAGTGTGACTGGATGGACGCCGGCGTGGACCTGGCGACCTGGGGTCATGCCGTGGTCTGGACCGGGGAGAGCGACAGCGACCACGCGGGCACCGCCTTCGCCCTGGGCGATGTCGACGGCGACGCCGTGCCCGATGTGCTGGTGGGGGCCCAGAGCGTGGACGGTTCCTCCAGCGACGTGGGGGCGGTCTACGTCGTGTCTGGGGCTTCCCCCACGAGCGGTGACCTGGGCACCCGGCTCGCCAAGCTGACCGGCGTGGACACCAACGACGCGGCGGGTCGCTCCGTGGCCGCGCCGGACATCGACGGCGACGGGGTTGCCGAGGTACTGGTCGGGGCCTGGCAGGTCGACGTCGGCGGGGTGAGCGACGTGGGCGCGGCCTACCTGGTCACGGGCTCCGGCACCACCTCCGACGGCAGCCTGGGCAGTGCCGGCCTGATCCTCATCGGCACGGTGTCCGGGGACAAGGCGGGCACGGCGGTGGCCGGTGGGGACTTTGACGGCGATGGTGCCGACGACATCGCGATCGGCGCTCCCAAGTACGACGACGGCGGCACGAACCTCACAGGCGCGGTCTACCTGTTCGACGGGCCCGGGTCCCTGAGCGGCACGGTCACCCTGGACAACGCGGACCACGTCCTGGTCGGTGGGCACGCCAACGCCGAGGTGGGGGATGCGTTGGCGGTGGCCGATGCAGACGGGGACGGCCTGGATGACCTGCTGGTCGGGGCCTCCTCCCTGGACGACAACTCCAGCAACGAGGGCTCGGTCTTCTACATGGCCGGCCCGGTGACGGGGTCCGGAGACATCGTGGACTTTGGCGAGCAGATCGTGGGGGAGAGCTCCAGTGACTACGCGGGGCAAGCCGTGGCCTGGGGGGATCTGGACGGAGACGGGTACCTGGACGGCGCCATCGGAGCGCCCGGGTACTACCTGGGTGGCGACATCGACGGTGCGGCCTATGTCGTGTACGGGTCGTCATCGGGATTGCCCGGAGGCAAGCTCGGTTCGCTGGCGAGCGAGACCAAGCTCACGGGTCACGTTGACGATGAGAATGCGGGCTACTCGGTGGCCACGGGGGATCTGGATGGGGACGGGGTCGATGATCTGGTCGTGGGCAATCCAGACGGGATCCCGACCATCTCGAGTTCGTCCCAGGAGGGGTCCGTGTACGTAGCATATGGGCCGGTCAGCGGTGGCCTGACAAGTCTGCCGCAGGTCCAGGGCGTGGACGCCGCGGACACCTTTGGCGCCGCGGTGCTGGTCGGGGACCTGGACGGAGACGGCGCTGCGGAGCTGCTGGCGGGGGCCCCGAGCTACACGGATGCTGTGGGGAACGCGGGAGGGGTGTTCCTGCTGTGGGGGTATGGGGGGTTGTCGGGGGAGTGAACGACCCTTCTCATCTCATCGTAGGTGGACTCATTGGTAGACGACGACCGAGTCTGCGAAGGCATGATTGTGGTCGTCAAGGAATCCAAGTCCATTGAATGTCGTTCCACTGAAGTCGAGGTCCTCTGCACAGGTCGTGGTCGTGGTCGACTCCTGGCAGACGGTCATGAGCACGCTTCCGTCAGACTCATAGGTGACCGTTGTTGAGAATGTCGTCCATGACGCGGGGTCTCTCGAGCCGAGAACTGCGACAACCGAGCTGTCACTACCGTCGATGATGCACCATTGGTCGACGGCGTAGCCTGATCCGAGACACTGATACGAGGACACGATGTAGGCTGAGCCACTGCCGCCCTCCCGCAGCATGAACCCGCTGATCAGTGTTGTGTATTCGTCGAACTCGACGTGGTTGCCGGGATCGTAGTAGACGAACTGGACATGGAAGTCGCTTGACTCAAGTTCGGGCAACTCGACATAGGCACTGGAGGATGCGGGTGAGGGATCATCCTGGCTGGGGAGATAGAGACTCGCAACCCCATCCCAGGACATTGCCGAGCTCGCGTAGGCGTTGGAGCCTTGCCAGTCGTTGTGGGACGTCGAGGCCGTTGAAGTCAAGGTGGTCCCGGTCGGCCAGTCTTCGAAGTCTTCTTCCAGCAGTATTGAAGTCCAGCCGTCGCAGTCTTCGTCCACTTCGTCAGACCAGTCCTCGATCCCATCCGGTGACACTGCGTCGTTCGAGTCGTCGCAGTCGTCTCCTCCCGAACAAGCAGCGTCTACGAACCCATCGCCATCCAGGTCGACCGCTTCGTCGTCTGCCCCGCCGTCACAGTTGTTGTCCACCTCGTCGCAGACTTCCGTCTCTCCCGGATTCACGTTCGCATCGCTGTCATCGCAGTCGGTGGACTCGTCCACGTAGCTCGACGGCTGCAGCTCCTCGCAGTCCTCGTTCGGCGCTGACGGGTCGCCGAACCCGTCGCCGTCGCCGTCGGCGTACCAGGTCACCAGCACGCAGCTCACGGTCACCTCGGCCGTGGCCGCAGTCCCGTCCTCCTCCCCGTCGTTCGGTGTCGCGGTGCAGGTCCAGGTCTGGTCGGTCTCTGTGTTCTCGGCGGGCACGGTGTCGCCGGCGTGGTCGGTCGTGGTCGTGCTCCCGGTGAAGGCCGTGCCGTCGACCTCCCAGGCGAAGGTGTAGGTCACGCTGTCGGCGTCGGCGTCGGCGGAGTCCAGGTCGACGAAGCACTGCAGGTCGTCGGTGCCGGGCACCGGGTCCTCGGGAAGCACGCTGATCGCAGGCGCGCCTGGCGGTGTGTTCACGATGGTCACGGCGCTGGAGGTGACCGGGCTGCCCCAGTCGGTGCCGTCGTAGGGCGTCGCCGTGCAGCTGACGGAGTCGCCCTTGGCCCAGTGGTCCGAGTCCAGGTCCGCGTCGCTCACGCCGGGGTCGGAGCCGGAGACGCTCCAGGCGTAGGCATAGGTGGGCGTGTCGCCGTCGAAGTCGGTGACGCTGCCGGGGGTGCAGGTCAGGGTCTCGCCCTCGACGTAGTCCCCCGTGCTCACGATCGAGACCGAGGACAGGATCGGCGGGCTGTTGGTGACCGTGACCGAAGCGCTGCCCCCGTCGCTCGCCGTGCCGTCGCTCACGCTCACGGTGCAGGTGATTGTCTCGCCGTCGCTGTGGTCGCCGCCGGCCGTCAGGGTGGTGCCAGTGCCGATGATGCGGGTGCCGTCGTCCCAGCTGATGGAGGCCGTGAGGGTGTCCCCGTCGACATCGTCGTCGGTGTAGGCACAGGTCAGGTCGTCGGCGCTGGTCGGGTTCTCTGGCGAGATGCTGACGTCACTGACAGTCGGCGCCGTGTTGCCGATGGTGACGGTGTTCGAGCCCACCGCCGCCCCGGACTCGGTGCCGTCGTGAGGCGTGACCTCGCAGGCCACGCCCTGGCCCTTGTCGAAGTGGTCGCCGGTCAGGGTGCTGCCGGTCTCGGTGAGCCCGCTGCCATCGACGGTCCAGCCATAGGTATAGGTGAAGACACTCGTGCCGTCGGGGTCGGTGGTGGTGCCCGGGGTGCAGGTCAGGGTGTCGGCCTCGACCGCCGGGTCGGGACTCAGGGTGACGTCGGACAGGACCGGTGCGCTGTTGTCGACCGCCAGCGACGTGGACACCGGCGTGCCGTCCTCGAGCCCGTCGTGGGGGGTGACCTCGCAGGTCACCATGTCTCCGCCCACGAAGCCCTCGCCGAGCGTGGTGTCGATTCCGACCAAGACACCGTTCACAGCCCACGCCACGGTGCTCTGGTCGGTGTCACCGTCGGCGTCGCTCCAGCCGGACCAGCTGCAGGTCAAGGTGTCACCCACGACGGCCGGGTCGGGCGAGATCAAGGCGTCGGTGAGGGCCGGCCGGGAGTTGATCACCCCCTCTGCCGAGACGGCCTCGGCACCCGCCTGCTGCCCGTCGTGAGGGGTGACGGTGCACCGCACAACGCTGCCTTCGGCAAAGGCCCCGCTCAGCGTGACCTCTGTGCCCGCCGCGACGCCGTCGACCGTCCACCCGACGCTGGTGTCCCCTTCGGCATCCCCGTCGTCGTCGCTGTAGCCCCAGGAGCAGGTCAGCGTGTCGCTCTCCACCGCCGGATCCGGGGTGATGACCACGTCGGTGGCCACCGGCAGCCGGTTCACGAGCACGTTCACCTCGTCGCTGCAGGTGCCGCCGCGGGTGTCCGTGGCGTCCAGCGTCACCAGGTGCCAGCCCGGGGAGAGGGCCGAGGCGAGCACCGAGGTCTCCCCAGCGGTGTCCGGGTTCCCGGCCTTGAGCTCCCCGTCCAGGGACGAGGTCCAGGTGACGTCGACGTCTTCGGGGTCGCCGTCGTCGTCGAGCACGGTGCCTTCGAAGGTCACCGCCTCGCCGTCGGCCACGACGGTCAGATCCGCGGGTGCCGTGATGGCGCAGGTCGGCTCCACGTTCTCCGCCAGCACCGAGAAGGTCACTGACGCCGTGGTCTCGTTGCCGTGCTCGTCGCTGGCCCACAGGAGCGCCTGGTAGCTGCCCGGGTCGGGCCAGGGGGCGTAGACGGGCACCAGGGAGCCGTCGTCGTGGTTCAGGGTGACCTCGGCGGTGGACCAGAGCTCGGTGCCGCCCAGATCCTTGACCGTCCAGGCGATCTGAAGGTCTGCGGCCTCGCTGTCCGGGTCCACCACCGAGCCCGCCAGCTCGATGTAGCCAGAGAGGTCCAGGCCGGCGTCAAAGGCCTGGTCGGCTTCGGGCGCGGTGATGGTCGGCTCGGGAAAGGCCGTCGCGACGACGTCGAGGGTGACCGAGGTGGTGGCGGTCTCTCCGAAGGGGTCCACCACGGAGAGCGTGATCTCCGCAGGCTCTCCGGGGGGCAGGTCGAAGGTGCACAGCGTGTTGACCGGCGCATCGGCGCCGCTGTCCGGGGCCTCGGGACCGCAGACCACGGCCGGGCCCAGGAACCAGGTGACTTCGAGGTCCTGCCAGATGTCGTCGGAGTCGGTGACGTGGCCCTGGACCTGGAGCAGGCCCGGGTCCACCGCGTCGCCGTCGCTGACGCCGACCAGGGTGGCGACCGGGGCGTCGTTGGTGGTGTCCACGCCGGTCTCGGGACAGCCGGCGAGCACGAGCAGGAAGGAGAGGGGGGAGAGGAGCACGGACGGGCCTTCTGGAGGACCGCATGATCGGCGAAGCGGGTGCACGGGGCAAGGAGGGCAACCCCGTCCTGAGGTCCCCTGTCGTGCAGGTGTCCTCTACCGCTTGACGTTTCGAGTGCCTATCGTAGAATGGTCATGACTATTCTATGATGGAGCTACTTTGGGTCAGGTTGTGCCCCGCCTGTACGAACAGGTCATTCGAGACCACTTCCAGACTCGTCGCCAGATGCTCTTTCTCTCCGGCCCTCGCCAGGTCGGCAAGACGACCCTGGCCCGAGCCGCGCTGGCCGAGCGTGGCGCCGGGGCCTACCTGAGCTGGGACGACGTCAGCGATCGGCGGGTGATGCTCGCGGGCACCGAGGCCATCGCCGAACGTGTGGGTCTGGACCAGCTCCGTGAGCAGAAGCCGCTGCTGGTGTTGGACGAGCTGCGCAAGCACGCAGGCTGGAAGGACCTGCTCAAGGGGCTCTTCGACAGCCGGGGCGATGAACTCGACGTCCTGGTGACCGGCAGCGCCCGTCTGGACGTGTTCCGGACGGGCGGCGACAGCCTCGTCGGGCGCTATCTGTCCTACCGGGTGCACCCCCTCAGCGTCGGGGAGCTGGCGCGGCCCTGGGTGGGGCTTACCCGGCCACCTGTGGCGCTGGACTCCGAGGACCTGGAGGCCCTGGAACGCTTCTCCGGGTTTCCGGAGCCCTACCTCCTGCGCGACGAGCGCTTCCACCGGCAGTGGCGCCGTCTGCGCTCCCAGCAGCTCCTGCGGGAGGACCTGCGGGACCTGACGCGCATCCACGAGGTGTCCCTGGTGGAGACCCTGGTGGAGCTCCTGCGGCACCGGGCCGGGCAGCTCACCACGGCCGCCAGCCTGGCCCGGGACCTGCGAGTCTCCCAGGACACCGTCCGGCGCTGGCTTGATGCCCTGTCGGGGCTCTACGTGGCCTTTCGGATCCGGCCCTGGTCCCGCAACGTTCGTCGCGCCCTCAAGAAGGAGCCCAAGGTCTTCCTGTGGGACTGGTCCCTGGTGGAGGACCCCGGCGCCCGCTGGGAGAACCTGGTGGCTTGCCACCTGCTGAAGGCCGTTCACCTTTGGTCCGACCACGGCCTGGGAGACTTTGGCCTGCACTTCGTGCGGGACAAGCAACAGCGCGAGGTCGACTTCCTGGTGAGTCGGGACGGCGAGCCCTGGGTCCTGGTCGAGGTCAAGCGCTCGGACACCCGGCTGGCCCCTTCGCTCCGGTACTTCCAGGAAGAGACGGGTGCGCCGATCGCGGTGCAGTGTGTGAGGGGGCTTGGCTTTGTCGGACGGGACGGGCTGGTGGCCGGCCCGCCGATGGTGGTGTCGGGGTTGACGGTGTTGGGGGGCGTGGTGTGAGAGGGGCTGGCTCTCTTCTGAGCCGGTCCCTCTCAGCACCTGCCGGTGATGGTCGGCTCGGGGAAGGCCGTGGCGATGACGTCGAGAGTGACCGAGGTGGTGCCCGTCCGCTATCGGGCAGGTTGCCCGAGCTGAACGAGTGCGTCGCGCAGATCATCGCGGAACCTCGCCAGCTCGGCGACGGCCTCGTCGTCCAGTCCAAGAGCGGGTCCCGCCGCTGGCATGTGCAGGGTCTCGAGGACCCAGGCCAGGGTCAGCGGTGAGAAGCCGCCGTCCTTGAGGCTGGCGTGGGTGCAGGCGGCCGCCAGGTCGGCGTCGAGCGCGAGCAATGCACGGACGTCGAACAGGTCACGCGGCTCGGAGCGACTGAGGAGCGTGTTGAGCTTGTTGACCAGGATCTCGTGGCGCGTGTCGACCAGGATCTCGGTGCCTTCGAGCGCCAGAGGCTCTGGGGACTCGATGGTCGGGACAGGGTCTGCGACGAGATCCACCACGGTGTCTTCGTGGTCGGTCGAGACCTGGAGGCGGCGGAAGCCGGGGAAGTCCTGGAGCCGGACCAGCTTCAGGCCCGCCCTCTCGAGTCTGCGGGAGACTTCGTCGGCCCAGGGGCCCAGAGCGTCCTGGCCTGCCCAGAACAGGTCCAGGTCTGCCGTGAGCCGGTGCCCAAGGTGGAATCCGCAGAGGGCACCACCCCCGGTCAAGCGCCACCGCGGCTCGATGTCCGCCGCGAGCTTCAGGATCTGGACCTGGAGCCTGCTGAGTCTATGAGACGACACCCAACCGCTCCCACTGGGCGAACAGCCAGGTCCAGAACTCCCGCCCCTTGCCCAGGTAGCGCTCCAGGCGGGGCCACAGCTCCTGGATCTCTGCGCGGGTCACGAACAAGAAGACGTCCTCTGGCTTCGCCTGGCGCATGAGCTTGCCCACCCAGTAGGCGCGCATCTCCGGATCCGGGTCCCCGAGTGCGGTTCGGAAGCCGTCTAGGTCCATGTCCGGCACGTCCCACAGGAAGTAAGGGCGGCCGTCGGCGCCGAGGAGGTCGGTGATGGGGGTGGTGGCGGACAAGGGGGCTCCTGGGCCCAGGATAGCCGCTGGCGCTCAGCACCCGTCCGAGGGCTGCATCAAAGGCTGGAACCCAACACCAGGTAGGCCGCACCTGCTCCCGATGCAGCGGTGTCGTCGCCGTACGAGCCGATGAGCAGATCCTCGAGGGCGTCGCCGTCGGTGTCGCCAGCGCAGGCCACGGCGTACCCCGCATAGGCATTCGCGCCGGTGCCTGTGTGCTTGGCTTCGGCTTCTGCCAGGTCGATGGCGCCGCTCAGGGGGCCGAGCACGATGTAGGCGGCTCCGGCGTAGGTGGCTTCGGTGGAGTCATTGAAGGCGCCGACGACAGCGTCGGCCACCGCATCACCGTCCACGTCACAGGCGTCCAACGCGGCGCCGGCGTGGTCCCAGGTCCCCTCGCCGAGGAGCTTCGCGTCTGCGGAGCCCAGGTCCATCGAGCCGCTGGCCGGGCCATGGATCACGTAGACAGCGCCAGCGCCATTGGCGGTGGTGCTCTCGCCGTAGGCGCCCACGAGGAGGTCACCGTAGCCGTCTCCATCGAGGTCTGGGCCGATGGCCAGGCTGTGACCCGCGTTGTCGTCGGCGGCCTCGCCCGTCAACAGGGCGTCGGCAGAGGAGAGCGAGCTCGAGCCGCTCACAGGACCGTTCAGCAGGTAGGCCTCGCCCTGGTAGAGGGTGCTTGCATCGGTGGACATCCACGGCGCGCCGACCAGGACCTCGGCCACACCGTCGCCGTCGATGTCCCCACCTGCGACCGCGGACCCTGCCCCTCCGCTCGGCGAGTAGCCCTGGAGCTCGGCATCGTACCCGAGGGTCAGCGTGATGTCTCCGCTCACAGGGCCATGGAACAGGTACGCCGCGCCCACGAGGGAAGCGCTCGTGTCGACGCCGTACGCGCCGACGAGCAGGTCGTGCAGGCCGTCGCCGTTGGCGTCGTCGATGATCGCCACGCTCGCGCCAGCCCAGTCTCCATTGGCCCCGCCCCGAAGTGTGGCCGTGGCTCCGGAGAGATCCACGGTGCCAGAAGCGTTGCCGGAGACCACGTAAGCGACGCCGTAGACGTCCCAGCCGATCGCCCCGATGACCAGATCGTCGAGCCCGTCGCCGTCCAGGTCTCCGCCGCCGGCCACGCTGTGTCCGGCCGTGTCGCCGCTCTCCTCCCCGATGAACGTGGCCTCGGCATTCGACAGGGAGTCTGTGCCCGTGACGGGACCGTGGACGAGGTACGCGGCGCCAGACTCGCTGCCGCCGTCATCTGCGTAGAAGGCGCCGATGAGTAGATCGTCGTAGCCGTCCCCGTTCACGTCTCCGGCCGCGGACACCGCGCTGCCCGCCCGGTCATCGGTGGCGATGCCCTGGAGGGCGATGGCGTCGGACAGGCTGGAGAGGCAGGCTGTCTGGCCGTCGCAGTCATCGTCGACGGCGTCGAAGCAGATCTCCTCGGCGCCCGGGTTGATCGCTGCTGCGGCATCGTCACAGTCGGTGTCGTCCGAGACCGTGCCGCTCGGCTGTGCACAGTCGCTGGTGCTCGTGCTCGCGTCCCCATACCCGTCTCCGTCAGCGTCTTCGTACCAGGTGCTCGTCGAGAGTCCTTCGTCGACCGAGCTGTCGCCGTCGTTGTCGAGTCCGTCGCAGGTCTCGACCTGGTCCGCGGTCTGGGGATCGCTGCCGGCCGTGTATTCCTCCAGATTGGTCGCACCATCGAGATCCGGATCGTCCCCCGAGTCGTCGGTCGTGGAGTCCAGCCCGTTGGCGTCCTCCCAGCCGTCGGCCATGCCGTCGTTGTCGTCGTCATGGCTGTAGGAGGCGTCTCCAGCCGCCCCACCGTAGGCGCCGATGTCGCTGGTCGTGCCGTCGTCGTCGGTGATGCTTGGATCTCCTGCATCGATCAGCGGGGATGCGGGGTCGAGGTGGAGGTCCCAGGTTGTGGCGGCGGCGGAGGCGTCGAAGAAGACGAAGTCCGGGTCGACGGACAGGTTCCCGTCGCTGCCGGTGGGATCGCTCAGGCCGCTGTACTCGCCAGAGGCATTCCCGTAGACGTCATTGTAGGTCAGGGAGACCACGGGCGTGTTGTTCCCCACGATGCCGTAGCCGCCGTTGTGGGTGCTCAGGACATTCACGGCGGTCAGGGAGCCACTGCCCTGGTCGTCGAATTCGATGCCATCCCCGTTGTTCGACACGCAGGTCACGTTGGTGACTTCGATGTCGCCATCACGGTCGTAGAGGTTGGCGCACGTTCCTGAGTTGTCGAAGAGGACAATGTTCGTGAGAGTCGTGAGACCATCGCGAGCGTCGACGTGGATGCCTTGCTCGGAGCTGTTGCCCCAGACGAGCATGTCTTCAAGGGTCAGGGTGCCGGAGCTGTCCTGATTCGCCCAGATCACGCCGTGTGCCACGTCGGTGGTGTTGCCGGTCATCTCTACGCTGGACAGGGTGATGTCGGATGTTCCACTCATCATCAGGACGAAGGCGCCGCCATAGTCAGCCGTGTTGTCTGCGACCGTCGAGTCCGAGACGGTGAGGTCCCCGGAAGGGGAAGCGTAAATCGCGCCATAGGTCGCGCTGTTGTCCGTGACCGCCAGGTCCTCCAGCATCACGGAGCCCAGACCACCGACGTAGAGCCCAGCTCCGTAGCTCGCGGCACCATTCTGGAGGGTGAAGCCGCTCAACGTCCCGATGTCCATCGTCACCACGGATCCGCTTGCAGACCCGTCGATGATGGACGTCTCCGAACCCGCCCCAGACACGTTGATGTCCAGCCCGGCGAAGTCGATGTTCTCCGTGTAGGTGCCAGCGTCCACGCTGACGGTGTCGCCATCACACGCCGCGTCGATCGCGTCCTGGATGAACGCGTAGTCCCCAGGCACCGAGACCGTCACCGAGACGAGCGTCGGGTCGTCGGCATCGGTCAGGATGTCGCAGTTGTTGTCCTGGCCGTCGCAGACCTCTGACTCGCCCGGGTTCACCGCGGTCGTGGTGTCGTCGCAGTCCGTGTCGTCTGAAACATACCCGCTTGGTCCTGCGTCGCTGCAGTCCTCGGTCGAGCTGCTCGCGTCCCCGTACCCGTCCCCATCGAAGTCCAGGTACCAGGTGAACACCTCACAGCTCGCCGTCGCACTCCCGCTCGCCTCCCCGCCATAGTCCTCCCCGTCGAAGCTCGTCACGGTGCAGGTCCAGGTCTCGTCGGCCATCACGTCGGCCGCCGGCACCGTGTCGCCGGTCCAGGTCGTGGTCGTGGCGTCGGTGTAGGCCAGGCCGTCGACCTCCCAGGCGATCTCATAGGTCACGCTGTCCCCGTCGCTGTCCGCAGCTTCCAGGTCGATCGTGCAGACCAGGTCGTCTGTGCCCGCAACGGGTTCGGCCGGAGACATGCTGACCGTCGCCGCCCCCGGTGCCGTGTTGTCGATGGTCACGGCCGGGGAGCTCTCGGTGTTCGAGTCGTCCTCGCCGTCGTTCGCTGTGACCGAGCACGTGACCTCGTCGCCCTTGTCGAAGTCCGTCCCTGTCAGGGTGTCCGAGGTCACACCCGCATCGATGCCCCCGACGGACCAGGCGTAGCTGTAGGTCAGCGTGTCGCTGTCTGCGTCGCTCGCCGTCCCAGTGCAGGTCAGCGTGCCGTCCTCGACCGCGTCGCCGCTGATCACCGCCGACGTCACGATCGGCGCCGTGTTCGAGATCGTCCGGGTCTCCGAGAGCGGCGTGCCGGTGCTGTTGCCGTCATACGGCGTGACCGTGCAGGTCAGGGCATCGCCGTGGGCGGCGGTGACCACCAGGTCCGCCGAGGTCCCCACCACCGAACCGTCCGCGATGGTCCACGAATAGGTCGACGCGTCCGTGTCCCCCTCCAGGTCGCTGTAGCCACTGTAGGCACACGTCAGCGTGTCCCCGACATAGGCGGTCGCGGGGCTGATCGACACGCTGCTGATCGACGGCGCCGCGTTGCCGACCTTGGCCGAGGCGCTGCCCGCCGTGCCGGTGTCCGTGCCATCGCTGGGCGTGACGGTGCAGGTCACGGTGTCCCCGTCGGCCAGCAGGCTGCCGGACAGGGTCGCGCTGGTGCCCAGGGTGCTGGAGCCGCTGGTCCAGACCACGCTGCTGCTGTCGCTGTCCGCGTCGGCGTCGTCGAAGGTCCAGGCGCAGGTCAGCGTGTCGCTGGTGGTCGCCGGCTGCGGGTCGATGGTCACGTCGCTGACCACCGGCACGCTGTTCGCGATCGTGACCTCGGACGACGTCACCGAATCCCCAGAACCACTCCAGTCCACCGGCGTCGCCGAGCAGGTCACGACATCGTCCCGATCGAAGTCGTCGGAGCTCAGTGTCTGGCTGTTGAGCCCCAGGTCCGAGCCGTTCACGGACCAGGCCCAGTCATAGGAGATGCTGTCTCCGTCGGCGTCCGACGCAGTGCCGGGCTCGCAGGTCAGGGTTCCGCCTTCGATGGCATCGCCGGTGATCGAGACGTCTGCGAGCACGGGCGGGGTGTTCTCGATGATGACCTCGGCGGAGGTCACGGGGTCGCCGCTGTCGGTGCCGTCGCTGGGGGTGACGGTGCAGGTGATGTCGTGGCCGTTCTCGAAGTGGTCCGAGGTGAGGTCGGCATCGGTGACGCCGGGATCGCTGCCGGAGACGTCCCAGGCATAGCTGTAGGAGACGCTGTCGCCGTCGGCATCGGTCGCGGTGCCGGGCACGCAGGTTAAGGTGCCGCCCTCGACGTTGTCGCCGGTGAGGGTGACGTCGGCCAGGACCGGCGGTGTGTTCGCGATGGTCACCGTGTCCGAGCTCACCGCTGCCCCGGCGTCGGTCCCGTCATGAGGCGTGACCGTGCAGGCCACCGTGTCGTCCCGGTCGAACCAGGTGCCGTCCAGTGTGGGGTCCGTGACCCCGGGGTCGGAGCCCGACACGTCCCAGGCGTAGCTGTACGTGACGCTGTCGCCGTCGTCGTCGGTCACCCCGTCCACGTCGCAGGACAGGGTCCCGTCCTCCACCGCGTCGCCGGACAGGGTCACGCCCGACACCACCGGCGGGCTGTTGGAGAAGGACACCGAGACGCTGTCGGCGGTCCCGGCGTCCTCTCCGTCGTGAGGGGTGACCGTGCAGGTCAAGGTGTCTCCGGACACCGCGCTGCCCGCGGCCAGGGTCGGGTCCGTGCCCACCTCGGTCCCGGCGATGGTCCAGGAGACCGTGCTGACGTCGCTGTCCCCGTCGTCGTCGTCGAAGGTCCACGTGCAGGTCAGGTCGTCGGAGAGCGTGGGCGCAGCGGGGTCCACGGCCAGGTCGCTGGCGGCCGGCGCGGTGTTGGCGATGGTGAGCTCGGTGGAGCTGACCGGGTCACCGGAGTCGCTACCGTCGCTCGGCGTGACGGTGCAGGAGACCGTGTCGCCCTTGTCGAAGTCGGTGCCGGTCAGGGTCTCGGTCGAGACCCCCGGATCGCTCCCGGAGACGCTCCAGGCGTAGATGTAGGAGATGCTGTCGCCGTCGGGATCGCTCGCGCTGTCGACCGCGCAGGTCAGCGTGCCGGCCTCGACCGCGTCGCCCGAGAGCGAGACGCTGCCGATGGTCGGCGCCGAGTTGCCCAGGGTCAGCGAGGCACTCGCCGCCGCGCCCGAGTCCGTGCCGTCGCTGGGGGTGACCGTGCAGGTGAGGGTGTCGCCCTCCGACGCGCTGCCGGCGGCCAGGGTGGCGCCTGTGCCCAGCAGGCTGGAGCCGGAGGTCCAGACCACCGAGGAGGCGTCGCTGTCGCCGTCGTCGTCGTCGAAGGTCCAGGAGCAGGTGAGGGCGTCGTCGGTGGTCGCCGGGTCGGGGGAGATGGCCACGTCGGAGACGGTGGGGGCGGTGTTGTCGACGGTGATGGTGTTGGAGGTGACCGAGGCGCCGTCGTCGGTGCCGTCGCTGGGGGTGACGGTGCAGGCCACGGTGTCTGAGCGATCGAACCAGGTCCCGTCCAGGGTCTCGCCGGTCGCGGCGATCCCACTGCCGCTCACGGTCCAGGCCGTGGCGTAGCTGAAGACACTCGTGCCGTCGGCGTCGGTGGTGGCCCCGGGGGTGCAGGTCAGGGTGTCGGCTTCGACCGCCGGATCGGGGGCCAGGGTCGCGTCGGCGAGGACCGGGGGGGTGTTGTCGACGACGAGGCTCGTGGAGACCGGGGTGCCCGCGTCGGTGCCGTCGTGAGGCGTGACCTCGCAGGTGACGGTGTCGCCGCCGGAGAAGCCGCTCGCCAGGGTCGTGCCGGTGCCGACCGAGGTGCCGCCGATGGACCACGCGGCGATGGAGGCGTCGGTGTCTCCGTCGGCGTCGGACCAGCCGGACCAGGCGCAGGTCAGGGTGTCGCCGACCGCTGCTGGATCCGGGGTGATCGAGACGGAGCCGATGGACGGCGCCGTGTTGTCCACCACCAGGGTGGGCGAGTCCACGGGAATGCCGGTGTCGCCTGTGTCGTCGGTGGGCGTGACCGTGCAGATCACGCTGTCGCCGGAGACGTAGGCCCCGCTCAGGGTGGTGTCGGTGCCCACGGCGCTGCCGTTGACGGTCCACACCAGGGTCGAGGCGTCGCCGTCGCCGTCGGGATCGGTGAAGTAGGGTTCCCACACACACGTGAGGGTGTCGCCCGCCTGGGCGCCGGCCGGATCGATGTCCACCTGGGACAGGCGCGGGCTGGCGCCGTCGATGGTCACCGTGTTCGAGTCGACCGCGGTGCCCGCCAGGCCGTCGCTGTCGGTGGGTGTGACGGTGCAGATCACCTCGTCGCCCTGGGTCAGAGACGATGGATCGAAGCTGACCGAGGTGTCGCCGGTCGGCGTGCCATTCAGGGACCAGGCGTAGCCCAGGGTCACGCTGTCGCCGTCGACGTCGCTGGTGCTAGCGGTGCAGACCAGGGTGTCCTCGACGGTGGCCGTGGCGGGGGTGACGGAGACCGCGGTGGCCTCGGGCGGGGTGTTGCCGATGGTCACGCTGGCGGTGGCGGGGGTGCCCAGGGCGCCGTGGCTGTCCCGGGGCGTGGCCTGGACCTGCCAGGTCTCGCTCTTGCTCGTGCCGGTGGCGCTGGCGGTGACGGACCCGGTGCTGGCGGTGGTGCCGTCCCGGGTCCAGACCAGGTCGTAGTCGCTGGCCAGGTCCACCAGGTCGCCGTCCTCGGGGTCGGTGGACGGGGTCTCGAGCACCGCGGTGAGGTCGTCGGCGGTGAGGGGATCGCCGGGGCTGATGGACAGGGTCGGTGCGTTGGCCAGCCCGTTGACGGTGAAGGTCACGGCGTCGAACGCGGTGCCGCCGTGGGGGTCCTCGGCGGTCACGGTCAGGGTGTGGGTGCCGACCGCGAGGGTGCTGGTGGTGAAGGTGGCCGTGCCGTCGCTCAGGGGCTGCTCGGTGATGACCGTGGTGTCCCCGTCCAGGTCCCAGGTGAGCGCCAGGTCGGTGGCCGCGGTCTCGGTGTCTGACACGGTGACAGACAGCGTGGTGTCCGCCTGCTCGTCGACGGTGTCGCCGGAGACCGGCTGGGTGATGACCAGGACCGGGTCCTCGTTCACCAGCAGGTTGCGCTCAGCGGTGCAGGTGCCGCCGCGGGCGTCGGTGGCGTCGAGGGTGACCAGGTGCCAGCCAGCGCTCAGGTCCGACGCCAGGGCGCTGGTGGCGCCGGCGCTGTCGGGGCTGCCCGCCTTCAGGGTGCCGTCCAGGTCGCTGGTCCAGGTGACCGAGGCCTCCTCGGGGGCGCCGTCGGGGTCGAGCACGGTGCCTTCGAAGGTCATGGGCTCGCCGAGGGCCACGGCCGACGCCTCCTCGGGGCTGTCGATGCTGCAGGTCGGGTCCTGGTTCTCGCCCAGGACCTCGACCGTCACCGAGTCCGCGCCGGTCTCGCCGCTCGGATCCGTGGCGCGCAGGCGCACGGCGAAGGTGCCGGCCTCGGACAGGGTGAGGAGCTCGGTCTCCAGGTCGCCGTTGCTCAGGACCGTGACGTCTTCGATAGCGATCGGCTCGCCGCCGTCGGCGGGCTCCAGGGCCCAGGACACGCTCAGCTCCGTGGCTTCGTCGTCCGGATCCGACACGGAGCCAGCCAGCTCCAGCACGTCGCCCAGGGCCAGGACCGCGCCGTCTTCCGGCGTGAGGATCAAGGGCTCGGGGGCGTCGCTTGGCGTGACCTGGAGCAGGATGGACGTGCTGGCCGTGCCGTTCTGGGGGTCGCGCACGGTCAGGGCGACCTTGACCTCGCCCGGCTCGTTCAGGTCCACCACGCAGACCGTCACGCCGGTGGGGTCGGGGGTGGCGTCGGGGCAGACCGCGGCGCTGTCGAGGGCCCAGGTGATGTTGAGGCTGTCCTCCGGGTCGTCGATGTCGTTGACCGTGCCCCAGAGCTCCACGGTGCCGGGGCGCAGGGACTCGCCGTCGGCGTGGGAGGTGATGACCGGCGTGTCCGGCGGGGTGTTGTGGGTCGAGACGCCCTGGTCGGGGTCGCAGGCCAGGAGGAGCCAGGAGAGCAGCATGGTGACGCCGGTGGAGGGAGTGCCGAAGAGGGGGATTCTACGGCCTCGCGGGGGGACGGCCCAGCCGGGGGATGCCTGTCAGGCCCGGTCGGGCGAGAACGACAGCCCCAGCTTCCTCGCTCGGCAAGGGCCGATGATTTAGCATGTCCAGGCGACCTGGATGGGTGCCTTGCTGCTGCTGTCTCTGTTGAGCCTGGCCCACGCCGAGTGTCCGTCGACCTACCCCCAGGTGACGGGCCACGTGAGCGGCGCCCTCGACGCCTACGACGACGGGCTCTACGAGCCCTTCCGGGCCCACTTTCGCAGCCTGCAGCAGGACCTGCCCTGTCTCCCGGCCATGCTCGAGCCGAGCGACGTGCTCTCGCTGCACCTGGTCACGCTGTACGAGGCCTGGGGCCGCAAGGACGAAGGGGCGACCACCCGGGCCTTCCACTCTGTGCTCGACCTGGACCCGGGCTTTGTGATCGAGACCGAGGTCAAGCTCTCGGACGAGGCGCTCCAGACGCTGCTGGAGAGGGCACAGGGCGAGCACGGAGCCCCCGATGCCGTGCCCCTGCCGCTCATGGACTGGTCCAACTGGTTCGTGAACGGGGCACCGGCGGGTGGCGAGGTGCCGGTGGGCCGACCGACCGTGCTGCAGCTGCTGAACGGGCAGACCTACCAGGTGAGGACCTGGTGGCTGACCGACGGTGGCGTGCCAGCGGAGCTCGCGTCGAAGGCGGCGGTGTCTCACTTCGAGTGGGGGGCCGTCCAGGACGAAGAGCCAGAGGCGCCCGAGCCCGAGTCGAGCGGGCCGGTGACCGCCAGCATCGGCCAGGCCCCGCCTCTGCCGGAATCCGAGCGAGAGCAGGTGGCGCCCAGGCTGCTGAAGCTCTCGGGCCTGGGGCTGATCGTCTCCGGCGCCGTGGTGGCCGGCGTGGGGGCGAATGCGCAGTACGGGCCCTTCTTCGGCGAGCGGGCCCTGCCGAACACGGTCTGGTACCAGGACGTGCCCAAGGGTGGCGACTGCTGGACGGACGCCAACGGCGACAACGACCACACGTGCAAGGAGGGGTACTACTGGAGCTACCTCTTCCCCCTGTACCTGGGCGGTGCTGCGCTGGGCACACTCGGAGTGGCAGCCCTCGGGACCGGCACGGTGATGGCGAGGCGAACAGACGGGGGCTGGAGCCTGGTCTGGACCAGGGAGTTCTGACTACCCGACAGGGAAAACCCGGCTCCTGCGCGAAGGGCCACGCTGATAGATTGCCTCCTCGTGCACGGGAGCGGTCTTGTCCAGCCACCAGTACAAGGAGCCCACCGGCGCGACCAGCGCACAGGCCGAGTCCGATCTGGCCCCAGCTCCGGCACTCGGTCAGCGGGGCAACGCCGCGATCCTGGAGCAGCTGCGCAGCCGTGGCGCGCGCCGCAACTGGTTCGACGCCAAGGCCCGGTCCGACGACCAGGGCGCCTCCTTCGACGCCAGCCTGCTCGGCCTCTCCGATCACACCGGCTCCGGGGGCCTGGTCAACTTCTCGGCGTCGGCGGGCACGACCCAGAACGCCGACGGCGGCGAGTCCAAGGGCGTCTCCGCCAGCGGCAGCCTGGTCGAGGGCCACTTCAACGACGGCTCCGGCGTGACCATGATGGGCGGCGAGGCCCAGGCCGGCACCTGGACCGACGGTGACGGCAACAGCAGCACGGGTGTGTCCTTCGAGTCGGCCTTCATGAACGGCTACGACCCTTCGGCCGACGTCGACGTGGGCAACCTGGACCTGTTCGCCGGCCACCAGGAGAACGCAGACGGCTCCAGCTTCTCCGGCGCCTCCGCGTCGGGCGGCATCCTAGAGGCCGAGCTCGACAACGGCGCCACGGTCGACATCGGCCAGCTCGACGCCGATGTGGGCGTCACCCACAACGCCGACGGCAGCTCGTTTGAGGGGGCCAGCGCCGACGCCAACGTGCTCTCCGTCGAGGGCGCCCAGGGCGAGGGTGTCCAATTCGGCAACGCCGAGGTCAAGAGCGGCGTCGAGACCGACGCCGACGGCCACGAGACCTTCGTGGCCGACGGCCACGCCGCCCTGTGGGAGGCGACGACCGGCGATGCCTGGGAGCACGGCGAGGCTTCGGCCGAGTTCATGGCCGTCGACGTCAACGGCGAGTCCGACGACACCCACCAGTCCCTGTCCCTGGACCTCACCCCCCTGGCCTTTGACCTGTCCTTCAATGACGGCGGCGAGGAGAACCGGGGTGCCGACCTGAGCTACGACAAGCCCATGGCCAGCCTCGACTACGAGCGCACCTATGGGGACACCAACGGCGACGGCATCGAGGAGCACGGGGCCGAGCTGAGCACCGACCTCCTCGGCACCAAGATCGGCTTCGGCCAGGAGACCCGCACGGCCGATCTGGACGGCGACGGGGTCATGGAAGAGGTCGGCCAGAGCGTGCAAATGGGGCCGCTGGCGCTGGACACAGGCGTGCACGGCGACACCGACGACGACGGCATGATCGAGCAGGGCACGTCCCTGAACACCAAGCTCTTCGGCATGAACATGGGCTTGGGCTACACCACCGAGTCCGGCGACACCGACGGCGACGGGGTCGAGGAGCACGGCAGCAAGCTCGAGCTGGGCCCCCTGACCATCGAGACCGGCGACGCCGACAAGAACGGCACCGACGATCTCGCGGTCGACCTGGGGCCGTTGTCCGCCCAGGCCGGCGACACCGACGGCGACGGCCAGACCGACTACAGCTTCGGGGGCAACCTGGCCGGTCTCGAGGTCGACTACACGACCGAGGACCCCCTGGGCGACCTGGTCTCCGTGCTCAATCCCTTCGACGAGCCGGGCCACGACGACGACCGCAACATGACCCAGAGCGCCATCGACACGGTGTCGGCGGTGGGCGACAAGATCGGCGACGTAGCGGGAGACGTGAAGGACAAGGTCGGCAGCGGGCTGTCGAGTCTGGGGTCCATGGTGTCGGGGTTGTTTGGGGGCGGTGATTAAGGCGCCCTGGAGACGTGCTCTGGAGGCGTGATGTGGTTGGCTCTCTCTGTGCTGGTGGCTTGTCCACCTGTGGACACCGGTGACGGGATCGTCGACGTCGACCAGGACGGCGTCGCCGCCGAGGTCGACTGCGACGACAACGACCCGTCGATCTCGCCCGAGGCCCAGGAGATCTGGTACGACGGGATCGACCAGGACTGCGCCGGCGGCGACGACTACGACGCCGACGCCGACGGGGACCGCCACGACGAGCACGGCGGTCAGGACTGCGACGACACCGACTACACGGTGAACAGCAGCTCCGCGGACACCTGGTACGACGGCGTGGACCAGGACTGCGACGGGCGGGACGACTACGACCAGGACGAGGACGGCCACGCGAGCGCTGAGCACCTGGACAGTGGAGAGGACTGCGACGACGAGGATCCGGACGTGAACCCGGACGCGCCCGAGGTCTGGTACGACGGCCTCGATCAGGACTGCGACGGGGCCAGTGACTACGACGCAGACGGGGACGGCGACGACGCCGAGGCCTACGAGGGCGGGGACTGTGACGACACGGACCCGAGCATCGCGTCGACCGTGAGCGAGACCTGGTACGACGACATCGACCAGGACTGTGCTGGGGGTGATGACCACGACGCCGATCTGGACGGCTTCCAGGCGGAGGCGTCGGGCGGCGAGGACTGCGACGACGCCTCGAGCGAGATCTACCCGGACGCGCCCGAGTGGTGCAACGACGGGACCGACTCGGACTGCGACGGCGAAGACGACGAGTGCACGGCCGAAGCCGCTGCGGCCGTGTTGAGCCACTCCGGAGGGTCCATCGTGCACATGGCTGGCGGCGGAGACCTGGACGGGGACGGCACCCAGGACCTGCTGATGGGCGTGGGCGCCAGCCTCTACCCGGTCTTTGGACCCGTCACCGGGCAGGACCTCTCGACGGCCCTCGACAGCCTGGGCGGTATCGCCCCCGGCTCCATCAACGATGACCACGTGGCCTTCGCCGGTGATGTCGATGGAGATGGCTACGACGACGTCCTGGTCACCACCGACTCCCAGACCTACGGCGTCTTCTCCGGGCCCTTCACGGGCTCTCTCGGCGTGGCCGACGCCCTGGCCACGATCACGGTCACCTCTGGGGGCGGCCTGGACGCGGGACACGACGTGGACGGAGACGGGGTGGCCGATCTGCTCGTGCAGGACGGGACGTCGGACGCTGCCCGTCTCTACTCAGGTCTCGCCCGCGGCGAGACGGCTTCCGGTGACCAGCTCGGAAGCTACTCGGTGAGTGACGCGATCTCCATCGCCCTGGTCACCGACTACGACGGCGACGGCCTCGGCGACGTGGCTGTGGGGGACTACTCCGTCAGTGCCGTCGAGGGCTACGCCCGCTCCTGGGCGGGAGCCGCCTACCTCTGGCTGGGTGACGAGGGGTCCACCTCCAACGCGGACCTGATCATCTATGGGCCCGAGGAGAAGACCTACATGGGCTACCGGGTTGCCGACGCCGGCGACCTGAACAACGACGGCTACGGCGACCTCGCCATCGGCTCCGGCGGCGAAGCCCAGGTCGTGACCATCGCCTATGGACCGACGACCGGGACGATCTCGACCTGGAGCGGCAGCCTGGACTTCCTGCGGGGCACCGGCATCGACGGCTTCGGCCAACACGTCGAGTCCGCGGGAGACGTGGATGGCGACGGGGCCGACGACCTGCTGGTGGCTGCGGAGGACTACGACACCTCGACGACCAACGATGTCGGCGCAGTCTTGTTGTACTACGGGCCCCCGCCTTCCTCGGGGGAGCCGGCCTGCATCTTCGAAGGCAACGAGCCCCGCTACGGCATGGTCGCCTCGGACACCGACGGCGATGGTCACTCGGACCTGCTCATCTCGGACGGCTACAGCGCCTACCTCTTCCTCGGCCAGGCGTGGTGACTATCGGCCGGATCAACCGTCATTGCTGTGATTTCTGACCATGCTATGGTTGATTATCAACCATCTCGTGGTCAACTGTTCTGAATGGCCCGCTATCTCCCCCGCCTCGCGACCCAGGCCCTGCGGACCGATCTCCAGGTCTTCCCGGTGGTGGCGCTCACCGGTGCACGCCAGTCGGGCAAGAGCACTCTGGCCCAGGAAGGGGACGAGCTCTCCCAGCGCCCCTACCTGAGCCTGGACGATCTCCAGATCCGCGGAGAGGCGGCGGCCTCTCCCGAAGACCTGCTACGCCGGCACCCGGTCCTGACCCTGGACGAAGTCCAGCGAGAGCCGGACCTGCTGCTGGCGGCCAAGTCCCTGGTCGACAGCGACAGGCCCCGCCGTCCGGGCCGGTTCTTGTTCACCGGCTCGGCGAACCTCCTGCTGATGAAGTCGGTCGCGGACTCCCTCGCCGGTCGTGCGTCCTACCGGGTCCTGCACCCGATGACGCGCAGGGAACAGCTCGGCCTGGGCACCGCTGGACGGTGGGGCGAGCTGCTGGCCACGGACGCGGCCGCGTGGCCCGAGCTGTTGCGGGCGTCGGATGTGCCTCCCGAGGACTGGCGGGTCAGCTGCCGACACGGTGGCTTCCCGGTGCCCGCGCTCGAGCTGCGGACCGATGCCGCACGCGGCGCCTGGCTCGACGGCTACGTGCGCACCTACCTGGAGCGCGACCTGCGGGACCTGTCGAGTGTCCAGAGCCTGCCGGACTTTCGGCGACTCATGCGCGGCGCGGCGCTGCGGACCGGCAGCCTGCTCAACCGCAGCGAGCTGGGTCGGGACGTGGGTCTACCGACGAGCACGGTCCAGCGGCACCTGGGTCTGCTGGAGACCTCGCACCTGATCGTGCGGCTGGAGGCCTTCTCCGTGAACCGGACGAAGCGGCTCATCAAGGCGCCGAAGCTCTACTGGGCGGACACGGCGCTGGGCCTGCGTCTGGCCGGCGGTGGGCCGACCGGTGCCCACCTGGAGAACCTGGTGGTGACGGACCTGCTGGCCTGGGCCGACGCGCGATCGGGCCGGCGCCCAGAGGTCCTGCACTGGCGCACCGCCTCGGGCCAGGAGGTCGACCTGGTCGTCGAGGATGGCGACCGGCTGCTGGCGATCGAGGTCAAGGCCACGACCCGACCCAGCCGCAAGGACGTCAGGCACTTGCTCGCGTTCCAGCGTGAGTACGGCGACGCGGTCGCCGGCGCCCTGCTGCTGCACGGCGGCGGCGAGGTCTTCCGGGTGGCGGAGGGCGTGGTCGCGGCGCCGTGGTGGGCGGTTGTGTGAAACGGGTCGCCGGGTCAGGGCGGTGACAGCGGGCCTGTACCCGCTCGGCGCGCGGGTCAGCGGTGTGCCGGGAAGAACGCCATGACCAGGGGCCAGGTCTTCGTCAGCCGATCCTACTCCGCCACCCCGGAGAACACCCACACCGCCCCACCATCCAGGAACCCACCGTCCCAGGATCCCAGCGACACCGCCCAGTCCGGCAGCCCGTCCCCGTCGAAGTCCCCCACGCCGTCCAGGTTCGGGTCCTGCTCGGCCCCCTGGCCGAGCGTGAGCACTGCGGCGGCGTCCGTGTTCGCCGAGCGGTCGCCGTCGATGGGGCCGTAGAAGACCAGGGCGGCGGCCTCGTCGCTGGCGCCGTAGGTCCGGGCCGCCACGATCAGGTCGTCGTGGCCGTCGCCGTCCAGGTCTCCGGGGCCGGCGGCGTCGATGCCCAGGCCCAGCTGGTCGCCGCCGTCGTCGAGCTCGATGGCGGTGTCGATCAAGGACGGGATGTCTCCGGCGGCTGTGCTGCCGAGGACCAGGAAGAGCGAGCCGTTGTCGCCGCCGCGGGCCGGAGCACCGACTGCGACGTCAGCGTGGCCGTCACCGTCCAGGTCGCCCGCAGGTGCGAGCACAGAGCCGACCTCCAGGCCAGCCTGGCCCCCGTACCAGGTCGCACTGGGACTCGAGGTCTTGGGATCCAGGGGACTGAGCCACAGGTTCGCGGCCCCGGCGGCCTCGCCGGTGTCCGAGTTGTCCGGAACGCCGCCCACGAGCTCCGACACCCCGTCGCCGTTGAGGTCGCCGACCAGGACCAGGTCGCCGCCGGGGCTCCCGTCCAGGATGAGGGCGGCGTCCTCCATGAGCAGGTGACCGGCGAGAGGCCCGGCCATGACTCGGTACATTCCTGAGTCCTCCAGGACCACGTCCGGAACAGCGTCTCCGGTGACGTCCTGGCCTCCGGCGACGATCTTCCCGATGCCGGTGCCGTCCAGCTGGGCGTCCTTCTGCCCATCAGCGTCCCCCGCGGTGACCGGGCCGTGCAGCATCCACACGTTGCCACCGGCGTGCCCGATGAGCAGGTCCGCGATGCCGTCGCCGTTCTGGTCACCCGCAGGCTCGACGGACCATCCTATCGCGTACTGGGTGACCGACTGTTCGAGACGCACCACGTCGGCCGAGCCCCCGACAAGGATGTCGACCACGTTCCCCGAGGTGCAGTCCCCGACCCGCAGCCCACACGGCCCACCGACCGCCACGTCCGGCACACCATCCCCCGTCACATCGCCGACCCCTGCCAGGGAGTACCCCAGGCTCTGGTACGCCTGGTCTCCCTCGGCCGACGACAGCGCGGTGCCGAGGTCCGGAGACCCACTCAACCGCTCGACCGGCGGCGCGGTGTCCTGGGTGTCCGTGGGCTGCGCTGTGTCGGTCGCCGTGTCCGTGTCGGTCGGCTCGGTGTCCTGGGTGTCCGTCGGCTGCGTGTCCTGGGTGTCCGTCGGCGGTGCGGAGTCCGTGGGCCCCGTGTCCGTGGGGGCCGCGGAGTCCCCAGTGGTGGTGGGCGGACAGGCGAGCAGCAGGCTCAGGGAGAGCAGCATGGATGGATCAGCCTCAGCTGGTGGTCTGCGTGTCTGTATCGCCGCCGTGCACCTGCGACGAGAGCGGCTTGATCGCCGGCGACGCCCCCTCGGGCACGTTCTCGTAGAGCACGATCTTCGCGTCGTCCACGGTGAGCTGGGCGTCGCCGCGAAAGGTGTTGGCGAACTCGTCGCCCTTGACCAGGCCGTAGGCCCTGGCGGTGTGGGCCTCTTCGTAGAACCAGTCGTCGCTGGTCACGTCGTCGAAGAGCACGACATCGGCCGGGTTGGTGGTGTCCGGCAGGTTCAGGATGTTCTGGGCGATGGTGGTCATCTCGGCCCGGTTCATGGCCTCGCCGGGCCGACCCTGGGTCAGCACGTCGCCCATGGGCATCTCCACGCCGACCCGGGCCATCAGTCGGGCCGCGAACCCGGCGCGGGTGTTCTCGGCGTACTCGGTCCAGTCCTTGGGCAGGTCGGCGGACAAGGCGAGCAGGGTGTCGGTGCGCTCGGCGCTGAGATCGGCGATGCCGGCGTCGAGTTCGATCTTCTCGACACTCTCCAGGGCCACACCCACGTCTCGCCCGGACACGCCGTCGTTGCCTTCGATGGTCAGCCGCAGGCCCTCCTCGAGCTCCCAGGCCTTGGTGGCGTCGAGCTCCTTCTTGAGCTTGTCTGCGGTGTCCGAGGCGCAGACGACCATCGAGGTGTCGATGAGGGTCGCGATCTTCTCGCTGGCGGTGGCGTCGTCGCTGAGGCCGGTGCTCACGGCGTCGTAGATGGCGTTGCCCAGGCCGATGTACCAGTCCGCCTTGCCCAGCGTGCCCTTGAGCAGGGCCGAGGAGCCCCCGCTGCCCAGCTCCAGCTCGGCCTTGTAGGTCCAGTCCTCCCCGACCTGTTCCTCCCAGTGCTTGGTGGCGGAAAGCTCGACGTCGAAGTCCTCGTAGCGGAACTTCACGGCCCAGGACTTCTCGGCGAATCCGTGTCGATAGAAATTGCCCTGATCGTCCCGACCGACCACCTCGCCGTCCGAGGTCTCGTACTCGAAGGACGCGCCCAGGTCCGTGGAGCCGAACTTGCCTTCGCCACCGAACTCGAACCCGGTGAGCAGGTCCGCGGCGGTCTCGACGTTGTCCCCGGCATCGAGCATGCCCAGCGTGTCCAGGGTGTGATTGATGTCGAAGGCCTCGTTGGCGATGGTCTGGGCGGTGTAGTCGCCCGACGTGCTCAGCAGCTCCCAGACGCGCCAGCGCAGCAGCTCGAAAGCCTCTGTGGCGTCGTCGCCGGTGGAGCGGAAGCTGATGTTGGCCAGGCCGAGCTCGGCGAACAGGTTCTTCTGCGCTGAACCGACCTTGCCCTTGAGGTCCAGGCCCAGGTTGCCGCCAATAGTGAAAGTGCCGGAGGCGTTGCTGACGTCCACGCCCATGGAAGGGTTGAGAGAGACGCCCGGTAGACTGGCGATCGGGAACTCGAATTCGGCGCTGAACCGGGCGGCGTCTCCGTCGGAGGGGGCCGCCAGCAGCGCGGTGTCGCCGAGCTTTTGGGAGAACTGCAGGTCCCAGAATTCCTCCTGGCCGCCCGAGGACTGGCTGGCGAGGGTGGCGTCCTCGGTGTCGCCGGCGGACTTGCCCAGGGAGAGCTCGTCGAGCACGGCCTGGTTGCCGACGAGGTCCTGGTCGACGTCGGTGGCCCAGGTCGGGTCGGAGGTGGCGGTGGTGGTGCCGGACGGGGTGGTGTCGGCCTGCTTTGTGGACTGGGACACTTCGATTCTCCTCTGTGACTTGGCCTATTCTGTGTGGCCACCGATCATGAAGACCTGTCCGGCGGAGGGGCCGCTGCTGTCATATCCACCGACGAGCAGCTCCGGAATGCCGTTGCCGTCCTGGTCCCCGATGACGTCCAGGGCGTACCCCAGCCCCCGATCGTTGGAGTCCCAGTACAATAGGCTGTCCGCGTCGTCTACGTCGAAAGATCCGCTGGCCGGCGCGAAGAACATGAACACAGCACCTGAGTCTGTGGTCGATCCGCCGAGGTCATGGCCGGGTGCACCGACGGCCACGGCGCCGGTCCCGTCGCCATCGGTGTCGGACATGATTGCCACTGAACTCCCAGCGAACTCGTCTGCTGCGGTGCCCTGAATGATGACATCAGCTGCGCCAAGGGAGCGGTTGGCTGTGACGGGACCCAGGACGAGGTAGGCGGAACCCGAGGAAGTGAGCCCGCTTCTATCGGTACCATAGACGCCAAGCGCGAGGTCCGTGTAGCCATCCCCATCGAAGTCGCCGCCGGCGACACAGGAGTCGGGATTCATGCTTCCGGAAGTGCACTCCCCGGCGTAGTCGCCCGACGACTCACCCGTGAGTCGGGCATGGGCGCTGGACAGGCTGGTGCTCACCGAGAATGGACCGGTCACCAGGTAGAAGGCGCCGGCGTCGCCGCCTGCCGAATCGTCGCCGTTCGCGCCGATGACGATGTCTGGCGTTCCGTCCCCGTCCAGGTCGCCGGGAGATGCGACCGAACTACCGGCATTGTCCCCGGCCGTGGTGCCCGTGAAGCTGCCGTCTGCATCGGCCTCAGAGACCGCGTAGTTGTCAGATACCGGTCCGTCGTAGATGAAGACGATACCGGCATCGGTCCCGTTGGAATCGGATCCTGGGGCTCCCATGGTCACGTCGGCGTACCCGTCCAGATCGAAGTCGTCACCTGCGATGCCGGTGCCAAGCTGCAACGAGCTTTCTGTTGAGTCGAAGACGGCGCCCGTGGCGGCACTCCTCATGGCGACCGAACCGGAGAACGGTCCATACTGAAGCCAGACTCCACCCGATCCTGAGGTCTCGGACTCCGCTGCCGAACTAGAGCCGGCCAGGACGTCGTCGTAGCCGTCTCCGTCGACATCCCCCGGGCCGTGGATCGTCTTGCCGCCCTCGAAGGCATGACCGCTGATGTAGAGCAATGCATCTTCGCCAGACGGGGCTGCCGTGATGGGGCCGTGGTAGACGAAGATGGCTCCGGTCTGGTGGGCGCTGCTGATGTATGGATAGTAGGGGTCGGCTACGAGGAGGTCGTCCACTCCGTCGCCGTCCAGGTCACCGCCAGAGGCGACATTGAGCCCCCAGAGGTAGCCCGAGGACTGGCTCATCTGGATTCCATCCGTGTCGAGCTTGTGGCTCGTTGACCAAGCACACTCTGGCGCTTCGTTGTCGCAGTTGTTGTCAAGGCCGTCATCGCAGACTTCCGCTTCCGCAGGACTCACCGCCGAGTCCGCATCATCACAGTCGTCCGTGTTGTCGACGTACCCAGAGGGCTGACCACAGCTGCTCGTGGTGAAGTCCGAGTTGCCGTAGCCGTCTCCATCGAAGTCCAGGTACCAGGTCTCTTCTACCCAGACAGACGGCTCTCCGTCATCACAGTCCGTGCCGTCGCTCACATAGCTCGACGGCTGCAGCTCCTCACAGTCCTCGTTCGCCGCCGACGGGTCGCCATACCCATCCCCGTCCGCATCGGCGTACCAAGTCACCAGCACACAGCTCACGCTCACCTCGGCGGTCGCGCTGACCCCG
>CAZFLE010000019.1:0-80230 GCA_964519895.1 uncultured Enterobacterales bacterium | reverse complement strand
CGCCGGTAAGTGCGCCGCATCGACACTTACGCCGCCGATGGCGTGCCACCCCGCCGGTAAGTGCGCCGCATCGACACTTACGCCGCCGATGGCGTGCCACCCCGCCCAAAGGTGCGCCGCACGTCATCCCGTACCGACTCAACGGCCCGAAGAGAACACAACCCACGGTCATGCCCTGGATCCAGAACTGCTAATGAAGGGGATCCACGCTCGGTAGTCTAATGCTTAACAAAAGGTTCCTGACCCCGGTTCTTGGCGGTCTTGGCTATTCCCGCGCCGCGGGTGCAAGGCGTGGCGCGGAGCGCCCACGCCTTGCCCGGCGGCGGTCGCCGGAGGGGAGTGGGCGGCGCCGGGTCTGGACCGGCCGAGCGCCAGCGAGGGCAGTCCGAAGCGTAGCGAGGACCCGGGAAGACCTGGCGACGGCCACTCCCGCATCCGGAGGCGACCGCCGCCGTCCAGAGGGGTGAGTCCGAAGGCGAGCGACAGCGAGCCCGGACCCTCACCCCCTGAACAGGATCACGAGTGAGCCCGTTGGGAGGCTCGCCTTCCTCCCAACGGGCTCGGGGCGTGGGTGCCCCCAGATCTCGGGCTCGGACCGGTCTCGTGCTCGATCTTCGCCAGGGGTCAGGGACCTGGGGTCACCCGGAGTCGCGGGCCACCCGTGGGTGGGTCCAAGTGCGTCTCGGTCAGGGATACGGCGCCCCCGGCCAACCGGATCACCGGGCCGCGCGAAAGCGGCTGCCGCACCCGCCTCAAGTCCGCGCCCGGGCGTCCGAACCGAGGACCCCCAGCCCTGTGGAATCCGCTCTTGCTCTGGCTCTTCGTCCCCGCCGCACTCTCTGCCACCACCACGGTGAAGAGCGGCGACTCGATCCAGGACGCCATCGATGCTGCCAAGAACGGCGACCGGCTCGAGGTCGAGGCCGGGACCTTCCGGGAGGCCCTGGATCTCGGCGGCAAGGACCTGGACATCGTGTCGGTCGACGGCGCCTCCAAGACCACGCTCAAGCCCCCCGAGGGCGAGACCGCGGTCTCCTGGGACTCGCGCGAGGCGGGCAGCCTGGAGGGCTTCACCATCGAGCCGGACGGCGCTCGCGCCTTCGTGCTCGACAGCGCCACCCCGGAGATCATCGACTGCGTGGTCGAGGACAGCGGCGGCAGCACGATCCTGGGCGGCGTGGCCCTGATCGACGGCGGTGCGCCGCTGTTCGAGGGCCTGCACGTCGATGGATCCACCGGCTCTCACGGCGGCGTGTTCTACATCGAGGGCAGCGCCTTGGTGGAGCTGGTCGACTCCGAGCTCGAAGGCTTCACCGCCGGGGGCTACGGCGGCGCGATCTTCAGCGACACCAGCTCGCTGGTGATGACCGACGTCCATCTGCACGACGGCGAAGCCGTCAGCCACGGCGGCGGCATCTACCTGGACGGCGGAGAGCTGGTCGCCACCGACGTGATCCTCGAGGACATCGAGGGCCAGGACACCTTTGGCATCGGCCTGTTCGCCTATGACACCGCCCAGGTGGACTGGACCGGCGGCGAGCTGAGCGGCTGCACCCACGACGGCTCCAACGAGAGCACCATGGGCGGCGGCCTGTTCGCCCAGCGGGACGTGACCCTGACCCTGGACGGCGTGTCCTTCGACGGCGACTCCGCCAACGAAGGCGGCGCCATCGCGCTCCTGGACAACGTGTCGCTGACGTTGATCGACACGACCTTCGACGACAACGAAGCCGCGACGAGCGGCGGCGCCCTCTACGTGGGCGCTTCGTCTGAAGCGACCTGCTCCGGCTGCGTGTTCCGCGACAACTCGGGGGGCGAGGGCGGGGCCGTCTACAGCGGCGCTGACGGCACCTTCACCGACTCGGCCGGGGACTACAGCGGGAACACCGGGTCCGACGGCGGCGCCATCGCCGTCGACGGCGGTGAGCTCACCGTCGCCAATGCCGCCTTCACGGGAAACGAAGCGGTACGGTCTGGCGGTGCGGTGTCCATCCGCGACCCCGCCCAGACGGTCGAGATCGTGGACTCGGCCTTCAACAGCAACACCGCAAGTGCCGGTGATGGCGGTGCCATCGAGATCGGCACCGACGGGAGCCTGAACCTGGACGCCTGTGCCTTCGACGCGAACGAAGCGGGCGATGACGGCGGCGCGGTCAGCTTCCAGCCCCAGGACCTGAGCCACGATCTGTCCCTGACCGGCAGCACGCTGATGGACAACGTCGCCAGCGGCTCAGGGGGTGCGCTCTACCTGGTCAAGGGCAACCAGGTGACCCTGGCGGACCTGGCGGTGCACACCAACACCGCCAGCCGGGACGGGGGCGGGGTCTACGCCCAGGACACGGATGGTGTCAGCGCTGTTCGCGTCTCCTTCTTCGGCAACTTCGCCGGCAGCGAGGGCGGTGCCTGGTACGAGATCGATCTGGGTGACAGCACCCTCTTCACCAACAACCGGGTGGTGGAGAACCAGGCGGCGACCGGCGGCGGCATGTTCCTGTCCGGGGCGTCGCAGGCCTATGTGGTCAACAACACCTTTGCCGGCAATGACGCGACCATCGAAGGCGGCCACGTCGACCTGGAGAGCGGCAGCGCCGAGCTGATCAACAACATCTTCACCCTGGCTGTCGACGGCGGCGCCGTGAACGGCGACAGCACCGCGGCCAGCCTGTCCGATCGCTACAACAACGACGTCTACAACAACAGCGGCGGGGACTGGACCGGCAGCTTCGACGACGTCACCGGCGCCGACGGCAACCTGGACCAGGACCCGCAGCTCCAGGACTACAGCGAAGACGGAAACGCCGACAACGACGACCTGCACCTGGCCCTGACCAGCCCCTGCATCGACGCCGGCCACCACAGCATCCTGGACCCCGACGGCTCGGTCTCGGACATCGGCGCATACGGGGGACCCGAAGCAGACGTCACCGACGCCGACGGCGACGGCTGGTTCGACTCCCTGGACTGCGACGACGCGGACCCGAACATCCACCCCGGCGCCACGGACATCCCCTACGACGCCATCGACCAGGACTGCGACGGCCAGGACCTCACCGACGTCGACGTCGACGGCTTCGACGCCCTGGACGTGGGCGGCGACGACTGCGACGACGACGACCCGGCGATCTTCCCGGGGGCCGAAGAGCTCTGGTACGACGACGTGGACCAGGACTGCGCCGGCGACAGCGACTTCGACGCCGACGGCGACGGCCACGACCACAGCGGCTACGGCGGCGACGACTGCGACGACACCGACAGCGCCATCTCGCCCGAAGCGACGGAGACCTGGTACGACGGCGTGGACCAGGACTGCGACGGCCGCTCGGACTACGACTCGGACAAGGACAACCACGACAGCGACGACTTCGGCGGCGACGACTGCAACGACTTCGATCGCGGGACCTACCCCGGCGCCATCGAGGTGCCCTATGACGGGCTCGACCAGGACTGCGACGGCGACGACATCACCGACGCCGACGGCGATGGCTGGGACGGCCCCCTGGCCAATGGCCTGGACTGCGACGACGAGGACCCGAGCGTGTACCCGGGCGCCGCCGACGACCCTTACGACGGCGTGGACTCGGCCTGCGATGGCGGCAACGAGTACGACCAGGACAACGACGGCTACAACGCCACCGCCTTCGGCGGCGACGACTGCGACGACAGCGATGCGTTGGTGCATCCCTACACCGACGAGATCTGGTACGACGGCGTCGATCAGGACTGCGACGGCGCCGACGACTACGACGCCGACGGCGACGGGTGGCGGTCCGCCGACCACGAGGGCGAGGACTGCGACGACCACGACATCCAGGTCCACCCGGGCGCCTACGAGATCTGGTACGACGGCGTGGACCAGGACTGCCTGGGCGACGACGACTTCGACGCCGATCGCGACGGCCACGACTGGATCGACGACTGCGACGACGACCGGGCCGAAGCCTATCCAGGGGCCGAAGAGCTCTACAACGGGCTGGACGACGACTGTGACGGGTTCTCCGAGACCGTGGACCGGGACGGCGACGGCCTGATCGACTGGTTCGAGTGGCAGATCGGCACGGACCCAGAGGACCCCGACACCGACGACGACGGCGTGCTGGACGGTCAGGAAGCCGGGGATCCCGAGAATCCCCGGGACGCCGATCTGGACGGCACCCTGGACGTGTTTGACATCGACGATGACGGCGACGGCATCGGGACCTGGTACGAGTCCCGGGCGGACGTCGAGGGGGACGGCGTCGCGGACACCGACGTCGACGGCGACGGCGCCCCCAACTGGCTCGACCTGGACTCGGACGGCGACACCTATCGGGACGCCGAAGAAGGCCTGGAGGACCACGACTTCGACGGCGTCGAGGACTACATCGACTTCACCGGCACCTACACCGGCGGCGGCTGCAGCGGAGGCCCGAACTGGTTCGGCCTGGTGTTCTTCGCCGGGCTGTTCGGCAGGAGGAGCCGCTGGGCCTTGGGCGCCCGCCTGTCCGCCGCGCTCGCCCTGGTCCTGGCTTGCGGCCTGGCCGTCCCCTCGGCCCACGCCGGCGGGGTGGACATCCACGGCTACCAGCTCCTGGGCGTGACCGGCGACCCCCACGGCTATGACCGCCTGGCGTACCCCGACGCTGGCCTGGACGGTGACCTGGACGTGGCCCTGGTGACGGACCACGCCGTGCGCCCACTGGTCGAGGAGCTGCCGGATGGCGAGCAGGTCATCGTCAGCCACCTCACCACTTCGAATCTGGCGGTCTCGTGGTCCGCCTGGTCCCGCGCCCGGGTCGAGCTGGTGGTGCCGGTGCACCCCATCGGTGTGGCGGCCAGCGGCGCTTTTGCCGGCCTGGGCGACTGGCGCTTCGGCGTGATCATCCCGGCGATCAAGGCCAACGGCCCGGTGCCCGCCATCGGCTTCGCGCCTTCGATCTGGCTGCCGACCGGCTCGGCCGACAAGTTCCTGGGCAACCCGGGCTTCAGCGCCGGGGGGGTCGTGACCCTGGCGGCCGAGTACGGCCGGCTTGGCTGGATCGCCAATCTGGGCGTGCGCGTCGGGCGCCAGGAGGCCGAGCGCAACCTGCGGGCCGGCTCCGGGCCCCTGATGGGGCTGGGCGCGCACTACACCGTGTCCGACGCCGTCACCGTCAACGCCACCCTGACCAGCCAGTCGTCCGCAGGTTGGGACCAGTGGCCCCTGGAGCTCATGTCGGGGGCCCGGGTTCGCCTGCGCGGCGGCGTCTGGGCCACCGCCGGCCTGGGCTTCGGCCTGAACGACGCCGTGGGCGCGGCGGCCGTGCGGGCCGTCGCCGGGGTCGGCTGGAGCCGCCGGGCCCCGGAGCTCGAGGTCTTCGCGGTCCGCGAGCCGTTGATCCTGGAGGTCGTGCCCGAGGTGGACCCGTACGCGGACCGGGACGGCGACGGCATCGTGGACATCGACGACGCGTGTCCGGACCAACCCGAGACCTTCGACACCTTCGACGACGAAGACGGCTGCCCAGAGCTCGATGGCGACGAGGACGGCGTGCCCTTCCACAAGGACGTCTGTCCCGAGGAGCCCATCTTCGAGGAACAGGATCCGCGCTACTCCGACGGCTGCCCCAAGCTGGCCGAGCTGAGCGGCGACAAGATCATCATCACCGAGGCGATCTACTTCCTGGAGGACAGCTTCGGCATCCAGCGGCGCAGCTGGCCCGTGCTCTACGCCGTGATGGACGTGCTCGACGAGCACCCCGAGCTCGAGCACGTGTTGATCGAGGGGCACACCAACGACCACGGCTCAGCGGACTACAACTACGAGCTCGCGGACCGCCGGGCGACCGCGGTGGCCCAGTGGCTCATCAGCCACGGCGTGGATCGCAACCGGGTGCTGTCCAAGGGCTACGGCTTCGATCTGCCCCTGGTGGCGCACGACGCCCCCGACGCCTCCCGCATCAACCGCCGGGTCGAGTTCACCGTGCTGCGCTCCGAGGAAGAGGACGGCGAGGACACCCTGCTGCCCGAGACCGAGGACCTGCCGATCGAGCGGTGATAGGCTCTCACAGCTCATGCACAGCACCGACACGCCAGCCTGGCAGGCCGTCCTGGACGACCTGGGGGAGCGCCTGGACGCGGGGGGACACCGCTGGCCGCGGGGTGCAGCTGAGCGGGCCCCGGACGACCTGCTCCAGGGCATCCACGACGCCCAGGTGGCCCTGGACCGGGCCGGCGAACACGCCCTGTCCGGTGAGGCCCTCGAGGCCTGGGAGGGCGCACTGATCGGGCTGGCCATTCCCGCCGTTGACCCGCGCTGGGGGCGGCTGGCCTACCGCCGCATCATGTGGCTGGAGCGTCTGGGCAAGCGGGACGACGCGATGCTGGCCGCCGAGGCCCTGATCGAGCTGGCCGGGCCCCGACGGGACTGGGCACGGGTGCTGCTGGCAGTGCTGCGCCGCATGAGCTTCCTGGCGGGCCAGGGCGGGGATCGTCGTCGCCAGGAGGCCCTGCTCCGTCGGGCCCTGGACCTGGCCCGAGAGCTCCAAGACCCCCTCGAGGAAGGCGACACCTGGCGGTACTTCGCCACGTTCCAGCTCAACCGGGGCAACCCAGACGGGGGCCTGAAGTCCCTGCGCCGCGCCCGCGAGCTCATGGTCCAGGGTGCGGCCGACCCGGTGCGCATCGCCCAGGTCGACACCCCGATCGGGGGCCGTCTGCTGGAGCTCGGCGAGCGCCAGGCTGCCCACCAGACCCTGAGCGGCGCTCTGGGGGTCTTCGAGCGGGTGGACCATGCGTGGGGGCAGGTGGAGTGCTTGCTGAACCTGGGCCGAATCCGCGAGATGGAAGGCGATCTGGACGGCGCCACGGCCCGCGTGCAACAGGCCCTCGGGGTGATGACACGGGTCGGGGATCCTCGCGGGCTGGCCCGCTGCGGCAATCGGCTGGGGGAGATCCTGCGGCGGCGGGCGCTGTGGACCGAAGCCAAGGCGGCCTATGACGCGGCCCTCGAAGCCGCCCGACGGGCCAGCCACATCAACCTCCAGGCCCTGGTGCTCACGAACCTGGCCTTTGTCGCCGAGGCCCAGGACAGGCCGGCTGAGGCCAGGGCGCTCGTGCGCCAGGCCCTGGCGTTGCCCGGTCTCCAGCGCAGCAGCGAGGCCGGCCTGCGGGTGGTGCTCCTGCCCTTCATGGAGCGTTCCGGCCAGGCCGGGGAGTGGGAGGACCAGTACGAGCTGGCCCGGCGTCGGCTGCGCAACACGGACCGCTTCCAGCGGGACGTGGCGATGGCAGCGCGGCGCTCGGGAGAGCTCGCCATCGAGGCCGCGACGCAGCTGCACGGCGGCCAGCGCAAGGCCGCCCTGTCCCGAGCGGCCCGCGCCCACGCCCTGGCCTGGCACCACTGGGGCCTGATGGACTTCCACGACGAGGCCGCAGCCGAGGAGGCGTCGCTGCGCGCGGTCGGCCAGGCGGGTGCGCCCGTGCCCCTGGGCGACTTCAATCTGGTGGGGCGGCTCGGGGTCGGGGGCATGGGCGAGGTCTGGCGGGCGGTCCATCGCGCGTCGGGTGTGCCGGTGGCGGTCAAGGTGCTCACGGCGGCCCGCGCGCGAAGCGAGGCGGTGCTCGAGGGCTTCCGGGACGAGGTCCGAGCCATGGCGGGGCTGAACCATGCCCACGTGGCGTTGGTCCTGGGCCAGGGCGTGGTCGATGTGCCGGCCAGCCGCAGCAGCTGCGGACGCCTGGAGCCGGGCAGCCCCTGGCTGGTGATGGAGCTGGCGCCGGAGGGCTCCCTGGAGTCCCGGTGCGGCCGGCTGGCCTGGCGCGAGGTCCGCCAGGTGCTCCTGGCGCTGCTGGATGGGCTCGCCCATGCCCACGCTCGGGGTCTCATCCACCGGGACCTCAAGCCGGCCAATGTCCTGATGGGCCTGGGCCACACACTGGGAGAACAGGTCCGGCTCACGGACTTCGGCGTGGCCGCGGCCATGGGCCGAGGCGGCCACCTGTCCCGGGTCGCGGCCGGCACCCCCGGGTACATGGCGCCGGAGCAATTCCTGGCCCAGTGGCGGGACCAGGGCCCCTGGACCGACCTGTACGCGCTGGGTTGCCTGGCCACGGAGCTGGTGCAGGGGTCGCCACCCTTCACGGCCACGACCCTGCGGGAGCTCATGAACATGCACCTGTCCGCGGCGCCGCCGGCCCTGGACCCGACCGTGGCTGTGCCGCCGGGCTTCGAGGCGTGGGTCGGACGGCTGCTCGAGAAGCGCCATGAGCGTCGCTACCAGCGGGCCATCGAGGCGGCGGTGGCGCTGCGTGCCCTGGGTGAGCCCGTGCAGAGGAGCCCTCGGGAACCGGTGCTCCGGGCGTGCCCCGACACGGTGTCCGAGTCGACCCTGTTCCTCGACGACTGGGACGCCGTGGCGCCCGAGCCGGTCGAGGAGGCCCCGCCAGGCACCCTGGGCTCGCTGCCCAGGCCGGTCCTACCCGAGCAGGTCCCGCGGGATGCCCCGGTCCAGGGCACCCTGGCCCATGCCGGGTTGAGCCTGTTCGGGCTGCGGGTCCTGCCTGTGGTCGGGCGGGACAACGAGCGCAGCGTGCTGTGGCGGTCCCTGCGGACCTGCGTGCGCACCCGGAAGCCCCACGGCGTGCTGCTCCAGGGCCCGCCGGGCATCGGGCGCAGCCGGCTGGCGGACTGGCTCGGTGAGCACGCCCACGCTCTGGGGGCTGCGACCGTGCTCACCGTCCGTCTGGCGGACCAGGCCCCGGCCGGAGAGGGGCTGGGCGCCCTGTTGGAGCAGTGGCTGGGTCTCCCGGAGCTAGACGGGGTGGCCCTGTCCGCACGCCTGTCGACGGCCCGACCCGCCGGTGAACGCCTGTCGCCGGACGACCAGGCGCTGCTCGAGGCCTTCCTGGTGCGCGATGCCGCCGGCCTCAAGCGCGATCGCCGGCACGTGCGCACCCTGGTCACCCGGCTGCTGGTGGCCCATGCGGCCGAGCGGCCGGTGGTGCTGGTGCTCGACGACGTCCAGTGGGCTGACGACCTGCTGGCGGTGGCCAGTGCCTTGCTGCGGAGCGAAGCGCCGATCCTGATCGTGCTCACGGCCCGAGACGACGGCGCGGCCACCTCTGGGCGCCTGACCCGGCGTCTGAAGGCGCTGGCGGCCCACCCCAGCGTGAGCGTGCTGCCCCTGGGTCCGCTGGGTCCGGCGCCCCTTGCCCGGCTGACCCGTGAGCTGCTCGGGCTGGGACCGGCCCTGGCCGCCCAGGTCCAGGCCCGGGCGGGTGGCCACCCGGCATTTGCCGTGCAGCTCGTGGGGGACTGGCTGGCTCGCGGTCTGCTGCAGCCGGGCGACCGGGGCCTGGGGCTGCGGGTCGGTGTCCGGGCCACCATCCCCGAAGGGCTGCAGGCCGCCTGGTCCCTGCCCGCGGAGCGGCTGGCCCAGCGCTTCGGCCAGGCCGGGCGGGGTGCCCTGGAGCTTGCGGCCGTGCTCGGACAACGGGTCGACTTCGCCGAGTGGCACGCCGCCTGCGAAGCGGCCGGCGTGCCGGTGCCGGACAAGCTGCTCGAGGCGCTGCTCGACGAGCGGCTCGTGCGGCGGGACGGCAGCAGCTGGGCCTTTGTGCACGCCCCGTTTCGGGAGTGCTTGCAGCAACAGGCCCACCAAGGGGGCCGGGTGGGGCGCTGGCATCGGGGCTGTGCCGAGGCCCTGGGGCACGGCCAGCGGAGCCTGGGTCGCCGGGGCCGGCACCTGCTCCACGGGGGCCGGCCCGCCATGGCCTTCGAAGAGCTGGTCAGGGCCCTGGAGCTCGCGTCGTCCGAGCTTGAGCCAGAGCTGCGCGAGCGCTTGCGCCAGGACGCTCTGACGGCGCTCGATGCGGCCGGTGCATCCGATGTCGATCCACGGAGGACCCGCTGGGCCCGAGCCTCTGGTTAGAGGCCCGCCATGCACCGGCTGCTCCTGATCTTCGCCCTGATCTCCGGCTTGCCCGCGTGGGCCCAGGACACCGAAGCGGTGGCCCCGGTGCTCCAGCTCGAAGGCACCCCGGAGATCTCGGCCGACCTGCGCGAGCGGCTGAACCAGTACCTCAACACCCGCTCCGCCGGCCTCGTGGCGCTGGGCGACCAGGGCGACCAGGTGTGGGTGTCGACCCGCTTTGGAGACACCGCGCAGATCCACCGGGTCGATGCGCCCGGCGGCGCCCGGGTCCAGCAGACCTTCAGCCGCGAGCCGGTCTCCGGCGCCTGGGTGCTGCGGGATCTCGATGCTCTGCTGATCCGGTCCGACGTGGGCGGCACCGAGCGCTTCCAGGTGAGCAGACTGGACCTGCAGACCGGGCGCCAGACACTCCTCACGGATCCCGCCTACCGGCACAGCGGACCTCTGCTGTCCTGGAAGGGGGACCAGCTGGCCTGGACGTCGAACGCCCACAACGGCACGGACAGCCTGATCTACCTGGGCAGCCCCCAAGCCATGGACAGCGACACGCCGTTGTTCGAGGCGACCGGCTACTGGTCGGCTCGGGCGTGGACCCGCGACGGCAGCCGCCTGGTGGTGGGTCGGTACATCTCGGCGACCCACAGCGAGCTCTACGTGCACGAGCTGGCGACGGGCCAGCGCACGGCCCTCCACCCGCCAAAGGTCCAGGCGTCGGTGTCGGGTGGCGTGCCGTCGGCCGACGGCAGCCACTTCTACGTGCTGTCCGACCACCAGGGCGACTTCAAGCAGCTCTATCGGGTGACCCTCCAGGGCAAGCGGCGGCCGCGCCCGGTCTACGAGCCGCTGAGTCCGGACATCCCCTGGAACGTCGAGGGCCTGGCCCTGAGCCCTGACGGTGGCACCCTGGCGTTCACCGTCAACGAGCAGGGCTGGTCGACCCTGTGGCTGCTGGACACCGCCACTGGCGAGCGAACCAAGCTCGGGGACGCGCCCCAGGGACTCATCCGCGGCTTGCGCTTCGCGCGGGACGCGCCGGTCTTGGGCTTCACCCTCTCCAGCCCCACCGCGCCCAGCGACCCCTGGACCTGGACCGCAGGCGCCGGCTTCACCCGGTGGGTCACCAGCGAGGTCGGCGGGCTGGACACCTCGCGCTTCGTGGCGCCAACGCTCATCGAGCTCGAGAGCTTCGACGGCACCCGGGTGCCGGCCTGGTACTACCGTCCCCCCGGCGACGGCCCATTCCCGGTGGTCATCGGCATCCACGGTGGTCCCGAGTCCCAGGCACGACCGCGCTTCCACAGCACCCGCCAGTACCTCTTGCTGGAGAGCGGCATCGCCAGTGTGGTGCCCAACGTGCGGGGCTCCAGGGGGTATGGCCGGGAGAACTTGCTCGCTGACAATGGCATGAAGCGCGAGGACAGCGTCCGGGACATCGGCGCCGTGCTGGACTGGATCGCCGAGCAGCCAGAGCTTGACGCCGGCCGGGTCGCCGTCAGCGGCGGCAGCTACGGTGGCTACATGGTGCTCGCCAGCCTGATCCACTACTCCGATCGGCTCGTGGCAGGGGTCGACGTGGTGGGCATCTCGAATTTCCTGACCTTCCTGGAGCACACCAAGGCCTACCGCCGGGACCTGCGCCGGGTGGAGTACGGCGACGAGCGAGACCCCCAGATGCGGGCCCACCTCGCCGCCATCTCGCCCACGGCCCGGGCCCACGAGATCGACGCGGCCCTGTTCGTGGCCCACGGCGCCAACGACCCCCGGGTCCCGGTGGGGGAGGCCCTGCAGATCGTCGAGGCGGTGCGGGCGAACGGCCAGGACGTCTGGCTGATGGTGGCCCACAACGAGGGCCACGGCTTCCGGAAAAAGGAGAACAGCGACGTGTTCCGCCTGCTCCAGGTGATGTTCCTCGAGGAGAAGCTCGCGGTCGCTGAGACCGCGACCGAGGCGACCCCGTGATCCACCACCTGCTGGGCCACGTGGACCCCGACCTGTTCCACCGGGCTGGGGTGCCCGACGACGCCGTGCTGCGCCTGCGCTACCTGGGCACCGCTGGCTTCGTGGTCGAGCTGGCCCAGCGCACGGTGGTGATCGACCCCTTCGTGACGCGTCCGGGCCTGCGCGAGACCCTGTTCCATCCGCTGGAGCCGAACGCCCGCTTGATCAGCCAGCTGATTCCGCGGGCCGACGATGTCCTGCTGGGCCACACCCACTACGACCACGCCCTCGACGCACCGGAGCTCTGCAAGCAGACCGGTGCGCGGCTGATCGGGAGCCCCAGCGCCTGGCGCATCGGCTACGCGGCGGGCCTGCCCGACGCCCAGCTGGTCCAGACCCTGGGCAACGAGGACATCGCCTGTGGCGCGGTCACGGTGCGGGGTCTGCCCAGCCGCCACGGCAAGGTCTACTCGGAGCGCGTCCCGCTGGCGGGGCCGGTGCCCGGTTGGTTCGAGTGGCCCGGGCGGCTGGGCCACTTCCGCCACGGGCTGGTGTTCAACTGGCTCTTGTCCGGCGCCGGGGTCTCGATGATCCACGTGGACAGCGCGGACTTCATCGAGGAGGAATTGGAAGGCGTCACCTGCGACGTGCTGTGCCTGTGCGCCATCGGGCGTCACCGCCGGCCCCACTACGTCGAGCGGGCGGTCGAGCTGCTGCAGCCCCGGGTGGTCATTCCCTGCCACTGGGACTGGTTTGGCACCCCGTATGAGCCCGAGCCCCGGCAGCTGCCCCGGGCCGACGTGGCCGGCATGGTGGCCGAGATCCGCCAGGCGGGCGCCCAGGCCGTGGTGCTGCCCCTCAGCGGCGAGTGGGGGTGGGGTCCCTGAGGGACAGCGCGGCGGGGGGGCGCCTTCAAGGTGCGAGAGCCAGCCGGTGCAGGGCCGCGACCTGATCCGCCCAAGCCTGGGGAACGCCAGATGCCGCGGCGAAGTCCGGCCAGCGTCGGACGGCATCGGTGACGCGGGTCAGCAGGGCCCGCGCCCGCCCGCGCTTCAGAGACACCAGCCGGCCCACGGCCTCGAAGTCGGCGAGCGAGAAGTGGTCGCGCTTGCCGTTCACGGTCATCTGGTGCCGGGACGTCCAAGCGCCATCGGGGTTGTAGGCAAAGGTCAGATCGAAGGCTGGGGCCAGAGACCAGCGGCCCTGGCGGTCCATGAGGAAGGCGATGTTCTTGACGTGATCGTCCTGGTTCCGAGCGATCACGTTGAAGACCATGCGGCGGAAGAGCTGCTCGGTCGTTGCCATGCCCAGACCCAGCCGCCGGACCACCTGCAGGGCTTGCTCGTAGCTGTGGGCCCCGGCGGCGTTGAAGTCCAGGTGTGCCAGGGCTGCCAGGCTCTGCATGTGCAGCTTGCCGCCTCCGGGCGGTCGGTCGAAGCGCCGGGTCAGGAAGTGGCGGCGCCCGCCCTCGTCGAGCAGGCGACACTCGGTCATCTCGATGCCGGCGGCGATCGCCATGCGGTGGTAGGCGTGCTCCAGAGCGCCGTAGCCCGCAGGGTCGTCCAGCTCCTTGTCCCGGTTGCCAGCCACCCCATCGAACTTCAGCAGCCAGGACGAGAAGCCGGCGCCGGGATCGACCTGGCCCGAGCGCACCTCGCCGGTGTCCGGGTTCCACGCGATCAACGCCTTCGCCCGGGCGCCGCCGGCGCTGGTTCCGACCCGCAACAGGTGCCGCATCGCGGCGGTGCGCTCGCCCAGGTCGGCCCGCAGCGCCTGGCGATCGGTGAGCACCTCGCTGGCCAGCGCATGCAGCGCCTGGAGCGCCAGTGGCTCCGAGGGCTCGGGACTCGGCCCGGCAGCCGGGGCATACTCCAGGGCCCCCATGCCGCGGCTCCCGGTGTAGGCCAGTCGCTCCACGGGGTCGAAGTCCCGGGGCGAGCGGCCCTGGCGGACGAGCCAGGCATCGATCAGCGCGTTGCCGTAGCGGTCGGGCAGAGAGTCGGCGAGCAGCCCAGGCAGGCCGTGGAAGGCGGCCCGAGGCAGGCCGGGGAAGGAGCGAGGGGCTGGCGCCAGCGGCAGGACCAGGGGCGAGACCTGGATCCCGCTGCGGGCAAAGGCGGCGTCGTACTGGAACACGCCCACATCGTCGACCAGCGCGACGGCGCCGATGGTGCGACCCCACATGCGCACGTCGACACGACTCATCGGCCGGGTCACCGAAGTTGCACGGAGGATGGCGACGCAATCGTCCGTCCTGCTGTTGTGACTGTGCTGAAGTCGTGGCTCGCGTCACGTCGAGGCACAGGCGCGGCGGCAGGGCGGGCGAGGGCGAGCCAGGGCCGGTCCACTTCGGTGATCCGGCCGATCACTCGTCACCCCATGTCCAGGGTGCTTCCTGGGGTTCAGTGCCGCTGGCCCTCTGACGTCGCGCGGTGGGCAGGGGACTGGGGAGGGGAGCCGGCACCAGGGCGTCCAGGTTGCCGAGCACCGCCAAGGCCCGCATGACGCGGAGCAGAGTCTCGGTCTGCACCGAGTGCCCGGCCTCGAGTCGCTCGACCGTGCGCTTGGAGACCCCGGCTTCGCGGGCCAGTGCCTGCTGGGTCTGGTCGCTCAGCAGCCGGTGTGCCCGCAGGCGGCGGCCCAGCTCCGCCAGCGCCGGAGCGTCGGGTGTGCTGTTGGTGATCTTCAAGTCGCCTCTCCTGACGAGTTGTGGGCCATATATGATACAAATCGCCGATAGTGACGACTTGATTATAGCCTCATCGGACAGGTGACTCGTTGGGTTCGACGAGTTGACGCGCTCAAGGGCATCAACTCGTCGGTTGTGGCGAGTTGATTCCTGCAGCCCGCCCAGACGTCGGCGGGCTGACCGTCACAGGGTCCGCAGAAACGCCACCAGGTCGTCCAGCTCCTGGTCGTCCAGGCGCGACGTGTCGCCCATCGAGCCGTCCCGGGACCGGTGTCGGGCCGGCTCGACCAGGCCGCCTTGGTGGATGGCATCCCAACCCGGAGTCATGCCCTGGAGTCAGATCGTTAAAAAATAGGGATCCACGACAACAAAGCTAATGCTTAACAAAAGGTTCCTGACCCCAGTTTTCCCGACGTGCCTCCCCCACCTCTCTGCCGGGCCAGACGCCCAGGGCGGGTCAGCGCCGCCGTCGACCCAGGCCCACCAGGCCGGCCAGGAACCACACGGCTCCGATCGGGCCTGGTGCGGTCGTGCAGGAGCCGCTCTCTTCCTCGGGCTCGGGATCGATCGGCGTCTCGTTGCCGCTGCCATCGGGGCAGGTGTTCCAGACATTCGGGTCCCGGTCTGCGCAGTCGTCGCCCTCGTGGTCCACGGCGTCGTGGCCGTCGCCGTCCTGGTCGTAGTCGCTGAGCCCCAGGCAGTCGCCGTTGATGCCGTCGTACCAGGTCTCCTCCCCGCCGGGATGTGCCGTGGGGTCGTCGTCGTGACAGTCCAGGTTCGTGGACCAGCCGTCGTCGTCGTCGTCGACCAGCCAGGCCTGGGGCCCGCCGGTCGCGCCCAGATCGCTGGGGCCGCCGTCGGCGTCGCGGATGAGCGGGTCTCCCGCGTCGATCAACGGACTGTCTTGGAGCGGGATCAGGCGGTCATTGCTGGAGTCGTCGTCGTCGCTGAAGTCGGCGAACATGGGGTGGCTGGTCACCAGGTGCTCGCCCACGGCCCAGTCGCCGGCCAGGTCGCCGGCGCCGTTGCCGTACATGGCGTTGTACGAGAGGGTGGTCAGGGCCGACGCCTCGTCGTGGGCGTAGAGCGCCTCGGTCTCGGTGTGAAAGGCCACCACCGAGTTCACCAGGCTGGCGGTGGTGTCGTAGAGGTAGAGCGCCGAGCCCCCGTCGAGGGCGCTGTTCTTGACCAGGGAGACGTTCTCCAGGGTCGTGCCGCCGCACTCCAGCAGCGCCAACCCGCCGCCGTAGCGGGCGGCGTTGTCCTGGACACGCAGGTTGGTCCACACCAGGTCCGGGCCCGCGCAGCCGGCCTGGTACAGCCCGCCGCCGTAGCGCGCGTCGTTGTCCAGCAGGGCCAGGTTGCGAGCCGCCAGCCACGCCGGGGCCTTGAGGTAGAGCCCGCCGCCGGCGCCGCCACTCTCGTTGCCGGACACGGTGCTTCGGGTCAGCAACACGGTGCTGCCGCTGCGGTGACCCAGGCCCCCGCCTTCGGCCGCCGCGGCGTTGGCGCTGAGCTCGGACTGGTCCAGCCGTAGGTCGCCGTACTCGGCCCACACACCGCCTCCGCCATACAGCGTCGCCGCGTTGCCGTGCACCTGGCTCCCGGTCAGCGTCAGATCCAGCGTGTTTGCGTAGATGGCCCCGCCCTGGGTGCTGGTGTTGTACTCGAGCGTCGTGTCGAGCACGGTCAGGTCGCCTTCGGCGACGTCCTGGTAGTAGGCCCAGATCGCGCCTCCGGCGCCGTAGGTGCACTCGTTCTGCGCGTAGGTGTCGCCCTCGACGTGCAGCGGCCCGTGCTGGTAGTACAGGTACAGGGCCCCGCCGGCGTAGCCGGACACGTTGCCAGACCAGGTGTTGCCGGTGCTGGTGAACCCGCTCGGGTAGTACTGGTAGATGGCCCCCCCCACGTTGTAGAGGGCCTGGTTGTCCACCCAGGTGCTGTCGCTGAGCGTGATCAGGCTGGACACGTAGTTGTAGAGGGCGCCGCCGCCGTAATAGCCGGTGTTCGTGTCGAACAGCGACTCGGACACCGTGAGCTCGGCGACGTACAGGTTGTACATGGCGCCGCCGTAGTAGGAGATGTTCTGCTCGAAGGTGGCCCCGGCCAGCTGCACCGGCCCCGTGTACTCGGCGTAGACGGCGCCACCGTAGTACGCGAAGTTCCGCGTGAGTGACGAGTCCTCGATCGACAGGATCGAGCTGGTCCCCAGCCAGATGGCGCCGCCGTAGCTGATGATGCTCGACCAGTCCGTGTGGCCATTGTCGGCCAGGGTGGCGCTCTCGAGCGCCAGCTCCGAGCCCACCGCTGTCTTGATGGCCGACCCGTAGACGGCCTCGTTGTCGTCGAAGGTCACGCCGGTCAGGTCCACCCGGGCGTAGTCCCCCACGTGCAGGCCGCCGCCGGCGTACGCCAGGTTCTCGGTGAACACGGTGTCGGTGGCCGTCATGGACGCGGCGCCGTCGACGTAGACCGCGCCTCCGTACACATCGGTGTCGACGTAGTAGTCCACGCCATTGCCGTGGACGAGACCGCCGTTCATGAACAGGCGGCCCCCCCAGATGTAGAGGGCGCCCCCGTAGCGGGCCTGTCCGCCCTCGAAGGTGCAGTCCGTGCAGGTCACGTCGGCGTCGACCGCGCCGATGTGGCCGCCGAGGTTGGCTTCGCCGCCGGTGAAGGTGCAGTCGTTGAGGTTGACCGAACCCCCGTCCAGGGACAGGCTGCCGCCGGTCAGGCCGCTGTGCCCGAGGTCCTCGAAGACCATGTCCCGGAGCGTCAGGCTGGGGGCCACGCTGTGGATGCCGCCCAGGCTTCCGTTGCGCACGGTGAAGCCGGACAGCGTGTCGTTGCCCCGGGTCTGGATGAGGCGCTCGGTGGCGCCGCCGCCGTCGAGGATCGTGGTCTCGGCGCCGTCGGTGCTGGTGACCTGGAGATCGAGGAAGCGCAGGTCCAGGAATTGGGTGTAGGTCCCGGGCCCGACCGAGATCTCGTCGCCGTCGCTCGCTGCGTCGATCGCGGCCTTGACCGTGTCGAATTGCCCGGTGCCGTCCGACGCCACCGTGAGGGTGGCGCCCAGGGCGGGTGAAATGAGGGCCAGGATCCACATAGGGGCGCTCCACAGGCGGATGCGCATGATACTCTGCTCAGCCTTCCCGGGAACGCAAGATGCTCTCTTTGGTGCTGATCGCCGCCTGTGCGGTCGAGAACGATGTCAGCGAGATCGCGCCCGATCCCACGGTGCAAGAAGACACAGAGACCCAAGGCGCCTACGTCTACGAAGACGACGGCGTGGCGGTCGAGGTGGACCTGGACCAGGTGGTGCTGGCCCTGGAGGACGCGGCGGACCAGGTCCTGTTGGTCGATCCGAACCTGTGGATCGACGCCTACCAGGAGGCCATGGCCTGGGAGGACTACTACTGCCCGTACCACTACGAGGACTACCTGGAGCTCTACGGCTACGACTACTGGTACGGCGGCTGCCAGACCGAGGACGGCGGCAGCTACGACGGCTACGCCTACGGCTACCAGTACACCGAGCCCGTGGAGTCGGGGCAGTACACCTACTGGACCTATGGCTGGCTGTCCGGAGAGCTCGGCATCGAGCACCCCGACGGCGCTGGCCTGGACCTGGCCGGCTACTTCTACGCCAACGACTACCAGGTCGGCCCCAACCGCTACTACTACAACCAGATCGACGGCTCGATCCGCTGGCTGGGCGAAGGCTTCGAAGGCACCTGGATCGCGGCCGGGCTCAGCGCGAACCTGATCGTCTCCGGGGGCTACAACGAGGACACGGGCACCTACCTGAACCTCTCGGGGGGGCTCTCCGGCTACGACGGCGAGAGCACCGCGGTGTGGTTCGACGGCGTGCTGATGGCCCAGGAATCCCGCGGCAACGACTGCGAGATCGAGCCCAGCGGCACCATCTCGGTCCGCCAGGACAACGGCACCTGGGTCGACGTCTTGTTCGACGGCGCGCCCTACCTGGGGGGCGAGGTGTTTCCCGCCGCCTGTGACGGCTGCGGCGAGGCCTGGGTCGACGGCGCAGCCCGGGGCACGGTGTGCCCGGACCTGAGCGTGCTGACCTCCTGGACCAAGAGGCCCTGGTGATCTGGGCCCTGCTCCTGGCGTGCGACCCCGCGGTCGACACCCCGGTCGAGCTGATCGAGCCTGCGACGGCGCCGGACCTGGACCCAGCGGTGCTGCTCACCCGGGCCAGCCTGGACCTGCGCGGCGTGCGGCCGACCCTCGACGAGCTGGACACGGTCGAGGCCGACCCCGGGCTGTACGAGAGCTACGTCGACGCCTTCCTCCAGGACCGCAGCTTCGGCGAGCGGGTGCGCACGATGTTCTCGGAGATCTACCTGACCCGCCAGGACTACTACTACGTGTCCGCGGCGGACTACGGGCTCTCCGACGAGGTCGGCTTCGCCCGGGCGGTGGGCGACGAGCCTCTGCGCATCCTGAGCCACATCGCGACCCAGGACCTGCCCTACACCGACCTGGTCACCGCAGACTGGACCCTGGCCAACGACGACCTGGTCCATGCCTTCGGGCTGGAGCGGATCGACGACAGCACGGGCTGGGGCCCCGCCCGCTACACCGACGGGCGGCCGGCGGCCGGCGTCCTGGCCACCAACGGCATGTGGTGGCGCTACCAGACCAACAGCTCCAACGCGAACCGGGGCCGGGCCAACGCGGTCAGCCGGCTCTTGCTGTGCCAGGACTTCCTGTCCAAGCCCATCGAGTTCGACCGCAACGTGAACCTGCTGGACCAGGGGGCGCTCGACGAGGCGCTCCAGACCAACCCCGGCTGCGTGGCCTGTCACAGCGCCCTGGACCCGCTCGCCAGCTACTTCTACGGGTTCAATTACTACTACTACGACAGTCGGATCGAGATCACGAACTACCACCCCGAGCGCGAGCAGGAGTGGCGGGAGTACACCGGCGTGGCGCCTGGCTACTACGGGCAGCCCGGCGAGACCCTGGACGACCTGGGCCGACAGATCGCGTCCGACGTGCGCTTCACCACCTGTGTCGCCAACCAGGTCTTCGAGATCCTGAGCGACCGCCCCGCTGAGCTCCACGACTTCGACGCCGTCGAGCAGGCCCGCCAGGCCTTCCTGGACGACGGGCTGGTGCTGCGGACCCTGTTCCGCGAGCTGATGACCGGCGACGCGTACCGCACGGGACTCGACGCAGCCGGCGCCCCCACCGCCCGGATGCTCAGCGCCGATCAGCTGGGCTCCGTCATCGAGGACCTGACCGGCTTCCGCTTCCTCAACGACTACTACGACCTGCTGGAGAGCGACACCTACGGGGTGCGCACCCTGGCCGGTGGCGTGGACGGGGTCTACGCGACCAAGGCCGCCACCGAGCCCACGGCCACCATGGCCCTGGTCCTGGAGCGCTACGCCCAGGCCGCGGCCAGCTGGGTGGTCGACGCCGACCAGGACCCGGACAGCACCCCCCGCCTGTTCACCGAGATCGACTTCTCCGAGACCGCGTCGAGCCGGCGCGAGCCGATGGTCGACCAGATCATCCTGCTGCACCGACGCCTGTTCGGTGTGACCGTGGCCCCGGACGGCCCCCAGGTCGACGCCAACCTGGCCCTGTGGACCGACCTGTTCGAGCTCACCGGCAGCACCGAGGAGGCCTGGTCGGGCCTGCTCAGCGTGCTGATGCGCGACCCCGACTTCCTGCTCTACTGAGGCGACCCCGTGGCACTCACACGACGCGGCATGCTCCTGTCCACCGGCGGCGCTCTGGCGGCGGGCACCCTGCCCATCCGCCAAGCCCTGGCGGCAGCGCCCGAGGGCAACGACCTCAAGTTCATCTTCGTGATGAACTACGGCGGCTGGGACCCGACCCGCATCTTCGCCACCGAATTCGACAACCCCTCCGTCGACATGGAGCGGGACTCCTGGCGGGCGTCGGCGGGCAACCTGGACTTCGTCGAGCACGCCGGGCGACCGGCGGTCAGCGAGTACCTCCAGAACCACCACGCACGGACCACCTTCCTCAACGGCGTGTTGGTCTCGAGCGTGGCCCACGAGAACTGCCTGCGCATCTCGATGACCGGCTCCACGGCCCAGGACCGCTCGGACTGGGGCGCGATCCTGGGCGGGCAGAGGACCGATCGCTACACCCTGCCGCAGATCGTCGTCGGGGGCCCGAGCTTCCCGGGGGACTACGGCACCAGCGTGACCCGCACGGGCACCAGCGGCCAGCTCGAGGCGCTGTTGTCCGGCGACATCATCAGCTGGTCCGACCTGCCGGTCGACGCGCCGGACTGGCGGGCCGAGGACGTCATGGACCGGTACCTCCAGGGCCGCACCGCAGCCGCAGCCGACAACGCCCGCAGCCCAGAGCTCGCAGCCCTGCGGGCCAGCTACCAACTGGCGGTCGACCGCTCGCTGGAGCTCAAGGACCTGCAGCGGGTGGTGGACTGGAGCGGCGCCACGTCGTTCAGCGGCCAGGCCAGGCTGGCTGTGGATCTGCTCGCCTTGGACATCAGCCGGGTCGCGACCTTGCAGTTCAGCTACTACGGCTGGGACACCCACGCGTCCAACGACATCTACCAGTCCTACAACTTCCAGCAGCTGTTCACCGAGCTCAACAACCTGACGAACATGCTCCAGACCACCGCGGGCACCACCCAGCCGACCCTGGCCGACGAGACCGTGGTGGTGGTGCTCAGCGAGATGGGCCGCACGCCCGCGCTCAACGCCCAGGACGGCAAGGACCACTGGCCCTACACCAGCGTGATGATCACCGGGCCCGGGTTCGCCGGAGACCGGGTCGTCGGCGGCTACGACCTGAACTACTACGGCCTGCCCATCGACCTGGCGTCTGGGGACACGGTCGACGAGGGCACGCTGTTGTCGTCCGACGTGGTGGGGGCGACCCTGCTGGCCGCCGCAGACATCGATCCGGCCCCGTTCACGAGCGGGATCAAGCCGCTGACCGCGGTGCTCGACTAGACCCGGTCAGGGGGCCTGTTCCGATGGCGCGGATGCTGCGCGCTCTGGCCCTGCTCGGGGGACTCCTTGTGGGCGGGCCCGGTCTGGCTGCCGGCCTGCCGTCGCTGGATCGCCCGGTGCGCACCGGCGCGACCGCGAGTCTGGACACGGCGGTGATCATCGGCATCGAGGACTACGCCTTCGTGAACGACGTGCCCTATGCGCGGCGAGACGCGGCGATCGTGCGAGACTGGCTGATCTACACGCGAGGCATCGCGGCGGACCGGGTGCAGTGGCTGGGGGATGGCGCGGGCCGGGAGCAGATCCTGGCGGCGGTGTCCGCGGCGGCAGCCCAGACGCCGCCCAGCGGCACGGTGTGGATCTACTTCGCCGGCCACGGGCTGGTGGACCCGGCGACGTCCGAGCGGGTCGTGCTGGGCGACGACGTCCGGCCGGATCCGGAGTCCATCGCGGCGCGGGGGGTGTCGGTCCAGGACCTGGCGGCCCGGGGTGCGGCGGGTGGGGGCGACGTGGTGATGTGGCTCGACACCTGCCACACCGGCGCCGGACGGGACGGCGCGGCCCTGGTCGAAGGCGGACGCCTGCTGGTGCCGGATCACGCGCTCCCGCCCCCGGCCGGGGCGCTGAGCTGGTCCGCAGCGTCTGAGGGGCAGGTGGCCGGTGCGCTGGATCCGGTCTCCCACGGGGCCTTCACCTACTTTGCCGTGGGGGCGCTCCGGGGCTGGGCCGACGGCGAGCTGGACGGCGAGCGGGACGGCGCGGTCACGGTGGGCGAGGCCCAGACCTATGTGCTCCGAGCCCTGGAGCTGACCGGACTGCCTCAGCAGCCCGAGCTCGCCGGGGCACGGCTCGACCAGGTGCTCGTGCGCGACGTCTGGGAGCCCGATCCGCTGGCCGGGCGGACTGGGCGCAAGGCCTCTCACGAAGCGAGCCAGGCGGTCCTGCCCCCGCGACGGGCAGCCGGCTGGGGGTTCGAGCTGACTCTGATGGGCGGGAGCCTGGGGCTGGAGACCCGACTGCTGGACCTGCCCCAGCCCCGCGCCACACTGGGCGCGGTGCGGGTCGAGGTGGGGGCGAGTCGGCAGTGGCGCACCCGGGGCCTGGTCGCGGCCAGCGCGTTGATGCTGGGCGCCCGCTGGCCCGAGCCGCGGCTCGCCGGCGAGGACGACCTGGCGCTCTACGGGGGCGACGAGCTCGTCGGCGCAGGCGGTGCCTTGGCCGTGGGCTTCCAGGCTGGCCGCTGGCGCCTGGTGCTGGGGCCCGTGGGCTGGGCCGGACGGGTCCAGCTGATCAACGAGGTTGAGCTGGCGCTGTACCAGGCAGGCTCGGACCCGCGGGCTTTTGCCTTCGCCACCGACCCGTGGGGCCTGCTGGGGGGCGCCCGCGCCCAGGTGGCGATGGACCTGCGCAGGCCGGCGCCGGGTGTGCGGTGGGGTCTGGCCATGGAGGGTGGGGGACTCACCGATGGCGGGCTGGCTGTCTGGTGGGTCACGGCAGGCCTTGCGACGTGGCGCGGGAGGCGGCAGTGATCGCTCTGACCCTGGGCCTGGCCTGTCTCAGCCTGGTGCCCCAGGACCTGGACGGTGACGGTGTCCTGGAGGAGGACGGGGACTGCGCACCTCTGGACCCCGGGGTCTACACCGGTGCCACCGAGATCTGGTACGACGGCGTGGACCAGGACTGCGACGGCAACGACGCCGACCAGGACGGCGACGGCGCCGACGCCGACCACGTGGGTGGGATCGACTGCTGGGACGACCCGGGCACGGTGCCCGACGACTTCGCGGTCGTGTCCCCAGAGTGGACGCAGCCGTCGGCATCAGAGGTGCACCCCGGGGCCCCCGACACCTGGTACGACGGGGTCGATCAGGACTGCAACGGCCGGTCGGACTTCGACGTGGACCGGGACCTGCACGACAGCGACCGGTGGCCCCAGCGGGATGGCACCGTGGGATTGGACTGTGTCGACAACCCCGAAGACCTGACGGCGGCCTTGGATCAGGCAGGCCTGGACAGCACCGAGCTGGCGCCGGCCGACATCCACCCCGACGTGCCGCCGGACCAGGACACCTGCTACGACGGGCTGAACCAGGACTGCGACACCCGCCAGCCGGCGACCGACAACCCGATCGGCGACGGCTGGGACAGCGACGCCGACTGCGACCGCGACGGCTGGATGGCCGCCCAGGAGTGCGACGACACCGATCCGGAGCTCGTGCCGGTGTCCGACGTGACCGACCCGCCCTATGACTGCATCGACCAGGACTGCGACGCCAACGACGGCGACGCCGACCGAGATGGCTTCCTGGCCGCCGGGTACCCGGCGCTGTGTCCCGACTGGGAGGCGCTCCACGCCACGGCCCACCGCAGCCTGGCCCTGGACGACTGCTGGGACGACCCGGCGTCGTCGCTCCCCGAGCACCAGGCGCTCAATGGCCTGGCCCAGCCCACCGCTGACGAGGTCTGGCCCGGGGCCGTGGATGCCTGGTACGACGGGGTCGACGCGGACTGCACGACCGACGACGACTTCGACGCCGATCGGGACGGCGAGCGGTCCAGCGCCTGGCCCGACCGCGACGGTGCGACTGGCCCCGACTGCGACGACGGGGATGCGACCGTGTCGACCGCGGCGGCGGAGCTGTGCGACGGGGTGGACCGCGACTGCGACGGCACCGTGGACGAGGACGGGGCCGACGACGCGCCGGACTGGTTCCTGGACGCCGACGCCGACGGCTTCGGCGATCCTTGGGACGGCACCCCCAGCTGCACCGAGCCGTCCGGCCGCGTGAGCGACGACACCGACTGCGACGACTCCGACCCCAGCACGAACCCGGCCGCCACCGAGATCTGCGAGGACGGCATCGACCAGGACTGCGACGGCACCGGCCTGGGCTGTGCCTGGAGCACGCTGCTGGCCGTCGACGCAGCCGACGTGACGATGGTCGGCCACGACGCGGGGGACCAGTCCGGTGGGGTGCTGGCGCGGATCGGCGACATCGACGGGACTGGGCGCACCGCCATCGCCGTGGGGGCGTGGAGCTACAACGGGGACAGCACCGATCGGGGCGCGGCCTACGTCGTGGTGGATCCCAGCGGGCCGAGCCACGACCTGAGCTCGGACAGCCAGGCCGTGCTCGCCGGGGGCACCACCGACGAACACGTCGGACGGGCCCTGGCCGGCGGTGGTGACGTCGACGGGGACGGGCTGGCCGACCTGTTGATCGGGGCCCCGGGCTACGGCTATGACGACGGCGCGGTGTACCTGGTCACGGCGCTGGCGGCCGGAAGCGACACGGCCCGAGGAGCAGCCTCTGGGGTCATCGACGGGGGGTCCCTGGAACGGCTCGGCGCTGCGGTCGCCCTCCTCGGCGACCAGGACGGGGACGGGCTGGACGAGGTGGTGTCCGCGTCGGTCCCCATGAGCACTGGGTTCATCGTGTACCTGCACCTGGGGCCCCTCAGCGGCGCGGTGGCGCTCGAGGACTACGACGCCCTGATCCACGAGCCCGGCTCGGGCACGCTGGAGTTGGCTGCCCTGCACGGCGAGGACGATCTCAACGGAGATGGACAGGGGGACCTGGTGATCTCGGGGGTGCAGGCCACCAGCCACACCGGTCGGATCTGGGTGTTCCTGCAGCCCGTGACGGGACAGGTCGACGCCGACGACGCCGACGGCGTCTACTCCGGCATCGCCGGACACTCTGCTGGCGCCGCCATCGACTGCGGCGACGTGGACGGAGACGGCCGCAGCGACCTGATCGTCGGGGCGCCGGCCGACGACGACGCTGGCACCGATGCCGGGGCCGTGACGATCATCCCCGGTCCAGCGAGCGCGACCACCAGCCTCACGTCGCTGCCGACCCGGATCCTGGGGGCGTCCACGGACCAGGCGGTGGGTGCCGCGGTGGCCGCGCTCGGGGACGTCGACGGCGACGGGTTCGGCGATCTGGCCATCGGCGGACCGCTGGCCACCGGGGTCGAGGCCGATGCCGGCATGACCTGGATCTTCTACGGTCCCCTCAGCGGGACCCTGGACGTCGACGACGCCCAGGCTGCCTTTGAGGGCCTGGAAGAGGACGACGAGTCCGGTGGGGCGCTGTTGGGCGACCTGGACCTGGACGGGGACGGCTTCGGGGACCTGTTGATCGGTGCCGACCACGCCGACGAGGGCTCCGGCGACGCGGGCACGGTGTCGGTGTTCTGGGGCAGCGGGCTGTAGTCCCCTGTCTCAGAAGTTCGTGGGCGCTCACTTGCCCTCGCCGCGCCTGGCGGCCCGCTCTCGCCTTGATGTGACTCGGCCACACCGGCCGCTCGAGCAGACCACCAGCCACGGCGATGGCTGCGCGATCACCTCACGAAATTCTGAGACAGGGGACTAGGCAGTGCTCAGTCCGGATCCTCGTCGTCCAGGTGGAGCCGTCGCCTCAGCTCGGTCAGCTGCTCCGGCCCCAGGTCGGTCCGCTCCAGGGCCTGGGACATGCCGCTGCCGTCGCGAAGGACCGGCCGGAAGCCGCACTCCGGGAACAGCTGGGGCCAGGCCTGGTCGAGCAGGGCCCGCGGGTAGTCCCGGCACAGCCCCGGACGACTGCTGTAGCTGTCGCAGCGGCGGGTGGTCCGGTCGAAGTGGGTGCAGGAGAAGCCAAAGGTCCGGGTCTCCCGGTCAGCCCGAACCAGCACGAAGCCGTTCAGCACGCGCTGCCAGGTCAGGAAGGCCCACCGCACGGTGGGCAGGTACCAGGTCAGGCGGTCGACCTGGATGCTCGGCTCCTCGCAGCACCGGGCGCAGCCCTCGCAGGCGCCGGCCAGGCGGTGTCTGGGTCCGCCCCGGAGCCGGCGGAGGCCGCGCCGGAGTCTGAGCTCCAGGGTCCAGATGCCCAGGACGATCCCCTTCACGATTCGTCGGATGGGGCCGTCCCGCATGGGTCGGTTCTACGCGTCGGCAGGGCCTGTGTCCACCTGGGTGTCGGCGGAGAAGCGGGCGTCGCAGGCCGGGATCGAGCCGCCTGGATAGCCTGGATTCACCGTCCTTCCCCGGTGGCCGCCATGCAGACCCTCGTCCTCCTCGCCCTGATGACCGCCTGTGACGACAAGGACACGGCCACCGACTCCGGCCCGACCGCGGACACCGGCAGCGCAGCGACCGACGACACCGGTGTGGTCGATGCCGACGACGACGGCGTGACGTCCGACCAGGACTGCGACGACGACGATCCCGAGGTCGGCGGCCCCAGCGCCTGGTACGACGACGACGACGACGACGGCTACGGCGACGATGCCACCGAGACCCAGGCCTGCGAGGGCGGGGACGGCCTGTCCGACGTGGGCGGGGACTGCGACGACGGCGACGCGGCCATCCACCCCGGCGCCGCCGAGGTCTGCGACGACCTCGACACCGACGAGGACTGCGATGGCACCGTCGACGACGGCGACGCCTCCGTGGACAGCAGCACCCAGGGCGAGTGGCCGGTGGACGCCGACGGCGACGGCTACGGAGACCACGAGGGCCCCGTGCTGGCCTGCGACGAGCCGGCCGACACCCCGGACAACACCGACGACTGCGACGACAGCGAAGCGAGCGTGAACCCCAGGGCGACGGAGATCTGCGGCGACGGCTGGGACAACGACTGCGACGGCACGGCCAATGGCTGCGGGCTGTACGGCGACGCCCTGGTCGAGGACAAGGCCGCGGTCCGCTTCATCGGTCCCGAGGGCGGCTACACCGGCGTCGCGATGTCCTTTGCCGGCGACCAGAACGGCGACGGGGTCGAGGACTTCTTGCTGGGCGACCCGCAGTTCGACAACCCGGACCGCAACGAGGGCATCGCCTGGATCGTCTACGGCGGCGTGACCGGCGACGTGGACCTGATGACCCAGGCCGACGTCACGCTCACCGGCGACGTGCGGGGCACCAGCGCGGGATCTGCGGTCTCCGGCGGCGGCGACTTCGACGGGGACGGCGTGGCCGACCTGATGATCGGCGCGCCCGCCGGCAGCGTCGGGTACGAAGACCAGGCCTACCTCTACTACGGCCCTGTGACGGCCAGCGGTGCCGTCGAGGCCAGCGCCGACGCGATGTTCACCGAGTACGCCAACGCGGGCACGAACCTGGACTACGCGGACTTCGACGGCGACGGTGCCGACGACATGATCGTCACCAGCCAGACCGGCAGCGCCCGCCAGGACCCCAGCTACAGCGGCGGCGTGCACGTGGTCCTGGGGGGGACCCGCTACAGCGGTGGCAGCGAGCTCGTCGACGTCTCCTCCCACGAGTTCTACGGCGAGTCCGCCAGCGCCTGGCTCGGCGGCGCGGGCAGTGGCCAGGACGGGGTCGACGCCGGCGACGTGGACGGCGACGGCGTGCCGGACCTGGTCATGGGATCGAAGAACTACGACAACTACAAGGGCCGCGCCTACCTCTTCGTGGCTCCCCTGCCGACGTCGCCGACCATCGCCAGCGACGCCGACTGGATCATGGAGGGCCAGGGCCACGACGACACCGCCGACGCAGTGACCGTGGCCACCGACCTGGACGACGATGGCTATGGCGACCTGGTGATCGGCGAAGCCGACGCCGGCCGGACCCTGGTCTTCAGCGGCTCCGCCAGCTGGAGCGGCCAGGTCGACTCCGGCGGCCGGGACTACAGCATCTACGCATCGACGTACCCGTACCACCCGGGCACGCACCTCAGCACCGGGGACCTGGACGGAGACGGCCGAGAGGACCTGATCCTGGGCGACGAGTACCACCAAGACTACGCCGGTGGACTGTGGGTGGTCTACGGGCCGCTCACGGCCAACGTGGACCTGGAGACCGACGTGGCGTCGGGCACCATCGGCGCCCTCACCGGCCCCGAGGGCGCGCGGCTGGGACGGATGGCCATCACCGGGCGGGACGCCAACGGCGACGGCCTCGACGACATCCTGCTCGGCAGCGAGTACTACGCCCACACCGCGTACCTGATCTACGGCGAAGGCCTCTGATCGGCCGGGTCATCGAAGTTGACATGATCCGACGATCAAAGGAAGCCGAGGCCCCTCTCGGGACCCCGGCTCCCACGTCATCACTTGGCGGCGCTCGCCAGCTCCTGGGCCTCGCCACAGCGTGAGAGCCACGCCGTGCCTCGGGTCCGGTGCCACACCAGCGCGGCCAACACGATGATCTCCAGGGTCATGGCCCCCCAGGCGCCAGGAGCACCCAGGGCCAGCGGACCGGCGAACAGCCAGACCAGGGGCACCTTGACGCCCCAGCTCACGAACAGGGAGGCCCGCATCACGAACCGGGTGTCCCCGGCCCCCGAGAGGGCGCCGTAGCCGATCATGGCCACCGCATCGAAGACCTGGAAGAACGCTGCGAGCAGCATCAAGTCCAGGGCGATGACGCGAACCTGGGGCGACACGCCGAACGCGTCGACCAGGGGGCCGGGGGTGAGCCAGAAGACCACCCCCATCAGAGCCATGAAGGCGATCCCGATGATCAGCGACCACCGCAGGGCCACCCGCGCGACCTGGGGCCGGTTCGCACCGACCGCCTGGCCCACCAGGACCCCCGCCGCTTCGGACAGCGCGTGTCCGGGCAGGAAGCTCACCATGATGATGCGCACCACGATCACGTGGGCCGCCATGTGGTCCTCCCCGACCCGCGCCAGGATGGCGGCGAAGATCGTGAAGGCGAGCACGTCGGTGACCCCCTGGATGCCCAGGGGCACACCCAGGGTGCGGATGCGGTCCAGGATCGCCCGGTCGGGCCGGCGCGAGACGCCGCGGACCAGAGGGAACATGCGCCAGAGCAGGAAGCCCGTTCCGAGCAGCTCTCCCAGGTTCGTGGCCAGGGCAGCACCGGTCACGCCCATCGCAGGCACCGGTCCCCATCCGAAGATCAGGATCGGATCCAGCACGATGTTGAACACGTTGGCGAGCACCATCGCGACCATCGGCGTGCGGGTGTCCCCGCGGCCCTGGAACCACCCCGAGAGCGCCTGGTAGCCGTAGCGACCCGGCGTGCCGAGCATGCGCACCGCACCGTAGGCGACGGCCAGGTCCGTGACGGCCAGGCCTGCGCCCATGAAGGTCATCAGCGGCGGCAGCAGAGGCACCATCGCGTAGACCATCAGGGTCAGACCCACGGCCGCCCACAGGCCCTGCCACGCCGCGGCTTGCGCCGTGGTGTGGTCCTGGGCACCGGTCGCCTGGGCGACCGTGACCTTGACGGCCCGCAGCACCCCCTGGCCGAAGAAGACCAGGAGCAGCATGACGGGGATCGCCAAGCCCACGGCGGCCAGGGCTTCGGTCCCGAGGCGCCCCACGTACAGGGTGTCGACCAGGCTCATGGCCGTGTACGAGAGCATCGAGACCATGACCGGCCAGGCGATGTCGATCACCTGTCGGGGTCCCACGTGGTTCGGCAATGCATTCACGTCGCGCGACACGACGCACCTCCCGAGGGAAGGTGGAGGGGAGACGAGACACCTGGCAGGACCAAGGCATCCCAGAGGCGAGATCAGCCAGCCGCCTGGTCAGGCGACCCGGTCTCTCGGGGCGAGGGAAGCGGCTGCTAGGAGCGGGGCTTCGCAGTCATCCCGAGTTGGGTCCAGACATTGGCTGGACCGTGACCGGAGTCGGTGAACAGGCGCAGGGTGATGCAGCTCATGTGACCTCTCCGGTTGGGGTGACTGGGGGATCCGGGCTCGGCCCGGACCCACACACCCTTACGGATCGATTCGGGGTGTGCAAGTGACGAGTCGGTGACGCGAGAAATTCGTCCTGGGGGGACGGCCAGCATCCTGGCCAGATGCACGACCCATGGACAGCTTGGCTCGGTGGGCGGATCCAGCCCGTGACACGGCCCTTGCATCCGAGGGACGGCACGACTCTGGAGGACGAGATGCGCACGGGCGGCTGGGTGGTGATGTTCGTGTCGGGACTGCTGGCCCTGGGCGGTTGTCGCCCGCCCGACGACGAGCCCTGTCCCGTGGACACGGCGCCGGACTCGGATCTGCCGGGGCCGCCCACAACGACCGACGACAGCGACCCGCCCCCGACGGGCGACACCGACACCCGCCCGCCCCCCGACACAGACCAACCCGCCGGGCCCTGGCCCAGTGCCCTGCGCTTCTCGGGCCCGGTGCCCCAGAACCTGCTGGTCATCAGCATCGACACCTTGCGGCTGGACCGCATCGGCTTCTTCGCCCAGACGGACACGACCCCGTTCCTGGATGGTCGGCTGCGCAAGTCGGCCGTGCTCACCGATCTGCGGGGTTGCTCGAACTGGACCTACTCCAGCCTCCTGTGCCTGTTCTCCGGGCAGTCGACCGTGGAGCTGGGGTTCGAGCCGGTCACGTCCGACCCCGCGGCCGAAGCGCCGCCCGAGGAGCTCCCGGGGGTGCCCCTGTGGCTCCAGGAGGCCGGCTACCAGACGGCGGTGGTCACCGGGAGTCCCTTCTTGACCACCGATCCCGGCGTGGTCACCGGCGGGGGCTTTCAGACCATCGTGTACGACGACTGGGGCAATGCGGCGGACTTCCCGGACGCGGACTGGGTGGTCGAGCAGGGAGTGGAACAGGTCGAGCGGCTCATGGAGACGCCGGAGAGCCCCTGGATGCTCCAGCTCCACTTCATGGACCCCCACACGCCTTTTTCGGCACCGGAGTCCTACCGGAAGGGCCACGAGGACCTGGCGCCCATCCCCTACGACCTCACGTCGGCCGAGGACTACGGGCAGGCCCAGCGGGACTACGCTGGCATGTCCCAGGAGGAGCGCGACCTGCTGGTGGCCCACATCGAGATGTTCTACCTGGCCGACTTGCGCTTCCTGGACGAGTGGCTCGGCACCCTGTGGGACCAGCTCGATGCCTTGGGCGCGCTGGAGGACACCCTCGTGATGTTCTGGACGGACCACGGCGAGCAGCACTACGAGCACAACCGCATCGGCCACAGCCAGGCGCTCTACCAGGAGGAGAACCGGGCCCTGGCCGCCTTCTGGGCGCCGGGCATCGAGTCCGGGCCTCTGCCGATGCCGGCCATGCACCAGGACCTGTGGCCCACGGTGTTCAACCTGTTGCAGATCCCCCAGCAGGCGTCCACGACCGGGCTCGGCCTGGCGAACATCGCCGACGACCGCCTGCGCACGGCCTTCCGCTACCAGAGCACCAGCTCGGCCCGCCTCATGGTGACCCGCTCGGACAAGGTGCTCCTCTACGCGTCGGACGGGCGCAAGGCCTTCTACGACGCCGCCACGGATCCCCTCGAGCTGACCGACCTCTACGACGCCAAGGACGCCGACGTGATCGCTCTGTGGGACGACATGGACCAGCAGATCGATGACGTGCTGACCTACCTGCCGCACCTGGTCTTCGAGGATCGCGGACCTTGAGTCAGGCCGCCCAGGACGCCCGGTTGCCACCGCGGCCGCGCAGGCTCGCGCTGGCCCGCATCGCTGCGGCGTGCAGGCCCTCGTGGTTCACCTCGCCCTGGAGGCTTCCCAGGGTGACACCGACCACCGTGCCGGACAGCAGGATGCGGCTGTCGCCGACGTCGACCCGCAGGGCCTCCAGGCCGGCTCGCACGCGCTCGGCGAAGACCCGGCCGCCGCCGTGGTTGGTCTCGGGCAGGATCACGCCGAATTCGTCGCCCCCGATCCGGGCCAGGAAGTCCACGTCGCGGCTGATGCGTCCCAGCAGTGCGGCCACGCGCTTGAGCACCTGGTCGCCTGCGTTCTGACCGTAGCGGGCGTTCAGGGACGTGAAGTTGTCCACGTCGACGATGACCACCGAGAGCTCCTGGCCGTAGCGCTGGGCCCGCTGGGTCTCCTGGCGCAGGGTCTGGATGTAGCGGCTCCGATTGGCCAGCCCGGTCAGCTGGTCGTACTGGGTCACCGCCTGGAGCTCGGCCTGGAGCGCCTGCACCTGCTTGTGGAGGTGGTTGCGCTCGTCCAGGACCTCCTGGAGGTAGGCCAGGAGCTCTTCCCGGGCCATGGACTCCGGGTTGGAGACGCCGGTCTCCCGCCGCACCAGCTGCTCCAGGCCGGTCTGTTCGCCGATGTTGATGGCGAGCATGTCGGCGGCCGATGGCATGGAGCCGGCCAGGCTGTTCAGGAAGGTCTCGGCGCCCGACTTGTCCCACCCGTCCTCGACCATCAGGACTCGGACCACCCGGTCCCGGGCCTCGCCCTTGCCCGTCGCGCTGTAGGTCTCGGCGCACAGATCGGCCCAGCGGGCGACCTTGGACAGGATCGGCAGTCCCTCGACGGGCTTGTGGTGGTCCCGGATGGCCGCCAGGAGCTGATCGGGCAGGCCCCAGTCCTCGGCCTGGCCGAGGAAGATCTCGTGGTGCCGGTGGCCGAAGATGGCACTCTCCAGCTCCAGTCGATCCGACCCCTGCAGCGACCGCAGCTCAGAGATCCGCAGGACCTCGTGAGGCGTCTCGGCCAGCAGCATGATGCGGCCGAACTCCAAGGTCAGGCCTACGATGAACGCCATGTCCGTGTGGACCTCGGCGTGACGTCGCGCGACGCCGACAGCGGCACAGGCCCTGCGCACGCAGTCTGCCCAGAACGTGCGCATGGTGGAGTCCGGCAGGTCGACCCGGCGACAGGCGGCGGTCAGGGCATGGCAGACCGCCAGGTTCCCGATGACCTTGGACCCCAACAGAAGCGTGGCTCGGAGCGGGTCTTCGACCTCGCGGCCCAGGCCCAGGAAGGGCGAGTTCGCGTAGCGCAGGATGCTCTCGGACAGGTCCGGATCGCTGCGGACGAGCTCGCCCAGCTGGTGCACCGAGACGTCTGGTTCCCAGGCCGACTGGATGACCTCGACCAGCTGCTTTGGGGGGTGCACGAGCATTGCATTGATCCGACAGGGGGGTCCCCCCTCATCGATCCGCACGCCGCGCCCCTTGAGGGGATCTGATCGGCCGGATCATCGAAGTTGACCGGCCCTGGCTCGCCCTCGCCCGCCCTGCCGCCGCGCCTGTGCCTCGACGTGACGCGAGCCACGACTTCAGCACAGTCACAACAGCAGGACGGACGATTGCGTCGCCATGCTCCGATCAACTTCGGTGACCCGGCCGATGAGATGGCCCAGGAGCGGGGCTGGTCCGCCGAATCTGCGCTCAATCTTGGTCGCGACCGTCCGATTGGGCGGCGGACCTGATGCCCGGAGACCCTCTGAGCCTGCTCGAGCGAATCAAGGCGAACCTGCCCGGTGGAGACGGGTTCATGGCCGCGGCGTTGATGGGCGTGCTGGCCATCGTGCTGGTGCCGATGCCGCCGGCGCTGATGGACGTGCTCATCGCCGGCTCGATCTGCCTGTCGATGCTCATGCTGCTGGTCACGCTCTACGTGAACAAGCCCGTGGACTTCAGCGTGTTTCCGACCTTGCTATTGGCGGCGACCGTGTTCCGGCTCAGCCTGAACGTGGCGAGTACCCGGCTCATCCTGCTGGGCGGCGGCGACGCTGGAGGCGCAGCGGCCGGCCGCATCATCGAGGCCTTCGGCCAGGTGGTGGTCGGCGGCAACACGGTGGTCGGCGTGGTGGTGTTCGCCATCTTCGTGATCATCAACTTCGTGGTCATCACCAAGGGCGCAGGCCGGGTGGCCGAGGTCTCGGCCCGGTTCACCCTGGACGCCATGCCGGGCAAGCAGATGGCCATCGACGCCGAGCTCAACGCCGGCCTGATCGACGAGCACCAGGCCCGGGCCCGCCGCTCTGAGATCACCCGCGAGGCGGATTTCTACGGCGCGATGGACGGCGCCAGCAAGTTCATCCGGGGCGACGCCATCGCCGGCATCGTGATCACGCTGGTCAACATCGTCGGCGGCATCGTGATCGGGGTCGCCCAGAACGGCATGAGCTTCGGCGACGCCGCCCAGACCTACACGCTGCTCACCATCGGGGACGGGCTGGTCGGTCAGATCCCGGCCCTGGTCATCTCCATGGGCGCCGGCATCCTGGTGACCCGGGTCAATGACGAGGACGCCGTCACCCTCGACAAGCAGCTCAATCGCCAGGTGCTGGCCAACCCGCGCCTGCTGCGGATGCTGGCCGCTGCCATGTTCGGACTGGCTCTGGTCCCGGGGCTGCGGCTTCCCTTCCTGCTCATCGCGACCATCATCTCGGTGCTGGCGTGGCAGGTCGAGAGGAACCCCTCGGCCGACCAGCTGGGGGCCGAGGCCGCCGGCGACGGCGACGAGGAGAAGCGTCGCGTCCATCGGCCCGAGGACCTGTTGGCCCTCGAGCCCCTGACGATGGAGGTCGGGATCGACCTGGTCTACCTGGTCGACGAACGCAAGGGCGGGGAGCTCGTAGAACGGATCCAGCGCATCCGGAACCAGTTCGTGACGGACCTGGGCGTGGTCCTGCCCAGCGTGCACCTGCGCGACAACATGCGGCTCGAGAACAACGAGTACGTCATCTTGCTCCGGGGCGAGGAGATCGGTCGAGGCCATGTGCACGCCCGGCAGCACCTGGCCATCGATCCCGGGGGGGCGACGGGCAAGCTCAAGGGCATCGCGGCCAAGGACCCGGTCTTCGGGCTCGACGCCTGGTGGATTCCGGACGGTCTGGTCCTTCGGGCGCAGAGTCGCGGCTACACCGTGGTCGACGTGCCGACAGTGCTGACCACACACCTGACAGAGCTCATGCACCAGCACGCCCACGAGCTCTTCGACATGACCCAGCTGTGTTCGGTGCTGGAGCGACTGCGGGAGCAACACACCAAGCTGGTCGAGGACCTGGTGCCCGACGTGCTCGCGCGGCCGTCGCTGCTCAAGGTCTACCGCAATCTCATCCGCGAGGGCCTGAGCGTGCGGGACAGCCAGACCATCCTGGAATCCCTCAGCGAGTACGGCACCCGGACCCGGGACCCGAACGTGCTCACCGAGTTCGTGCGCCAGGCACTGGCCCGCCACGTGACGCGGCGCTTCGCCGACGACGGGGGCACCCTGCACTACATGGCCCTTGGGCCGGCGGCCGAGGAGGCCGTCGCTCGAGCGCTCCAGACCAGCGACTCCGGGTCGGTGACCCTGGCCCTGGATCCCGAGACATCCCGTCACCTGCTCAGCGGCATCCGACACCAGGTCGAGGGCTGGACCGGTGCCGGCGACGTGGTGCTGCTGTGCCCACCCCTCGCCCGAGGGCCCTTCCAGAGGCTGCTGGAGAAGGTGCTGCCCCGTACCCCCGTGCTGTCCCCGGTCGAGCTGCTCCCCGGGGTCAAGCTGGACCGGGTCGCCGTGATCGATCTGCCGCGGACCGCCTGAGTGGACACATTCGGCTCAAGAGGTGGGGCCACCGGCCGATTGGGGCCCAGACGACCGACAAGGAGGCAACCCGTGCTGCGGACTGCCGAACGCTACAACCAGGTCAAGTCCTCCCGCGCCGAGCCGCGCATCGACGGCATGACGCGGAACGAGTCCTGCCTGCACTACCACAAGAAGGTCGTCCTGATCGCTCGCCAGCTGGCCGAGCGACTGCCGCCTGGCGCGTCCCTGCTGGCCGAGGACCTGGCGTCCTTTGGCGCGATCGGACTGCTCGAAGCATTCGATCGCTTCGACGAGTCTCGCGGGATCCGGTTCTCGACCTTTGCCGAGTACCGCATCCGCGGCGCCATGCTGGATGCGCTGCGCACCACCGACCCCTTCCCCCGCCGTCGGCGCCAGCTCGCACGTCGGATCGACCACGCCACCCAGACCCTGTGCAAGGAGCTGGGCCGGCAGCCCGAGGCCCAGCAGGTGGCCGACATCCTGGACATCTCCCTCGAGGAGTACCACCAGGCGGTGGACCGGGTGAAGCCGATCAGCCACGTGCCGATCGACGCGCCGGTGGGAGACGGCGACGAGAGTCGCACCCTGGTCGAGCAGCTCGCCGGTCCCTTGCGCGACGACCCGAGTCTTCGGTTGGACATGGCGGAGATCCGCCAGCGTCTCCGCGACGCCATCGCGGCCCTGCCCGAGAAGCAGCGTCACTGCGTGATGATGTACTACGGCAAGAACATGAACCTGGCCGAGATCGCGGCGGTCTACGAAGTCACGCCGTCTCGTATCTCGCAGATCCTGTCGGGGGCTCGCAAGAGCCTCCAGAAGAAGCTGGCGCCGCACATCGAGATCGCGGACCTGAACGGCGACCTCGTCCTGTAGCACCAACCGGGAGCGCGTCGTGGGGAGTGACATCTACAGCAGCCTCTCCGGAGCGAACGCGAGCTGGGAACAGATCGATCTGTTGTCCCAGAACATCGCAAACAGCGACACGGTGGGGTTCAAGAAGGGTCGGCTGACCTTCACCCTGGAGGGCGGCGACCAGGAGGCCATGGCCCAGGCGTACACCCAGGCCGTCAACGAGGGCCCGGATCTGACCGACGGTTCGCTGACCAACGACGGCGTCCCGACCCACCTGGCGCTGCAGGGAGAGGGCTTCTTCGTCGTGGATGCCGGGGGCGTCGAGCGCCTCACGCGGGCCGGAGACTTTCGGCTGGACAGCGAAGGCACCCTGGTGAACCAGAGTGGCCACGCGGTGCTCGGTCAGGGCGGACCCATCGTGTTCGAGCCCGGCCAGAACTTCACGGTCGATCGGCACGGCCGGGTGCTCGCGTCGGACGGCAGCGAGCTCGACCAGCTGAGGCTCGAATTCGCCGACGACCTGAAGCAGGTGGGTGAGAACCTGTGGGAGGCCGGTGGGCCCACTCGCGAGGCCGACCTGGTCAGCGTGTTCCAGGGTGCGCTGGAGGGCTCGAACGCTGACCCTGCGGGGCTGATGATCGAGCTCATCGAGGCGAGTCGGTACTTCGAGGCCTACCAGAAGGCCATGCAGACGTCTGACGAGATGGACCAGAAGCTCAACAACACAGGGAGTCGCTGATGAAGGCCCTCTACGCTGCCGCAACCGGCATGGCTGCCCAGCAGACCACCATCGACACGATCGCCAACAACCTGGCCAACGTGAACACGTCGGGCTTCAAGAAGTCGACGGCGAGCTTCCAGGACCTGTTCTACGAGGAGCTGGCCACCAGCGGCGAAGACGGCGCCACCCCAGCCACCGCCCAGGTCGGCGCCGGTGTGCGCACCGTCGCAGTCGAGAAGAACCACACCGGTGGTCCGATCACCCCCACCGGCCAGCCCCTGGACGTCGCCATCGATGGTCGCGGCTTCTTCGAGCTCGAGACCGCCGACGGCAACCCGCTGTACACGCGGGACGGACACTTCACCAAGGACGCCGATGGCTACGTGGTGACGGCGGGGGGCGTGCAGCTCGCCGGCGGGATCAACATCCCGCCAGACGCTGTCAGCATCCGGATCGATCCCGACGGCACCGTCTACTTCACGGTCGAGGGCGACACGAACGAGACCAGCGCCGGCCAGCTGCAGGTCGCTGCCTTTGCCAACCCTTCGGGCCTGCGGGCCATGGGGGGCAACGTGTTCCAGGAGACGAGCCAGTCTGGCGGCGCCCAGTACGTGGACCTGGGGACCGAGGTCAAGGTCCAGGGCGGGCACCTGGAGGGCTCCAACGTGGATCCGGCGTCGGAGCTGATCGCGCTCATCAAGGCCCAGCGGGCCTATGAGCTCACCAGCAAGGTGGTCCAGGCCGCCGACGAGACCCTCCAGACTGCGGCCAACCTGCGGCGATGACCGTCTGGCTGTCGGTACTGCTCCCTGCGGCCGGGGCGGTCAGCCCCGCTGCGATCGAGGAGAGCCTGGCGGCCTATGCCGCAGCGGTCTGCGACGCCGAGGCGGTCGACGTGTCCTGGCTGGGACTGTCCCAGGCCCTGCCCGGCACCGACGACGCCCAGCTGGACTGGCGCGGGGATCCTTGTCGCGGTCGACCCGAGCTGCGTCTGCGAATCGTCGAGCACGGCGCCTTGTTGTCTCAGGTTCCGGTCCGGCCCGGTCTGGACGTCTGGGTGCGAGCGCCGGTCGCGCCCCGTCGTCTCTCGCCGGGCGAGGACTTCTCGCCGCGCCCGGGCCTGGTGCTGGCCCAGGACCTGCGGGGCACCGCGGTGGGCGAGGGCACGTGGCGTAGCCGCGTGAGCCTGCGGGAGGGCCAGGCCGTCACCACCGCCGCGGTCATCCGGGTGCCCGACGTGGAGCGCGGCTCCGACGTGACGCTGACGATCGTGCGCGGCAGCCTGCGCATCGAGGCCCCGGGCCGGCTCGCCGAGCACGGCTATGTGGGCGAACGGGTCCGTGTCGTCAACGAAGCCACCCAGGTCGTCGCCGAAGGCGTGCTGGTCGCCCCTGACTCAGTTCGGATCCTCTAGGAGAGCCCGATGTCCCTTGTTGCACTCTCCCTGCTCACCGCAAGTGTGCTGGCCGCGACCCCGCAGCCGCCCCTGCCCCTGACGCCAGAAGAGGAGGTCACCGAGCCGTCGCCCGGGAGCCTGTACGTCGAGCAGGCGTCCAGGGAGGTGACGGGGGTGGACCTGAACACCTGGCGTCGCGGGGACATCGTGCGGGTGCTGGTGGTGGAGAGCACGAACACAGACCTGGGTTCCGCGACCCACACCGGGGTCAACAGCGAGAACCAGGCCGAGATCAGCGCGCTCTTTGGCGCGGACATTCCCCAGCTGGGCGTCGGGGTCGACGTGTCGCCGTCGATCGGTGTCGGCGGCGGGCGCACGCGCTCCTTCGGCGGAGACGGCCGCACCACCAGCGCGGCGACCGTGCAGACCAGCGTGGCCTGCCAGGTCATCGAGGTCCTGCCCGGGGGCAACCTGCGCATCTGGGGCTACAAGGAGACCCGCGTCAACCGCGAGACCCAGTACGTCACCCTCGAGGGCATCATTCGGCCCAAGGACGTCGCCATGGACGGTTCGGTCCGCAGCGATCAGGTGGCCCAGGCCATGGTCGAGGTGGTCGGTCGTGGCGTGGTGGCCGACACCCAGGGACCGGGGCTCGGCACGCGCATCATCGACCGCGTCTGGCCTTTCTAGGGAGAGCGGATCGGGGGGTAGGTCCCCGTGCGGGCGCGGGTGGGGAGACTTGGGGCGCCGGGAACCTGCCAGCGGTGAGGCTGGGGGGGCGCCGGGGTCTGTTTTGACGCGGGCGCAGGGGGCCGGCGCCGGTGGTTCTATGTTCCCTCGGTGATTCCGGTGGGCGGTGGCGGAGACGGCAGGGTGCCGATCGGAGAGGTCAGGTCTACCGCCGACGCCAACGCATCCGGTGCCGGGGGCGTTTGGTGGGCGGGGGCAGGAACCGGGAGCAAGAACAGCGGGAACAGCAAGACAGGGGGAAAAGGGGGAAACAGGGGTCAGGAACCTTTTGTTAATACTTAATGTTTCGGTTGTAGATGATGGTTTTGAAAGCCTCTGAAGGCGGGGCTGGTATACGGGTTGGCTGGGATCTTGTGGATCGGGAGAGGGTGGCGGGACTGCGGTCGCCTCCGACCAGATGGGGGTGATTGTCCGGTCTGGCGGACCAGATGGGGTTCGGTGTCCGCTCTTGGGCCGGAATCGGGGCTGGAAGGCGCCGGGGGACCGCGAGAGGGCGCGCGGGAGCGGCCGGAGAGCGTGTCTGCGGACACTGAAACCGGTCTGGTCCTGGAGATCGGACACTCAGGGTGGACTGGTCCCCATGCGGCCTAGGCCCCGAGCCAGGCGCCTCGGATCAGGGACTTGAGGCGCTCCGGCTCCGTCGCCGTGGTCTTGCACATGAAGCCGGTCGTGTGGGCGAAGTGCACGTCGGGCTCGGCGCCGATGCGGGAGAAGTCGAGCTGGGCGTGGTCCTCGTACCGGCCGATGCCGTACGCGGGGCCGCGGGAGTCGGGGTAGACCATCGCCGAGACCGTGTCTCCGAGCCCTTCGGCGGCGATGTAGTCGGCCACTGCCGCGCTGGGAGACTCGGGCAGGACGTCGGTGCGAGGCAGGTACAGGGCCTCGATGATCTCGCCACCGTGAGGGATGGACCAACGCTCGGCACGCTGAGCGACGAAGTCCAGCCGCTCGCGGGCCGTGCTCAGGTGCTCCAGCATGTCCTGGCCCACCATCGTCATGAAGGCGTACAGCGGGTCCTGGGGGGACAGGGCGCTGCTCTGGCTGAACCGGCGGAGCAGCGTGCCGTCGATGGGGGAGCTCAGCTGGGTGATGGCCCGACGGGGCACGCCCAGGTGCTCCGCTGTGCGGTTCGGACCGCGAGAGTCGAACCACTCCGCGGTCTCCAGCCAGCCCATGAAGCGTAGGCCGTCCTCGTACAGGTCCAGGTCCTGCAACACCAGGCTCAAGGCGCAGGTGGGCGCGTGGTCACGCGGGAAGTGGTGGTGGTCGAAATTGGACCGGGACGGGTCGTGCTCGCCGCCCACGTCGACGATGGCGACACCAGGGTCCGCCAGGTCGGCGGAGGTGGGCATGCGGCGCACGACGGGCGCACCGTGGCGGGCGGCCAGCAGGCACACCGCCAACACGTCGTCCTTGTGGGCGCTGCCGGGGTGGGTGAGGATGGTGTGGATCATGACCGTCAGACCCCGATGGCTTGGTAGAGCGTGTCGGTCACAGGCTCGCTCGGCGGCACGAAGGGCCGGCCCAGCAGCCGCTCGTGGAGCCGCCCGTAGATCTCGGCCAGGTCCAGCCGCACGTCTTCGGGGATCTCAGGCACCGGGCCGTCCCCCATGTAGCCCTGGCCGATCAGCCACTGCCGGATGTTCTCCTTGTCCAGCATCGCCTGGGGCTCGCCCGCAGCGAACCGCGCGTCGAACTCGTCGGCCAGCCAGTACCGGCTGGAGTCGGCGGTGTGGATCTCGTCGATGACGACCAGCTCACCGTCGATGAGGCCCATCTCGTACTTGGTGTCGACCAGGATCAGGCCCTGCTCGGCCGCCAGGGCCTCACCGCGTCGGAAGAGCTTCAGCGCCACGTCGAAGGCCTGGTCCAGCAGCGCCTCGGGCACCAGTCCTTGCGCCAGGATCGCCCGGCGACTGATGGGCTCGTCGTGCAGGCCCTTTTCGGCCTTGGTCGACGGGGTGATGATCAGCTCGTCCAGCCGCTGGTCCTTCTTCAGGTTCGCCGGAAGGTCCAGCTCGTAGACGCCGTGCCGGTCGGCCTCGATGTCCCGCCACAGCGAGCCCGTGACGTGGCGGCGCACGATGATCTCGATGGGCAGTGCGTCGGCCTTCTTCACTCGGATGACGTTGGGGTGGGGCACGTCGATGAGGTGGTTGTCGCAGATGTCCCGGGTCTGCTCAAAGGCGTGCAGCGCGATGGCGTTGAGGATCGCGCCCTTGCACGGGATCGACGTGAGCACCACGTCAAAGGCCGAGAGCCGGTCCGTCGTGATCATCAGGATCTCGTCGTCGCCGATGAAGAGGTCCCGGACCTTGCCGTTGTAGTGCTGGCCCAGGTGACCGAGACGTGCGGCGTCGATCTCGGTGAAGTCGCTGGACAGGTGGGGGGCGAGCTGTGTGCGCAGGGACATGGGGGCTCCTGGAGAGACCGTGTCTCTATCGAGGCGCTCGCAGCGCCTTCGTTACAGCTGCGTGGAGATCGGGCGGTAGGCTCGGGTCATGCTGGCCGCTCTCCTGCTCTCCTTGACCGCCACCGCCGCAGAGCCGGCGCTGGAGAGCGTGGCGCCTCGCCCCCTGTTGGGGCACCCGGTGTTCGACCTGCGCCTGGGCGGCGGCCTGGCAGCCGGAGACAGCGGCGGCCCCTTGGTGGTCTGCGCCCAGGTCAGCCCCCTGGCCCGGTTCGGCTTCGAAGCCTGTGGCAACGGCTCGGGCTGGCTGCACGGCGAAGACGTGCCCGACTTCGCCCACTTCCGCGCCCGTGGGGTGCTGGTGACCCGCTCCTGGGGCCACATCGACGCCAGCGGGGTCGTGCTCCTGGGCTTCGCCGAGCTCCAGTCGGGCGCCGACCTTCCGGGGTTCCGCTTCGGCACCCCCACAGCGGCCGACCCGGTCGAGGCCGCGGGACCCGAGGCTGCGCTCGCCCTCCAGACTCGGGCGTGGCTGCACGAGCGGGCCTACGTCACCGCCGATCTGACGGCCGGCGCAGCGCACATCCCCGGCGCCCCCCAGGTCGGGGGAACCCGGGGCCCGGTGGTCCCGTTCGGCCAGCTCACCCTCGGCGCCGGCTTCTGATAGCCCTTCACGGCTCCCAGGTGACGCACAGGTCGCTGTAGATTGGCCCCACCTGGCCACCGTAGACGTTGTCGCGGCCCAGGAAGACGTGCTGCATCGGGTGCAGCTGCCCACCAAAGGGCAGCTCGGTGAGCTCGCTGCCGTCCAGGGACAGCACCACAGCGCTGTCGTTCCAGGTGACCTGGAAGGTGTGGGTGTCAGAGGGATCCCAGCTGGCGCTCTCGATGAGCCGGACCTCCTCCCGGGTGTCGCCGCCGGAAGGCGCAGCCAGGAGCTTGAGCCCCGTGCCGTAGTTCGTGCCCGTGCGGATGTTCCACCACGCCTCGTCGCTGGAGAAGACGTCCTGGGACCCGTTGTCCGACGTGTACATGTTGATGATCTGGTGCTTGCTGCCGCTGTACTGGCTGTGCGGATCGAAGTTGTCGACGTCGACGGAGAAGGTCCAGGTGCCCCCCAGTGTGGTCGGCAGCTCGAGCAGCAGCTGATCGTCGTCGCTCGTGGTCTGCCAGCCAGCGCTCGAGAAGCTCCCCCCGTCGACGTCCTTGTCCAGGAAGCCAGACTGCAGCGAGCTGCTGGTCAGCGGGTCGCACCAGGCGGTCGCCGTGCACTGCACAGCGACCACAGCACTTGTCTCCTCGCCGAACCACCTCACGCCTTCGTGCACCATGCGCCAGTCGGTCAGCAGCTCGGCCTCGGTCTGGGGTGCGGTGAGCTCGAAGTCGAAGGTCCACGTGTCACCCGGGGCGACGGACGCGCCCTCTGGCAACCAGACCCGCACGTCGGGGCCGTAGAGGTCATCGCTGTCGTCGACCGCACCCAGCTTGTAGCCATCTTCCCAGGTCCAGGTGGCGTGGCCGGTGTTCCGCACGGTGACGCTGGCCCACACCGTGTCTCCACAGGCCAGCTCGGTCGGCAGCGACGTGGAGACGATGACGGCGTCGTCCGGATCCCCGGTGGGCGAGTCGCTGGCGGCGGAGTCCTGGGAGTGCGCGGTGTCTTGGGACGTCGGCGTCGCCAGACCCGTGTCGGTGGCGCTGTCGTGGACCGACGCAGTGGGGTCGGCCACCTGGACCGGGGTGGACAGCGAGGTGCAGGCGGCGAGCATCGCGAACAGGGGCATGGCTGGTCTCCAGGTGGGCGACCCGCGGGCGTGCAAGGGCCGGGCCACGCTGCGGATCCGCACGACCCGGTCTGCAGCGGGATCCCGAAGTCATGGTCCACGGCCCGTGCGACGGCCGCGCCGCGGCACCTGCGTCCCAGGAGACGCTACAGCTCGCAGTCGCCCGCGGTCGCGTACCCGATCTCGATGGTGGATCCGGCCTCGGGCACCGCGGCGGCGTCGAAGACCACGGCGTTGTCGCTGGCGTCATAGGCCCAGCCGGTGCTCGTGGACAGCCCGTCCACCTTCACCCGCAGTGTCTCCGGCACCGGCTCGTCCGACAGGGGGAACGCGTCCAGGGCCTTTGCGCTGCCTTCGGCCAGCGTCTCCATGTGGGCCCCGAAGTCGGTCGCGCAGATGGACAGGAACGTGGCCCCGGTGGCCAGGGAGGCTTCGTAGTAGCCGGCGCCGTAGTCGGCCCCGCCGCCGCCGCCACCGCAGCCGCTGGGGTAGTCGCCAGCGATGGCGTGCATGAGCACGTCGTCGGAGTCGTCCTTCATGTCCTGGAACAGCGAGACGTAGTGGCTGTAGGACGAAGGGGACTGCTCCGGCTCGTCGCTGACCGAGACCAGGTTCAGGGTGGCGTCCTCGCGGTAGAAGCCCGCATTGCACCCGGCGGCGCCGTCGCCCTCGTTCTGCAGGGCGGCTTCGAAGACGCTGAACAGGCGCTCGGTGTTGGACCCGGAGCCGCCCATGTTGACCATGTCGCTGAACACCCGCACCGCCTCGGCGACGCTGTAGCTGTCGTCGATGTAGGTCGGCCCGCCGGGGTAGATGCAACCGCTGTCGGCGGTCACAGCAGCCAGGTGGAAGTCCGCATCCATCGACAGCAAAGTCTCGACGAAGACCTCGAAGTTGGCCAGGGCGTTGGCGATGTTGTCGCCCATCGAACCCGACCAGTCCATGGCGAACAGGATGTCGGTCTGGCCGGCCACCGGCTGCTCGTAGACGTCGACGTTCTCTCCCCAGGGGTCGGCCTGGCCGGACTGCGTCGCCTGCACCGTGGGGTCCGAGGGATCGCTGGACGAGACCGTGAGCCAGGCGGAGTCCGGGTACGCGTCGAGGGGGGCATAGGTCACGACCACGTCAGCCCAGGCGCCGGGTGGCAGGATCCACGGCAGCTCCCCGTACAGATCCTCGGACGTGTCGAGCACCAGGTCGGTGGAGCCGGTGTTCCAGGCCAGCTCGGTGACCTCCAGGTCTGCATCGCCGGCGTTCTGGATGCGCACGGACTGGCTGTGCTCGCAGCCGATCCATGTGGCCCCGAAGTCATAGGCGAGGGGGTCGACGACCACGTCTGGGGCGACGCCCTGGCCGGTGAGCGAGACCACCCAGGTCGGCGTGTCCGGGTCGTTGGAGTCCAGCAGGATCCGACCGGTGTGCACCGCGGACTCGGCCGGTCGGTAGGTCACCAGGAACGTGGTCTGGCCGCCTGGCTCCAGCAGCAACGAGCCGATGGCCGAGACCGTGTAGGGCCCGGTCGGGTCGGCCAGCTGGACAGCGAACAGCGTCAGGTCGGCGTCGCCCAGGTTCTGGACCGTCACGATCTCGGAGTGTTCCTGGCCCTGGGCGGCGTCCAGAGCGCCGAAGTCCAGGGCGCTCGGGTCGACGAACACGTCTGGTGCGGTGTCCGCCGCCGAGCCGCCGGTGGTGCCGTTGCCGCCTTGCAGGGTGTTGTCGATGCCGCAGGCGGCGAACAGAAGGGTCGAGGTCAGACAGAGGACGGGCGTCGTGCGCATGGAAGCACCGGCTTGGAAGCGAGTTTTTGGGCGGGCCCTGCGCCCTTGCCCCTTCGATACGGGAGCGCCCGGACCGGTGTGACGCCGGAACGCTCAAGGCGCCGTGTGCGCGTCCGATGCGGGTGGGTCGGAGGTCGTGTTGCGTCGGATCCTCGTTCTGCTCTTCGTCGCCCTGTGCTGGGTGCCCGATGCCCACGCGGTGAGGGTCAAGGACGTGGGGGCCTTTCTGGGCGATCGGGTCAACGAGCTGACTGGAACGGGCCTGGTGGTCGGCCTGAGCCGGACCGGGGACAGCCGCCAGAACGAAGCCAGCGTCCAGGCGCTGGTGAAGCGGCTCCAGGGCATGGGCTACGCGGTGGACGCCGACCAGATCATGTCCCGCAACGTGGCCCTTGTGGCCGTGACGGCCGAGCTGAGCACCCACCACCGGGCGGGCACCCGGCTGGACGTGACCGTCGCCAGCGTCGGGGACGCCACGTCGCTGGAGGGAGGCACGCTGTTGGCGACGCCCCTGAAGGCCTTGAACAACAAGGTGCACGCGGTGGCCCAGGGCAACGTGACCGTGGGGGGCTACCAGCTCTCGGCCGGCGGGGAGCGGAGCGGCAAGAACATCACCACCACCGGGCGGGTCGAGGCCGGCGCCATCGTCGAGCTCGAGACCCTGACCGCTGTGGACTACAACGCCAAGCAGGTGGTCGACTTCGTGCTGTCTCGGCCCGACTTCACGACCGCCGATCGCGTGGCCGAGGCCATCAACGCCGAGTTCGAGTCCGAGCTCGCCTTTGCGCGAGACGCTGGCACCGTCACGGTCCAGGTCCCCGATGATTTCCAGGGCCGCTTCGCCCGCTTCGCCGCTCGTCTGGAGGGCGTAGAGGTCACCCCGGACTCGGTGGCCCGCGTGGTCATCAACGAGCGCACCGGCACCGTGGTGATGGGCAGTCGGGTGACCATCGGCCAGTGCGCCGTGTCGCACGGGGGTCTGCAGATCGAGGTCCAGTCGGACGTCAAGGTGTCTCAGCCCGGTCCGCTGAGCGGTGGGCAGACCGTGCTCTACCAGGATCCCAAGCTGCGAGCGACGGAGGAGGCGGGGTCGGTCCACCTGGTCGAAGGCACCACCCTGAACGACCTGGCAGCGGCGCTGAATGCGCTGGCCGTCAAGCCCCGCGACCTGATCACCATCCTGCAGATGATGCAGGCCCAGGGCTGCATGCACGCCGAAGTGGTGGTGCAGTGACCGGAGCTCGCCATGGCTGATGCGATCGGCATGTTCCAGGACCTGGCGAGCATGGTGGACACCGCCACACCCACGACCGAGGCCCAGAGCGACGAAGAGGCCCTGCGGCAATTCGAAGGCATGGTCCTGCGTCTGATGCTCAAGGAGATGCGCAAGTCGATGGGCGGCGACGGCCTGTTCGGCCAGGAAGGCGCGATGTACCAGGAGTGGTTCGACGAGGAGATCACCCAGCGCATCGCGTCCACCGGTGGGCTGGGGCTGTCTTCTCGCCTGGACCTGAGCAACCTGGAGCACGTGGCGCCGCTTGGTTCCGCCGACGGCCTGCGAGCCCTGTTCCCCGTGTCCGGGCGTGTCAGCTCCCGGTTCGGCCACCGGGCCGATCCGTTCAGCGGCGAGCGCAAGGCCCACGCGGGCCTGGACATCGCCGCACCCGCGGGGTCCCCGATCCAGGCGGTGCGAGCGGGCACGGTCACCTTTGCCGGAGAGCGCGGTGGCTACGGCAACGTGGTGATCCTGGACCACGGTGACGGGCTCGAGACCCGGTATGCCCACTGCCAGTCCCTGGACGTCCAGGTCGGCGACAGCGTGAGGGCAGGCGCCCAGGTCGCGACGGTCGGTTCCACGGGCCGCTCCACCGGTCCCCACCTGCACTTCGAGGTCCGCCAGGACGACCAGCCCGTGGACCCGCATCGGGCCCTGGTCTGGCACGAGAGCCCCTGATGCGATCTTTCTGTGGACTTTTCTCTCAAACCCTCTCGGGCCTGGTCCGATGGGGGGACGTGAAGGTGGGAACTCCTACCCATCGCGAATGTGAGAGGTAACCATGAAGATCACCGGGCCCGGAACGATCCACGAGGTGTACAACACCCGTCGGTCGGACAAGAAGGCGCAGGGTGACACCCCAGGCGCCAGCACCCCGGCCGCACAGGTCGAGGTCTCCCAAGACGCATCCTGGATCGAGTCGCTCAAGGCCGAGCTCGGGGACACCCCCGAGATCCGAGCCGACGTGGTCGACCAGGTCAAGGCCCAGCTCGCCGACGGCTCCTTCGAGTCGTCCGTCGACCTGGACAGCGTGCTCGACGGCCTGCTGGCGGACTACTAGGTGTCCGCAGACCCCCGCATCGACCTGATCCGCCGCCTGACGGCGGTGACCACGGACCAGGTCGTGGCCGCTCGCAAGCTGGACACGGTCGAGCTGGATCGCCTCAACGCGATCCACGCCGATCTGGTGTTCCGGCTCGAGGTGGCCTTTCAGGACCCCGTCCCCGCGGACGGTGCCCTTCGGGCAGAGCTCAAGGCCACGGCCCACGAGCTCGTTCAGGCCCGGGAGCGGCTGCGGTGGGTGACCGGCACGGTTGTGCAGGTCCTTGACCGCGTCCTGCCGACTCGACCCCCGCCTGTGTACGGCAAGCGAGGGAGGCTGACCGGCTGAGCATGGAGGCTGGGTGTCGCTGCTGAACACCTTGGACATCGGACAGTCTGCACTTTCCTCCGCAGGGACGGGAATTGCGACGACCGCCCACAATGTCGCGAACGCATCCACCGATGGCTACAGCCGTCGGTCCGTCACGACTTCGGCCGCGGATCCGGTCACACAGGGCGGTCTGCTCCTGGGTGCCGGTGTGCGCATCGACTCGATCGTGCGTGCGACCGATGCCCTGCTGGGCGTGCGGCTGGTCGCCCACGCGGGGGACGAGGCCGAGTCTCGCGCGCTCCTGGAGTCCCTGAGCGTCGTCGAGTCGTACTTCAACGAGACCCAGTCGTCCGGCATCAGCCAGACCCTCGAAGAGATGTTCGATTCGTTTGTCGGTCTCACGGCTGACCCATCGGATCCTTCGCTCAGAGCTTCAGCGGTGGATTCGGCCCGACGCTTCGCAGCGTCCATGTCGAACACCTACACCGGCGTCGAGACGGTCGCCGACGGGCTGGCCCAGGACGCTCAGTCGTCCCTGGACGACGTGAACGCGCGCCTGGAGGAGCTCGCCGGGCTCAACGCCGCCATCGTGAACGCCGGCGGCGGGCTCCAGGCCGGGGACCTGGCCGATCGTCGGGACCAGATCCTGCAGGACCTGGCCCAGGAGGTCGGCGTCACCGCGAGCATCAACCCCGACGGCCAGGCCACCGTGTTCCTGGGCGGGCATGCCGTCGTGTCCGGCGACCAGGCTCGGACGCTGTCCATGAGCGAGGACGCCAACGGCGACCCGATCCTGTTGTTGTCTTTGGACAGCGGGTTCGTGGACGTCACCGACGAGTCTGGCGGCCGCGTGGGTGGCCTGTTGACGGCCCGCGAAGAGGCCTATGGCTACCTGGCTCAGCTCGACGAGCTGGCCGAAGCCGTGGCCGATGCCTTCAACGCCCAGCACGCTGCGGGCTTCGACGCCAACGGCAACCCTGGCGGCGCGTTCTTCAGCATCACTGCGGGCCCCGGCAGCGCCGCGACCCTGGGCATCGACCCGGCCCTGCTCGACGACGCCGACCTGCTGGCCCTGGCCGGTGCGGCCGCCGCCGAAGCCGGGGACGGCGACAACCTGGCGCTGCTGCTGGACATCGAAGCCCAGCAGCTCGTGGACGGCAAGACCGCCCACGAGTTCGCCAGCAGCCTGATCAACGAGGTCGGCACCGACGTGGCCACCGCAGAGGCGAACCTGTCCCAGGCCAGCTCGGTGCTGGCCGACCTGACCGAGGTCCGCGAGGCCATCTCCGGGGTCGACCTGGACGAAGAGGCCACCAAGCTCATCGAATTCCAGGCGGCCTTCGAGGCGGCCTCCAAGGTCATCCGCGCTGCAGACGACATGCTCAGCGTCGTGATGGACCTGGTCTAGGCCGGAGGCCTCTGTGGCGATCATCCGCTCCACCTACTCGTCCCTGTTCAACATGATGGCCCGCCAGGGCAGCAAGCTGAAGGGCGAGATCCGCAAGTGGGAGGAGCAGTCCATCACCGGCATGAAGGTGAACCGCCCCTCGGATGCGCCCGGCAAGATCAGCCAGATCAACCGGCTGCGTGAGACGGTCGCCGACCAGCAGATGTACGTGGACAACGCGGTGAACAGCCAGACGTGGGTCGGCTCCATGGACCAGGTCCTGGGCGAGGCCGAGGACGTGCTGGTGCGGGCGCGGGAGATCGCGACCCAGATGGCCAACGAGTCATACAGCGCCAGCGATCTGGCCGCTGCCGCCGAAGAGGTGAGGGGACTCCAAGACGCCTTCTTGCAGCAGGCGAATGCCGACGTGGGCGGACGCTACCTGTTCGCAGGCGCCGCGTACGGCGACGTGCCCTTCACCGATCTGACCGGCACCTATGCCGGGGGCACGGACACCCCGTCGACCCTCATCGGCAACGGGGTCTACGTGGAGACGGGGGCGGTGGGCTCCGACATCTTCACCAATGGCTTCGCGGCCCTCGAGGAGCTCGCGACCGCCCTCGATGCCGGTGACCACGACGCGGTCCAGGCCAGCCTGGACACCATCGACGCCGGTCGCGACGACATCATCCACAAGTGGGAGGAGGTCGGCTTCGCCTTCAGCCAGACCGAGGACGCCATCGGCGCGGCCCAGGGCCTGGAGACCATCCTGTCCGAGAGCCTGAACGCCCTCGTGGTGGCCGATCCAGAAGAGGCCTACACCAAGCTCGTCGAGACCCGCACCAGCTACGAAGCTGCGCTGCAGGTGGCGTCGAGCGGGTTCGATCTGTCGCTCTTCAAGTACATCTGATCTGAGAGCGCTCAATAGGGTGAGTCCGAGCACTCGCTCGCCCGCTCTCAACCCCGCCCGCACTTGATCCGAACAGGGTCTCGTCCCCTCCGTAGCAGCCCCGACCAGGCGCTCGAGGGAACCAAGTCGATTGGCCTGACCAGCGCATCGACAACAAAAGTGAGAAAAAAGCACCCCGGGCACTAAACCCTCTTCGGAACGATCCGAGGGGACTCACGTGGCAAACCGGACGTGGGAGCGTCCAGTACCCGGAGGAAGAAGAAAATGGCACTCACTGTCAACACGAACACGGCGTCGATGAACGCCTTGACCAACCTGAATCGGACGAGCCGGAGCCTGGGCGACACCTTCACCCGGATCTCCTCGGGCCTGCGCATCACCAAGGCCGCGGATGACGCGGCTGGGCTCGCGGTCGCCGAGAACCTGTCCGCGTCCTACCGCTCCGGCCGCGTGGCCATGCGCAACATCAATGACGGCATCTCGGTCCTGCAGACCGCAGAAGGCGCGACCAACGAGGTCGTCAACATCGTCAAGCGCATGCGTGAGCTGGCCGTCCAGTCCGCGTCGGAGACGCTGGACGACGACGAGCGGGCCTACATCCAGGACGAGTTCGAAGAGCTCGTCAGCGAGGTGGACCGCATCGCGCAGTCCACAGAATTCAACGGCACTGCCCTGGGCGACGGGGGACTGACCCAGCTCGACGTCCAGGTCGGCATCAACAACACGGCGAACGACCGCATCACCATCGACGTGGGCGATCTCCGCTCGACGGTGATCGGGGTCGACACGGCGACCATCGACCTGTCCACGGCGACGGCCGCCCAGTCGGCCATCGACCAGTTCGAGGGCGTGTTCGACGCCGTGTCCAGCTACCGCAGCGGCTACGGTGCGGTGCAGAACCGGCTCGAGTCGGCGATGCGCAACATGGAGACCTACACCGAGAACCTGGCGGCTGCCGAGAGCCAGATCCGGGACGCCGACTTCGCCTACGAGACGGCCCAGATGGCCAAGGACCAGATCCTCCAGCAGGCGGGTGTGTCGGTCCTGGCCCAGGCCAACATGATCAACCAGGGCGCGGTCTCGCTGCTCCAGTAGCGTTCCCTCGCGGCGCCCTGGCGCCGAACGAAACACCCGGCCCGGATGGCTCAGCCGTTCGGGCCGGTCTCGTTTTTGTTTAGGACTTTCTTTAGAAATAAATAGCTAAAATTGCTGGAGTTATGGTCACCGGTTTTTTCTGCATGAACTTTAGAAAAAAACGGTCCTCAGGGGTAATGTACCTAAAGGCACCCTCCGATCCCTGGTCTGAGGCGGAACGCACCAACTCTCCGCCTCATGAACCCCCAGGAGGAAGCCGAAATGGCACTCACAGTCAACACCAACCTGGCGTCCATGAACGCCTTGACCAACCTGAACCGAACCACCCGCTCGCTGGGTGGCACGTTCGAGCGCATCAGCTCCGGCCTGCGCATCAACAAGGCCGCAGACGACGCCGCGGGCCTGGCGGTGGCCGAGAACCTCTCGGCTGCGTCGGGATCCGCCCGGGTCGCCATGCGCAACACCAACGACGGCATCTCCGTCGTGCAGACCGCGGAAGGCGCGACCAGCGAGGTCGTCAACCTGGTGAAGCGGATGCGCGAGCTCGCCGTGCAGTCCAGCTCGGAGACCCTCGACGACGACGAGCGGGCCTACATCCAGGAAGAGTTCGTCCAGCTCTCGGACGAGATCGACCGGATCTCCCTGTCCACAGAGTTCAATGGCACCGCGCTGGGTGACGGCGTGACCACGTCTCTCGACGTCCAGGTCGGCATCAACAACACCGCCAACGATCGCATCTCGATCGGCGTCGGTGACCTGCGCACCACCGTGCTCGGGGTCGACACCGCGACCATCGACCTGTCGACGGCCTCGGGCGCCCAGAGCGCGATCGACTCGCTCGACACCGCTCTGGACACCGTCTCCAGCTACCGCTCCACCTATGGTGCGGTCCAGAACCGCCTGGACAGCGCTCTGCGCAACTTGGAGACCTACACCGAGAACCTGAGCGCGGCCGAGTCGCAGATTCGGGACGCTGACTTCGCCTATGAGACCGCCGAGATGGCCAAGCAGCAGATCCTGCAGCAGGCCGGTGTGTCCATTCTGTCGCAGGCGAACGCCGTGAATCAGGGTGCCCTGGCCCTCCTCTAAACAGCCAGGACTCCCAACAGGGCTCCCCGCTCCGGTTCGCCGGGCGGGGAGCGCTTTTTTTTGATCCCTGACCTCAAGTGAGCCCCGCCTGGATCCGATCCGGGGGGTGACCCGGACTCTGTCCGGACCAGGAGACCCTGCAATGCCGAGCATCGACGGAATCGTCTCAGGGCTGGACACCACCGCCCTGATCGACGCCATCGTCGAGGCCGTCGCCGGGCCCAAGTACCTCTTGGAGGACGAGCTCGTCGAGACCGAGGAGCTCAAGGAAAAGGTCGCGGGCATCAAGAACCGGCTCGAGGACATGGTCGACGCCATGGAGGCCATGGACGAAGAGACCGAGTTTCCGGCGTTCGCGTCGTCCCTCTCCGAAGAGGGCTACGTCGACGTGACCCTGGACAGCGAGGCCCTGCCCGGCGTCTACACCGTGGACATCGTGGCTCTGGCCAGCGCCGAGACCGAGGTGTCCGACGGCTACGACGACCGCGACCTGGCGGGTGTGTGGGGCTCCGGTGACATCGTCATCGACTACGGCGCCGACCAGTACACCATCACCCTGGACGGCACCGAGGATCTGGACGCCATCGCGGCCAAGATCACCGACGAGACGGAAGGTCTGACGGCCTACGTGATGGACACGGGCGAGGCCACCGGGAACTACCGGCTGGTCATCGCCGGCCAGGACACCGGCGCCGCGAACACAGTGGCTGTGGACGTGAGCGGCCTGTCCGGCGGGACCACGCCGACGTTTACCGAGACCGTGACCGCGTCCGACGCCGAGGCGACCATGAACGGCGTGTCCGTGTTCGCCGCCAGCGGTGTGTTCGACGACGTGGTCCAGGGCATGGCCTTCACGGCGCTGCAGGTGACCACCTCGTCTACCACCATCTCCGTCACCCGGGACGACACGGCCCTGACCGAGAAGGTGCAGGGCTTCGTGGACGCCTACAATGAGGTGATCAGCTACTACAACTCGAACAACTCCTATGATCCCGAGGCTGGCATCGACGGACCCTTCGTGGGCGACAGCACGATCCGGAACCTGATCAGCACCCTGGGCGACATCGTGACCGGCCAGTACACGGTCCCGGACGGCGCGTTCGAGAGTCTGGCCCAGGTCGGCATGAGCACGTCGAGCGACGGCACCCTGGACTTCGACACCGCGGAGTTCACGGACGGACTCGACGACTACTACGATGACGTGGTGGCGCTGTTCACCTATGACAACGGGGACGGCGACCAGGGGCCCTTTGCCGCTCTGAGGGATCGGGTCAACGACGTCTACATCGACACCGACGGGCTGCTGGCCGACAAGCAGGACAGCATCGAGGACAGCATCGAGGACCTGGAGGACCGCATCGCGGACTTCGAGGACCGGCTGGACAGCTATGCCGAGCGGCTCCGCGATCAGTTCACGGCCATGGAGACGGTGCTCGCCGAGATCCAGGCCAGCCAGGGCTACCTGTCAGCCCTGTTCGGTTGATCCCACACCCACCCGAGGCGCACCCATGCGCGGTCTGAACAAGTACAAGTCGAACCGCGTCGAGACGGCGTCTCCCAAGCGACTGCTGGTGATGTTGTTCGAGGCCGCCGTCGTGCGGCAGGAGTCGGCCATCGACGCCCTGGAACACGACGACATGCCCAAGGCCCGCCAGGACCTGAATCGGGCACGGGCCATCTTCCTGGAGCTCCAGGCGGGCCTGGATCCCGAGGTGGACCCGGCCCTGTGCGCTAGGCTCGGCGGTCTCTACAGCTGGCTGGTCCAGCAGCTGGTCAAGGCCGAGCGCGATCGCGACGTCGAGGCGGTCCGCGCGACCCTGAAGGTCAGCTACGAGCTGCTCGGCGCTTGGCGCCAGGCCGTGGCCGATCCGGACTGCCCGGACCTCGAAGTCAAGTGACCGAGGCTGCGCTGCTCCTGTCGGAGATCCGCGAGCTCGGTGCTCGCCTGGATCGCGACGACATGCCGTCGCCGGAGCGGCTCCGCGCTGTGGCCACCGGGGCTCGGGACATCGCCAGCACGCTGGAGATGGCCCAGGGCCGAGAGCTGGCCGCGGCCATGCAGGAGCTGGCCCAGGCCGGACAGCGCTTCAACGATCGAATCCAGGAACAGCTGCGCTCGATCCACTCCGGCCGCAAGGCGCTCAAGGGCTACGGCGGCCTGCGGGCGAACAGACAGGGTCAGCGAGTCCGCAAGAAGGCTTGAGCTTCGGCCACGGGGTCCGAAGAGGGTCTGTGGAACTGGTGAGCGAGACCACGTGCTTCCGTGTGTCCGCCCGACTCGGGCTGGCGCTGGAGGCCCGAAGCGAGGCCCGGCACCTGATGCCGATCCAGGGTCGGCGTCTGGCCGATCACGCCCGCGGGCTGGTCGGCACGCTGTCCACCCGCAGGGACAGCCAGGTCAAGCTGGCGCTGAACGCGGTGCTCGATGCGGTCGCGGCACTGGAGCGCGAAATCGAGCTGCTCCACCGCCGGGTCTTCCTGGAGTCCCGGGGCGTGGTGCTCCACGATCGGATCGTCGAGCTGGGCGCCGACGGACTCTGGCTCCACGGCGTCACCCCGGCCGAGCGGGCGCTCTTGTGCAACCACGGGGCCCGGGTGCACCTGGAGCTGCCCAGCCGCGGGGGCGAGCAGCTGGTCGCGCTGCACGTCGAGGCGGTCGGCTGGCGCGAGGACGCGGTGGACCTGATCTTCGAGGACCCGGACCCGGCCCTGGTGGACCTGGTGGTGGCCTTTGCCTTCGAGACCCAGCGCAAGGAGCGTCGTCGTGAGCTGGATCATGATGCGGAGTGAGTCCGCTGCCATCGGCACCGCACTGGTCGCCATGGCCAGCACCTGGTCGGCCCCGGCCCACGCCCTGCCGGAGCTGCTGGCCGACATCCCCGTGTTGATCGACCAGGAGGGCATCCGGCTGGGTGCCCGGGTCGTGGTCGAGACCTGGGATGAGCCGGAGCTCCAGAACCGCTTCGACGCCAGCCGTGGGCTGGTGGCTGGGCTCAGCCTGGGCATTCCCTTGCACCAGCTGGTGGTCACCGAGGTCGAGATCGGCTTCCATCGCTTCGTGGAGGGCGTCGACGAGGAGGGCATCGCGACCGGCGACACCCTGGACATCATGCCCATGTCCTGGCAATTCCAGGGGCGCCTGCCCGTGGGCGAGCCGGGGGAGGTCTTCTTGGGGCTGGGACCCACCTTGACCCCCTTCCGGCACGCCCATCCCGATCACCTGAACGCCGAGAACGAGGACTACGCCACGAACGGCGTGAAGCTCGCCGGCGAGCTCAGGGTGGGCTTTCGCATCGACACCGGACTCATCCAGCCGGCCCGTGGGCCGGGCATGGGGCGCCAATTCAGGGCCGTCGACTTCGAAGGCTACGTGGCCCGCCGCTTCCAGCTCCAGCCCGGGGGCCAGGGCTATGACCTGGCCGCGTTCCGGCTGGGCCTGGGCCTGTCCTTCCGGTTCTGATGACGCCCCGCCTCGCCCTCGCTGCCCAGCTGCTCTTCGGGGTCGGGCAGGCCCAGGAAGCCGAGGACGGCGTGGTGCTGTTCCGGCCGAGTCCCGAGGCCCTCGTCCGGGTCCTTCCCCAGGTCGACCCGACCCGCGTCGAGCTCGTCGTGCACGAGAACCAGGCACCACTCGATCAGCAACTCGAGGGCAAGCGCACCCCCTGGGTCCTCGACATGGATGCGTGGTCCGTGGGCGGGGGAACGTGGTTCATGGTCTTCGATCTGGCCCGGGAGGATCTGGGCGTACAGGTGACCGCGGTGCCGCCTCGGTGGGAGCTGCGGCTGGTGCCCGATGGCCGCACGGTGCCCCCGCCGCCACAGACCGTGCCCGTGCGCCTGCTCATCGCCGGCGACGTGGCGCGACAGCCCGGAGAGCGGGGCCTCACCAGCCTGCATCCCCTGGACGGCGACGTGGCCCAGGCGCGGCTCGATGCCACCACCTTCACGCCGTCCTACCCGGTCTGGCAGCCCCCCAAGGGGCGCACGGCCGAGGCCGAGCTGCTGGCGCCCCCCGAAGGCGATCCGATGAGGGCCATCGATCGCTACCGACACGTGCTCACCGGCTCCAAGGTGCCCCGCCACCAGGCGATGGCCCTGTACCAGCTGGGCCACGCCCACCTGGACGCCGGGCTGTACCGCGAGGCGAGCCACTACCTGGGTCGGCTGGACGAATTCGAGGGCCACTTCCCGCCGATCCACGGGCGGCTGGCTCAGTCCCGAGCCGCGCTGGCTGCGGGCCAGACGGATCTGGCGCGGTCCCGCTGCACCGAGGCCGCGTCGGTCGGAGCCCGCTCCGTGCATGTGCTGGAGTGCCTGGGATCGGTGGCACTGGCCACCGGTGGACCGGCGCCGTCCGAGCTCGCCCGGGCCCTGGCGGCCCGCACCGCCCGGGCGGAGAGCCTGCTCCTGGCCGCCCAGTTGTTCCAACAGGACCACAGACACGGCGAGGCCCGCAAGCTGCTGGCCGGTGTGGTGCCAGTGCTCGAGGGCGAGCTGAGCGCCATCGCGCGGCTCAGCCTGGGCGACAGTCTCTTCGCCGAAGGCGATCTGGACGGGGCCCGCGTGGCCTGGGGCTCGGTCACCCAGGGGGGAGAGCTCGGGGCCCTGGTGCGTGAGCGCTTGCGGCTGCGGGCGATGGTCGAGGCGGGACCCAGCGCGTGGCCAGCCTGGCTGCCCGAGCTCTACCGGGCGGCCAGGGCCGAAGGGCCACAGGGCGCCGAAGCCCTGTACACGCTCTCCCAGGTTTCTGAGATGCTGGGCGATCTCGACGGTGCCGCCGACCACCTGGCGGCCCTGCTGGACCGCTATGGCAGCTCGCTCGAGCGCTCCGACGTGCCGGCCCGGCTCTGGGCGCTGTCCGCCCGACGCATGGACCAGCTGGCCCGGGCGGAGCGCCAGCTCGAGCTCGCGGCCTTCCACGAGGAGCACTACAGCCCGCGCCTGCGGCCTCACGTGGACGACACCGGCCCGCTGGAGGGTGTGGCCAGCGCCTACGAGGCCCTCGGCCTGTACGAGGAAGCGCTCGACGTGTCCCGCGAGGTTTTTGCCATCCACACCCGCCAGGACCGGGACGAGCCCGGCTTCCTGGTCACGCTGGCGCGGCTCTATGCCCGCGTCGGCCGGCTCGACGAGTCTCTGGAGACCCTCAGCTACACCCGTCGCGTGCGGGGGGCAGGACCCTGGCGCGGCGAGATGCTCCTGCTGGAGGGACAGGTGCTGTTGGAGCTGGGCAAGGTGGAGGACGCGTCCAAGTCCTGGCGCGAGGCGGCCAGGTTCGCCGACGTGAAGCACGAGGCGGGTGCCCGCCTGGCCCTCCAGGACGCGTCGACTGGCCGCTGCGACCGAGCGGTGCCCGCGCTGACCGGGCTGGTGGCCCTGCCCCTGAGCGAGCAACCCCTGCCCGTGACCGACGGTCGGGCCTGGCTGGCCCTGGCTCGCTGCCAGCTCGACCAGGGCGAACGCGATGCCGCGCTGGCTTCGGCCCGCGAGGCCGCCGGGCGCAGCGACGATCTGCTGCACAAGCGCTACGCCACCTACCTGGCGTCGCTGGCCGGCGGGGACCAGGGGCTCACCGACGACGCGCTGCGCAGCGACGAGGATCTGTGGGCTGCCCTGGGTCGCGAAGCGGACGAAGACGCCGCCTTCGAGGCCGAACTCGCCCGCTACAAGGTGCGCTGAAGGGCTCCAGGCCTCCGTCTGACGAGAATTCTCGGAGAATTGGCTTGAATTGCCAGGCCGGTGTCCGAAGCGGGATCGAACCGAACCGGTGAGACCCGATGTCTGCGTTCCTGTTCGACGCCCTGCACCAGGGCCTGGGCAAAGTGCTCGACCTGCGGGGTCAGCAGCACGGGCTGACGATCAGCAACCTGGCCAATGCCGACACCCCTGGCTACCGCGCCCGGGAGATCGACTTCGACGAGGCCCTGGACTCGGCGATGGCGTCTGGCGAGGGCCTGGCCCTGCGTCGCACCCGCGGCGAACACATCGGCAGCAGCGGCGCCGAGGGCCAGACCCCCGACGTGGAGCAGAAGGAGGCCCCGGCCTGGTCCGAGGACGGCAACTCCGTGCACGCGGAGACCGAGATCTCCAAGCTCAACGCCAACCAGCTCATGTACACCGCCGTCGCCAATGGCGTCAGCCGGCGACTGGCCATCCTTCGCTACGCCGCGTCAGACGGCAAGGTGTAGTCCGGAGTCTCCATGAACATCCTCGACACCCTGAACATCTCCGCATCCGGCATGGGCGCCCAGCGCGTCCGGCTGCAGTCCGTCGCGTCGAACCTTGCGAACGCTCGCACGACTCGAACGGACGAGGGGGGGCCGTACCAGCGCAAGCTGCCCGTGTTCGAGTCCCAGTCCCTCGATCCATTCGGCGACATGCTCTCCCGCGAGCTCAGCACGGTCGAGGTCACCGGTCTGGAGACGTCGACCGGCGAGCGGCTGGTCCACGACCCGGGACACCCGGACGCCGATGAGAACGGCTACGTGGCCTACCCGGACATCGACATCTTGAGCGAGATGGTGGACATGATGACGGCCGCGCGAAGCTACGAGGCGAACGCAAGGGCGGTGGACACCACCCGTGACATGGCCATGCGGGCCCTGGACATCGGGCGCTGATCATGTCCATCGACGCGATCGGAGGCGGTTTCGCCGCACAGTTCGTCAAGCCCACCGGTGGCGTGGAGCGGACCGCCCAGGCGGACCAGGCCCGGGGTCCCGCGGGCGAACAGTTCTCCGGCAAGCTCGAGAGTGCGATCGACGCGGTCGACGATCAGCAGCGAGTCGCGGACACCGCACTCCAGGAGCTCGGCAGCGGCCAGAACGCCAGCCTGCACGGCTCGATGGTCGCGCTGACCGAGGCGGAGATCGCTCTGAGGACCATGGTGTCCGTTCGGGACAAGGTCGTGAGTGCCTACGAGCAGATCATGAACATGAGCATCTGATCCGGGCGCGATCTCGACGCGTCTCGAACGGCCCCCGGAGCTGATCCGTGGGGCCGCTCCCGTTTTTGCTGGGGCGGCGCAGAAAATGACAGATGGCCGCTAAACAAATCCGTCGGGCGTCCGATATCGGCTCATCCCCCTGGATGATCAAGGACCTCCTTGGACCGATTCCTCGAGCAGCTGAAGACGTTTCACGAGGCCCTCGATCCCGTGCGGCGCAAGGTGCTCTACGGTGCGGTCTCGTTGTCGCTGGTCGCCATGATGCTGGTGGCCTGGTTCGCCACGGCCGACGTGTACGTCACCGTGCTGGACAACGCCCGCCGGGACCGGGTCCAGGCGACCGCCGCCCAGCTCGAGGAGCTCACGATCCCGTACCGGGTCACCGGCGGTGGCACGGGCCTCGAGGTCCCCGAGCAATTCCAGGGCCGCGCCTTCCGCCTGGCCCAGGATGCCGCGACTGCGCCGGCTGCCGAGGAGATGCCCGAGGCCCAGGGCTTCATGACCCCTCGGGACCAGGAGCAGCGCTACAAGTTCCTGCTCCAGCAACGGGTGGCCCAGAACATCGCCGCCCTGCGGGGGGTCAACCGCGCTCGGGTCGAGCTGGTCCTGGCCGACGACTCCAGCTTCTTCGCCGAGGAGACCCCGGCCCGCGCGGCGGTGGTGCTGGAGCTCGAAGGCGGCGTCACGTTCGGCAATGAACAGGTCCGCGGCGTGGTCGCGCTGCTGCGGAACTCGGTGGACGGCCTGGACGCCGAGCAGATCTCCATCGTCGACGACTCCGGTGCGCTGTTGTTCGAGGGCCAGCGCGGCGGCGCCGGGGGCGGCTTGGACTCGGCCCTGATGTCCCGCAAGCGGGCCCTGGAGTCCGACCTGGAGGGCAAGGTGCACGATCACCTGGTCCGTCGGCTGGGCTCGAGCATGGACTTCACCGTCACGGCCCTCGTCGAGCTCACCAGCGAGGCCTCGACGGTCCAGATCCGCGAAGTGGACCCGGACTCCGCGGTCACCATCTCGTCGCAGATGACCGAGGAGAAGACCAGCCAGACCCGCACCGGTGGCGTGCCTGGGACCGAGGCCTATGCCGAGGGTGGCGCCGAGCAGAAGAACAACGCCGGCTCGAGCGAGCGGCTCAACGAGAAGGTCAACTACGACGTCTCCCAGACCACCAAGACGATCACCGAGGCCCCGGGGGCCGTGAAGCGTCAGGCGGTGTCGGTCCAGGTGGATCAGGCCCGCCTGGTCGAGATCCTGGGTGCACCCGAGTCAGCCGAGGCCGGGGAAGAGGCCGCGGAGGGCGAAGCCGCCGAGGTCGATCCGGCGTGGCTGGCCGAGCAGTCCAAGGCGGTCGAGGAGAGCATCCGCGCCGCCGTGTTCTTCGACGACGAGCGCGGCGATGTGCTCCACGTCACCATCACGCCCTTCTCGCCCCTGCAGCTCGAGGCAGCCCCGTCGGGCTTCTCGCTGTCCGAGGCCACCCCCTACGCCCGCTACGCCGTCGCAGCCCTCGCCCTGATCCTGCTGTTCACGACCGTGCTCAAGCCCCTGGTGGCGCGGGTCGCCGAAGTCAAGACCCCCGAGGACGTCGAACGCGAAGCCGAAGAGGCCGCCGAAGAGGCCGCGAGCGCCGATCCCGACGACGACCTGGCCGCCCGCCTGCGCGATCTGGTCGAGAACTACGAGGCCGTCGACGCCGACGACCTCAATCGCCTGGTCGAGCGCGAGGACGAAGCGGCCGCCCAGGTCATCCGCCTCTGGTCTCGAAACACCTGATTCGCCCCCTCCCAGGAGTTCCCCATGGCCGCAGCCGCCACCGCCTTTGCCGCGATGCCCGAGCTCTCAGGCATCCAGCGCAGCGCCATCCTGGTGATGTACCTGGACCGCAAGGTCGCACGGAGCCTGCTCGAGCGGCTGTCGACGGACGAGGTCCGCTCGATCGGCATGGCGATGGCCGAAGTGGACCGGGTGGACCCCAGCGTGATCGAAAAGGTCGTCGGTGACTTCGTCAAGGACCTGCACGAGATCTCTCTGTTGCCCCGCACGGGCAAGGAGTTCGCCCTGGACGTGCTGCCCGGTCTGATGTCCGGTGCCAAGGCGTCCCGGGTCGCCGGCAGCCTGCGCCGGGAGCTGTCCAACGAGTTCGCCGACTATGTGGCCACCAAGCCGGCCGAGGCGGTCGCGGCGCTGCTCTTGGATGAGCACCCGCAGACCCAGGCCGTGTCGCTGCTCCTGATGGGGGCCGACAACGCCGCGCGGGTCATGGGGCTCATGGACGAGCAGGAGCAGTACGACCTGGCTCTGCGCATGTCCCGGGTCAAGGAGATTCCGGGCGAGCTGGTCGACGACGTGGAGCAGGCGCTCACCAGCGCCCTGGCGGACCACGGCGCGGACCGGTGGGTCGTGCCCGGCGTGGACAAGACCGCCCAAATCCTGGGTCGGCTGGGCCGGCCGTCGACGGACCCCCTGCTGGCCCGCCTGGCCAAGCTCGACAAGAAGCTGTCGGAGACCCTGCGTCGCCGCATGGTGGTCTTTGCCGACCTGTCGGGTCTGGACGACCGGGGCATCCAGTCCATCCTCAAGGAGGTCGAGCGGGCGGATCTGCTGCTGGCCCTCAAGGGTGCGACGCCGGCCATGCAGGACATGTTCCTGCGCAACATGTCCAGCCGCGCTGCGGCGGACATCCGGGACGAGCTGGAGATCATGGGTCCGACCCCGCGATCGATGGTCACCCGCGCCCAGGAGAACATCGTCGAGGTCGCCCTGCGCCTGGCCGACGAGCAGGTCATCTTCCTGCCGCTCGGTGGCGGCGACGACCTGGTCTAGTCCCATGTCGCAGAAGTTCACGGACACTCGCTCGCCCTCGCCACGCCTGGCGGCTCCCAGCCGCGTTGATGTGACTCGGCCACACCGGCCGCGTCTGGAATCCACCAGGCGCGGCGATTGCTTCGCGAGTGCCTCGCGACTTTCTGCGACAAGGGACTAGGGGGAGGCGAGGTGGCATCCTTCGACCCTCTGTGGGGTGCGCCGGCCGAGGCCTTTGCACCCACCCACTACGGGGAAGACCCAACAAGCCCCCAGGGCTTCGAGGCGGTCGGGGAGCCTGCCCCCCTGCCGCCGCCCGAGCAGGACCCAAGGGACGCCGGGCCTGAAGCCGCCGCCGAGGAGCCAGCGCTCGAGCCCCCAGCCTATGACCCCGCCGAAGACGGCTGGATCCGGGTCGAGGATCACCAGGCCGCCCTGCAAGCCGCACGGGACGAGACCGAGACCGAGACCCGGGAGGACCTGGCCGACGAGCTCGGCGAGCAGACCGAGCAGCTGAAGGCCCTGGTCGAGGAGCTCGAGCAGCGGGTGGCCGAGCGGCAGTGGCTGCGCCAGGAGATCATCGCCGACGCCGCCGAGGACGTGGCGACCCTGGTCCTGGCCCTGTCCCGCCGGGTGGCGGGCGAGACCCTGGCCGTGCACCCCCGGGCGCTCCAGCACCTGGTCCACCAGGCCATGGCGGCGCTGCCCGGCGACGATGGCGTGCGGGTGCGGGTTCGGCCCGAAGACCTGCCCATCCTGGAGCACCACGTGGACTCCCGCCGCCCGATCACCTGGGTCCCGGATCCGGAGCTGCGGCAGGGCGTGGTGGTCCAGACCGACCTGGGCCAGGTCGAGGCGTCGCTGGACTGTGCCTTCGAAGCCCTGCAGGTCGCGGTCAGCGACTGGCTCGAGCAGCAGCGGAGCTAGTCCCATGTCGCAGAAGTTCACGGACACTCGCTCGCCCTCGTCGCGCCTGGCGGCTCCCAGCCGCGTTGATGTGACTCGGCCACACCGGCCGCGTCTGGAATCCACCAGGCGCGACGAATGCTTCGCGAGTACCTCGCGAACTTCTGCGACAGGGGACTAGCGATGAGCCTGCCCCTCAACCAGCTGCGCGACGAGCTGATGGCCGTGTGCCTGGAGTCCATCCGCGGCCGCGTGGTCCAGGTGGTCGGCACCCTGGTCGAAGCCGAGGTGCCCGGCGCGGCGGTGGGCGGACTGTGCCGGGTCGACGACGGTGCCCTCTGCGAGGTGGTGGGCTTCCGCGGCAGCCGGGTCCTGATGATGCCGCTGGGCAACATCGAGGGCGTGAAGTTCGGCTCGACCGTGCAGCCCGAGGCGGGCGCCATTCGGATCCAGGTGGGCCAGGACCTGATCGGTCGCGTGCTCGATGGACTGGGGCGGCCGATGGACACGGGTCCTTCCCTGCGCGGTCGCCAGCGCAGGACCATCGACGGGGACCCGCCCGACCCGCTGCTGCGCACCGTGATCGAGGCCCCGATGGAGACCGGCGTGCGGGTGCTCGACGGGCTGCTCACCTTGGGCAAGGGACAACGCATCGGGCTCATGGCCGGCTCGGGGGTCGGCAAGTCCACGCTGATGGGCATGATCGCCCGCCAGTCCAAGGCCGACGTGAACGTCATCGCGCTGCTGGGCGAGCGAGGGCGGGAGGTGCGGGAGTTCCTGGAGCGGGACCTGGGCCCCGAGGGCCTGGCGCGCTCGGTGGTGATCTGCGTGACCTCGGACCGTTCCCCCGTGCTCCAGGTCAAGGGGGCCATGACGGCCAATGCCGTGGCCGAGTACTTCCGGGATCTCGGCCTGGACGTCATGTTGATGATGGACTCGCTGACCCGTGTGGCCATGGCCCAGCGCCAGATCGGCCTCGCGGCCGGCGAGCCCCCCACCTCCAAGGGCTACACCCCGTCTGTCTTCTCGCTCCTGCCCCGCATCCTGGAGCGGGCTGGGCCCGGCGCGGGTCACGGCAGCATCACAGGCATCTACACGGTGCTGGTCGAAGCGGACGACCTCAACGACCCCATCGGCGACGCCGTGCGGGGGGTGGTCGACGGGCACGTGGTGCTGAGCCGCAAGCTGGCGACCCACGGGCACTACCCCGCGGTCGACGTGCTGCAGTCCGTGTCGCGGGTCATGGTCCACGTGACCCCCCAAGGCCACCAGGCGAGCGCGGCTCGGATTCGCTCGCTGCTGGCGGTGTGGGAGGAGAACGAGGAGCTGGTGCGGCTGGGTGCCTACCGGCGGGGCACGTCCCCCGAAGTCGACGAAGCCCTCAACAAGCGCAAGGCTCTGGACATCCTGCTGCGGCAGAAGGTGGGTGCCCCCACGCCCCTGGTCGAGACCGTCGAAGCCATGCGTCGGATCGTGGCGATGTAGCGCCGCGGTGAGGTCGGGTGAACCCCCTTGAACCCGGCGGCCCCCTCTGGAATCCTGGGGCCGTGAAGTCCTGGCACTGGACCCCTCTGGCGGTCCTGATCCCGATGCTGGCGGCCTGCCGCACGGAAGCACCCCGGTCCGACCCGGTGTGGGAGGAGCTCGTGCGCTGGACCGACGACCAGCGAGAGGCCTGGCATGTGCCCGGGGTGGCCCTGGGGCTGGTCCGGGACGGGTGGGCGCCCAAGACGGTCGGCCTGGGGGTGCAACAAGTCGGCGCCGACGCACCGGTCACCCCCGACACCGTGTTCCGGGTGGGCAGCCTGTCCAAGCTGGTGACCGGGGTGCTGGCCCTGCAGCTGGTCGAAGAGGGCCGGCTGGCGCCGGACGACACCCTGGACGCGCTGCTGCCGGATCTGTCCCTGGCGTCTCCCCAGGCCCTTGCCCAGCTCACCCTGGAGGGCGTGCTGTCCCACAGCTCGGGGCTGCAGTCCACGGGGCTGCCGAACGCCTGCAGCACGGCCCCGGACGCCCTGGGCACGGTGCTGGCCGACCGGGCGCCCGACTGGGACCTGTGGGTGGCGCCGGACACCTTCTTTCAGTACGCGAGCCCCGGCTTCGCCCTGGCGGGACACGCCGTGGAGCGAGCGGCCCACGTGCCCTTTGCGGCCCTGGCTCGGGAGCGTGTCTTTGCGCCCGCCGGACTCGACACGATGACCTATGACGTCGACGTGGCGGTCGCAGGGGCCTGTGCGACCGGCCACTCCATGGTGCCGGGCACGGGCGACGTGCACATCTACCGAGACTTCACCGAGCGCGACTGCGGGGCGGCCAACCCCAGCGGTGGCCTGATGTCCAGCGTGCACGACCTGGCCCAGGTGGTCCAGGTGCTGTTGGACGGGGGAGAGCCGTGGCTCGGAGCCGTTGCCTTCGAGCAGCTCACGACCACCGGCTGGGACTTCTCGTCCAGCGCCTCCTATGGCTGGGGGTTGCTCCCCACGACCTACCGGGGCCACCGGATCTGGCTGCACACCGGCTCGCTGAAGGGCTTCCAGGCCATGCTGGTGGTGCTGCCCGATGCCAGGGCTGGGGTGGTGGTCCTGGTCAACAGCGACCACGCGGTCACCGATCCGCCCGAGCCCTGGTCCAAGCCGACCCAGCGCATCGCCATGGCGGCCATGGACGGCTTGCTGGGCCTGCCGGCCGAGCCCAAGACTTCGTCGGTGCGACCGGTCGCCGACTGGGACCGCTTCGTGGGCCGCTACCTCTCGGACTTCGACCTGGGTGAGCTCGAGGTCACCCTGGACCAGGACAGCCTGTGGCTGGCCCGGCGCCCGGACACCGAGCCGGAGGCGCTGCTGCCGTACAGCGCCAACACCTTCCAGGCCCCCTACGAAGGCTCCGATGGCCGGACCTACTACAGCCGCTTCTCCTTTGAGACCGACCACGACGGCCAGGTCGCCTGGATCGCGTCGGGAGAGGGCATCGCGGCCCGGGTGGACCCATAGAGCGAGACTTTGCCATCGACGGGCCCCTGGACGTGCGCAGGACCCTGAGCCTGGCGGCCATGTGGGGCGGCAGCACGTGGCTGCGCCATGACGCCGACGGGTCCTGGTACGCGGCCCGGACCGCGACTGGCCCGGCCACGGTCCAGCTGTGGCGGGAGGCTTCCCGGCTGCGGGCACGGGCGTGGGGCCCGGGCGCCGAGGCCCTGCTCGATCAGGTGCCCGAGCTGGTGGGACTCCACACCCCGGGCGTCGCTGCCATCCGCCCGCAGCACGCCTTTGTGGCCGACGCCGTCGCCCGCCACCGCGGCATTCGCCAGGGCCGAACGGGCCAGGTCTACCCCCAGCTGGTCGCGGCCGCCCTGGCCCAGAAGGTGACCGGGCCCAACGGCAAGCGGGCCTTGAGTGCCATCGCCTGGCGCTGGGGCGAGCCCGCCCCGGGGCCCCGGGACGACCTGTGTCTCCTGCCCCTTCCTCGGGCCCTGGCGAACCGGGCCTACCACGAGTTCCACCCACTGAACGTGGAGCGCCGACGGGCCGACCTGCTCCGGCGCATCGGGGACCGGGCCTCGGCCCTGGAGCGTGCCGCGGGCATGGAAGCGGTGGCGGGTCGGGCCCACCTGGAGAAGCTCCCGGGCATCGGTCCCTGGACCAGCGGCGTGGTCATGGGCGGGCCCCTGGGCGACCCCGATGCCGTGCCGCTGGCGGACTACCACCTGCCGAATTGGGTCGCCTACAACCTGGCGGGCGAAGAGCGCGCCGACGACGGGCGCATGATGGCCTTGCTCGCCCCCTACGAGGGCCAGCGGGGGCTCGTCGCGCGGCTGGTCAAGGGCGGCGGCGGCCGCGCCCCGCCTCGGCGTGGGCCCCGGAACAGCGTGCTGGACATCCGGGGCCTCTGACCCGGCTGGGGTATCGTCGCGGCCGTGCCAGGACGTGCCCGACAGGTCCTCGGAGGCATGGTCCTGGCCCTTGGGGGCTGCGCCGAGCCCTTCGACGAGACGCGCCAGGATCTCCTGTCCTTCCGCATCGCCGCGCTGGGGGTCCAGGATGGCATGGCGACCGCGGCTGTCTGGAGCGGGGAGGGGCTCTTCCACACCCAGGCCCCCACCCTGGACTGGACCCTGAATGGGGTGAGCCTGGGCTCGGGCTGGCAGGTCCCCGTGGTCGGCTATGGCGAGCTCGGGCTCGCGGCGACGGCCCCCGACGGAGACGTGCGCCAGGCCCGGTTGACGGTGGCCGAAGAGACGTCGGGGGCCCTGGGGGTGTCCCGAGAGGCGGTCAGCCTGGGGGACGCTTTGGGGCTGGAGGACCGGCGAGCGGTGTCCGGCGATCCGGTCGACGCCGCCGTGCCGTCGGGGTCGGACGCACGGCTCGCGCTCACGGGCCGGGAGAGCGCTGAGCGCCTGCGCTGGATGCTCGGCGGTGGGGTCGGCGCCCTGCTGGAGCTCGACGACGACCGCGCGGACCTGGTGCGGGCGGAGCTGGCCTGGGAGGAGGGCGAGCTGGCCGACCGGGACGACCTGGGCGACGGCCCGCTCCATGTGCTGGCGGTGGCGTTGGACGACGCGGGCAGCAACCGCTGGCTCTGGGCGGACGCCGTGGTGGGCGCAGAGGGGACCTGGGCCCGCCACGAGGGCCGGCTGATCGCCAGCGACGGGGACGCGCCTGCTGGGTGGCTGGCCGTCACGCTGGCCCCGGGAGAGGGTCTGGCCGGGGTGTCCTTCACCGAGTCCGTCCCGGTCAGCGATTTGGCGGAGCAGCAGGCGCCGGCCTGTGCCCCCGCAGACCTGCCCTTCCGGCTGGCCTGGGTGGCCGAAGGACGCTGCGCGCTGGGCGACGTCCTGGGCGCCCGGGTCGTGGTGGAGGTCTGGTGATCTCGGTCCTGCTGCTCGCCGCCGCCCACGCCGCGCCGGTCACCGGACAGCTCCGTGCGCTGGGCAGCCGGGATCCGCTGGTGGGCTTCGTGGGCTGGCAGGACGGCCTGACCCCGACCGATCGCCGGGGTGCATTCTCGCTGGAGCTGCCCGAGGGCACCTGGGAGCTCCGGTTCATGGCCGACGGCTACGTGCCACAGCGGCTGAGGGTCGACGTGCCCTTGGCACAGCCCCTGGTCGTCTACCTGGACGCCGAGCCCGCGCCGCTCGAGGTCGTGGTCGAAGCCCGGGTCGACTCGCCTCACGGCAGCTTCCAGATCCTGGATCGAGAGCGGGTCGAGGACACGCCGGGCACCCACGGAGACCCATTTCGCTTGGTCCAGAGCCTTCCCGGCGTGGCCCACACCCGGGAGTTCAGCCCGACAGCCGGTGCACTCTCCTTGCGGGGTGCGGCGCCCGGGGACTCCCGCTTCTTCCTGGACGGGGTGGAGATCCCCTACCTGTTCCACTTCCAGGAGTACGCCAGCGTGTTCCACACCCGGCTGCTGGAGCGGCTGGAGGTCTACCCGAGCACCTTTGGCGCGTCCTATGGCAACGCGGTGGGGGGCATCGTCGAGGCGGTGAGTCGCCCGCCCGAGGCCGAGCGGGTGCACGGCGGGGTGAACGGGTCCCTGGTCAACGGGGGCGGCTGGGTGGCGAGCCCCGTCGGGGCCCACGGCGCCGCGGCGGGGAGTGCACGGCGGTCCTACGCGGACTGGCTCGGCCGGGGCTCGGACCAGTACACCGTGTGGCCGGTCTTCTGGGACTACATGGGCCGCTACGACCACGAGCTGCGGCCGGGCCACCGGGTCAGCGTCACCCTGTTCGGCGCCGGCGACCGCTACGCGCGGCTGGCCCGGGTGGTCGACGAACTGGACCCGCTGGAGCTCGAGGCGGACCCCGAATTCACCTTTGACCGGGCCTTCCACGCCGTGAGCCTGCGGGCCACCGACGACCTCGGCTGGGTGATGCTGGAGAGCAGCCTGTCCCTGGTGCACGACCGCTGGGACGGCCAGGTCGCCGACGACCACCAGCGTCGCAGGGAGCGCTATGCCTGGTGGCGCGAGGACGCCCTGGTCTCCCTGGCCGACGAGCTGGACGTGGCGGTGGGCTTCGAGGCCAAGCTCACGGAGGTCGCTCGCGAGGCGGCGGTCAGCCAGCCCTGGGCGGAGCTGGGGCTGGAGGCGCCGCTGTTGACCCGGGGCTTGCCGGTGGACGAGACCCTGCGGCGGGTGCGCGGCGGGGCCTACGTGGAGCCGCGCCTGGTCTGGGGTGACCTGCGGGTCCAGCCTGGACTGCGGGTCCAGTGGGACACGTCCCTGGGTGGCTTCGCTGCGGATCCCCGGGTGACGGTGCGGTACAAGCCGCTGGACGTCGTGCAGGTGCGCGCAGCGGCCGGCCGGTACTCCCAGTCCCCCTCCCTGGATGCCCTGTCGCCGACCAGCGGGGATCCGTCCCTGGGTTGGATCCACAGCGACCAGGCCTCGGTCGGGGTGGACCTGGCGTTGGTGGGCCGCATCGAGGTCGGCGCGGACCTGTGGGGCAAACGCCTCTACGACACGGTCGTCGAGCTCCCAGGCGTTGCCCCTCGCGCCGAGGACGGCTGGGCTGCGGGGCTGGAACTCACCAGCCGCTACCGGCTGAGAGACCGGTTCTTCGCCGGCATGAGCTTCACGCTCGGTCGCTCGGTCCGCGAGGGTGCGCCCTTCGAGTACGACCAACCCTTCGCCTTTGGGGCGGTCGGGTCCTACTCCACCGAGACCGGCTGGACCTTTGGTGCGCGGTATCGCTACAGCGTGGGCCTGCCCTACACCCCGATCGAGGACGGGCTCTACGACGGCGACAGCGACACCTACGCGCCGGTCTTCGGCGAGCCGAACAGCGTGCGGATGCCGCCCTACCAGAAGCTGGACCTGCGGGTCGCCAAGGAGCTCCCGCTGCGGCGCTTCGTGCTGAGTGGGTACGTGGATCTGTGGCTGGTGCCGCCGGCGAATGCGGTGCTGTACCCGATCTATTCCTATGACTACCGCCAGCTCACCTATGTGAGCGGGCCGTCGGTGATCCCGCTGGTGGGGGTCCAGGCGGAGCTGTAGTCGGATACCCCCGTTCCATGCGCCCTGATCCCCACGCCCCCCTCCGCGACGACGTCCGCACTTTGGGGGCCCTGCTCGGCCAGGTCCTGAGAGAGCAGGAGGGCCAGGCCACCTACGAGACGGTGGAGCAGGTGCGCGCCCTGTCCAAGTCTGCGCGGGCCGGAGCCGCCGACGCTGCAGCCGCCCTGACCACCCTGCTCGCCGACCTGCCGGTCGACCAGGCCATCCCGGTGGCCCGGGCCTTTGCCCAGTTTCTCTCCCTGGCCAACATCGCCGAGCAGCACCACCGCACGCGCCGCCGCCGGGACTACCAGCGGGACCCCGACGCCAAGCCCCAGCGGGCCTCGCTGCAAGAGGCCTTTGCCCGCCTGCTGGCGGCGGGTGTGGCCCCGGAGAAGCTCCACCAGACCATCGCCGCCCTGGACGTCGAGCTGGTGCTCACGGCCCACCCCACCGAGGTGGTTCGTCGCACGGTGCTCCAGCGACACAACCGCATCGCCGAGCTGCTCGCGGCCCGTGACCGCACGGATCTGACCCCGGCCGAGCGGGCCCGGCTCGATGGCTCGCTCCACCGCCAGGTGGCCATCATCTGGGGCACCGACGAGATCCACCGCCACAAGCCCACCCCGGTCCGAGAGGCCCGCGGTGGCCTGATGGTGTTCGAGCAGACCCTGTGGGACGCGGTGCCGCGCTTCCTGCGCCAGCTGGACTTCGCCCTGAAGACCCACACCGGCCGGGGCCTGCCCGCCGGCAGTGCGCCGATCCGCTTCGGCTCCTGGATGGGCGGCGACCGGGACGGCAACCCCAACGTGACCCCCGAGGTCACTCGGCAGGTGGTGTTCCTGCATCGCTGGATCGCGGCCGATCTGACCTGGCGCGAGGTCGACGCCCTGCGGGCCGAGCTGTCCATGGCCGACGCCACCCAGGGCATCACCGACCGGGTCCCGGGCGCCGAGGAGCCCTACCGCGAGCTCCTGCGGGACGTACGGGAGCAGCTGGACCGCACCCGCCGCTGGGCCGCGTCCGAGCTGGATCAGACCGACATCGACGATCCCGGCCCGGTCATCCTGACCACCGCCCAGCTCCAGGAGCCCTTGGCCCGCATCGAGGCGTCGCTCCGTGCCACCGGGCTGGGTGCCGTCGCGGACGGGCGGCTGCTCGACCTGCAGCGCCGGCTGGACACCTTTGGCGTGAGCCTGGCCAAGCTGGACATCCGCCAGGAGGCCGATCGCCACACGGCGCTGCTCGACGCGATCACCGAGTGGCTGGGCCTGGGCAGTTACGCCGCCTGGGACGAAGAGCGTCGTCAGGCCTGGATCCTCGGCGAGCTGGCGTCACCACGCCCGCTGCTGTCCTTGCGCCACGGCCCGGACCTGGACCCAGACGCCCAGGACGTGCTGGACACCTTCTGGGGGCTGGCAGCCCTGCCTCCGGAGAGCCTGGGCGCCTATGTGATCTCCATGGCCACGGCGCCGTCGGACGTGCTGGCCGTGCACCTGCTCCAGCAGGCGGTGGGCCTGGACCCGGCGATCCGAGTCGTGCCCCTGTTCGAGACCCTGGACGACCTGGTGGGCGCCGAAGCCGCTGTCGACCGCCTGTTGAACATCGCCCGGCCGCTGATCGGCGACACCCTCGAGGTCATGATCGGGTACTCCGACAGCGCCAAGGACGCCGGCCGGCTGGCGGGCACCTGGGCGCTCTACCAGGGCCAGGAAGCGCTGGTCCGGGTCTGCGACCGCCACGGCGTGCGCCTGCAGCTCTTCCATGGTCGGGGTGGCAGCGTCGGGCGGGGTGGGGGACCGGCCCACGCCGCGATCTTGTCGCTGCCTCCGGGGTCGGTGCGCGGCGGCCTGCGGGTCACGGAACAGGGCGAGGTCATCCAGAACCGCTTCGGCCTGCCGGGCATCGCTCTGCGCAGCCTGGAGCTCTACACCACCGCCACCGCCGAGGCGACCCTGAAGCCGCCGCCCGCCCCTGAGCCGGCGTGGCGGGCCCTGATGGACCGCATGGCTGCGGCTGCGCTCCAGGGCTACCGCGGCGTCGTGCGGGAGCACCCCGACTTCGTGACCTACTTCCGCTCCGTCACCCCCGAGGTCGAGCTGGGAAGCCTGAAGATCGGCTCCCGCCCGGCCCGCCGCCGCAAGGGCGGTGGGGTCGAGAGCCTGCGGGCCATTCCCTGGGTCTTCGCCTGGACCCAGACGCGGCTGTTGCTGCCGTCGTGGCTGGGGGTCGGCGCGGGCCTGCGCGAGGCCCTGGACTGCGAGGACCGGGCGGTGCTGACAGACGCCGTGCAGCGTTGGCCCTACCTGCGCAGCTTCCTGGATCTCGTCGCCATGGTCCTGGCCAAGGCCGAGCCCGTCATCGCCGCGCGGTACGACGCCCTGCTGGCGCCACCCCAGGTCGCCGCTCTGGGCGAAGATCTGAGGGCACGGCTGGACCGCACAGAAGCGGCCGTGCTCGAGGCCACGGGCCACCAGGACCTGCTCCAGGGCAACCAGGTGCTCCAGCGCACCCTGCACCTGCGCAATCCCTACGTGGACCCGCTGAACCTGATCCAGGCCGAGCTGCTGCGGCGACACCGGGCCAGCCCCGACGAGCGGCTCGCCGATGCGCTGGTGGTCACCATCAATGGCATCGCGGCGGGGATGCGCAACACCGGGTGATGCGGCGTAGGATGGCCCATGTGGCCCGCGGTCCTGCTCCTTGCCTGTGCCGAGCCCGTCTCGACACCACCGCCGGCCGAGACCGGGCAGGCCCGACCCGAACCCGACAGCGGCGTGGCGGTCGAGCAGCTGCCCGCTGTGGAGGGGCCCCACCCGGTGCTGCGCGACGACGTGGTGCACACGTTCTCCCTCACCTTGAGCGATGCCGCCTGGGACGCTCTGCTGGCCGACCCCTACACCTACGTCGACGCCACCTTTGACGGCGGCCTGGGGCCCCAGTCCATCGGCGTGCGGCTGAAGGGGTGGTCGTCCTTTCGGCCCCTGGACGACAAGCCGAGCCTCAAGCTGGACTTCGACCGCACGGTGGACGGCGGGCGCTTCTACGACCTGGAGGGGCTGGATCTGGCCAAGGAGGTGCACGATCTGGCCGCGATCTCCGAGTTCATCGCCTACCGGATCTACCGGGACGCCGACCTGCCAGCGCCGCGCACCGGCTTCGCCCAGCTCTGGATCAATGACCTGGACTACGGCTTCTACACCCTGGTGGAGCGGCGGGACGACCAGTTCATCCAGGCTCGCTGGGAAGGGGACCCCGACGGCAGTCTGTACGAGTCGTCGTCGGAGAGCTGGCCCTGCGACCTGGACGATCCGGGCTGCGACTGCTTCGAGGTGGACGAGGTGGGCGCCGGGGACAGCCTCGCTGACCTCGAGGCGCTCTGTGCGGTGGCCACCGACACGCCGGACGACAGCTGGCTCGCCTTGATGGAGACGCGGCTCGACTGGACGGTGTTCACGCGCTCGATGGCGATGGAGATGGCCCTGGGGACCTATGACCACTACGCCGGCTTCATGGGCAACTTCTACCTGTACCACCAGCCCCTGGCGGACCAGTGGTGGTTCACGCCCTCGTCGATGAACGTCCAATTCGGAGCGGTCAAGGGCACGTCCTACCCCTGCGGCACCGACGTGAAGGCCGTGCGTGATTACGACGGCGGGCTGCTCGTCCGGCGCTGCTGGGATCTACCCGCCTGCGAAGACGCGCTCCACGACGCCTTGGGCTGGGTCGTCGAGGCGCTCCGGGACTCGGACATCGACGACACCATCGTCCAGGCGTCCGAGCTGGTCGCGCCCGCCGTCGAGGCCGATCCTCGGCGGGAGTTCTCGGCCGAGCAGTTCCACGACCAGATCGCTTGCATTCGCGCTTGGCTCCAGGACCGGCCGTTGGCGCTGGCGGAGGAGCTGCCCGAGCCCTGTCTGGGCACGGACGGCGACCTGGACGTGACCACGCGCGGGACCCTGGACGCCACGGCCTCCTGTGACCGGGAGGAGCCTGACGCGGTGGCGATGCCGGTCGTGAGCTGGACCGGCACGTCGCTCACGACAGGTCGTCCCGCACCGGGGTTCGCCGTCGGCGACGAGGTCCTGGTCTGGATCGCCCAGGCGGATGTGGCCCTGGGCGAGACGGTGGGGGAGCACGTGCTCGCCCGGGTCCAGGCTGTGACCCTGAACCAGCTGACCCTCGATCAGGACCTGGACGATGCCCTGGGCGCACGGGATGGGCGGTTGGCCGTGGTCCAGCGGGTGCCGACCTACGGCGAAGCCCGGGTCGGGCCCGGCGCCGTGCTGACCGTCTCCCCGTGGAACGGCGAGACCGGCGGCGTGCTGGCGTTGCGTGTGAACGGCGCCTTCGAGGTCGGCGAGGGGGGCCGGGTCACGGTCGACGGCCTGGGCTACCGGGGCGGGCCGACCGGTGACTCCTTCAACGTCGACGGCCACCAGGGCGAGAGCGTCACGGGGCTCGGGGGAGGCGGTGACAGCGTGTCGGTGGGCTACAACCAGGACGGCGGCTGGTGGCAGCCCAATGGCGGCGGTGGCGGCGCCCACATCGCCGGTGGCGGCGGAGAGCACGCCGGCGGCGCGACCGCGGCAGATTCTTGGGACGACGTCGGAGAGCCCGCCAGAGCCGGTGAGCCCTACGGCACCCCGGACCTGGCCAGACTGACCCTGGGCTCGGGCGGCGGCGGGGTGGCGAACATCTACGACCAGCCCGGGCCGGGCGGTGCGGGGGGCGGCGTGTTGTGGCTGGAGGCCGGCGCGATCGTGGCCGGGGACGCGGACGCCTTCACGGCCCGCGGCGAGGACGCGAGCGCTTGGACAAGCGGGACCTGGAGCTATGGCTCCGGTGGCGGGGCAGGAGGCTCGATCCACCTGGTGGCCGAGTCGTTGGAGCTACCGCTCGGCGCCGTCCGGGCCACGGGCGGTGCAGGGGTGGAATTCACCGAGCGCGTCGGCGGAGACGGCGGCGCGGGGCGCGTCCGGGTGGACTGCGAGACGGTGAACGGCGAGCCCTGCACAGAAGAGGCGCTGACGGGCGCGGCGGAGCCGGAGGCGTTCGTCGGCGGGTGAGGAGGGCTCGTCGGAGCCAAAGCCGCTTCCCTCTTCCGCTTGGGGGCCGTTCCGGGCAGGTTTCGGGGTCTGACAGCCGTCAAATTGCCCCCCTGGCCCGGATTGACGGCCCAAAGCGGAAGAAACCAAGGGCTCTACCTGGGCAGGCGGAAGAACACGTCGGCTCTGCCCTCAAGGGGCAGGCTCCAGAGGAGCACGAGCGGCGGGAAGGACATGCCGTTCGAGCGTCCGTGCGCCGCCGATCCTTCAGCGCCCCCCGTGTACGGTCGGCCCGTACCCGGCCAGTCGCCCCAGCATCACCGCCACGGCCTCTTGACCGACATCCACCAGCACACAGTCCCGGCCGTGCTTGGCCGCCGCGTGCCCGAAGCTCCCCGACCCCGCGCAGAAGTCGAGCAGGCGGTCCCCAGGCCGCGAGTGCACCCGCACGATCCGCTCCAGCACCCCCAGGGGCTTCTGGGTCGGGTACCCGGTGCGCTCCTTGCCCGTGGGCGACACGATGGTCTTCCACCACACGTCGGTCGGCGTCTTGCCCCGCTTGGCCTTCACCGGGCCGACCAGCTTGGGCGCCATGTAGGGCACCCGATCGATGGCGTCGTACTCGTAGGTCCAGCGCTTGGGATCCCGCGAGTACCACAGCAGGTTGTCGTGCTTGGGCGACCAGCGGCTCTTGGAGCGGGCGCCGTAGTCATAGGCCCAGATGATCTCGTTGCGGAAGCAGTCCCGGCCGAAGATCTGGTCTGCGAGCACCTTGGCGTAGTGGACCTCGCGGTAGTCCAGGTGCAGGAAGAAGCTGCCGGTGGGGGCCAGCAGGCGCCGCGCCTCGCGCAGCCGCGGCTCCAGCCAGCCCAGGTAGTCGTCGAAGGCGTCGGCGAAGCTCGAAGAGCCCAGCTTCACCGTGCGGTAGCGCTCGCCCCCGAAGCCGGTGCGATCCCCCGCGTCGTCCCGGACCGTCTGGAGTCGCTCCCGCTTCACCGCCCGCCCGGTGTTGAAGGGGGGGTCGGCATAGATCAGGTCGAAGCTGCCACTCTCCAGAGTCGGCAGCACGTCCAGGTTGTCGCCCAGGTGGATGTCGAGGCGCGGGGGCACGCGGCCGGATAACGCGGTCCCATGCCCCGAAAGACGCCCTTCCACCCGCGCACGGCGGCTCTGTGCGAGAGCCACGCGTGGAAGGAGTGGGCGGGGTATCTGGCGGTCTGCAACCACGATCGCCACAGCGAGCGCGAGTACTTCGCCATTCGCCACACGGCGGGTCTGCTCGATGCCACGCCGCTCTACAAGGTCGACGTCACCGGACCGGACGCAGGCGCATTCCTGGCTCGGCTGTGGTGCCGCGACATCTCGCGCATCCGCGTGGGCCAGGTGGTCTACAGCGCGATGATGGACCCCCACGGCGAGTGCCTGGACGACGGCACCATCGCTCGGCTGTCGGACCAGCACTACCGGGTCACCAGCAGCGAGTCCTGGCTGGCCTGGTACCACCGCAACGCCCGGGGCTACGACGTGCAGCTCGACGACCGCACCCACCACATCTGCGCCCTGGCACTCCAGGGCCCAGAAGCCCGGAATGTCCTGCGGGACATCACCGCCTTCGACGTGGACCGCATGCGCTTCTTCCGCTGCCGTCCCACCACCGTCGGCGGCGTGCCCGTGCACCTCTCCCGCACGGGGTACACCGGGGACCTGGGCTACGAGATCTGGACCGACAACCAGCACGCCCTGCCCCTTTGGGACGCCATCGTGACCGCCGGCGAGCGCTGGGGCCTGGAGCCCATGGGCCTGGACGCCCTGGACGTCTCCCGCATCGAGGCGGGCTTCGTGCTCCAGGGCGTCGACTACATCTCGGCCCGCAGCTGCGTCATCGACTTCCGCAAGTCCACGCCGCTGGAGTCCGGGCTCGGCTGGACCGTGGACCTGGACACCCCGGAACGCCCGGCCTTCATCGGTCAAGCGGCCATGCGCCAGGAGCTGACGCGGGGCCCCGAGTGGGACCTGGTCGGGCTGGAGTTCGACTGGGCCGAGCTGGCCGAGCTCTATGCCGGCTACGGCCTGCCCCCGCACCTGGCCCCGACCGCCACCCGCGAGGCCGTGCCGGTCTACGACCCGGGCGGTCAGCAGATCGGCCAGTGCACCAGCCGCACCTGGTCGCCCCACCTCAAGAAGTACATCGGCCTGGCCCAGATCCGGACCCCCCACCACACCGTGGGCTCCCAGGTCCTGGTCGAGCACACCGCCGAGTACGAGCGCCGCCGGGTCACGGCCCGGATCGTCGACAAGCCCTTCTTCGACCCCGCGCGCAAGAAGCACACCCCCAAGAAGGGTCGCCCCAAGAGCCTGGCGGCCGCCAAGTGAGCGCCTACGACGCCATCGTGATCGGCGCCGGCCACAACGGCCTGACCTGTGCCGCCTACCTGGCCCGGGCCGGCCGCAAGGTGTTGGTGCTGGAGCGCCGCCACGTGGTCGGCGGGGCCGCGGTCTCCGAGGAGATCCACCCGGGCTTCACCTACTCGGTGTGCAGCTACGTCGTGTCACTCCTGCGACCCCAGGTCATCCGCGACCTGGAGCTGGCCCGCTTCGGTCTCGAGGTGGTCCCCCTGGAGGCCACCTTCACGCCGTTCCCCGACGGCCGCTCCCTGGCCCGGTGGGCAGACCCGGACAAGACCCGCCAGGAGATCAGCCGCTTCTCGGCCCGAGACGCCGACCTCTACCCGGAGTTCGGCAAGGCCATGGGCCAACTCGCCCGCTTTGCCAAGCCCATCATCGACAGCAACGCGCCAGACCCCACCAGCATGCGGCCCAGCGAGCTGCTCAAGCTCCTGGGCCTGGGCAAGCGCTTCCGGGCGCTGGGCGACGATCTGGCCGCCCTGCAGTTCAAGCTGACCACCATGAGCGCGGTGGACTTCCTGTCCGAGTGGTTCGAGTCCGACCAGCTCATCTCGCCCATGAGCTGCTCGGGCATCATCGGCACCTTCCTGGGGGTCAAGAGCCCTGGCAGCGCCTACGTGCTCTTGCACCACTACATGGGCGAGATCGACGGAAGCTCCCGGGCCTGGGGCTTCCCCAAGGGCGGCACGGGGGGCGTGAGCGAGGCCATCGCCGCAAGCGCCCGGCACTTCGGCGCCGAGATCCGGTGCGAGAGTCCGGTGGACCACGTGCTGATGGAGGGCGGTCGCGCGGTCGGCGTGGTGCTGCCCAACGGCGACGAGCTGCGGGCCAAGACCGTCATCTCGGGCTGCGAGCCTCGGCTGACGTTCCTGAAGATGGTGGGCGAGCAGCACCTGCCCCCGGAATTTGTCGCCGACATCAAGCGCTTCAAGCTCCGGGGTAGCTCGGGCAAGGTCAACCTGGCCCTGGACCGCTTCCCCGACTTCGCGTCCCGGCCGGGCATCGGCCGGCACCTGTTCGGCGACATCTCCATCGCGCCCAGCACCGACTACCTGGAGCGGGCCTACGACGACGCCAAGTACGGCGCGTTCTCCAAGCAGCCCTTCGTGAACATCGTGTTCCCGACCCTGTTCGACAAGTCGATGGCGCCGCCGGGCAAGCACGTCATGAGCTGTTTTGTGCAGTATGCGCCCTACGCCTTGGAGGAGGGACCCGCGGACTGGCCGAACCAACGGGATGCCTTTGGTGACGCCGTGCTCGACGTGCTCGAGCAGTACATGCCCACCCTCAAGTCCGACGTGCTCCACCGCCAGGTGCTCACCCCGTGGGACCTGGAGCAGGAATTCGGCCTGACCGAGGGCAATATCTTCCACGGTGAGCTGAGCCTCGATCAGCTGTTGTTCCAGCGACCCACCAGCGGCTGGGCCCGCTACGCCACGCCGGTGCGCGGCCTGTGGCTCTGTGGCTCTGGCGCCCACCCCGGCGGCGGCGTGATGGGGGCCCCCGGCGCACTGGCCGCCCAGGAGATCCTGCGGCGAGGTGCGGTGTGACGGGCGGCTCCGACGTCATCGTCATCGGCGGTGGCCACTGCGGCCTGGCGGCGGCCGCGCAGCTGGGTCGCACCGGTCACTCGGTGGTGGTGTGCGAGGCGCGGGACTCCCTGGGCGGTGTCGCCGCGGGTGCCGAATTCCACCCGGGCTACCGGCACGTGGGCATCCTCCACGACAGCGACCTGGTGCCCACGGGGCTCGACCTCGCCACCGGCCTGGTGGGCCAGCTGCGCCGCCGAGACCCGCCGGCGGTCCACGTGGCCGGCACCGACACCGTGCTCGACGCCCCCACCCTGGCACCTTGGACGGGCTGGGTGGACCCGGTCCGGGACTTCTTCCGGGAGCTCCTCCAAGCGCCGGCCCCGGACCTGGGCGGAGACGCCAGTCTGTGGCCGCTGGTCAAGCCGGCCCTGGCCTTCCGCAAGCTCGGCACCGACCGCATGATGGCGCTCTTGCGGGTCAGCCCAACCTGTGTCGACGACTGGCTGGAGGAGTTCTTCGGCGACGACACCGCCGTGCGCGCCGGGCTGGCGGCCGGCGCCCTGCTCGGCACCTGGATGGGCCCCCGCTCGCCCAGCAGCACGGCCGTGCTGCTGCTGCGTGCCTGCGCGGCAGATCGGGAACTCGTGGGTGGCCCCGCGGCGCTGGTCGAGGCGCTGGTCAGCGCCGCCACGACCCACGGCGCCGACCTGCGGACCGGGGCGCGGGTGTCCCGCATCCGGATCGCCCAAGGGCGCACCGCGGGCGTGACCCTGGCCGACGGCACAGAGCTGGACGCCGACGCGGTCATCTCCGCCATCGGGCCCCGCCGCACCCTGCTGGAGCTGGTGCACCCGGCCGACCTGCCCGACGGGCTGGACGTCCAGGTCCAGCGCATCCGCACCCGAGGCATCACGGCCAAGCTCCACCTGGCGCTGTCCGGGCCCTTGGCGATCGCCGGGGGCGCCGAGCGGTTCCGGGTCGGCGCCCACCCCCACGACTGGGAGCGGGCCTTCGACGACGCCAAGC
>CAZFLE010000018.1:43354-82335 GCA_964519895.1 uncultured Enterobacterales bacterium | reverse complement strand
GCGCCAGGCCGGGTTGTGGCGCAATTCCGTGCCACTCCGGCGACTGGCGCAGCGCGAAGAGCCTCCGGTTGCCGGGGGGCAGCGGTGACCTCGCAGGCGATCGTTGCCGGCCTGCCCCAGAGCCTGCGCCGGCGTCCGGTTAGCCGCGGCCTCATCCAGGAGGCGCTGCGATGCTTGCCCTGATCGGTGGTCCCGCCCGCTCGGACTTCCGCCTCGCCAAGGCCCTGTCGGCTGCCCAGGAACGGGCCCCGGCGCTGACCGGACTGCAGGCCTGGTGGGTCCACCTGGTCGACACGGCCCGCGAGCTGACGGCCGAAGAACGATCCGTGCTCGACGCGCTGCTGACCTATGGCCCGGACCCGGCCCCCTCCGCAACCCCGGATCTGGACCTGGTCGTCACCCCCCGGCCCGGCACGATCTCTCCTTGGTCGTCCAAGGCCACCGACATCGCCACCAACTGTGGCCTCGATGCGGTGCGGCGCATCGAGAGGGCAGTGGGCTGGGCACTGGAGGGACCCGCGGACCCCAAGGTCCTGGCGCCGCTGCTGCACGACCCCATGGTCGAGGCCGTGCTGCCAGACACCGCGGCCTGCGAGGCCCTCTTCCAGACCGAGGCGCCTCGTGGCCTGCGACACGTGCCTGTCCTGGCCCAGGGCCGAGACGCTCTGATCGCTGCCAACGCGGCCTGGGGCCTGGCCCTGGCGACCGACGAGATCGACTACCTGGTCGACGCCTTCACCGAGCTGGACCGGGACCCCAGCGACGCCGAGCTCATGATGTTCGCCCAGGCCAACTCGGAGCACTGCCGCCACAAGATCTTCAACGCCAGCTGGACCATCGACGGCGAGTCTCAGCCGAACAGCCTCTTCGGCATGATCCGCAACACCCACCGGCACGCCCCTGGCTTCACCGAGAGCGCCTACAAGGACAATTCGGCGGTGGTCGGCGGCTACGTGGTGGAACGCTGGTTCCCCGACGGCCACGACCGGCAGTACCGCGTGCACCGCGAGTCCGCGTCGATGCTGATGAAGGTGGAGACCCACAACCACCCCACGGGCATCTCGCCGCACCCTGGGGCGGCCACCGGCAACGGCGGCGAGATTCGCGACGAGGGCGCCACTGGCCGGGGCGGCAAGCCCAAGGCCGGCCTCTGCGGCTTCAGCGTCAGCGACCTGAAGCTGCCCGGGGCACCGAAGCCCTGGGAGGCCGGCGTGGGCACGTCGCCGCGCATGGCCTCCGCCCTGGACATCATGCTCGAGGGACCCATCGGCGGCGCCGCCTTCAACAACGAGTTCGGCCGCCCGAACCTGGCCGGCTACTTCCGGTCCTTCTGCTTGGAGACACCCGCGGTCGGCGGCGGCACCGAGTGGCGAGGCTTCCACAAGCCCATCATGATCGCCGGCGGCTACGGCAACGTGCGGCCCGGTCACGTGCAAAAAGACGGCATCCCCAAGGGCGCAGCCATCATCGTGCTCGGCGGGCCTGCTCTGCTCATCGGCCTGGGAGGCGGTGCCGCGAGCAGCATGGCCACCGGCGAGAGCTCCGAGGACCTGGACTTCGCCAGCGTGCAGCGTGCCAACGCCGAGATGGAGCGGCGCTGCCAGGAGGTCCTGGACCGCTGCATCGCCCTGGGCCTGGAGAACCCCATCGCCTCGGTGCACGACGTGGGGGCTGGCGGCCTGTCGAACGCCCTCCCGGAGCTGGTGCACGACGCCGGGCGGGGGGCGGTGTTCGAGCTCCGCGACGTGCCCTGCGACGAGCCCGGCCTGTCCCCGATGGAGATCTGGTGCAACGAGGCCCAGGAGCGCTACGTGCTCGCCGTCTCCGACGCAGACCTGCCGGTCTTTGCGGCCATCTGCGAGCGAGAGCGCGCCCCGTGGGCCCTGGTCGGCTGCGCCACCGGCGACAAGACCTTGGTGCTGGGCGACCGGCTGCTGGGCCAGCCCCCCATCGACATGCCTCTCGAAGTGCTCCTGGGCAAGCCGCCCAAGATGCACCGGGACGTCGTGCGAGCGACCCCCGAGCGCATCCCCTTCGACGCCACAGGCCTGGACCTGGGCGAGTGCCTGGCTCGGGTGCTCGCGCTGCCCACCGTGGCCAGCAAGGAATTCCTGATCACCATCGGTGACCGCTCGATCACCGGCACCGTGGTGCAGGACCAGATGGTCGGCCCCTGGCAGGTCCCCGTGGCGGACTGCGCCCTCACCACCACCGACTACACCGGCTTCACGGGCGAGGTCATGAGCCTGGGAGAGCGGCCGCCAGTGGCCCTGCTCTCCGGGCCAGCCAGCGCCCGCCTGGCGGTCAGCGAGGCGCTGCTCAACCTGGCCGGCGTGGATCTGGAGTCCACCGACCGCATCGTGCTGTCCGCCAACTGGATGGCCCCAGGCGGGCACCCGGGCGAGGACGCGAACCTGTACGACACGGTCGAAGCACTGGGGCTCTCGCTGTGCCCCGCCCTGGACATCTGCATTCCCGTGGGCAAGGACTCCATGTCCATGCGGGCCCGCTGGACCGACGACGTCGGCGAGCACCAGGTCACGGCACCCCTGAGCCTGGTCATCTCGGCCTTTGCGCCGGTCCTGGACGTGCGCCGCCACGTGACACCCCAGCTCCGGCTGGACGCAGGCGAGACGGTGCTCCTGCACGTGGACCTGAGCGCCGGGGCCGCCAGGCTCGGGGGCTCGGCCCTGGCCCAGGTCCACGGACAGCTCGGCGCAGAGCCGGCGGACCTGGACGACCCCCGCCGGCTCAAGGCCCTGCTCGAAGCCCTGCGGCCCCTGATCCGGGACGGGGTGGCCCTGGCCTGGCACGACGTGAGCGACGGCGGGGTGCTGGTGACGGCGCTGGAGATGGCGTTCGCTGGACGGACCGGCCTGGCGCTCCAGGGCAGCCCCGAGGTCGGATCATGGTTCGCCGAAGAGCCCGGCGGGGTGCTCCAGGTGCGGGACGCCGACCGGCAGGTGGTGACACGCCAGCTGGAGGCCGCGGGGCTGGCAGGCTGTGTGCGCGTGCTCGGGGCGCCCACGGACGACCGGCGAGTCACTCTGTTCGCCGACGGCCGGATCCTCCTGGACGAGCCCTTGGTGGACCTGCACCGGGCCTGGGGGGCGACCAGCCACCAGCTGCAGGCCCTGCGCGACGACCCGACCTGCGCCCAGGAGGCCTTTGACGCCCTGCTCGACGCCGACGACCCAGGCATCTCACCGGTGCTCACGTTCGACCCGGCCGACGACGTCTGTGCCCCGTTCGCGAACACCCTCCGCCCCCGGGTCGCCATCCTGCGGGAGCAAGGGGTCAATGGCCAGCTGGAGATGGCCGCCGCGTTCGCCGCCGCTGGCTTCGATGCCATCGACGTGCACATGTCGGACGTGCTGTCCGGCCGGGACGACCTGACCACCTACCAGGGCCTGGCCGCTTGCGGCGGGTTCTCCTATGGCGACGTGCTGGGCGCCGCTGGGGGCTGGGCCAAGGGCGTGCTGTTCCACCCGGTGGCCCGGGCCGCGTTCGCCGCGTTCTTTGGCCGACCGGACACGTTCAGCCTGGGGGTCTGCAACGGCTGCCAGATGCTGTCGCAGCTGAAGGAGCTGATCCCCGGCGCCCAGGCGTGGCCTCGGTTCGTGAAGAATCGAAGCGAACAGTTCGAGGCTCGGGTCAGCACAGTGGAGATCCTGGAGAGCCCGAGCGTGCTGCTGGCTGGCATGGCGGGCAGTCGTCTGCCGGTGGCCGTGGCCCACGGCGAGGGGCGCGTAATGTTCGACGACGACTCCGAATGCGCGAACGCGCTGGTGGCCGGACGGTTTGTCGACAACCGGGGAAGCGTGGCGAGGACCTATCCAGCGAACCCGAACGGAAGCCCCGGGGGCATCACTGCCCTGGCGTCGGCGGACGGTCGGGCGACGATCCTGATGCCTCATCCGGAGCGGGTGTTCCGTTCTGTGACGAATTCTTGGGTTCCGCGGGAATGGGGGGCTGAGGGTCCTTGGTTACGGCTGTTCCGGAATGCTCGGATGTTTGTGCGGTAGGCGCCTGGGCGTCGCCGGCGTCGTCGCCAGCCCCTTCGCCCGCCAGGCGGCCTGCGAGCCCCGGCACGTACTTCTCGCTGATGCCAGCGACGAAGCCCATGGCGAACATGAGCTCCGTCTCGTGCCCGCTGTTCATGGCGATGCCAAGCACCAGATCCGCCTTGATGGCTGCGGCCACGAACGCCGCCCCGACCGCTCCCCAGGCGATCCTCGCGAAACCATCCAGGCGGTACTGGGCACGGGTGGCCCCAGCCGGGTCATCGAGCAGGTCGCCTGCGCGGTAGAGCAGGGAAGCCGCCGCACCGAGGGCGCCCCCCAGCGCGCCGGTCATGATGTCCAGGCCCACGAGGTCAGCATGGCCCTGCCATGCCACCAGAGTCAGTCCAGCGGCACCGAGCCCACAGCAGAGAAGGGTCGTGCCCAGTGCGGCTTCGACGACCCACTTCCTGGCCATGTTCGCCTTGGCCCGCGCGAATCGCGCCGTCAGCCGGGACGCCACGGCGGGATCCGGTCGGCGTCCCTGCATGGCATTGGCGATGGCGCTGGCGACCTGCATCCGCAGGTCCTTCCTGACCTCTGGGGTGAGGCCGATGAGCGGGTCATTCGACAGCGAATGCAAGGTGCCGATCAGGTCCCAGGCTTCCTTCGAAGTACGCCAGCGGTCGGTGGTCCAGTACCACACCTCGTCTTCCTGATCGAGGAACACGATGAAGTCGCGGCTAGAGAAGACCAGCGCCGCAACCAAGCGCCCGGTGTTGGATTCGACCTCGCCTTGCTTGACCTGGGTCAGGTCCGCCGCCACGGCTGCCTCCTGCGAGCACACCCGCACATTACCGCACCGCTCCACTCCTCTCTGGCATAATCTCTCCCCGGCAGCCAGAGGCACGACATGGCACACCTGGGTGTGGCGATCAGCGCGGAGTCCCCCGAGCAGATGCCCGGCGATGACGTCAAGCGCTGGGTCCAGCAGGCCCTGCGGGGGGTCGGCGTGGAGACCAGCTTTCACCCGGGCGTCTCCCTCCCCCAGCGCGACTCCTGGCGCGAGGGCGACCTCTTGGACCAGCTGAGCCAGGCCCGCAGCCAGCGACCCCCCACACCCTGGGCCGCCCACCTCTTCCTGGTCGGCCGCGTGGTCCACCACGGTGCCCAGCTCTTCGGCCTCATGTTCGATCGCCAGCTCAAGGGCGGCTACCGCGAGGCCGCCGTGGTGGCCACGGCCACGACCCGTGCCGCGGCCGGCGGCGACCCAAGCCTGCAGCAGCTGTTGCTGGCCCGGGAGATCGCCCACGAGCTGGGCCACTGCCTGAACCTGACCCACCGGCACCAGGGGAACACCATCATGGTGCCGGCCCGGCGGATCTCGGGCTTTCCCAGCGGCGTCCGGCTGAACTTTGCCCCGGGCCATGGACCCCAGAAGCCGGCCACCCAGACCAAGTTCGTCGGCGACGCCAGCGACGGGCCGGTCCGGGCGACCCTCGCCCTCGGCGCACCCGCGTCCGCGCTGCCCGGGGAGCCCTGGCACCTGGACGTCCGTCTCACCGCAGCGGCACCACTCCAGGCCCCGCGGCAGCTCTTCCTGGGGAGCAACTGCGCGGTCACTGTCGCCGGGCGGACCGTCGGTGCGAGGGTCGTGGCCTGTGGTGTGCCCAGCGCCCAGCTGGCCGCCGGCGAGAGTCGTACTTACCGGATCGGCCTCCCCGGGACCTGCGGTGGTCGACCCCTGCTGCCCCAGGCCGGGCAGACCCGGGTGACTGCCAGTCTCCAGCTGCCCGACGGGGGCCAGGCGGCCGGCCACACGACCCTCCTGGCCCGCTATCCGACCACGGCCCGCGAGCTGGAAGACGTGCGCTGGCTCATCGCTTCCGGGGCCAGCCGCGTGACCGGAGACGTCTCGGCCTGGCGGGGCCGCCGCTTCCGAACCTTTCTGGCCCGAAACCCGCAGCGCTTCGAGGGCCTGCACGACGCCGTGGCGCGGCGAGGAGACTGAGATGTGGATGTGGATCCTGACCGGAGTGGGCTGGGCAGCGGACTGCACAGTGCAAGAGGAGGACGGCACGTCGGTCCTCTTCTACAAGGAAGCCGCCGCCAAGGCGGTCCGGCTGGACGGCCGGTGGGTCCGGCTCGAGGGCGGCCAGCTGCCAGCCGACGTGACGCTTGAGCCTGGCGTCACGCTGTCCGCCAAGGACGAATTCGGGATCATCGTGACCTGCACCCTGGCGGCCACATCCCCCGAGCGTCCCGATCCCCCGGACCCGCTGCCACCCTCACCCGGCTTCGACTGGTGCGACAGCGAGATCCGGGCCCTCGCGGGCATCGAGCCGGCCCACAGTCCCTACTTCCTGTGCGTCGACGCCGCGGGGGACGCCTACCGGACCCTGCTCAAGACCTGGCGTCAGCCCGATCCCGATGCGGCCGCTGAGCTGGTGCCCCACCACGACGTCTACCTGCAGCCCTACCGCAGCGTGTGGGTCCTGACCCGGCGGGCGGCGGACCGCACGCTCACGGTCGCCGCCCAAGGCCCGATCGCCACCGGCCAGCCCGGGGAGTGGGAGCTCGATCTGAAGACCGCCGACGTGGCCACCCCGCCGCTGGTGATCGACCGGCACCTCACCGCGCCTCGGGTCCCAGGCCAGGCCTACACCATCGCCCTGGGCCTGAGCAAGGAGAGCACTCCCAAGACCGACCCGGCCGCCGACGAAGCGCCGGACCCAGACGACGCAAGCGACGAGCCCGAAGCTCCCCCCGAGGAGACCACCGAGTCCCTGTGGTCCAACTCCGTCGAGCTCGTTCCGCTGGCGGCCTACCGGGGTGCGCTGAGACTTGGCATGGGCGTCGGCCTGAGTCCCTGGTCCTACGAGCTCGGGGCCGAGCCGGTGGACGGTGGCGAACAGCTCGTCGTGACCCCCACGGTCGTGCGCCCGTTCGAGCTGGTGGTCGCCTATGCCCCCTACCGAGGCGGCAAGCCGCTGACCTGGCACCCGGATCGGCAGACCATGAAGGACCGGCGGATCAACCCCTACATGGGCATCGGCGTGGCAAGGGTGACCACAGAACCGGACAAGACGCTCCCGGTTGAGCTGTTCACCAGCGCCCACCTGGGCCTCGAGTTCGCGTTCTCCCCGAACGCCAGCGTCGCCCTGACCGCAAGCCTGTTCCGCCAGGACAAGCCCCGGGCCGACCTGGCCCACGGAGACGTGGTCGCGTCGGTCGACGACAGTCTCGTGCCCACGATTCGGCCCGCGCTGAACTGGGTGATCAACTTCCACCCCCAGGTCTTCGTAAACGCCGAGAAGCTGGCCACCGGGACCTCGCTGAGCGACCTCCTGGGGGGTGACGACGCCGGCGACGATGACGACGGCGAGACCCCTGACGAAGAAGGAGGCGAGTGATGGCCTGGCTGATCCTGTGGACGATGGCCTGCAGCGACTGGGCCACCTGTGACCGAACGCAGACCCCGACCGGGGACCTGTGGCTCGATGCCCAGACCGAGCAGGCCGAGCTGACGGCCCGGGTCGACGCACCTGGCAAGCGGGCCGTGGTCGCCGTGCACGTGTGGGTCGGAGAGCAGCAGGTGCCGCTGGATCCGCCGGAGCAGACGGACGAAGAGGAGACCCCGGCCGCCGAGGAGGAACAGGTGGAGGAAGAGACGTCCGCCGCGCGCACACTCGCCGCCACCGGGGGCGACGACGAGGAGGAAGAACAGGGCGACGAGGAGGCCGCCGACGAGGACACCGAGACAGACGAGGAGGCAACGGACGAAGACGCGCTCGAGAGCCAGACCCACTGGACCTTGGGGCTGCCGTGGGCCGAACTCGAGGGTCTGGACGAGCTCACCCTGGTCGTCGAAGACACCTGTGGCGTGCAGGGCGAGATCACCACGCCCGTGCAGCTCGGCTGTGATGGCGCCCTGACCCTGTGGACGGCCGATGAGCTGGGCACCGATGGGGAGCTGGCGGTGTCGGCCACGGTGGCGTCGGGCCTGGTGCACGAGATCTGGGTGCAGCCCGGCAGCACCTGCGACGAACCCGCCGGCGTGCTCCTGTCCCAGCAAGGCCACACCTGGACCGGCACCCTGGACCCAGGGCTGCTGGGAGACGCCACACAGGTCTGCGCGACCGCCGTCCTGGCCGGCTGCGCCGAGCCCCGGCCCCAGGCGACCGCCCAAGGCCCCGTCGCCGAAGCCCTCTGACCCCCCACACCCGGGCCCCGCGAGCGCCGCTCTGGCCGGTGCTAGGGCTAGGGTGGCCCATGTCCTCGCCCAGCCAGCCGATCGCCACAGCAACCGCGCCGCTCGGTCGATGGCTGGCCGGCCTGTTCCTCGTGCCGCTCCTGGCCTGCACCGACGACACGACCCCGACGGCCGACAGCCACACCGGCGTCAGCCCGGACAGCCCACCCGCCCTGGACAGCGCCCAGACGGACACCGCGCCACCACCCCGCCTGCTGGGCCGGGGTCTGCTCTCGGCCCAGGGCCCTCCCCTCTCCATCCTGGACCACCCCCCACCGCTCCAGCTGCTCGGGGCCCCCGGCACGCTGCCCGACCCCTTGGAGAGCGCCACCGGCCACCCGGTCTTCGGCGTCGAGCTCGCCGACCTGGTGTTCCGCCCGGGCATGTCCGCCTGGTTCCCCGCCGTCACCACCCGGGGCCGGGTGCTGGTGAGCACGATGTCCATCAACGGCAACCCGACCAACGCGATGTCCGAAGATCTGAGCGTCGGGCTGCTGGACCCGGGGGTGTGGCCCTATGGCTGGGTCACCCGGGTGCTCCCCACCACCAACGGCACGACCGTGACCCACGCGGCCCTGGTGGAGCCGCCACGGGGCGGCGCAGACGTGTCGGATCTGTGCAACCTGGGCGAAGACCGCATCGTGGGCATCAGCGCCGTGCCCTACCACCACTGGAACCCAGACGATGAGAGCGGCCTGGGGCGGTACCCCAGCGTGCTGGTGTTCGAAGACAGCGACGACGACGACGACGACGGCGACGGCTCACCGATCGACTACCTGCCGTCCGAGAGCCTGATCAGCGACCAGCTCCGGGCCACCCCCCTGCCCTCGGATGCGCCGGAACCCGGCGGAGAGGACTACCCGGCCCCGGATCCCCAGGACCCGCTCGATCCGCCCCCCGGCGCCCTGGAGGCCGACCTCGCCTTTCCCTGGAGCCTGGGGTACTTCGACAGCTACGGCTGGCTGGCGTCGGGCGTGCTGCTGAACGAGTGCGACACGCTGTCCGGAGGCGAGCTGGCCATCGCCCAGTACGGCCACAACCCCCAGGCACCGGATCTGGGCTACGAGCCCCACTCCGGGCGCATCCTGGTGTTGGACCCCGGGCTCGGCGTCGCCGGCTTCCTGCCGCTCCCCGAGTACACGGTGCAGGGCCCAGGCACGTGGGCCTGGGACGGCGACGCCGACGAGCACTATGAAGTCCGGGACGGCACCCCCGTCAACGTGCTGCCGCGCCAGGTGCGGGCCGATGGGTCGGGCGCTGACGGGGGCGGCCGCTTCGCTGTGATCTTCGACGTGAACGTGGCCGAACGGGGCGAGGGCGTGACCGCGGACGCCCTGCCCTTCGCATTCCAGGTCCTGCGGTGGCACGTCAGCAGCGGCACCTTGGTCGCCGAGACAGACCTGTTGGTGCCCGCCCAGACCGACGGCCAGGGCCACACCTACACCCACGTGGTCTTCGACAGCGCGGGCCGACTGGCCGTCACCCGAGCGGACCACGGCTACAGCCTGGCAGGCTTCGTCGCGGCAGGCGTCGATCTGTTCGCACCCCAGGACTGGCAGGCCACGCCATGGACGCCGAGCGATCCCCCCGGACACGCCCCCCAGGCCTGGGGCATGGTGGCGCAGCCGGCCGCCCACCTCGAGGCCACGAGCTGGGGTCCACCCTGGGACCCCGACGGCCGGGGCAAGGCCCCCCGTTCCGTGCACTTCGACCCCACCCTGGGGCTGATCTGGGTCGACGTGAACGGACGCCTGGGGGCCCAGGCCTGGGACCCGGAGGCGCCCCTGGTCTCGGCGGGCGGTGCCGTGGCTTGCGACGTGGACCTGGCCGGCCAGGCCCTGGTCGCCCAGCACGGCAGCGGCGGCTTCACCACGCGCCAGGGGGCGGTGCTCCCGGCTCCCCCAGGTGCTGCCCATGGCGACCGCCTGGTGGTCCCCGTCCAGCGCTACGGCTCGGGCGCCGAACCCCTGGAGTCACGGTCCCAGTACCTGCTGTTGCTCGAGCCCGGGGCGCTGCTCGGCGGGACCCGCACCGCCGACGACCTGACGGCCTGCGAGGGGTGATCCCCGGTCCTTGTTAGCCTGGGCAACGTGGGATCGTTCCGACATGGCCTGCTCGTGCCAGGCATCATCGCCCTGATGCTGGTGCTGGCCCTGTCGCTGGGCTTCTGCGTCCAGGACGACACCTACATCTCGCTGCGGTACGCCCGGAACATGGCCGACGGCTTCGGCCTGGTCTACAACCCGGGCGAGCCGCCTGTCGAAGGCTACACGAACTTCCTGTGGACGGCCCTGCTGGCCGGTGTGCTGGCGGTGGGTGCGAGCGGCGTCTGGGCGAGCGTCTGTGGCGGGCTGCTCAGCGCGATCGCTGTGGTGGTGCTCGTGGCCTGGTGGGGTCGCCGCTCACCCTGGGTCGACGGCCGACCCTGGGTGGCCCTGGTCGCCCCTGCGCTGGTCGCCCTGGACCCCGGCCTGCTGCTCGAGGCGGTCCAGGGCCTCGAGACCCTGTTCTTCACCCTGGTCGTGACCGGCTGCGTCTACACGTCGATCCAGGAGATGAAGCAGCCCGACCGTCCGCCCTGGTCTGCGCTCCTGGGGGCCACAGCCGCGCTGACCCGCCCCGAGGGCTACCTGTTCTACGGCCTGCTCCACCTGGCACGCTTCCTCCACCGGCCCAAGGCGCCGAGCCGGGCCACGGTCGTCGGCTGGGTGGTCTTCCTGGTCCTGACGCTCTCGCACCTGGCCTACCGATGGCGGTTCTACGGGGACCTGGTCCCGAACACCTTCCACGCCAAGACCGGCGGCGGCATCGAGATGTGGCAGCGGGGCCTGGGCTACCTGGGCGAGTGGACCTGGCACCACCTGACCCTGGTGGGGCTGGCCCTGTGCGGGGCCTGGGCTGCGGTGCGGCGCGCGTCGGCGCGAGACCACGCCGTCCTGCTCCTGGTCACCGTCTACCTGGTCTATGTCGTCAGCGTGGGCGGGGACTTCAAGCCCTCGGGCCGCTTCCTGCTCCCGGTCTTGCCGCTGCTGGCGTTGTGGGCCCAGGACGGCCTGGGCTGGCTGATGAACCGCCTGGACCGGTTCTCCGGGGCGTCCGCGGGGCTCGGCCTGGTCGTGGTCGCGCTGGCCACGTGGAATGCCAAGGCCTACTGGCCCCACCCGGCGGCGTCTGCGGAGTACCGGGAACAGAACCAGCGGGACCGGGTCGAGGTGGGCGAGTTCCTGCGGGCCCGCTTTGCCCCCGGGACCTGGATCGCCATCCACTCCGCCGGCACGATTCCCTACATCTCGGGACTGCCCACGATCGACTGCTGGGGACTGTCCGACCGGCACATCGCAAGCGTCGAGATCCCCACCATGGGCCAGGGCGAGGCGGGCCACGAGAAAAAGGACTACGACTACGTCTTCGGGCGGCACCCGACGGTCTACCTGCCCGAAGCGGACCTGACGACCGTCCGGCCGAAGCGCCTGCTGATCCCCGGTGACTTCCCCATGGACTTCGGCGACCACTACAACCAGTACTCCGCCATCCTGCCGTCGGGACAGGCGGTGAACTTCTGGCTGCACATGGACCACGACGACGCCCCCGTCGAGCCCGTCAGCCCCGTGCTCAGAGCGCTCGACCCGGCCTGATCAAGGGGCCTCCGGCACTTCGGCCCCGAGCACCTCGGCCAGGCGCTCCACCTGGGGCCAGAGCACGTCGATCAGGGCCTGGGCCGTGGGGTCGTCCGCGTCGTAGAGGTCCGTCTGTTCCTGGGGGTCCTGGGCCAGTCCGTACAGCTCGAACGCTTCCAGGCCCCAGTTGAAGAGCAGCCGATCGTCTCCGATCTCGGCGCTCTGGACCGTCAGGCGCTGGCGCACGAAGCCCGCGAACAAGGGGCGCTCCGGCGCAGCCACACCGACCACCGCCCCCGTGGCCTGGGGGGCAGGAGCCAGCCCCAGCGCGTCGAGCACCGTGGGCGCCACGTCGATCTGGCTCGTGCCATCGGCGTGCACGGCGGGGTTCAACCCCGGCCCGTGGAACGACGCCAAGGCCCAGGTCTCCTCGCCGTACAGGCTGCCGCCGTGTTCGAACTGGTTGTGCTCGTAGAACTGCTCCCCGTGGTCCGAGACGAGCACCACCAGCGCCTGCTCCAGCAGGCCCCCGGCCTCGAGCCCGTCCAGCAGGACACCGACCTGGTGGTCCATGTACCGGACCTCGGCGTCATAGAGCACCGCCACGTTGGCCAGCAGCGCCGCCCGCTCGTCCTCGTCCAGGTCGTCCCAGCCCTCGATGACCGCGTGCACCACCTCTGGGTCGGTCAGATCGAACGCGGTGCTCGCCAGGTCGTCTGGCCGCCGCTCGAACTCCGCCGGGGCCGTGTAGGGCAGGTGGGGATCCAGGTAGTGGGCATGCAGATACCAGGGCTCGGCGAGCTCGGTCGCCGCATCGAGGGCCCGGGACGTCACGGTCTCCGCGGACCACTCGCCGTCCGTGTCCACGTGGTCGAAGCCCTGGATCAGCGCGACCGAGGGGTCCAGCAGGTACTGGGAGCCCACCAGCGCAGACCCGTACCCGGACGCGCCCAGGACTTCGGCCAGGGTCTCGATGCCAGGGGGCGCAGGCTCGGTGTTGCGCGGCATGAAGCCCAGATCGGTGGGGTAGGCACCGCTGAGCAGGCAGAGCAGCGCCGGGTAGGTCCAGTTGCTGCACGCCCGGTGCTGGGCAAGCACCACACCCTGGGCCAGCCGCGCGTCCAGGACCGGCGTGGTGTCGCCGCCCGAGAACCAGCCGATCCGATCGCGCCGGAGCGTGTCCAGGCTGACCACCACCAGGTTCACCGGGCGCGACCCTGCAAAGGACAGCACGGCCCCCGGGGTGCCGGTGTCCGGCAGCAAGGCCGGGGTGCCGGAGTCCGCCGTGCCCGGCTCGCCCGAGCAGGCCAGGGCAGCGAACATCAGGGCAGCGGACGCAAGCGGCAAGCGCATCTGGGAGCCTACCCCGCCAGCTTGACGGCCGCGCCCCTGCGGTCGGAATAGCCACTCTTCAGACGGGAGAGCGAGCGATGGTCCTGGTGACAGGCGGAACAGGGTTCCTGGGCAGGCACGTGGTGGACCAGCTCGTCGCCGATGGCCCTGTGGCTGTGGTCGTGCGCGAAGGGTCTCGGGGGCGGTTTGACGCGCTCAACGCCGCCCGCTGGGGGAACCGGGTCGTGGCCGTGGCCGGCGACCTGGCACGGCCCGCCCTGGGGGTGGACCGCTCTGCCCTGGACGACGTCGCGCACCTGGTCCACTGCGCGGCCCTCTACGACCTGAAGGCCGACGAGGCGGCGAACCACGACGCAAACGTGGGCGGCACAGAGCAAGCCCTGGCGCTGGCGACGCTGCTGGGCGCGACCTTCCACCACGTGAGCACCATCGCAGTGGCTGGCGACTTCCAGGGTGCCTTTGGCGAGGACGACCTGGATCGGGGCCAGGCCCACGGCCACCCCTACGCCCGCTCCAAGTTCCAGGCCGAGGCCCTGGTCCAGGCCCACGACGGCCCCTGGCGGATCTACCGACCCGGGATGCTCGTCGGCAACAGCAGGACGGGCGAGAGCGATCGGGTCGACGGCCTGGCCCACCTGTTCCCCCTGGTGCGCAAGCTGCGGGGAGCGCTCCCGGCCTGGGTGCCCCTGCCCGGCTTCGAAGGCGCCCCGCTGCCCCTCGCGCCGGTGGACTTCGCCGCCCAGGCCCTGGTCCACCTGCTCCGCCAGCCGGGACTGGACGGCCGAAGCTTCCACCTGGTGGACCCACACCCGCCCACTCTGGGCCAGGCCGCCAACCGCATCGCCCAGGCGGCCCACGCACCCCGCTTCGCCCTGCGCATCACCCCCGAGTTCTTCGACGCCTTCCCCATCGTCGCCCCCATGCTGCGGGGCCTCCCGCCGGTCAAGCGGGCCCGCAAGCGCTGGCTGGGCGGCGCCAGCGGCAGCGCGATGCTCGGCCTGATCTCCGGCCGCACGCGCATCGCGTCGGACGCGACCTGGGCTCTGCTGGACGCCGGCGGGGTGGTCTGCCCGCCATTCGACACCTACGCGACCCGCCTGTGGGACCACTGGGAGCGCGTGCTGCGGCCCGCTGCGGCCCCGACCCTGTCCCAGGCCGTCGCCGGCCGGCGGGTGGTCGTCACCGGCGCTTCTTCGGGCATCGGCGAAGAGGTGGCCCGTGTGCTCTCGGCCCACGGCGCCCACACGGTGCTGGTGGCGCGGTCCGCGGACAAGCTCCAGGCCCTCGCGACGGACATCCGAGACGCCGGGGGCACGGCGACGGTCCTGCCCTGCGACCTGTCCGACGCCGACGCCATCGACGGCCTGATCGCTGCGGTCGAGGAGCTGGGCGGGTGCGATGTGCTGATCAACAACGCCGGGCGCTCGATCCGGCGCCCGGTGTCCGACAGCAGCGACCGCTTCCACGACTTCGAGCGCACCATGCAGCTCAACTACTTCGGAGCCCTGCGCCTGATCCTGGGCTTCCTGCCCGGGATGCGCGAGCGCGGCCGCGGGCACGTGGTGAACATCCTGTCCATGGGCCTGCAGACCCGCGTCCCCCGGTACGCCGCCTACATCGCCAGCAAGGCCGCCCTCGAGGCGGCGAGCTCGTCCATTCACGCCGAGGTGCTCCACGACGGCGTGGCCTTCACGTCGGTGTTCATGCCCCTGGTGCGCACGCCGATGATCGCCCCGTCGACGCTGTACCGCAGCTGGCCCGCCCTCGAAGTGGACCAGGCCGCCGAGCTGGTCACACAAGCGATCACCCACCGCCCGGCCCGGGTCTCGACGCCCCTCGGGACCGCAGCCGCGTTCTTTGGCCAGCTCACGCCCGACGCCGGGCTGCGGGTGCTCAACCGCGGCGTGCGCATGGTGCCCGCGGACAGCGACGCGCCCTCTCGGTCCGACGGCGCCGGCCTGATTGGCAAGATCCTGCGCTCGGTCAAGGTGTAGCGGGCCTCTGAAGACGTCCCCCGTCCCTCAGAAGATGAACGGGGTGATCTCCGAGAGCGGCCGAGGCACCAGGCTCGCGCCGGAGACCACGCCCTCCAACAGGTCGTCCTCGCGGAGGACGGAGACCAGGCCGTCCGGGGTGGCGGCCAGCACGCCCGCCTCGTCGGTCAGGTAGGTAAAGGCCGGTCCCACATCGAATGCGGTCCACGCCAGGCTGTCTGGATCCTGGAGCCCCAGGATCTGGGTGAAGGCGTAGTCGACGTACTGCTGCTCATAGGCCGGATTGTCCGGCCCCACGTAGTTCTGGATCTGCTGGTCCAGGTCGTCGGTCATGTCCTTCCACGCCAGCCCCATCGACAGGCCGCCCAGGACCGCGTCCGGATGACCGGCGCCCCACTCCTGGGGGTCCAGGTCCTCGCAGTCCGTCCACGTCATGTCCAGGCTCACGGTGAAGCCGACCCACTGGTCCGCGTCCAGCGCCGCCGCACCCTCGACGGTCAGCGCCCCGATCCAGCCGCAGGACAATCCACCCTGGCGCAGATTCACGAGCACATAGGCGGGAATGGCGCTGGAAGAGCCGTCGTTGAACTGGAACTCTCCCAGAGTCTGACCGTCGTAGTAGCCCCAGGCCTCGAAGCCCCACTCGTCCGGGTGAAAATAGCCATCATCGACCGTGCCGGTGTCCAGTTCGTCGGCCCACAATCCGCAGCCGGCAGCGATGAACAGCGCGAGGCCCATGTCACGGGTCATACCCCGCGCACGGGGTCCACCGCTTGTCATCCCGGGGGCAGAGGGTGAGAATCACGCCTCGAACCCGGCCTCCAGGACCCACATCTTGGCGAGTGACCCGCCGACTCCTGTCGCCATGAGCGTGTCGGAGCTGATCTCCGGCGACGACGCCATGGCGGACATGGTCCGGGCCGTCGACTGGGCCAGCCGCTTTCCCGTGGTGCTCTGGCTGGGGCCCGACCTGAACGTGCTGTACAACGACGGCTGGCGACCCATCCTGGGCGGCCGCCACCCTGCGTTCCTGGGGGCGCCTGCACGGGACGTCTGCAAGCGGGCCATCGAGAGCGCGGGCGGCAGGATCTGGCTGGAGTCTGCCCTTGGCTCGGGCACCACCTTCCACTTCACGCTGCCCGGCGACGCGCCCCAGCCGGTGACCTGAACGGCGGCTCTTCCAAGCGCCTCTGGCAGCCGTTGACCCCCGGTGAGGGACATCCGGTCGGGGGCCCGTCCAGGCCCAGAGCCTCTCGGAGTCGACCCCCCCATGGACACTCAAGCCATCCGCATCCAGATCAGCGCCGGCCTGGGCCGGGGAGACCGTCCCGGCGCCATCAAGGCCCAGCTCGTCCACCGGTCCGGGGTCGCCCGGTCCCGCGCCGACGAGCTGGTCGACGCCCTGTGGACCGAGAAGCTCGAGACCGAGGCCAACGTCCGGATCCACAGCGGCGCAGGACCAATGCAGGTCCGAGGCTGGCTGATCCAGGAGTTCGGCGCCGACCCCGTCGAGGCCGAGGGCGTGGTTCGGCGCATGGCCCGAGGTCTGAACGGCCAGGCCAAGGCGGGCAGCGGCGAGGCGTGATCGGAAGTACCGCCGTCGCCGTCAAGGTGCTGGCCAGCTCCTCGGTGTCCAGGTGGCCGACCCCGAGGCCGGGGCCTGCTACGAAGAGGCGATCCAGGCCTGCCGGGACGCGGGAGAGGCCGAGCGGGCCCTGCCACTGGAGCGGCTTCGGCCGGGGGGGTGACCCGGGGACGTTGGGGCTACTAAGGCCCCATGGTCGGCGTCCGATGTAGGGTCATTCCACTGGAGGCAGCATGTTCTGGACCCTCGTCCTGGCCCTCTTGGCCTGTTCTGGCGACACGACGACCGACAACGACTGCGACGGACCGGCTGTCGAGTTCATCGACGGAGAGTGCGTCCCGATCGACGGCGACGCGGACGCCGATGCCGATGCCGACACCGACACCGACACCGACACCGACACCGACACCGACACCGACACCGACACCGATGCGGACACGGACGTGGACACCGACGCCGATCCAGACCTGGCGTACACCGACTGCGCCTCTCCCGGTGCCGAGCCGCCGAGCGCTCAGATCTGCAGCAACGACTGCTGGTGCTGGTCGGACCCCTTGCCGGGCGGCGATCGGCTCTGGGACATCTGGGGGCGCACCGACGACGACGTCTGGATCACCGGCGAAGAGGGCCTGGTCTTGCACTGGGACGGTGCCGAGTGGCTCGCCTGGATGTCCTACGAAGCCCGGGACTTCGACGGCGTCGCAGGAACGGACTCCGCGCTGTACTGGCTCGACGGGAATTACTCCGACGTCTACCGGCTCGAGGGCACCACGATCGAGTCCCTGGGAGAGCCTGCCGGCTCCAACCCCGACGCGATCCATGCCGGCGACGACGGCACCGTCTACGTGGCTGCCAACCATGGCGACCTGGTGACCCTGGCCACCCGCGTCGAGAACGGCTGGAGCGTCCAGGACATCCCCTTGGAGTCCGGTTACTGGGTAGAGGGGATCTACGCCGCCGACGGAGAGATCTGGCTGGTGGGGCTCGATGGCCTCCTGCTCCACTTCGACGGAGAAGACTGGACCGAACACGAGGTCGAGGACGAGCCGCAATTCGAGGGCGTGGACGGGTCGTCGGCCGACCACGTGGTCATGGTCGCTCGCGAGGGCCTGTGGCACTGGGACGGGGCCACCCTGGTCCAGGTCTCCACCGATCGCTACGAAGCCGTCGACGTGGTCGGTCCCCAGGAGACCTACCTGTTGGGGTCCGGCCTGGAGCGCTGGGACGGCGCCGAGACCTTCGAAGACGTGGGCTACACGTCGGCAGATGACATCTGGGTCTCGCCGGAAGGCGACATCTGGACCATCGGTTATCCGGGCGAGGTCGAGCGCTGGACGGCGGGCGAGGCGACGTGGATGTACGGTGGCGACGCCACGTTCCAGTACGGCTTCTTCCAGGCCGAGGACTCCGGCGAGCGCTGGGTCGTCGGGACTCGCGCCATGTACGACGACGGCGGTGGCTGGATCCAGATCGACGCCCCGGACACCAGTCTCTACGGCGTGCACGGATCCTCGTCGAGCCACGTCCGGGCCGTGGGTCTCTACGGGGCTGCGTTCCTCTGGGACGGCGCAGGCTGGGTCGCCGACGACGTGCCTGTGGAGAACCATCTCAACGCGGTCTGGGTGGCTGACGCGGACACGGCTTGGGCAGTCGGCGAGAGCGGCACCGTGATCGGCTGGGACGGCGACGCCTGGACCGAGTCCACGTCGGGCACGGAGCAGGACCTGACCGACCTCTGGGGGGCGGGGCCGGACGACGTCTGGGCTGCAGGGGACGGCGGCACGGTCCTTCACCACGACGGCGCCGGCTGGAGCACCGTAGACGTGGGCGTCTCGCACGACTTCGACGCGGTGTGGAAGCACGCCGACAGCGACGTCTACCTGTCGGCCGCCGACGAAGGCATCCTGTATCGCTGGACGGGGTCGGAGCTGGTCACCGAGGCCGACGAGTATTGGTCCAAGTTCACGTCGGTCCGGGGCTCTGGACCCAACGACATCTGGTTCCTCCACGACCAGGGCGCCTACCACTACGACGGCACCGAGATCACCGAGTCGGACTTCCCGATGGGCAATCCGCAGCTGCGTTCGATCTGGGCCAACCCGGACGGTTCGGCCTGGATCGTGGGGTACGGCGCGATCCTGTCGCGGGCGGTGGACTAAGAGCTTGGAGATCGCGCCCGGCGACACTTCCGCGGCGGATGGCGAGTCATCCCGGCCGGAAGTGCGCCCCCGGGACACTTCCGCCGCCGATGGCGCCTCATCCCGGCCGAAAGTGCGCCCTCGAGACACTTCCGCCGCCGATGGCGAGTCATCCCGGCCGAAAGTGCGCCTCAGACACACTTCCGCCGCCGATGGCGCCTCATCCCGGCCGAAAGTGCGCCCTCGAGACACTTCCGCCGCCGATGGCGAGTCATCCCGGCCGAAAGTGCGCCTCAGGCACACCTCAGCCGACGATGGCTTCACCGTGCCACCTTAGGGCCAGACCTACGACCCGCGCCGCCCATGCGATTGGGTCCGCGGCGCGGGGGGGGGTGACTACAGGCCGTCGAGCCGAACCCCGACCCGGCCCGTGTCCTGGCCGTCCAGGGTCCAGGGCGCGGTAGGCGTCGTGCTCCCACAGTGCCCATCGGCAAAGCGAAGGATGTCGCAGCTTGTGCCAGGAGGGTCCGCGGTGCTCCCCCGGATCAGAACGTCCACCACAGCGCCACGTCCGGGTAGGGCATGACCTTGGGGATGTCGATGCCCCACGGCTCGAGCATGTCTGCCAGGTCGATCAGGTCCTGGCCATAGGCCATGCCCACGCCGACCTGGGCGCGCAGGGTCTCGTTGCCACCGACCCAGGCGATGGCGGCGGAGCCGGCCGGCACACCGCTGCCCCAGGTCTGGGGCCGCTGGGTCAGCCGCACGCGCAGGCCGTGGTGCTCGTTGACGCGGAAGTCGTAGAAGCCGAGCAGGTTGACCCAGACATAGTCCGAGTCCGAGTAGAAACCCACCGCCACGTCGCCGGTCAGCGACAGGCTCGAACGCCCGCTGGTGAAGGTGTACGAGCCTCCGCCGCTGAAGCCCATGTACTCGTTGTCCAGGGAATAGGTCCCGAGCACGTTCACGCTCAGGTCGTGGGCCGCGGTGTCCAGCAGGCCGACCTCGACGCCCAGCTGCAGGTCCTGGGAGAACGCGAAAGCAACGGGCGTGAGGACCTTGGCCTCGACCCGATCGGTGATGCCGAAGCCGGCGGGCATCAGGACCCGCATGGACCAGGTCCCCTGGTCCAGGGTGGCGCCGGTGTGGCGGAATTCCGCAGACTCCACGGGGCGAGCGTCGGCGACGGACAGAAGGAAGGCGGTGACGATCATGTTGGCTACCTCGGAAGGGTTGGGGCTCCACTCGAAGCCACGCACCATGCAGTCGGATCTCCTCACCTCGACTTGAACTGGCACCCTCCATCCATGAGAAGATGGACCGGGCTCGACCCTCCCCGAGCCCGAGGCAACCGCTCCCCTCCCGCCGCCCCCAACGGGGCAGGAAGGCTCGATGTCCGACACCGTCCGCGCTGGCACGTGGCCCCTGCTCCTGGCAGGTCCCATGCTGCGCCGGGTGACCCGGAGCGAGGTGCACGTGTTCATCGCCACGTCCAAGGCGGTGACCGATGCGGTGGTGGTGATCCACGAGAGGCGGATCCGGTATGACGAACAGGGCGTGATGATCGAGTTCGCCCGGGGCACGCCGACGACCCTGACCCAGCTCGGGGACAAGCTCTTCGTGGGCGTGCTGAGCGTCACGCTGCCCTTCTCCACCACCGAGCCAGACGACGGGCTGTACAGCTACGACATCGAGCTCAAGGACGGCAGCGACAGCCACAACCTGCACACCCTGGGAATGCTCGGCACCTCCACCGACGCCAAGCTCGCCGAGGTCCCGCTGGGCTACGAGCCCGACTACCTGCCCAATTTCAGGCTCCCGCCCGAAGAGATCGAGGACCTGCGCGTGGCCCACGGGTCCTGCCGCAAGCCCCACGGCGGCGAAGAAAACGAGCCCGACGCTCTGGCCATCCTCGACGGCGTCATCGCGGGGTCCCTCCAGGTCCTGGAAAGCGGCTCCTGGTTGGACGAGCTGCCCCAGAGCAACCAGGAACGACCTCACCAGCTCATCCTGACGGGCGACCAGATCTACGCCGACGACGTGGCAGCTGGCCTGCTGGTGTGCCTGACCGACACGGCCGAGACCCTGCTGGGCTGGACAGAGGACTTCCCCTCGATCACCTCGCTGAACGAGGTGCTGCTGGACCCGGGCTGGCGAACGCGCTTCTTGAGCCTGGCGGGGATCAAGGACATTCCCGAAGATGGCGCGGTCGAGTACTCCTGGAACCATCTCTTGCGTTACGGCGAGTGGTGCGCCATGTATTTGTTCGCCTGGTCCGACGCCCTGTGGCCCAGAGACCACGAGGACGAGTACGACCTGCCCCAGCCCCCGATTGTCCTCAACGCCGAAGAGGTCAAGAGCTTGCTGGAGAAGCTGGAGCAGGTCAGCGGCGTCAAGATCTTCCCCCAGCAGTACGCCTACGCAAAGGCCGTGGATCTGACCGCCCAGTTCATCACCTACCTGACGGACTTCTCCGAGCGCGTCATCGAGACCTGGAAGACGACCCGGGACAAGGCCCTGGGCTATGCCAAGACCGTTCGGTATGTTCGGCGTCTCCTGGCGAACGTACCCACCTACACGATGTTCGATGACCACGAGGTCACCGACGACTGGTTCCTGAACCGCAACGTCACCGATCGCTTGCTGGGCAACACAGCAGACCCGGTCTACGCAGGCGTCGGGCCGCGACTCTTGCGAAACGGCCTCTCGGCCTATGCGATCTTTCAGCACTGGGGCAACGTGCCCGACGACTTCGCCACCGGCCAGCTGGGACGCGACCTGCTCGACAAGTGGACCGGGAGCAAGGCCAGTCCGCCGACCCTCGCCAAGACGGCGAACGCTGGCGACGCCGACCAGCTGCTGGGCATCTCGAGCGTGCTCGACTCACACGACGGCCTGCCGAGCACCCGCGGCGAGTTCGACCGGATGCGCTGGGACTACGCCATCCGCTTCCCGGCCCACCGCCTGGTGGCCCTCGACACACGCACCTGGCGCGCATTCCCGGACCAACCGAAGTTCGGCTGGGCCACGCTCCAGGCCATGTCCAGTCGGCCCCTCTCCGGCGACGACGGCGCAGACACCGTCCGGGAGATCGCCCAGGCCTGGCAGGACGCCGCCAACGACGCGAGCTCTGTCGCCATGGGCGCGTGGGCGGACCTGATCACCGCCTGTGCCGACGCCGTCCAGGCGGGCTCAGCGACCGAGGTGCGCACCCAGCTCGACGCCATCGCCGACGCGACGACCACGGTGGTCCAGATCGTCGTGCCCAGCTCGACCGAACGCACGGACTTCCTGGCCCAGGTCGCCACCTACAAGACTTCCAAGGTCCCCGCGGTGGCCGAGCTCGCCGACGGCATCTGGAGCGCTGCGAACTTCCTGGAGCGGCTGTCCCGGGCCCAGCTGGTCGTGGAGTTTGAGCCCCTGCAGCATGCCGCCGCCAGACTCTCCGAGTACCTCGAGGCCTGGGCCCACGTGTCCTACTACGGCGTCGCAGCCGCTCTGGACGCCCTGGTCCAGGATGCAGGAGACGACCTGGTGGTCGTGTTCGACGACATCGCGGGCCTGGACCCCACCGTCTCGCTGCGGCTGGCCATCGGCGAGGTCGGCGCCACGGTCGAAGCGCTGCTCGACGACATCGGGGTCGACGAGGTCTCTGAGAAGCTGTTTCGCGACGGCACCAACCGCATGGGCGCGGCCCTCATCTCCAGACAGGCCCTGGAGTTCCAGGTCACGACGGCCCTCAAGGAGACCGGACCGTCGATCCCCACGCTCCTGCTCTCGCCGGCGCCGATCTTCGGCCACAAGATGGTCGAGATCGCCCAGCGCGTGGCCCTGATCCGAGACACCACCAAGGGCAAGCCCGGGGCCGAGGAACAGGACTACGAAGCCTGGACCGTCAACATGCCGGCCCTGAACGATCTGATCGAGGCCGCCCGCGAAGTCGACCGCTGCGTCGTCCTGTCCGGCGACGTGCACTACGCCAACAGCTCGGTGAACGAAGCGAGACTGCCCCGCCGGACCGACCCGACCCTGACGGTCGAAGAGCGCAAGCCCTGCAAGGCGCGCTACATCCAGCTGACCTCGTCGTCGTCTCGCAATGCCGACGCCATGACCCGGGGCCTGGGTCTGCTGGACGACATCCTGTGGGACGAGGACGACCGGCTCCAGGTCATCCAGTGGGACTACCTGGTCTCGCTGACGCCCTGGAGCGAAGGCGATCCCGACGACCCCAGCCTGGGCGGGTACTACCTCGAGGTCGCAGAGGAGAAGCTGAATGACCTGGCGGACACCGCCTGGCACATGATGCGAGACGCAGCGACCTATGCGTTCGTTCCTGGGGCATTGGTGATCAAGCTCTGGACAGAACGGGCCAAGATCCTCGACTACGCCGGTCGGCTCGCGCACTCCCCCATCGACACCGTCGAGGCCCTCAGCCGCGAGGCGATCTGGAAGCTCACGGCGGCGAGCCGCATGACCGCCGAGTTCTTCGATGACCCCGCGTTCGCCATGTTCGGGGAGTTCCTGTACGCCCCGGACGTCCTGCGCGCGGAGCTCGCCAATTTCTACAACGAGGTCGGCGTGGATCCGGAGGCCGCGCTGAAGGTCAAGACCTCCGTCCTGCATGACCACCGCGAGGATCGGCTCGAGCTCTACCGTGCGTTCAAGCGATACCAGAAGTATCCCGCCGACTCGAACATCACTGGGTTCGCCCAGGTCCAGGAGCTCCGCACGGTCGGCAGTGCCAACGTCGGCCTGGTCAAGTTCGAGACCGAGAGTGGCACCATCCGTTCGGTGGCCCACGAGCTCCTGTGGTACCCGATGACCAACCTGGAGCTGGACGAGCACCAGAATCCCATCGCGCTCCCGCTGCCCCGAACGGACTGGGTCGGCACCCTGCACCGGGCGGCATGGACCCACCACGAATTCGACCAGGGCAAGACCTGATGGGCGCCGCGTTCCCAGAGCTGATCCTGGACCAGCTCGCGATCCTGCTCCTGCCACTGCAGCGCATCCCCGAGGCCAGCGACCCCAACCTGGCCCTGCAGCGCTTCCTGCGAGGCGCAGGCTGGAAGATGACCGCCGCTGCGGTGATCGACGACGTGGTGGACACCGTCGATGCCCTGTTGGACGCGGTTGCGCTGCTCCGTGCCGATCCGATCCCGGACTCTCTCGAAGAAGCCCTGGAGCTGCTCCAGGCCGTGGCCGAGCTGGTCGACAGTGTGCGCTCCCTGGGCACCACGCTGGCCGAGCTAGGGGACAACTCCGAGGTCCCTGACCCCACCGCCGCTGCGCTCCTGGCCGGCGACATCGCCCACTTCCTGGTGCTGAGCCGGATGGCCCGGGAACCGGTGCTCTACACCACCCTGGAGCTCCTGGGCTTCGTGGACACGGTCGAGATCACCGAGACTAGCCTGGGGGGCTGGTTGATCCGAAGAGAGGGGGTCCAGGCACGCATCGTGCCAGAGGCCCTCACGTCGCTGCTGTCCGATCCCGTCGGCCAGCTGGTCGGCACGCTGGTCCACGATGGCTGGGCCGCTCCCACCGACGCGATCGCGACCAACCTGATGCTGTTCAACCTGCTCCAGCCTGGCATGGCGGCGCTGGGCGGCAGCTATCGCCTGCATCCAAACCTGTTCCGGGACCCCGGCGGCATCGAGGCCCTGGGGCGCAAGTCACTCTTGGGGCTGAAGCTCTCGACAGGTGGCGGGGGGGTCGTGGAGCTCGGCGTCGTCCTGGAGCTCCTCTCCGCCGCCGACAAGACCCCCGAGAACGCCGACGGCCCCGCCGTCACCCTGGCCCCCTACGGCAGCTTCAGCGACCAGCTCACCGCCGGCAAGTGGACCATCGGCTTCGACGCCAACGCGTCCCTGGGTGGCGACGCCGACGAACCGGCCCCCGCGTTCACCGTCGGCGTGAACGGCGTCGAGGCCCAGGCCGGCCTCTCGGCGAGCCTGGCGGTCGACGCCAGCCGCGCGCTGGACCTGGCCATCGGCGGCGCCAACACCGGCCTCCAGCTCGGCACCCTGGGCATCGGGGTGCACGCCGGGGTCGAGGACGGCGAGCCCGACTACGGCTTCTCGGTCGTGGCCACCGACAGCAGCGTCGGCCTGAGCACCGCCGACTTTGGCAGCGCCATCGGCAGCCTGGCCCCCTTCGAGGCGTCCCTGGACTTCGACCTGGGCGTGGGCTGGTCCAGGCTCGGCGGGCTGACCCTGGCCGGCGAAGCCAGCCTGGAGATCCCCCTGGGCAAGGACATCTCCATCGGCGGCATCGTGACCCTGACGGACTTCGTCCTGCGGGTCGACGTGTCCGACACGATCGACCTGGCGGTGACCGCCGGGCTGGGGCTCTACATCGGCCCTCTGTCGCTCATCTTCGACGGCCTGGGGCTCGGCGCCGGCCTGGAATTCGGGGTACCCCAGGGCAACCTGGGCAGCGCCCAGCTCGACGTGAGCATGGTCCGGCCCACCGGCATCGGTGTGGGCCTGGAGACCGACGTGGCGTCGGGTGGCGGGCTGATCACGGTCGACTACGACGCCGGCGAGTACGCCGGCGTGCTGTCGATTGCGGTCTTCGAGGTGGGCCTGACCGCGGTGGCGCTCATCGCCACCCAGCTGCCCAGCGGGGCCAGCGGCTGGTCCATGCTGTTGTCGCTCTCGGCGACCTTCCCGGCCATCCAGCTCGGGTTCGGGTTCACCCTGAACGGGGTCGGCGGGCTCATCGGGGCAAACCGGGGCCTGGACGAAGACGCCCTGGCCGACGGGGTCCGCACCGGGGCTCTGGACAGCATCCTGTTCCCCGAGGACCCCATTCGGGACGCCCTGCAGATCCTGTCCGACATGGACGCGGTCTTCCCGGTGGCCGAGGGCCAGTGGGTGTTCGGGCCGGTCTGCCAGATCGGCTGGGGCGGCGCATCCATCATCGTGCTCGAGGTCGGCATCATCGTCCAGCTGCCGGACCCGCTGACCATCTCGCTCCTGGGGTCGCTCAGCTGCATCCTGCCCGCCGACGACGCCGCGGTCCTGGAGCTGCGGATCGACGTCGCCGGCACCCTGAACCTGACCGAAGGCACCCTCAAGATCGACGCGTCGATCCGGGACTCCCACGTGGCCGGCTTCCCGCTGACCGGCGACGTGGCCATCCGCGCGGCCTTCCTGGGAAGCCCCAGCCTCATCCTGTCCTTTGGCGGCTTCCACCCCGACTTCCCGCCCCCGGACGACTTCCCGGTCCTGAACCGGCTGGGCATCGCCCTGGACACCGGGGACAACCTGCGGGTGCAGCTGGGCGGCTACTTCGCCGTGACGTCGAACACCCTGCAATTCGGGGCGATGGCCGAGTTCTGGGCCAGCGCGGCGGGCTTCACGGCCACCGGCGGCACCAGCTTCGACGCCCTCATCCAGTTCAAGCCCTTCGGCTTCACCATCAGCCTCGAGGTCTGGGTCGACATCGACGCCGGCTCCGTGGAGCTGCTGGCCGTGCTGCTGGCCGGCAAGCTCACCGGGCCCAACCCCTGGTACGTGGAGGGCAAGGCCAGCTTCAAGATCCTGGGCATCAAGGCCAGCCTGGAGGTCTCCGCCACCTTTGGCCAGGCCAAGGACCAGGCGCCTCGGGACGTGGTGACGGTCGAGACCCTGCTGCTCGACGAGCTTCGCCGCGAGGAGGCCTGGTCGGTCCTGGGCCCGGACGGCGACGCCGACCCCGTGGTGGTGGGCGACACCACCGACGGCGCCCTGAGCGTGCACCCCGCAGGCCGGATCGAGGTCACCCAGCGGGTCGCGCCGCTGGGCACACGGATCGACCACTACGGCGAGGCGACCCTGGGCGGGAGCGACACCTTTGCCCTGACGGCGCCCAAGCTGGGCACCGTGACCGTCGACACCCAGGACGCCCTGGACTGGTTCGCAGCGGGCCAGTACTGGCACCTGACCGAGGACGAGAAGCTCTCGGCGCCGTCCTTTGAGGAGCTGCCCGCTGGCCTGCGCCTGGGCGACGACGGCATCGAAGCCGCGGAGCCCCGGGAGTTCACCCGGGACCACGAGGTCATCGTCCGGGATCCCAACGTGCGTGCCGCCGAGCGGGAACAGACGGGCCAGGTGGTCAGCGCCACCCTGACGGCACTGGAGCGGGCGGTGCGCTTCGGCAGCGCCCTGAAGACCCGGGCAGCGGCGGGGCTCCCGCGTTCCACCGCCCCCACAAGCGCCCTGACGGTGTCCAAGCTGAGCTTCACCGCCATCGAGACCGACACCGGGGCCCTGGCCGAAGCGCTCTCGTCGGCAGAGGGCCAGGGCTTCCGGGCCACCCGGGACCTGGTGGCTGGTGCCACCGACGGCGCCGCTCGCGCGGTCGTGCCCGCCTATGAGCTGGAGTACCTGGCATGAGCACCGCGATGCTGTACTTCGCCCCCTGGCTGCGCCGGGGCCTCTCCCGGCTCCTCGTGGGTGCCGCCGACGCCGACGGGGTGCCGACCGGTGGGTTGGCGACGGTCACGGCGAGCGTGTCCCTGGGCTCGGACACCGCCACCCGCGACGTCCAGGTCCGTGGCCCCGGCGCGGTGCTGGGCCTGAGCGCCGCCCAGGTGGTCCGCCGCCACCCGGTGGCCGGCACCCAGGACTTCGAGCGCAATGTGTTCGCCCACATCGAGCTGGCGTCGCCAGACCTGCCGTGGATGTTCACCCCAGCCAGCCCCACCGACGACCGGCTGCTGCCCTGGCTGGTCCTGGTGGTGGTCGAAGAGCACGAAGGGGTGAGCTTCGAAACCAGCTCGTCGCTGTCGGTGTTGACCGTGGACGCGGCGGACAGCGAGCTGCCGGACCTGCGCCAGGCCTGGGCCTGGGCCCACGTGCAGTCGTCGGCGCTCTTCACCGCCGACGACGTCCAGACGGTGTTCGACGCCCAGCCCGAGGCGATGGTGGCGCGGCTGTTGTGCCCCCGGCGCCTGGACACCGGCAAGGCCTACCGGGCGTGCCTGGTGCCCAGCTTCCGTGCCGGGCGCCAGGCGGGGCTGGGCGAGCCCTTCGACGCCGACGACGTGTCCCTGGCCTGGAGCACCGGCGACACCGACGTGCGCCTGCCGGTCTATGAGTCCTGGCGCTTCCGCACCGCGGCCGAGCCCGGGGACTTCGAGACCCTGGTCCGGCGGCTGACCGCCCGCACCTTGTCCGGCGACGTGGGCGTGCACGCCCTGGACATCGGCACCCCGGGCAGCGCCGCGCTGCCGGACGCGCCGGGCACCACCACCGCCTTCGTGGGGGCCCTGGTGGCCCCGGAACTGAACGAGATCCCCTGGGACGAAGACCACCAGGCGCAATTCCAGGGGTCCCTGCGCACCCTGCTCAACGACGGGCTCGCCGCCACCGGCTCCGAGCCCGCGGACTACGACCCCCTGCTGCACGACCCGGCCGTGGCGCCCCCGGTCTACGGCGCCCGGCCGGCCGACGTGGACCGCGTGCCCAGGACCACCGCGCCCGCGGGTCCCAAGCGCCCCAAGTGGCTCTCCGGCGCCAACCTCGATCCCGCCGCCCGGGCCACGGCGGGCCTGGGGGCCCAGGTCGTGCGCCAGCACCAGGAGCCCTTGATGGCCCAGGCCTGGGCCCAGGCCGAAGCCGCCCAAGAGGCCAACGCCCTGCTGAACCGCACCCGCATGGCCCTCGAGGTGGGCAAGCGGCTCAAGGGCCAGGTCGCGGACTTCGACGACGGCGCCCTGCTCCAGCTGAGTCGCGCCGCCCACGGACGCCTCAAGGACCCCGCCCACGCGACCACCGTGGCCGGGCGGCTCGGCGAGAGCGTGATCCCCGACGGCCTGGTCTCGAGCGCGTTTCGCCGACGGCTGCACACCGGCACCACCGTGGCCAAGGCCATCGATGCCTCCCGGGAGTCGTCGACCCAGAACCCATGCAGCGCTGTGACCCAGGACTTCGTCCGCGCGCCCCTGGACAAGCTGGCCTACGCCACCCTGACCGTGCCCCAGGGATCCTGCCTGAGCGCCGAGAGCGACCAGGCCGACATCACCGTGGAGATGGTCCAGGTGACCCAGGACTTCGGGCTGGCGGCGGGTCTGCGGGTGAGTCCGGCCACCACGTCCTTCACCCCCATCACCCGGGATCTGTCGCCCAGCCCGATCACCCGCAGCAGCCGCAGATCGGCCCGTGCGACCCCGTCCTTCGTCGGCGCGAGCACCCGGGTCCCGTCGCCACTGCCCGTCGCCACGGACAGCGGCGGCGACGACGCCGCCGAGCTGCGGGAGCTGGACGGGGTGATCCGGGACCGGCTGGATCCCGAAGCCCTGCTCCGGGTCCGGGTACGCCACCTCATCCAGCCGAGCTCGCTGTTGGGCACCGAAGACGTGCCGGCGAGCCTGGCGATGGATCCCCAGTACCCGGATCCCCTCTACGAGCTCCTGGTGCGCATCGATCCCGAGCTGCTGATGCCCGGGGTGGGCACGATCCCCCAGGACACGGTGGCGCTGGCCAAGCTGAACGCGTCCTTTGTCGAGGCCTTCCTGCTGGGGGCCAACCACGAGCTGGGCCGGGAATTCTTGTGGCGGGAGTTCCCGGCGGACCCAGGGGACACCTGGCTGCGGGTGTTCTGGGACGCGGTCATGGCCGACCCGTTGTCGGACTCGGGCGCGGTCGAGGACATTCCCCGGGTTCGGGAGTGGGCGACCGATGGCCTGGGCAACCACACCACCCGGGACCCGGACCAGGTGTTGGCGCTGATCGTCAAGGGCGACCTGTTGAAGCGCTACCCGAACACGCTCATCTACGCGGTCGCGGCCACCTGGGACTCCGAGGCCGGGGAACGGATCGAAGACGACATGGCCACGCCCCTCTACCCGTCCTTTGTGGGCTCGCTGGGCGACGGCGTCACCTTCCTCGGCTTCGAATTCCCCGCCGACGTGGCGGTGGATCCGGACGAGGGTGACTCCGACGTGGTCGGGACTACGGTGGTGGACGGCCCCCAGCCCGGCTGGTTCTTCGTGTTCGAAGAGCTGCCCACCGAGCCCTGCTTCGGCATGGACGAGGGCAAGCCCGGCGCGGCGAGCAAGGTGCCCAACCGGTGGGAGAACCTGAACTGGTACCACGCGCTGGGCGAGGCCGATCCCGAGCCGGCGACCGTCGACCTGGAGACCCTGACGACCAAGCACGGTGGAACCCTGCGGCGCCGCTACGACGACGACGGCGACAACACCTGGCGCGAGACCTGGGGCCTGGACGCCGCCGGCATGGCCCGCATCACCCTGCAGCGCCCGGTCCGGATGCTGGTGCACGCCGACCAGATGCTCGAGCCCGCCCCCGAGGAGCCCGCCGATGGCCTCTGACACCCGCAGGCCCCGCCGTTCCCGCCGGCGCCGGGACCCCGGCGTGCGCACGCCGGACGGCGTGGTCGAGGTGGCCCCTGCGCCCGTGACCGACGACCCGATCGCCGAGCCCCGGCCCCAGCCGGACCGCGACGTGGTGCTGGACACGCCCTTCGACCAGCCCCTGGAGCGGATCCCCGACGACCTGGTCTGGGGAGTCGACCACCGGGAGCAATTCGACGCGCTGCGGGACACCCATCCCTTGCTGCTACTGCCCGTGCGGCTGGAGACACGCTTCGAGGGCACCGACCTCAAGATCCGCCTGTACCCGGACCAGATCCACCTCGACGCCCACGACCCCCGGCTGACCGACGACGAGCTGGCCTATGCCAAGCGCTTCTGGCGCCACCGGCACAAGGCCACCACCGCCGACGCGCTGCGCAAGGGGGAGCAGTGGCTGGTGTCGCACATCTCGCCCCGCCGGGCGGCGTGGGTCGCCCGACGCATGGCGCCCAAGGTCGGCACCGAGGGCCGGCTGAAGTTCCCCCAGCGGAACACCCGCGACGACGCCGAGCTCGCCCGGGCCGGCGCCCTGCCCGAGCGCTGGGCGGTGATCGGCACGGTGGGCGAGGACGAGCTGTTCGTGAAGTTCGGCGCCCGCATCCCCGACGACCTGGGCATGTCCGCCCAGCTCCAGGAGGCCGCCCCGTGGTCCACCGACGACGGCGCCTTGCCCCTGGCCGACGGGGTCGGCTGGATGATCGACTACCCCGAGGCGGTCCGGGTGGGCATGGGCATCACCGTCACCCTGTCCAGCGACGACCTGGACGCCGTGAAGCGGGACGGCCTGACGCTGATCGCGGTCGGCGTGCGGGACGAGACTCCGAACGACGGGCGCAAGACCCTCGAGGGCCTGCTCCAGGGCCACCTGTACACCGACGGGCTCGAGGTCGTGCCCCAGGGCACGGCGACCAACAACACCGACGCCACACACGCCGGCTGGACCGAGGGCATCGATGATGTGACGGGCTTCCTGGCCCGGGAGCTGGCCGAGGAGACCCCAGAGCTGGGCACGGGCGCCAACGCGACCCGGCTGTCCACCGCCCTGGGACTTCGCGAGGCGCTGCTGGCGCGGGTGCTCCACGGCGACGGGACCGAGCACGACACCATGGCGGCGATGAATCGGGCGCTCTGGCCAGTGACATGGGGCCGGTACTTCGACGACCTGTTGGCCCCAGCCCCCGAGTCCAACGAGCGCGAGGCGGACCAGGTCTCGGTCATCCCGGCCGACGCCATCGACGCGACCCGGGCTCTGTTCGTAGACCACGTGCGCGGCGGGGCCACGCTGCCCGCCCTGGCCATCGGCCCCCAGCCCTATGGCGTGCTGCCGGTGCGGCGAACCCGGGAAGGGCTGGGCAGCCGGGACGCCTTTGACAACCTGGAGTGGGTCCTGTTGGACCTCAAGGCCCAGTGGCGGGCGTCGGTCGCCCAGGTCCCCCGGCTGGACCCGGTCCTGGGCGACGCCATCGGCAGCGATCCCCTGGACGACACGGTGACGATCCTGGGCTCGCTGCCCCACCCGGGCCGGTTCGTGGTCCGCCAGCTCGACTACGCCCGAGACTTCCTGGAGATCGTCCCCGACTACCTGTTCGGCGGCGGCATCGTCCAGGAAGACAACGCCTACTACAGCTGGATCTACTACTTCCTGGACGAGCTGCCCGACGTGCGGGACAACGGGGATCTGGCGGACCTGGTCGCGCGCTGGGGAGATGAGATCTCCAGCCGGATCACCGACGCGTCCAAGCGCTCGGCCGCCGAAGCCTGGCAGGGCCTCATGGCCGCTCTGATCACCGGGCACGACGCCCGGCAGGACCCGATCGTTCGCCTGGCCGACCGGTACGTGCACGGCGCCTACGTCCAGGACTTCATGCTGAGCCAGTACCCGCCGACCATGGACGACCCCAAGCTGTTCTGGTCCTTCTTCAACGGCTTCGTCGACGAGCGGTCGTGGAACCGGGCGTTGGTCCAGAGCCCGGACGCCGTCGCAGGTGGGCTGGCGTCGGAGTACCTGGACTCCATCGCCGACCGGGTCGGGTCCTCCTACGGGATCTCACGGGTCGACGGGGTGCTTGGCGGCCTGAGCCCAACCGACGTCCTCTCCCCCGTGACCGGCCCCACCCGGACCCGCACCCGATCGCGCTCCCGGATCCGGTCGCGGGAGGTGGCCCCCCTCGACACGCCCCTGGCGGTGCTCGACCCGGACCTGCGCCCGGACCTGGAGACCCCTGAGGCGGCCCGTCACGGCGGCCTGTCCGACGACTTCCTGGCCGACCAGCCCCTGCTCTACCAGCTGCTGGACAGCCTGAGCCTGCCCGACGACATCCCCCAGGCCCAGCGCACGGCCACCCACCGGGCTCTGGACTTGCTGGCCGGGCTGGCCGAAGACGACATCGACGGGCTGGAGCTGCGCTTCCGCGAGACCCTGGGGCTCACGTCCCACCGCCTGGACGCCTGGTTCACCGCTCTGGCCCAGCGCCAGCTCGACACCCTGCGGGCCCCACCCGAGGGCCGCGATGCACCGCGCCGCGGCATCCAGCTGGGCGGGTTCGGCTGGGTCCAGGACCTGAAGCCCAAGGCCGACGGAAGCCGGGTCTCCCAGGGCTTCATCCACGCGCCTTCGGTGGGCCACGCGGCCACCGCCGCGGTGCTGCGGGCGGGCTTCAACGCCCACGGCTCCCCGGACCCGGACTCCCTGATCGCCGTCGACCTGCGCAGCGACCGCATGCGCCTGGCGTCCTGGTTGCTCGACGGCGTGCGCCAAGGACAGAGCCTGGGCGAGCTGCTGGGCTGCCGCTTCGAGCGCATGTGCCACGACGGCGGGCACCAGGCCCGCATCGACGAGTGCCGGCGCGGGGTGCTGGAGCACGAAGGCATCGCCCGGGATCCCACCGGTCCGGTCGACGGGCTGGCCCTGGCCGCCCTGTTCGAGGATCCGGGGGTGGCCGTGTTCGACGGCGCCGTCACCCTCCGTGCGGGCTCGACCCCGACCGATCCGGACCACCGGGCGGTCTGGGACCTGCTCGACGCCATCGGCCGCGCCCTGGACGCCGTGGCCGACGCGGGCATCGCAGACTCGGTCCACCACCTGCTCCAGGGCAACCGCAGCCGGGCGTCGGCCACCCTGGAAGCCATCACCACCGGCGCCGTGGCCCCGCCGGAGCTGATGTCCCTCGCCACCCCCAGGCCAGGTGCCGGTGTCACCCAGCGGCTGCTGATCACCCTGGGCGCTGGCGAGACCGACTCCGACTGGGGGTCCGGGCCCCGGGCCGTGCTGGAGCCGGCGCTCGACAGCTGGGTCGCCCAGGCCCTGGGGCCGCCCGATCGGGTGGTCTGCGCGGTGTCCTTCACAGCGATCGACGACGAGCCGGTCCCGGACCCGCTCACCGTGCACATGGGCCAGCTGAAGCTGTCGGCCCTGGATGCGGTCTTCGACGTGCCCCCCGCCGACCCCGACGTCGACACCTCCTGGGGCCGTCGCGTCGTCGCCGCCGTGCTCGATCGCCCGGAATTCTCCGCGCTGGATGGACGCGTGGTGGTCGACTTCGACGGGGAGCCCGACAGTGACCAGGTCTCGTTCCGGGAGTTCGCCCAGCTGTCCCGGTCCCTGCGCACGCTGCTGGGCGGCGCCCGCAGCCTGGACGCGCGGGATCTGGATCTGCCGGGGGCCACTGACGTCACGGGCATCCGCCTGGGCGAGCTGGAGACCCGGGTCGGCAAGCTGGCGACCAAGTTCGGCAACCGTGTCGACGCGCTGGAGACCGCGCTGCCGACGGCGACCGATGACGACCCGGCACCGGTGGGCACCCTGGACCTGGCCACCCTGCGCCAGCACATGGGGCGGCTCGCCGGCTTTGGCCTGGCTCGGACCGATCCCTCCGCCGGCTGGACCGAAGCCGGGCGGGCGACCCTGTACGACGACGCGTGGTCCCTGGCCGGTCGCGGCCGGGCTCGCCTGGATGCCCTCACCACGCTGCAGACGGGCTGGGCCGACGCCGACGCGTTGGCCGACCCGACCCCCGAGGCCCGCCTGGCCCGGGCGAGAGCCACCTCGGCGACCTTGCTGGGCAAGGGCTTCCCGCTACTGCCGCGGGTCCGGGTGGCCGACGGCCCTGCGTCGGCTGCAGCCTTCGACGCCAGCGACACCCTGCTCGGGGGCGTGCCGGCCCAGGCGACCGCGTGGCTGCGCAAGCTCGCCCACGTGAGGGCCGACGTCGCGCGCCTGGACGACGTGATCACCCTGAGCGAGCTGATCCGGGACGGCGCCCACCTCCACCCCACCATCGGACAGCTGCCGGACCAGGACGTCTGGGTCAGCACGGCCGCGCCCGCGGATCGAACCCAAGGCTACCTGGGCCTGTGCACCCTGGACCACGGAGGGCTGGACGCCCTGCGCGCGGACAAGGCCCTCGCCGGCCTGGTGCTGGACAGCTGGGTCGAGCGCATCCCGGCGGACCAGGTCACCACCGGCGTGGCCCTGAACTTCGACGCGCCCTCGTCCCGGGCGCCCCAGAGCCTGCTGTTGATGGTGCCGCCTCGAGACGAGTCCTGGAGCTTCCAGCTGGTGGTCGACACCCTGATGGAGACCCTCGAAGCCGCTCGGCTGCGGGCCGTGGACCCCGACATCCTGGACTCCTATGGCCACCAATTCCCCGCGATCTACCCCCCCGGCCGCCTGAGCGCCGGACCCCAGGAGTAGCCATGGCCGACCGCAGCTGGGACCGCGTGGAGCCCCACACCCGCAGTGAGAACCTGGAGGAGGGCCTGCAGGCCCGGGTGGCCGATCCCCTGTGGATGCTGGCCCGCCAGTGGCAGCTCGGCGAGTTCCGAGGCGAAGACGCCGCTTCGCCGGTGCACGCCCGGGTCGAGTCCCGCCACAACCTCCTGCACACCTGGCGCAACGACACCCCGGGTGCCGGCGGGACCCAACGTCTCGACACGAGCCAGCCCCTGGAGACCCGGGTCGAAGCCGAGGTCGTGGCCACCGGGCCAGCGGCCATCGCCATCGCGGCCCAGGCCGGGCTCCAGTTCCTGCGCCGCCTGGACGACGCGGGCCTGTCCGGGCTGAGGGCCGACTTTCGCGACGAGTACAGCCTGGTCCTGGCCGACAGCGACCTGGACGGGCTCCCGTCTCGGCAGCAGCAGCGCTTGTCGCTCCTGGCCCGACGCGCACTGGACGGCCACCTGCTGTCCCAGGCCAGGCCAGCCCACCTGGCCGCCGTGGTGGGCGCGAGCGCCGACCCGCTGGTGGTCCAGGCGCTGTTCGACGACTGGCTCCTCGAGCTGGGGGATCGCTTCCAGGAGCCCAGCGGTGGCCAGGATGCCTGGGCCGATGAGCGGTTGGAGTACAGCTTCTCCGTGGGCGTGCCGGCCGGCCAGGGCGAGGTCGTGCTGGGCGCCCCCGAGTACACCGGGGGCCACCTGGACTGGCACAGCTTCGACGTGGACACCGATCCGGCCGCGTCCCACGGACACGGCTCGCGCAGCCCGGTGCGCCGCAGGGTGGAGCTGCTCCCGGTGCCGCTGGCCTATGCGGGCATGCCGGCTTCCCGGTGGTGGGAATTCGAGGAGGGCACGGTCTCCTTCGGCGCCATCGAGGCCGGCCCGGCGGACATCGGCCGGCTCATCGTGGCCGAGTACGCCTCGGTCTACTCCGACGACTGGTTCCTGGTCCCGCTGCGCCTGCCGGTGGGTTGCCTGGCCCGGGTCAAGCGGGTGACCGTCCTGGACACCTTTGGGGGCAAGCACGTGCTGAAGTCGACGGCGGTGGGAGACGCCGCCACCGCCTCGGGTGAGCGTCCCTGGGCGTGGTTCGAGCTGGCCGGAGACCCCTCGGCTTCGGAAGGGCGGACCCCGTGGCTGCTGCTCCCGCCGGCGCTGGTGAGTCCCCTCCAGGGACGGCCGGTGGAACAGGTCGGGCTGTTGCGCGACGAACAGGCCAACCTGGGCTGGGCCGTGGAGTCGGTGATCGAGCTGCCCACCGGCGAACCCATGCGGCGGCGGCTCAGCTGGGGCCTGGCCCGCCAGGCCATGCTCGAGCTGGAGCAAGGGACCGACACCCCCCTCCCCTCGTCCGAAGACGACGATCCGTGGGGCTACCAGCTCCAGAGTCAGGTGCCGCCGTACTGGATTCCCCTGGTCCCGGAGCCCATCGCCGAAGGCTCGGCCGAGATGCGCCTGCGCCGGGCCCGGATGCTCGCCTGGGACGACATTCCCTTCGACTGGGCCAAGGGCCCCAAGGGCCGCATCCTGGCGCCCGAGCGGGCTCTGCGTCTCCACGAGGAGGAGGTCCCCCGGGGGGGCCTGGAGGTGACACGGCGCTGGCAGCTCGCCCGAGGTGCAGACGGCCAGGTGCACCTGTGGATGGCGCGGCAGCGGCGCCCGGGACGGGGCGAGCGCGGCTCCGGGCTGGCCCACGACACGATGGCGCGGTGATCTTCAGCGGATTCGCACCCCGATGTCGTCCCCTTCGAACTCGCCCAGTGGCTTGGTCTCGGTGTCCCGGCGACGGTTGGGCCCAAAGGAGTACAGGGACAGCGCGTCTCCCCCGTCCTGGGACAGGATCCAGTAGGGGTTGTTCCAGGGGTCCAGGAAGTAGCCCCGACGGTCCCGACGGGGCGCGGCGGCGTGGTCGTTGGCCGGCGTGTCCTGGCCTTCCAGGAACGCGCTCTCGACGGACAGGTCCAAGTACCCGTCCCGCACCGCGGTGAACACGCGCTTGTGCACCCGGCCCTTCTTCTCCAGTCGCCGGGTCACCCCCTCGTCGACGTCCTGGGCCAGGGCCTGGAGCTCCGCGTGGGCCTGGTCGCTTCGGGCCTGGTCGGTGCCGTACCAGGCGAGCGCGAGCAGTGGCGACGTGACCGCGCCGAGGGCCAGGATGCCCGCCGTCAGCCGGGCTGAGAGCTGCAGGCCTCCCTGTCGCAGACTGGCGTCGGCGACGAACACCAGGCCCAGCACACACTCGGCGGCTTCGCCGGACAGGTGCATCGGGTAGGCCCACTCCAGCCAGGCGACCCCGGCGAAGAACGGGCTCAGGGCCGGCGTCGGACACAACGGCCGGAGGCGCTCGCCGACCCGGGGGAGCCACGGCAAGGCAGCGCCCAGCACGCCGTAGAGCAGGGCGACCAAGGCCACCAGCACGCGGCTGTCGAGCGCGAGCACACCCAGTGACTTGTCCTTGAGCAGGTTGTGCAGGTTGAGTTCTTGCTGGTAGTTCTCTGCGAGGAAGAGCTCGGGGGGCTCGAAGGCGAACAGGCGCTGGCCCCAGCTGACTTCCTCGCCGGCCACGAAGAGGCAGAACAGGCCCAGCCCCACACCCGCCAGCCGGGCGAGGCCTCCGGTGGCCCGTGCGTGTCGCAGGAACACTGCACCGGCGGCGGCAAAAGCGAAGAAGGTCGCCCACTCGAGCCAGGCGTCCTCACGCAGCCAGCCGTTCCACACGTCGTCGTGGAACGCCGCGGCGAACAGGCCCACGAGCACGAAGTCGAGGGCGGCCAGGGCCCACAGGGTGCGGCGGTCCTGGCGCCAGCCGGCGAGCACGTGCACCACCAGGGCGCCCAGGATGGAACAGGCCGCCAGCAAGCTGGGCAGCATGGTGGACACGGGCCCCATCGCCGCACCCTGGGCCGGGGAGAGGGGCGCAGTCAAGGCGGCTTCGCGCCGGGGGACCGCGGTCTTTCTGGGCGCCCGGGCTCACGTGGCCGCCGGGTTGATCCGATCGCACACGCAGGGCCTGTTCGCTCCTGCGCGCCCGGGTCCCCGATCGCACCGACCCGGAGCGCAGCATGCTCACCCTTCCCCTCCTCCTTGGCCTCATGAGCCCGGCCTGTGCACCGGCCTCGGAGTCGGGGGTGGCCCTCGACGAGACCAGGACCCACGCGCAGTCCAAGGGCAAGGACGACGACGAGGACAGCGACTCGGACTCCGACTCGGACAGCGACGACGACTCGGACAGCGACTCGGACTCCGACAAGGACAGTGACGACGACGCGGACTCCGACTCGGACAGCGACTCGGACTCCGACAGCGACTCGGACTCGGACTCCGACTCGGACTCCGACAGCGACGGCACTGGCTCGGGCTCCGACGGTTCAGGCTCCAGCGGAGACCCCATCGACTCCGACGGCGACGGCTTGAGCGACCAGGAAGAGCTGGACCTGGGCACTGACCCGGACGATGACGACTCCGACGACGACGGGCTGACCGACGGCGATGAGGTCGACACCACCGGCACCGATCCGAACGACAGCGACTCCGACGACGACGGGCTGACCGACATCTTCGAGGTCGACACCTCGGGCACCGACCCGAACGATCCCGACTCCGACGACGACGGCCAGACCGACGGCGAGGAGTGGGACGGTGGCACCAACCCCGGGGATCCAGACACGGATGGGGACGGCCTGAGCGACGGCGACGAGCTCGACGTCTATGGCACCGACCCCGACGACGACGACACCGACGGCGACGGGGTGAGCGACGGAGAGGAGCTCTCCGAGCACGGCACCGACCCCACCGACGACGACACCGATGGCGACGGCCTGAGCGACGGAGAGGAGCTGGACGAGCACGGCACGGACCCGACTGACGCCGACTCCGACGACGACGGCCTGACCGACGGGGAAGAAGTCGAGGACCACGGCACCGACCCCAACGACGACGACTCCGACGACGACGGCCTGTCCGACG
>CAZFLE010000018.1:39726-43254 GCA_964519895.1 uncultured Enterobacterales bacterium | reverse complement strand
GACCACGGCACCGACCCCAACGACGACGACTCCGACGACGACGGCCTGTCCGACGCCTTCGAGATCGACGACAGCGGCACTGACCCCAACGATCACGACTCCGACGACGACGGCCTGTCCGACGGCGAAGAAGTCCTGGACGAGACCACCGACCCGTGGGTCGTAGACACCGACGGTGACGGCGTGAGCGATGGCGACGAGGTCGCCGACGGCACCGACCCCCTCGACGGCACGGATCGCGGCTACCCCGGCGAGCTCGAAGGCGGCACCCTGGAGCCCGATCCGGGCCAGGAGAGCGCGGACCCTGCGCCCGCGGACGACGAGGAACCCATCGACCCCAGCGACGACGCCGAGGACGGGGAAGAGAGCGACCTGGACTTCGAAGAAGGGGCGACCCAGGCGTCCTGCGGCTGCGCCAGCACGGGAACCCACCCCGCGGCCTGGGCAGCGCTGCTCATCGGGCTTGCGCTGGCGCGCAGACGGCGCTAGGCCCCGGGAGCCCGGGAACAGGGGAAAACAGGGGTCAGGAACCTTTTGTTAAGCATTAGCAGCTTGCCCATGGATCCCTATTGTTATTCGTTCTGGCTCCAGGGCATGACTTCGGCTTGGACCCATATGGTCGTTGAGGCGACCCCGTCGGGCAAGCGGGTCTCAGGCAGGGCGGTTCGGGGGACGAGGGGGGCGGGGCGGCCTGCGGAGACGCACTTCCGGGCGGGATGGCTGGCCATCGGCGCCGTATGTGTCGGTCCGGCGCACTTACCGGCGGGATGGCCCTCCATCGGCGGCGAAAGTGTCGGTCCGGCGCACTTACCGGCGGGATGGCAGACCATCGGCCGCGTAAGTGTCGCCGGGGCACACCTCAGGGCGGGATGGCACCCCATCGGCGGCGTAGGTGTCAGCTCGGCGCACTTACCGGCGGGATGGCACCCCATCCGCGGCGAATTGTCGCAACGGCGCACTCTCTCCAGCCCCGGTCAGCAGCCCAACCGGTGGCCAGCGAGCCCTACCGCACCCACAAGCTCTGCCACGTGTGGAGGTTGTGCCCGCCGTAGCCCTCCAGGTACCCGGGGTAGTCGTCGGCGGTGACGTACTGGACCACCGGGACGATCTGCTGCCACCAGCACCCGGTGCTGTCGCCGCTGTCCACGTCGGATGTGAAGCTGTAGGCGCTGCCGTCGGTGTAGAGCCGGTCGTGCAAGCCGTTGAAGCCGTCGCAGGTCGTGGACTCCTCGCCGTCCAACAGCAGGTAGTCCGAGCCATCGGTGGTGTCGGTGAAGGGGTCGTGGCCCTGCTCCCACACCGTGAAGTGGGCCCGAACCCCGGTGTTCCAGGTGTCCTCGTTGCCGACTTCGAGCCGCAGGGTGTACCAACCGCTGGCGTCGGCGAAGTCCTGGCGGGCGAACAGCCCAGAGTAGTCGTCGTCGGTCGCGACGCCACTCTCCTCCCAGTCTGACACCGTCCAGAAGGTCGGGTAGTGGCTCGAGAACAACCGGGTCCAGCCGCCGCCATCGGTGCTCATGTCGCACCAGGCCTCCCAGGCATTGCTGGTGTCGCCGTCCTGGTCCGAGTCCAGCCAGTACAGGCCGTCGCCGGTCGAAGCGCCGGCGTCGAGCACGGCCTGACAGGACGCGGCCGAGCACAGCACCTCGGCGCCTTCGGTGCCCGCGTCTGCGTCGCCGTCGCAGTCGTCGTCGACCCCGTTGCAGACCTCGGACGCGTCGGGGTTCACGGTGGCATCGCTGTCGTCGCAGTCCCCAGCGGCGGCCACCGTGCCGGTGGGCGCTTCACAGGCCACGCTGGCCACACTGCCGTCGCCCCACCCGTCGCCGTCGTGGTCGTCGTACCAGGTGCTCGGATCGGCCACATCGGAGTCGTCGTCGTCGGTGTCGCCGTCGCAGTCGTCGTCCACACCGTTGCAGACCTCGGTGCCCGCCGGGGAGACGTCGGGGTCCAGGTCGTCGCAGTCGTCGGCATTGGCCACGTAACCGGACAGCCCCCCACAGGTCAGCGCGGCCACCCTGGACGTGCCGTAGCCGTCGCCGTCAGCGTCGAACCAGACGGTGTCCGCATCGGTGACCCCGGGGTCGTCGGCGTCGACCCACGTGTTGCAGTCGTCGTCGCGGCCGTTGCAGACCTCGACCCCGTCTGGGTTCACCCCGGCGTCCGTGTCGTCACAGTCCCCGGCAGTGGCCACCGTGCCGCTGGGGGCGTCACAGGCTTCGACGGCACCGCCGGCCGCCCCGTACCCATCGCCGTCGCCGTCGACGTACCAGGTCGACTTGCCCGCCGAGTCCGGTCCATCCACGACGCCGTCGCAGTCGTTGTCGGCGCCATCGCAGACCTCGGTGCCGCCAGGAAGGGCACTCGCGTCGTTGTCGTCGCAGTCCAGGCCGTCGGCGCTGGTGTCGGCGGGCTGCACGCAGGCCTCGTACACCGCGTCACTGCGGCCGTGGCCGTCGCCGTCCGCGTCCAGGTACCAGGTCGACGCGCCGGTCACGTCCGGGTCCTCGTCGTCGACCAGCCCATCGCAGTCGTCGTCGACCCCAGAGCAGGTCTCGGCTGCGCCTGGGTGCACGGTGGCCGCGGTGTCGTCGCAGTCCGTGCCGTCCTCGACGCTGTCGTCGGCCGGGCTGCAGGTCCAGACCTCGCTCGCCGGGTCACCGTAGCCGTCGGCGTCGGCGTCGCTGTACCAGGGCCGTGCGACCCCGACCGTGGCGTCCAGATCATCGCAGTCCTCAGAGGCCCAGACCCCGTCAGCGTCGGCGTCGAAGGGCCCGGTGTCCACAGCCACAGGCGCCGTCGTGGCAGCCCCCGAGTCAACGCCTTCGTCCTTGTTGCGACAGGCGGAGAGCACCAGGAGCGCGGCGAGGATCAGGCGTGCCAAGGCGGCTCCGAGCGATTCAGACCGCGATTCTACGCGCAGGAGGGCCGCGCCGAGCAGCTGCTCAGCGCGGCCCGATGCCCTCGCCCCTGCTCAGACCCCGGGCTCCTCGGCCAGCGCCCGCGGCACGATGAAGAGCCGCTCGGCCGAGACCCGGAACCGCGCGGGGTCCAGCCCCAGCTCGCGGGACACCGACTCGGAGAGCGCGAGACGCTCTCCGCTTGCCTCTGCCTCGGCCTCGGCGGGCACGATGGGCGGAACCGGCATCCACGGCGGCCGGAGCGCCGCTGCAGCCCGGCGGCCGTTCGAACGCTCCAGGTGCACGCCCGCGTCCCGATCGGCTTCGGCCGCGGGGTCACCCAGGTGTGGTCGGCGATCCACGCCACCATGTGGGCCTCGACCGCTGCGTCCAACGACGCCAGCGCGTCCCCCAGGGCCGCCAGACGCCGCAACAGCGCACCGAACACGGCCTCGAAGCCCTCGCCGGTCTGGGGATCCATCAGCGCCGTGACCCCCTGGGTGAAGCGGGGCAGGGCCGTGGCCAGGTCCCCGCTCGCCGCCCGGGCCAGATCGTCCTTCGGCCTGGACCAGACCGCTCACACCGTAGACTGGCCCCGTGCCCCCACTGGTGCTGATCCTGCTCCCCG
>CAZFLE010000018.1:0-39626 GCA_964519895.1 uncultured Enterobacterales bacterium | reverse complement strand
CCGCTCACACCGTAGACTGGCCCCGTGCCCCCACTGGTGCTGATCCTGCTCCCCGCCTGCGGCCTGGCCCCTGCCGCCGTGCCCACGTCCAAGGCAGCACCCGAAGCCCATCCTCGCACCTGCGCACAGGCCCTGGCGGCCGGGGACGACCGCAGCATCCTGGCCATCGACCCCGATGGCTCCGGGTCCCCGATCCGGGTCAGCTGCGACATGGAGACCGCCGGGGGCGGCTGGACCCTGGTGCTGCACCTGACGCGGTCCGCCGGGCTGCAGGAGGACGACTTCCTGGACCTGTTCGGCCACAACCGCTTCACCGACGAGACGTGGACCTATGAGGTCGGCACAGGCGACGTGGTCGCTGGCGTGAACGGCGGGCTGATGTCGATGCTCACCCAAGGGGCCCTGGACATCCGGCGGTTCGACGGCGCCTGGTCCGACGTGCGCATGGCCTGCAGCAATGACGACCTGGATCCGGAGCCCGACCACTGGGCCCAGGTCGACGACTACGCGGCCCAGACGGGCTCGAGCCTGCTGCTGGGCGCGACCGCAAACGGCACCGTGTTCACCGTCGATCCGGCCACGAATTCGATGGGCCTGGACTGGCTCTCCCACGACAACGAGCTCACGACCGGGCACGGCCACCACTACCTGTGCGACACCACGAACACCGAGGTTGAGAACCCAGCCCCCCAGTTCGGGTTCTGCTACACCGCACACCTCACCGACCCAAACGAGCAGGACTCGGGCGACAGCGTGGTCGCCCTGTCCTTTGGAGAGACCACCGGCTCCGACACCTGGTCCGAGGGTTTCACCGCCGAGTGCGGCCCGACGGGCGGCGCCCTCCAGAGCGCCGGAACCACCTGGATCTGGATCCGATGATCCCGCTGATCCTGCTGCTGGCATGCCCGGAGCCCGGCCCGACGAGTGCTCGAACAGACTCGGCCACGACACCACCGGACAGCGCCTCGCCTGCCGACCCCTTCCCGGTCGAGGCGGTCGGAGAGAGCGCCTGGCCGCCGCCGGTGGGGCCCACAGCCGCTGAGCTCTACGACCCGCTGGCCCTGCCCCCCCTGACCCTGGAGCTGCCCCAGGCCTCCCTCGACGCCCTGGCGCTGGACCCGGACACCTATGTGCCCGCCGATCTGACCTTTCACGGGGAGACCTGGCGGGACGTGGGCGTGCGGCTGAAGGGCAACAGCAGCTTCCAGCCCCTGGTGGCCAAGCCGGCGCTCAAGATCAAGGCCCACGCCTTTGTGCCCCACCAGCGCATCGGCGACGTGGAGCGGCTGACGCTCAACAACAACGTCAACGAGCCGTCGATGATGGCCGAGACCCTGGCCTACCGGACCTACCGCTTCGCAGGCTCACCCGCGCCCCGGACCGGCTATGCCCAGGTCACGCTGAACGGCGTGTCCCTGGGGGTCTACACCCTGGTCGAGGCCATGGACGACGAGTTCGTCGACGTGGCCTGGCCCGACAGCCGCGGCACCCTGTACGAGCCCGCCCGAGGGTGTGATCTCGACGAGGAGATCAGCTGCTACAGCGTGGACCAGGAAGGGGCCGACCACGAGCCCGACGAGCTGGAGCCGGTCCACCAGGCGGCCCTGGGCGACGCCTTCGATCCCCTGTGGGCCCACGTCGACGACGCCCGGGTCCTGGCCTTCCTGGCCGCGGAGCGCTTCACGGCCCACGAGGACAGCTACTCCTACAACGACAACAACCACCACCTGTTCTTCGAGCCAGACGGCGAGCGCATCAGCCTGAGCCCCTGGGGCGCCGACTCGACCTTTGTCTACCGGCACCCGGCAGACCTGGCGCCTGGCTACCCTTGCGACTCCGAGCTCGAGACCCTGGGCAAGACGCCCTTTGGACTCCTGGCGTGGCGCTGCGAAGCCGACGCCGCCTGTGACGAGGCCTTGCGAGACGCCCAGCTGGCTCTGGCGGACCAGATCGAAGCCTGGGACCTGGCGGACTTCGCCGGCCAGGTGGGTGCCGTGTTGCTGGACGCCGCCGGCACCGAGCGTCGACAGGGCCACTCCCTGCGCCAGTTCGAGGAGCGGGTGGCCTGCCACCAGGAGTGGATCCTGGCGAGGCCCCAAGTCGTGCGGAACTACCTGGAGTAGCGACCCGCGAGCGTCAGGCCGGCCCCGGGGCTGCAAGCTCGCTCGCGGGCAGCACGGTGATCTCGTCGTCGTCGATCACCAGCGTCTCGGGACCCCTGGAGACCGAGCGCTGGAGCTTGAGCAACAGGCGGCCGGCGACCCCGCCCGGCTCACCCAGCGAAGCGGCCCGGGCATCGTGGGCCAGCAACACGACCTCGGTGCCGACCGCGCCCAGCCCCGGCCACTGGAGCACCCGGCTGGCGACCTCGCGCGGCCCCAGGCCCGGGAGCAGGTCCAGAGCGATGGCCGCAAGACCCAGGGCCAGCACCTGGGGCCGCTCCAGGCCCAGCCAGCAGCCGAAGCTGACGGCCCGCAGCACCACCGCAGCGGTGCCGGCCAGGCCTTGCTCCCCCTCGACGCCGGACTCTGCCAACGCCGCGGCCCCGACCCCGTCGAACGCCTCGTCGACCACGAGCTGGAGCAACCCTCGGAGCGCCACCAGGTCGGGCGTCTCAGCCGCGACAACCGCCCGACGGACCGGGGCAAGCTCCCGGACGAGGGACGCTCGCCAGGTCCCGGCCGCCGCGTCCGGAGGCCGCGCCACCCGCACGACGATGGCCCCCGACAGGGCCGACCACGGCGCCGCCGAGCCCGCCTGTGCCGCGTCGATGGCGTCTCCCAGACGGGCGAGCGCGACGGGGTCGGTCTGGGCATGGAAGTCGAAGCCCGCCACACCCAGGGCCTGCCAGCGGGCCGCCAGGCCGCGGACCTGCTCTGGGCTCCAGCCGGAGAGCGGCAGCAACAAGGAGCCGTGGAAGAACACCCCGGTGAGCAGCCGGAGCGAGAGCACCTCGTCCGTGCCCTGCTTCCACGCCACCAGCGTGCGATGAAGCGCCCGGCGCCCGGCGACGCGCTCAGCCCCGTGCTCGGGGGACTCGTGGGCGGCGAGCAGGGTGCCCAGTGCCCCCAGCACGTCGACCGCCCGCTCCGCGAGCCCGAGAGTCGTCAACGGCTGTGCACCGCCCGCAGAGCCTGACGCACCAGCGGAGCATGGTTCCAGCGCGGGCGGAGCTCGGAGAGCAGCCCGCCCGACCACGCCGTCGCGCGCTCGGACAAGGCCATCACGACCCACAGCTGGGTCTGCCCGATCCCGCGGGCGGACAACAGGCTTGCCCGACCCATCAGGGTCAGGATCCAGGCCCGCACCCTGGGCTGTTCCAGCTCGACGAGCAGCGCGAGCAGGGCGCGGCGATCGTCCTCGGGCCAGCTGGGGAAGGCGTCGCCCGCGGCTGCCCCCAGCAGCGCGCCCGTCATGCGCGGGTCCCCGGCCGCGCGCAGGGCTTGTAGGGCGGCGTGGCGAACCTCTGGCGAAGGGTCTCGCAGCGCCCGACCCACCGGCACCCGGAGGGCCTCGTGCCAGCGGCCGTCCAGTGCGGCCAGGGCGCCCTCTCGCACCGCGGGCACCGGGTGGGTCAGCGCATCCGCCAGCGCCACCAACGCCGCCGGAGACGCGCTGGCGCCGAGGGCGGTCAGGGCCTGGAGCGCATCGCCCAGATCAGGGCCGGTCAGCAGGCGGCGCTGGAGCGGCACGGCGTCGTGTCCGGCTTGTTGGGCTGCGACCACGAGGGCCTCCCGGGCAGCGGGTTCAACCAGTCGACCGAGCAGGCTCTCCAGGCCCGGCCAGTCGGGCCCCAGGAGCCGGAGCAGCGCCGGGGCGAGGGTAGCCGGGGCCCCCTCGAAGGTCGCCGCGACCGCGCTCAGCCGCGACGGGCTCATGAGCTCCGCACCCAGCTGCGCTGCGGCGGCTGGGTGGTCGGCGCAGACACCGTTCAGGAGCCCGGCGAGGCCTTCGGCGTCCTGGGTCCACAGCAAGGCATCCAGGCTGGCCCACAGGACCGGGGCCTGGTCCCCACCGGCTGTGTCCAGGGCCAGCGCGACCAGCCGTGCCGGCACGAGTTCCCGCGAGAAGGCCGCTCGGAGCGCCGCCACGTGATCGGGAGGCGCCTGGGCTGCAGCGTCGGGTACACGGCAGACGTCGCAGTCCGCGGCGGGACCGACGCCTGCATCGGGCTCTGGCGCGTCCCAGGCCAGGCGCAGGCCATCCGCCCCGTCGGCCTGGAGCGCCAGGCCCCGCAGACTGGAGATCCGCAGCCGCAGGTGCGGGAGCTGCCGTGTCCACGCCAGCCCCACACGGGTCTCCCCGGTCGGCGGCGGCTCGGCGACCACGCGCAGGAAGGCCTGGAGCTCTTCTTGCGAGAGCCCTGGGAGAAGCACGAGCTCGCGCACGCCTTCTTCGAACAGCCCCAGCAGCCAGGGCACCACGGCCCCATCCCCCGCGGGCACCGGCACGTCCCGGTGAGACAGCCCGTAGGGTGTCAGGTTGAGCACCGCGCAGCGCTCCTGGGTGACGGCCTGGGCAGCCTGGGCGAGCTGGGCCAGGCACGCGACTTGGCGAACGGTGCCGTGGGCCTGGACGGCCTCGTGGAGGCGCGAGATCAGTCCGGCGTGGCCCTGTGGCGCGGGCACGGCCGGCGGCAGTCCTGCTGTGGTGGGCCCGGGCATGGCGATCCTTGGGCGGTTCGCCGACTGGGATGCCCGACCCCGCAGAGGGTTGCGGGCACGCGGGGCGCCAGCACCTCACGCACACCGCTGACTGAGCGCCGGCGCGTCCCGCAGGATGAGCCCTTCCCTCTGGGCCAGCACCAGGCCATCGCGCGTCCAGCGCGTCATGGTGCGAATCACGGTCTCGCTTCGGCACCCGAGCATCTCGCTCAGGTCCTTGCGGGTGAGCGGAAGGGGGATGAACACTCCCCGAGCATCGGGGGTGCCGTGCTCCACTGCCAGACGACGCAACAGCGTGGCCAGCCGATGCTCCACGTCGCCATCCAGGAACTCGTGGAGCCGAGCGGCGAACCGCCGCTGGCTCAGGGCCGTCGCCGCCATCAGTGCGGCCGCCACGCGCCTGTCGGCACTGGCTGTGCGCTGGAGGAGGTCGGTGTGGATCCGCCAGCCATGGCCCGTGGCGAGTGCCCGACACCCTGAGCCATAGGGCGCTGAGGGCACCGCGGCCTCGAGACCCGCCAGCTCTCCGCCGGCCACCAGTCCCAGGATGCGGCTGCCTCCGCCGTCCACAGGCTGGCACAGCTTCAGGGCCCCGGAGCCCACCAGGACCAGGTGCGTGGCCTTGTCCCCCGGATGCCACAGGATGTCCCGCCGACGAAATCGGAAGCGCTCGCCTGAGAGCTGGATGCCCAGGAGGAGGGAGGATTCGTCGGACTGCATCCGGAGGCGCTCCAGTCGGGGTGGGACCCCGCAGCACAGCAACTTCCGTGCCGCGAGCTCCACCGCAGCAGGCGGGGCCCTGGGCCGGCAGCAGCCTTGGGGGGTGGGCGAGATGGCACACCCGCCTGTGCACGTGCGCCCACCTCGCCATTGCGAGGAGACATCGGATACCTCGCCCCCCATGAATGTCGCGTTCCTCAGAGGCATGAACCTGGGCCGCCGCCGCATCACCAACGCGGCCCTCCAACAGGTCTTTCGGCAGCTCGGCTACACCGACGTCTCGACCTACCGGGCCAGCGGCAACGTGCTCTTCCGGGGCAACCCGGACGAAGCCATGCTCTCCCAGGGCCTGCAGCGTGAGCTCGGCTACGAGGTCCTGACCTTTGTGCGCACACCCGACCAGCTCCGCGCGATCGTCGACGCCGGTCCCTTCACCCCAGGACAGCTGGCCAGCACCCTGGGCAAGCACCAGGTCACGCTGCTGGCGGCCGAGCCGTCCGACGCCGACAAGACCGCGGTGCTCGGCCACGGGACCGACGACGACCGGCTGGTCTTCGGCGAGCGGGCCCTGCACTGGCTGCCCCGGGCGGGGGTCTCGGACTCCGAGCTGGACCACCGCGCCATCGAGCGGGTCCTGGGGCTGGGCACCACGCGCACCCTGGGCACGCTCAGGAACATCGCTCGCAAGCTGGGCTGACGGGGGTGGGGGTGGACGCCTCCATGGTCATGCTCCCGCCACAAGGCAGCTCCGCCTCCAGGTAGGCCTCGGCCACTTCGCACAGGGAGCCGTCACAGGACCCGATCGCGTCCAGGGTCGCGGTGAGCTGGGTGTCGCTAAACAGCTCGCCGCCGCCGCTCCAGCTGACGCGTAGGGTGGTGTCCGACACCGTGTAGACGTCGTGCTCGCCCACACAGGTGAACAGCCCATCGGCGTCGAAGGCGCAGTCCACGTCGTAGCGCTCGCCGTCGTCGAAGGTGATGGCGATGGTGAAGACGTCTTCGTCGGCGAGGGTCAGCGCGAAGCTGTCCTTGTCTTCGTCGGGGGCGTCCGCCGGCTGGTCGTCGCCCAGGATGCCACCGCACTCATCGCTCAGGACCGTGCGAGAGTCGACCGTCCACTCGCCCTCCAGCGGCACGATGGGCTCGGGCTCCGGCACCGGATCCGCCTGGGCGGCGGCGTCGGACACCGGCTCGGCACAGGCCACGGCGGCCAGGAGCACAGGGAGCAGCAGGGGGCGTCGCATCTTCCTCCTCGGCACCGGAGGGTCCGGCACCTCGTGAGGAGTAGCGGGTCCTGGCTCGATAGTCAATGATTGACTATTGATCCTGAACCTGTAGAGCCCCCGCTTTCTTCCGCCTGTCCAACCAGAGCATCGAGTTTCTTCCGCTTTGTCGCGCTGGGACCGGCCCAGCGGGGCAAATCGGGCCCCTGGAGGCCCCAATCCGCCCTCCAGGACAGCAAGGCGGAAGAGGGAAGGCGCTTTGGCTGGCGGCTCACTCCACCCCGCAAGGCCAGCCCACCTCCAGCTCGTTGTTGTCCTCGATGCACTCGGCGACCATGTCCAGTGGGTCGACGCGGATCCGCAGCGTGTCGCCGGTGAACTGGCCCATCTCCACCGGGAAGGGCCCGATGCCCGCCCAGCCGCCGGCGTCCAGCCCCGTGATGGTGAACGACGCCAGCCAGATCTCCTCGCCGCCCTCCAGGCCGAACAGGTCGACGATGAAGCCGCCGACCTGGGCCTGGCCCACGTTGCCGACCTGCAGGCCGTGCCACGACCAGCCGTCCCAGCACTCATCGCCACAGGTGCCGGCGTCCTGGACGATCAGGTCGGCCAGCGGCAGGTCCGGGCCCCGCGGGTTGCCTGCAGCGCGGAAGCTGTTCTCGTCGTGCCAGTGCTCTGCGGGCTCCACGGGGATGCTGGCGTCGTCTTCCACATTGGTGAGGTGGTAGGCGAACTGGTTCCAGACCGGCCGCGACACCGCCCAGGACTCCTCGGCGTCGCCGAGCACCGTGATGCCGTGCCACCCGGGCCAGGCGAAGTCGTTGGACGCGAGCACGATCTCGGTCTCGCCGTCTCCGTCCACGTCGGCCACGACCGGGTACTCCAGATACGTCGCCGACGCGTGGCCGGGCTCCTCCATCAGCACCTGGCCGGTGGCCCCGTCCAGGATCCAGAGGGTCTCCTCGTCGGCGTAGACGATCTCGGCGGCCCCGTCGCCCTGGAAGTCGAAGACCGAGCTCCCGGTGGCGCAGCTGGACTCGTCTTGCACATCCCGAGACCACTTCAGCGTGCCGTCGTGCTCGAACACCGAGTAGTAGGAGCGGCCCGCCACGCCGACCTCGGGCCGGCCGTCGTTGTCGATGTCGTCGACGGTCGGCGAGCCACCGTGGCAGCCGCCCGGGATGTCCGACGCCCACAACAGCGCGCCGTCGTTGGTGTCCACCCGGATGATCCCGTCGGCCACCACCACCCGATCCGGCCGCCCGTCGGCGTCGAAGTCCGCGACGGCGATGAACCCGTCGTCCCGGTCCACGTCCTGGAGTGTCGAGCCGTCCAAACGGAACACGCCGTCTCCGACCACCACGTCGAGCTGGCCGTCGCCGTCCCAGTCCGCAGCCACCGACGTGCCCAGAGCGTCCCCCAGCTCACCGATCGCCAGCGATGTGCCGCTGGCGTCGAAGATCTGGCGGCCGTGGATGACCTCGTTCACCCCGTCCTTGTCCAGATCGGCAAAGGACGGCAGGGCAAAGGCGGCGTCGGTCTCGGCGGCCCACAGCGGGAAGCCATCCAGGCCGCGCACGCAGATCAGACCGCCGTGCTCGGCGTTCGTGCAGACATCGGCGAAGCCGTCCCCGTCCAGGTCCCCCAGCCCGGCCCCGCCGACGCCGCCGACCGTCATGCCGTCGACCTCGGTCACCGTCCAGACCAGGCCACGGCCATTGCCCCGCAGGGCCACCAGCACACCGTCAAAGGCGTAGAAGCCCTCCGTGAAGGCGGTGAAGACCAGCTCTGGCACATCACCGAAGCCGATCTCGCCGTCGGCGTTGTCGTCGTCCAGGTGCCCTACCATCGGGGTGGACATGACCCCGTCGTAGTCCTCCTGGATGGGGTTGACGGACCACTGCCACTCGATCTCGGGGCGGAAGCTGCCGACCGTCGGCGGGCGGGTGCAGGCCTCGGGGACGTCGACCGGCGTGGGCTCGTCGACGGTGAACCCATCGCAGACGGGCGGCGGCTCGTCCTCGCCCTCTGGGGTGAACCGGTCCCCCCAGTTGAAGCCGTAGTCGACGCAGGCCGCCAGACCCCAGAGCCCGATCGCCCACATCACTCGGTCCCCTGTTCGGGAATGGTGGGCACGTCGTCGCTCAGCGCCGATGCCAGGAACTCGGTGGCCAGCCGGAGCGCGTCGGGGTCGGACAGGATGTCGTGGCCGCCTGGGGGCGCGACCTGGACGGATCCGGCCGTCACGTGGCCGGGCTGGGCCGACACGTTGCGGGACGCCGGCAGGTCGTCGAGATCCTGGCCGAAGTCCACCAGCAGCTCGCCGGTGGTGGGCACGTGCATCGCGAGCTGCAGGGCCTGCTGGGCGCCCTCTGGCGCCTGACGGTCGCCGACCCCGTAGAGCAACAGGACGTGCTTGGGGTCGAAGCCACCGGCGGGCGCCTTGAACACCTGCCGGGCCAGGCTCACCGGGTCGGCCCTGTCGTAGAACAAGCGGTAGAGGTTCAGCATGGGGTTCAGGGCGTCCGGCGACGCCTCGGCCAGCTCCACCCAGGTCCGACTGGACAGGTCCACAGGCTCCCGCTGACCCAGCAACACCTGGGCCTGGTCCCCGGGCGCACTGGCCAGGACCCCGCTCAGCACCGCGTCGGTGCTCCCCAGGAACAGGGCGCCGACCTGGGCCCCCAGCCCCTGCCCCATCAGCTGCACGCCCGCGGGATCGAACCACGCCGCGGTGCCCGTCACGCTGGCGTCGAGCTCCCACTCGGCCAGCCAGCCGACCGCTGCATGCAGGTCCGCCGCACCCTGGAGCAAGCTGCCGACCCGGGCGTCTGGATTGTCGGCGCTCGCCCACAGCTCGCTGCCGGGCAGGTCCGACTGCCGACGCTCCCCGTGCAGCGGCAGGTCCAGGCTGAGGGTGGCCATGCCGTCGTCCAGCGCCGCGAGCTCGCCCGCCCAGCCGCTGTCGATCGCCGTTCGAAAGCTGCCGTCCACGTCGTGGGCCACGAGCACCAGGGGCCAGCCGTCCGCTGGCGTCTTGCCCGCGGGCAGGGTCAGGGCAAGACACACGTCTTCGGTGCCCTGGGGCACGGGATCGCCATTGGTGTCCCAGATCCAGTCGCCGCCGGCGTCGAGGTAAGGCGGCCGACCCTGCTGGAAGCGCGGCAGGGTGATGCGGCCGTGCACCTCGTGGAATCGTCCGTCGGCGCTGCCACAGACCCGCAGCGCCCCGTCGTCGCAGGGCGACGTCACGCCGGCGTCGCACAGGGTCAGGTCCCGGGGATCGGGGTCGATGTCCGTCGCCCGGATCGTCAGGTCCACCGACGCCAGCGCCTGGGCCGGGTCCCCCGTCGTGAAGACCGCCGCCGCCACGACGTCGTCAGCGTCCAGGCCCTGGGCGTCGATGTAGCTGCGGAGCGGGGCATAGGCCGACCAGGCGTGGGCCAGGCGCGCGTCGGCGGGGGCCGATGTGGCGAGGAGCGTGGCGAAGTCCGGGTCGGCGGCGATGGCCTGGCCGTCAGACGCCGCCACACCCCGGGTGACCATCACCGCATAGGTCGTGGCCGGGTCCCAGGTCCCGTCGCCCGGCCCGGTCACCGCGAGCCAGTCCTGGCACAGGTAACGGCCGGCGCCCGAGCGCTGGGTCCAGCTGAAGCGCTGGGGCTCGCCATAGTCGGGGTTGCTCTGGCTCAGCACGGCGACCTGCAGGGTGTCGTCGTCGCCCTGGCCCGAGATCAGCGTGCTCAGGCGGGGCTGGCGGCTGAAGCGCAGGTAGACCGCGCCCTTGAGCGCGAAGCCGTCGAAGTCCGACCCGATCCCGGCCAGGTGCCGCCCGGCCGGGTCGCCGGCCACCGCGTCGCCCGGCGTGGGGTGGCCGGTCAGGTCCAGGGAGCCGCCGACCACCCGGATGTCATTGGGAAAGGGCAACCGGTAGAACTCCCCTGCACCGGCGACCGGCAGCTCGGGCACCTCGAAGAGCACACGGAAGGGGCCGTCGCTGTCGCTGGGGGCGCAGTCGACGCCCGGCCAGTAGGGCAGGCCGACGTCCCAGCACTGCCCGTCGTCGCAGCGCCAGCCCATGCGGCAGTCGGGGTCGGTGTCGCAGATGAAGCCCGTGCCCGAGGTGCCAGGCTCGCCGGGCACGTCGCAGACACCGTCCGACGCGCACACGTACTCGATGGCGCACTCGGCCAGGTGGCGGCAGTCGTCGCCGGGCAGCCCGGTGCCCACGTCGCCGGCTTCGAGGCAGGTGCCGTCCTGGGCGCAGACCAGGCCGGGTGCGCAGTCCAGGGTGGCGCCACAGACCTCGCCGACCTCGGTGCCCAGGCTCGACCCAAACACGCCCGAGAGTGCATCGCACCCCAACAGCGTCGTCCAGAGCAGGTACCTGACCACGTGAAGCCTCCTTGCGGGCCGGTCCAGGGTACGCCGAGGCGAGGGGTTCTCCGAGGAAGCCGTGAGATCTGAAGCGTCGCGGGACGGATGGACGGCTGTCGCAGCCCCTGGCATCATGGCGCTGTGCCCTGCTCCTCACGCCCCATGACGCGGCCATGCCGCTCCTGACCCTGGGTCTGGCCGCCGCCATGGCCGCCCCGCCCTGTCCGGAGGCCACGAGCCCAGAGGACTTCCTCCACGGGGTCCAGAGGGGCGAGCAGGCCTTTGCCCAGATGGACCTGCCCGGTCTGCACACCGCCCGCGACGAAGCGCTCGGGGACCTGGTCTGTCTGGGCGGCAAGATCTCCCCCCAGGTCGCTGCGGCCTTTCACCGCCTCATGGCGCTGGAGGCGTTCACCGCCGGTGACCGAGCGCTGGTCCTGGCCGAATTCCACGCGGCGCGGCGACTGGAGCCTGGCTACGCCATCCCCCACGACGTCGCCCCGGTGGGCCACCCCCTGGTGCACCTCTACGAGCAGGCCGCCGACGCAGCAGAAGGGGCACTGGAACCGCCCATCCCACCGCTGAATGGGTACGTGATGGTCGACGGCATCCGAGGCGCCCCCCGGCCGAGTGGCATCTCGACCGTCCTCCAGATCTACGAGGACGACGCGCTCGTGGAGACCCTGCTGCTCGGCGCCGGCGAGCGCATGCCCACGTGGGGGCCGATGCCCCTGGAGGAGCTCCAGCGCAAGCGCTTCCGGCTCGGGCTCTACGGCGGCGCCGGAGTGGCGGCCGTGGCTGCAACGGGCCTCTTCATCGGCCACAGGGTCGCCTACAGTCGCTTCTGGAGCGACGACGCCGATGCCCTGCCCAGCGAAGAGCTGGGGCAGCTCCGCACGACCAGCAATGCCTTGCTGGCCAGCAGCGCCGGTGTCGGTGTGGCAGCGCTCGGGCTGGGCCTCGTGGCCGTCTGGCGGTTCTGATGCCCTGGCTCATCCTCGTCGCGGCCTGCAGCTGGATCTCCGCTGGCGACCTGGGGGATCGGCTGTCCGAGGACCACGACGAGGACGGCGTGCCGCACAGCGTGGACTGCGACAACCACGACCCCCAGGTCGGCGCCCCGGCCCTGTGGTACGCGGACGCGGACGCCGATGGCTTCGGCACCGCGCTGACGGTGCTGGAGAGCTGCAGCCAGACGGCGGGCTTCGTCGCCGAGGCGGGGGACTGCAACGACTCGGACCCGGACGTCTGGCCCGGTGCCGAGGAGCGCTGCGACCAGGCCGACCAGGACTGCGACGGCACGGTCGACGAAGACGCACCGGATGCCGAGACCTGGTACCAGGACGCCGACGGCGACTCCTATGGCGACCCGGACAGCCCCCGTGTGCTCTGCGAACAGCTCGTGGGAACCGTGGCCGATGCCACAGACTGCGACGACGACGATCCGGCCATCTGGCCCGGGGCGCGAGAGGCCTGTGACGGGGTCGACCGGGACTGTGACGGAGACACAGAAGACGGTCCGGACTGGTGGCCCGACGTCGACGTGGACCTGTTCGGCGACGGCACGGCCACGGCGGTCGAGGCCTGCGATCAGCCGGCGTCCCATGCGGACAACGCCGACGACTGCGACGACAACGACCCCGCCACCCGACCCGGCGCCGGCGAGGCCTGTGACGGCGCCGACCAAGACTGCGACGACGCGGTCGACGAAGACGCCTATGACGCCCTGAGCTGGCACCTGGACGCCGACGGCGACGGCTATGGCGACGCCACCACCCGGGTCTTCTCCTGCGATGAACTCAGCGGGCGCATCGAGGACGACGGAGACTGTGACGACTCGGACGCGGACGTGCACCCCGGGGCCCAGGAGACCTGGTACGACGGGCTCGATCAGGACTGCGACGACGGCCAGAACGATGACGACGCCGACGGCGACGGCCACGACGCCACCCACCGAGGAGGCCAGGACTGCGACGACGAAGACGCCCTGGTTCATCCCGACGCCGTCGAGGCCTGCGGTGACTTCATCGACAACGACTGTGACTACGTCGAGGCCGGCCTGTGCGCCCTGAGCGGGGTGATCGATCTCGGAGACGCCCACGCCACCTTCGTCGCCGAAGTCTCGGGCGACTACCTGGGCGACGCCCTGGCCGCAGTCGGCGACGTCACCGGGGACGGGCTGCCCGACGTGGCGTTGGGCAGCTGGTACGGCGGCTCGATGGGGGCGGTCTACCTGCAGAGCGGCCCCGTCACCGGCGCCACATCCCTGCCTGGCGGCACGGTCGTGGTGGACAACCACTCCGGCTGGGGCTTCAGCTGGTCGGTCGGCCCCCAGGTCGACCTGGACAGCGATGGACAGCCGGATCTGCTGCTCCAGCACCGCTCGGGCGGAGGCGGCAGCGGCAGCGTGTACGGCACCTATGGGCCCGTCTCCGCCAGCTTCTTCCTGAGCAGCGCCGACGTCGAGTTCGAAGGCGAGGACGTCTACGACTACGTCGGCGACACCCTGGGCCGGGCCGGCGACGTGAACGGCGACGGCCACGATGACCTGCTGCTGGGCGCACCCCAGGAGAACGGGAACAGCGCCGCTGGACTGACCTACCTGATGCTCGGCCCCCACACCGGCAACGTGCGACTGGATCGGGACGCCCAAGCCCGCCTCCAAGGCGTCGTGGGCGGAGACAGAGCGGGCAAGACCGCCCTGATCTCCCAGGATCTGGACGGCGACGGACTCGCCGATCTGGTGATCGGGGCCCCCGAGGCCGAGAGCACCACCGGCTACACCGAAGGGCGCGTCTACGTGATCTACGGCACCGTCACCGGGGACGTGTCGCTGGCGGACGCCGACGCCTGGGTGACGGGCGAGGATCGGGGCAGCGACCGGCTGGGCACCAGCCTGGACGCCGGTCACGACCTGGACGGGGACGGCGCACCGGATCTCCTCGTCGGCGCGCCCTACCTGGGCGGGCAGAACGGGGGCGGAGCCTTGGTGCTGCCGGGGCAGCTGAGCGGCGACCTGAACGCGCCCGATGTGGCCACCGCGACCCTGATGACCGAGGAGACGAGCGCGCTGGCCGGGGCCCACGTGGCCATCGCCGGCGACACCAACGGCGACACCCGCGCCGATCTGCTCATCGGCGCCTACGGCACGGAGCTCTCGGACACCTACCAGGGCGCTGCCTACCTGTTCCTGGGCCCAGTGAGCGGATCGGTCGACCTGGAGGACGCCGACGCCCTGTTGGAGGGAGAGACCGGCTCCGGCTACGCCGGTGCCTGCGTGAGCGGGGCCGGCGATCTGGACCAGGACGGCTTCGATGACGTGCTCATCGGTGCGCCAAGAGCCACTTCGGCCGATGGCGGCAACGGGGGGAGGGTCTACCTGTTCTACGGCGGGTGAGGGGCTGCTACCCTGGGCCGGTCGCCGATCGACGGGAGCCCCCGTGACCTGGACCGCCCTGCCCGCGCTGATGGTCGTGGCGGGCTGCACACCCCTCAGCTTCGCGGTCAAGGACGGCGACGCCCGGGACACCGCGATCGCGGACACCCAAGGGTCCACCTCCACCCCATCGGACGGCCAGGACTCGGCGCAGCCGTGCGAGGTCTGGACCGACGCCGACGGGGACGGCTACGGCGCCGGTGAGTCGCTCGAGGTGGACTGTGACGCCATGCCCAGCGGCACGGCCGCCAACGACGACGACTGCGACGACGCCGCGGCCGGCGTGAACCCGGCGGCCACCGAGGTCTGCAACGGCATCGACGACGACTGCGAGGGCACCGCCGACGGCGGCGCGGTCTGCCCCTGTCCGGTCGCCAGCTACGGCGGCCACACCTACCTGTTCTGCGCCGACCCGGTGGACTGGGAGCAGGCCGACGGCGCCTGTTCTGCCCTGGACGGCTACCACCTGGCCGTGGTCGACGATGCCGCCGAGTCCGCGTGGCTCGTCGAGACCGGTGGCAGCCATGGCCCCGCCAGCTGGTGGTGGATCGGCTACGAGCAGCGCTCGGCCCCCAACTCCGACGAGCCCGGTGCCGGCTGGCAGTGGATCAACGGCAGCAAGAGCGCCTTCACCGCCTGGCACCCGGACCAGCCCGATGACTACGACGGCATCGAGGACTGTGCCCACATCGACATCGCCCACGGCCTGTGGAACGACATGATCTGTTGGGTCGACGACTGGTATGGGCAGCCGATCTGGTACGTGTGTGAGGCGGGCCCCTGACGTGCCGCCCCGGACGCTCACAGGAAGGGATCGTCCAGGAGCTTCTCGGACAGCGACGGCGCGCACCCGCTGCCCCCGGCCTGCCCGCCGCAGAAGTCCTGGAGCGCCCAGGGGTCCTCACCCGGCAGCCCCACCGGCCCCAGATCGCCGACCCGGGGCGCATCGGGCTCCCCGGCGTTCACCACCGGCGGCAGCCGGTCGTGGGCAGCCAGGTCGTCGACGCCGTCCGGGGCGCAGTCCTCTTCGATGCAGAGCGCCCACTCGGCGTCCTCGCACATCTCGGCGGTGATGTAGGTCGCGTGCTTGCCGTCCGACGCGTAGACCCGCCACCGAGGCTGGCCGCCGTGATCGACCAACTCAGCCAGGTCCAGGTCGTCGCCCTGCAGGCGCAGGCTGTGGTCGGTGACCGTGCCCTCGTGGGCCGCGGTGTAGAGCCCGATCACCGCCACGTCGCCCGGGGCGCCCCCGTCGACCGGGGCCAGGTCCAGGACCACGCGCTCGCTGTCCCCCGCATGGGCGGTGAGACCGCAGCGGCCGTAGTCGTCTCGATAGGCCAGGGCCAGCCACGCACGGATCCCGCCGTCGTCGGCCGGTGCCACCCGCCCCACGGCCACCAGCACGGTGTCGTCCCACAGCAGGGGCTCGGCCTCGTCAAAGGTGAGCACCGGCCGGAGCTGCTGCAGCACCCGGTCCTCCCAGGCATCGACCAGGCCGTCCCGGTCGGCGTCGGCACAGCCCAGACCGGCGCAGTCCGAAGCCCACGCCGGCCGGTCCACCCGCAGGACCAGCCCCTCCGCGCCCCGTTCGGTCCACGCGATCGGGGGGAGCGTGTCGGGCAGCTGGCGCTCGGCCGCCGGGTCCCGGTGCAGAGGGAAGACCAGGCGCTCACCCGGGTCTGGACGGCGGTAGCGGTCCGGTCCGAGCCAGTCGACGGCGGCCTGGTCGAAGCCGGCCGGATCGGCCTGGAAGGGCAAGGGAGCCACGGGCTCCGCCTGGGTCTGGAAGAAGTCCTCCCAGTGGACGCCCAGAGCGTGCCGCGGATCCAGGTTGCGAAGAGCCTCGGTGGGGTGATCCCTCACGGCGTCGAAGGAGCCGACGTTGAGCACGGCCAGGTCCACAGCGCGCTCGGCGAGCAGGTCTGGATGGATCAGGCCCTGGGGTGCGCTGGTCGGCGCGTCCTGGGCGAAGACCCGGAAGACCGGCGCACCGTCGTCGTCGAGGAAGTCCACCAGCCAGGCCAGGGTCGCGCCTTCGAGCCAGTCCGCCGCGCTCGGCGGCGGCGCGGCCTGGGGCTCGGCCATGCAGCCTTCGCCGAAGTGCACGACCCCCAGGAACTGGGGCGGGTGGGTGGCGCACAGGGCACGGACCCGCACCTGGGCACCGGGCACGGGGATCCAGTCCCCCTCCTGGCCCGCCGGTGCGCCGGTGCAGGGATCGGGCACGCTGCACATGCGGCGATCGACGCGGGGGTCGGCCGGGTCGTTGGCCGCGACGACCGGACCCAGCTCGGGCACGCCGTCCAGCAACCAGGCGCTGGACCGATTGCCGAAGATCGTCGGCTCCGAGCCCGCCAGGCGCTGGACGTGGGGCACGTCGAGCAGGTGGTCGTAGTGGGCGTGTCCCACCAGGATCGCCTGGGCCCCGACCACGTCGCGGTCGTCCAGGAAGGCCTCGATCACCGCCGGGTCCGGTGCGATCTCCCCCAGGGTCACGGTCAGCAGATCCGGGTTCGTGAACAGCGGTGCGGTGAGCACCAGGTCATCGTCGCGGCGCAAGGAGACGCCGCCGACACCCAGGAAGGTCACCTCGATCTCGCCCCGGGCCGGCGGCGTCGGGGGCAGCTCCGCCACCGGGACGGTCTCGGTCGGCTCGGCGATGCTCAGCGTCTGGTCCTCAGAGGCCGAGGTCGTGGTCCCGACCGCGCCATCTGCGCCCGGGGCGCAGCCCCACAGGATCCAGGCCCACACCGTCATGCGGCCGCCGGGGGCCGGTTCGCCCGGCGAAAGGTGCCCAGATCGTTGTGGGGCACGCCGGCGTCGATCAGCACCTGGCGGACCCGCGGAAAGACCAGGGTGCGCCGCCAGAACGGCTGCCGGACCAAGTAGTGATGCACCACGTGGGTCGCGCCGAAATTCCAGCTCATGACCGCCAGCGGCCAGAACAGGGGGTGATCCAGCACCTGGTTCTGCTCGACGACCGACCCCCGACGGATGTCGACGTAGTGGCTGTTCGCCGACAGGGTCGCGATGCAGCCGTGGCGCAGGGTGTTGGGCAGCACCCACAGCACCAGCAGCGGCAGGGCCCAGGCCGCCCCCTGGAGCCACGCCACCACCGCGACCACGGGCATGCCGAACAGCAGGGCGTTTCCCAGCAACAGGTGCGGCGCGAACTGGTAGGCCCGGGGGTCGGGCCCTCGGTGCCCCGCTGCCAGCCGCGCCCGCACGGTGCGCTTGAGCCCTGGCTGCAGCACCAGCCCGATCGGGGGCCACAGGGCGATCAGCAAGCGCAGGGGTCCCCAGGGCAGACCCAGGCCGATCAGTCGCTCCTCGATGTCGTCTTCTTGGCCGCTCGCCACGTGGTGCCAGCGGTGCATGTGGCCCCGGGACCAGGGGTCCAGGCTGCCCTTGCTCACCCAGATCACCGTGAACAGGAGCAGCCGAGTCGCCGGGTTGCGCAGGTAGAGGTCATGGATCAGGTCGTGCTCGAGCTCGTGCAGCACCGAGATCGCCAGCCCGATGCCCACGATGGCGAGCACCGTCGGGATCCATCCCGTGGTCCAGCCCGCCGCGAGCGCGCCCCACAGGGCGAGTGCGACCACGAAGCCCCCCGCCGCGACCGAGTCGTCCCGGCCGAGCCACGGGTGGGCGACCACCAGGGCCTCGTCCTCGCGCCGAATGGCCGCGCGCACGTGCGCCGGGCCGGTCACGGGAGGGCCCCGCTCAGCCAAGGCTGGACTAGGCCTCGGAAGATCCCCAGGGCCTCCTGGGCCGCGGTCTCCCCCTGGAGCACGCGGCGCAGGGCCAGCCCGTCGACCAGGCTGAGGGCCAGCCGCACGCTGGCGCGGACCGGGACCGCATCGGACAGGTCGAAGAGCGACCGCAGCGTGGCCACCGCGTCGTCTTCGAGCCGGGCGCAGACCGCGTTCATGTGGGCCCGCAGCTCGGGATCGGACCGCGCGGCGACCGCCAGCTCGACCCACGCGCTCAGGGTGCTGCCCGCACAGACCTGCCACAGCTGTTCAAAGGCCGCGTCGATGCGCGCGTCCCCAGCGCTGGCCGCGACCAGGGCCGAGAATTCCTGGAGCCGGCGGTCGCAGAGCACCTCGACCGACGCCATCAGCAGGGCGGCCTTGGTCGGGAAGTGGTGGAGCTGGGCGCCCCGGGACACCCCCGCCTGGCGGCAGATCGCGGCGGTGGTGGTGCCCTGGTAGCCGTGGGCGACCAGGCAGGACACGGTGGCGTCCAGGAGCGCGGCCTGGGTGGTGGCGCTGCGCTCGGCCTGGGTCCTTCGCATGAGGTCTCCACTTACAAACAGTCTGGACTGCATGTTTATGAGATGAGCCCGTTGGAGTCAAGGGATAGAGAGCCCCGTGGTCTGGCTCCTGCTCATCGCCTGCGGCCCCGAAGAGTCCCCCGACACGGTCTCGGACATGCCGGCCTTCGGCTTCGCCCACCTCCTCGATGACGACAGCGACCGCGTATGATCGGCGTCGAACCATCCCTTCAGCCCGGACCGCCCCCATGAAGCCCCTTCGTGCCATCGCCCTCGCCTGTCTGCTCTCTGCCAGCCCCGACGCCGTGGCCGCCAGGGCCGGCGACACCCCGGGCATTCCAATCACCGTCACCGTCATCGACCAGGCCGGCGAGCCCGTGCCCACGGCGGTCATCCGACACCCGGACGAAGCGGACCGGCACCGGGTGAACAGCGTCGACGGCAGCTGGACCGAGTCCGTGCTGTACATGCCCGACGGCACCGAGCTCAAGTTCGAGAAGGGGCTGACGCTGTTCTTGGAGGTCTCGGCGCCCGGGTACTCGATCCAGATCGTGCAGTACGAGGTGAAGAAGCGGAAGAACAGCCTGGAGGTCACCCTGATGCCCGCGCCCGAGGACGACGAGCCCATCGAGGAGCCCATGATGAGCTTCGGGCGGGACGAGGCGCGGGAAGCGACGGAGTGAAGGGGCCGGGAGGCCGGCGCGCTCGCTGAGGAGGGACGAACGTCCGTACTTCGGACGTTCGTCCCGCCCAACTCAGTTGGAGGCCCTCAACGTCCGAAGTACGGACGTTCGTCCCCACATGAGCCGGCCGCAGGGGACGAACGTCCGTACTTCGGACGTTCGTCCCGCCCAACGCCCGCCTACCTGAGCCCGTCTCGCCACCCGAACAACATCGTCACGTTGATCCGCCGGTTGGGGTACCCCGGCGCGAAGCGGTAGCGGTCGGTCCGGTGGAACAGGTCTGAGTCGAAGATCACCGCGCGGTTGCAGCGATAGGGCACCACGGTGCTGCCGCGGTCTTCGGCGGCCAGGAGCGCCTCGATCCGGTCCTCGGAGTCCCACGAGTTGTAGTCGGCGTGGGTCCAGTCCCTGGGCGCCTTGGTGTGGTGCACCACCAGCCCCCCACAGGACGGGTCCAGGTTCGCGTCGTCCGGGGTCAGCCACAGGTTCACGTTGACCGCGGCGCTGTCCGCGTGCACCCCGATGCCCCCGCCCTGGCTGTCGTACTTGTAGGCCCACAGCTGCTGGAGCGGGTGCGGGCCCAGCATGCCCGGCAGCGCGTCGCGCAGGGCCTGGGCGAGCTGCACGAGCAGGGGGGAGCCGAAGCCCTGCTCCCAGTAGGCACCCAGGTACCCGCCACGGTAGCGGCTGGCGTGCCAGAAGGTCGAGTCCAGGCAGTGACGCCGGAGAGCCGCCAGCGCACTCGGCGAGAAGACATCGTCGACCACGCACAGGTGCGGATCGGTGGACAGATAGGCCCCTTCGACCGCCGAAGTCTCGAGTCCCGGCCCGAGCACGGGAACGTCCAGGACCTCGCCCGGCTCCAGGTGGAGCGCCCGTCCATAGCTTGGGGCCAGGGCGGCCTGGTCGGCAGCGCTCAGGGCGTGCTGGGCGGTCGCGGGACCCGTGTCGGGCAGTCGCGCCAGGACACCAGCGGTCGCGGCCCGGACCGCCGCGTGGTCCGGCACCGGCCGACCCGCAGCCGCCAGGTGGTCGAGCTGCTCCAGATCATGGGCCAGGCGCAGCCGGGTCGTGTGCACCCCGGACAGATCCGGCGGCCGCGTGGCCCGCCGCACGAGGAAGCTCTCCTGGAACAAGGCGCTCGCCTCGGCGGTCTCGCCACGGCCCTTGAGCACCAGCGCCAGGTTGGCCTGGACCTCGGCGAAGTCCGGCTGGAGCGCCAGGGCCCGACGGTAGGCCTGCTCGGCCTCCCCTGCCCGGCCGCCGTCCTGGAGGGCCTTGCCCAGGTTGTAGTGGAGCGCGGCCCGATCGGGCGCGAGGGTCGTCGCCGCCCGCAACCGGGTGATGCCCTCGTCGGTCCGACCCAGTCCCACCAGCGCGATGCCCGCCAAGAGCGTCGCGTCGACCGACGCTGGCCGCTGGGCGAGCACGGCCTCGAAGCCTCGAAGCGCCCCGGCGGGGTCGCCGCTCTGCAGCGCCTGGAGCCCGGCCTGGAAGTCCTCGCGGTGTCCCATGGCCTCATGGCTATCGAGGTGTGGCGCGTCGGGTGAGCGTCCCGGGCCCACGGAGCCCGTCCTCCGCCGACGGCCAAGCGCCCGTGGATCGGCCTGTGGTGGCCTCTCGACCCGAGGGCACACCCCTTGCATCTCCTGGAAGCTGACCCGGAGCACCCATGGGCCTCGTCCTCCTCTCGATCCTGTCCGGCTGCAGCGACTACACCCTCTACGGAGAGCACGACCCCTTGGATCCGGCCCCGGTGCTGACCGTGTCGCCAGCTCGCCTGGACTTCGGCGCCATCGCGCTGGGGGACGAGACCACCCGCACCCTGACCCTGGGCAACGCGGGCACCAGCCCCCTGGCGATCCACGAGCTCACCTTGGAGGCTCCCGTGGGCTTCGACCTGCCTGCCGCCTGGCAAGCCACCTGGCTCGCGCCCGACGCCACCCTCGACGTCGACGTGCGCTACCGGGCCGCCGGCCGCCACGAGACCGGTCAGCTGCTCGTGGTCAGCGACGACCCCGAGCAGCCCAGGGAGCCGGTCGACCTGGTGGGCACCGGGCTCCAGCCCGAGCTGCGGGTGACCCTGGACGACCCCCACCCCCAGACCGTGGGCTGCACCGAGACCATCGAGGTCCTCCTGGAGAGCGTCGGAGGCGCCGCCGTGGTGATCGACGGCGTCGCGGTGACCGGCATGGGCTTGTCCCACAGCACGCTCCCCGCCCTCCCCTTCACCCTCCCCCCCGGAGAGTGGCTCGCCTTCGACGTGGCCGCTGAGCTGCTGACCGCGGGCGAGAACAGCGGCGAGCTCCAGCTGGCCACCAACGAGCCCGTGGGCACCCACCGGGTGGCGCTGGCCTTCGAAGGGCGCGACGGGCCCAGGCTCGTGGTCGGGACCAAGACGCTCCAGTTCGACGACGTGGTGGTGGGCTGCCAGATCGAGGGCCGGATCCCCGTGCGCAACGCCGGCACCTGTCCCCTGGCGCTGGACCCCATCACCGTGTCGGGAGAGGGGGTCTCGCTGCTGGACCCCGAGGCGCTCCCCGACACGCTGGCGTCCGGTGAGGAGCTGGACCTGGGCCTCGTCTACGCCCCGGACCAACACGATGCGCTCGAGGGCACAGCCGTGATCCGCAGCAGCGAGAGCGGCGAGGAGAGCACGGTGACCCTGTCGGGCCGCGGCGACGCCCCCTTCCTGACCGTCAGCCTGGCCACGGGCGCCCGGCTCAAGGACAGCTATGCGCTGTGCGAGAGCAGCTCGGCCATGTTGGCGGTCGAGAACCCGACGGACTGCCCGGTCACGGTGACCGACCTGGCGCTGGACCACGAGGACTTCAGCGTCTCCGGTCACTCGGTCCCCTGGACCATCCCCGCCCTGAGCACCCAGTCGCTCAAGGCGACCTTTGCCCCGATGTCCACTGGCGTCATGGAGAGCACCCTGGCCGTCACCATGGCCGGCCGCGATGCCCCCGCCACCCTGCTCCTGACGGCCGAGGGCCTGGAGAGTGTGGCCCTGGTGACCGACGACCTGAGCTTCTCCGAGACCATCGTCGGCTGCGACGCGTCCGCGGTCCTCCAGGTCGAGAACCTCTCCTCCTGCACCTTGACCATCGACGACATCAGCTGGGCGCACGCCGCCTATGACGTGCCCGCTGTGGCCGACCTGCCCTTCACCATCGGGGCCACGAGTCAGGAGCTGATGAGCGTGACCTTCTCCCCGACCGAAGTGATGTCCTACCCGGACACCCTCTCCGTCGCGACCGACCTGTCCCACGACATCTTCACGGCCGCGGTGGAGGGCGCGGGCGTCGCCCACGAAGCCGAGGAGTCGTGGGTGATCGAGGCAGAGGGCTTCGAGGTCGACCTGGTCTTCGCGGTCGACAGCTCCTGCTCCATGGCACCCGACGTCAGCACCCTGCGCAGCCAGGCGGGCCCCTTCCTGACTGCGCTGGACGACCAGGGCGCGGACTGGCAGGTCACGGTGGTCGAGAACGATCAGGGCTGCACCGTGGTCACGGTGACCGACGCCACCGAGTCGTCGATCGGGACCTTCCAGTCCCACCTCCAGAGCACCTCCGGTCGCTACGAGGAGGCCCTGTTGACGACCCTGTCGCTGGCGGCGAGCGAGTCCGGAGCGGGCGGCTGCACCGAAGGCGCCCTGCGCGAGGACAGCGTGAAGCACCTGATCGTGGTCTCGGACGAGCCGGAGCAGTCCAGCCGCAATTGGGCCGATCTGGTCGCAGACATCCAAGCGGCCGAGCCGTCGGCCGTGATCTCAGGCATCGTCGAGACCAGAGCCTCGAGCGGGTACGACGAGGCCGTGCTCCTGACCGGCGGCTCCACGCTGTCCATCACCGAGAGCGACTGGACCGACTGGTTCAGCGCGCTGGCTGAGCGGGTGTCGGATCCGAGCACCCACCGACTCGCCGACGAGCCGGTCGAAGACACGGTGGTCGTGACGGTTGAGGGCCAGACGTGGAGCGACTGGACCCTGGACATGTCGACCCTGGACCTGACCGTCTCGGGCGTCGAGGCCGACGAGGACGGCGCCGAGGTGGTGGTCAGCTACGAGCTGGCCTGCGACTGATCCGGCGGCGCCGACTCAAGGCGCCCCCCCCAGCGCAGCGTCGCCATGGACCCGGGCGAGCGCCTGGACCAGCGGGACCCCCGGCTCGGGCCGCGGCCACTGACGCCGAAACGCCGCCAGGTGCTCGGCGGCCGCCGCGCTGTCACCGCGACCGTGCGCCAAGAGCGACAGGGCCCCATGGGCCAGGCCGCGCTGCTGGGCGTCTCGCGCCCGGCAGCCCTCCTCGCTCACGGCCCTCGTGAGCAGCGCCCGAGCGGCCTCGGCCTGGCCCAGCCCGTACAGCAAGAGCCCTGCATAGGTCGGGGGCGCACAGCGCTTGCCGGTCTGGACCAAGCTGGCGACGTCTCCCTCCGCCGCCATGAGCTCGAGGGACAGACGCCAGGCGCTGGGCTCGTCCGCCAACCGCTCCAGCACCCGGCGGGCCTCGTCCAGGTCCCCGGCCCGGGCTGCCATCACCCCGTGGGCGAGCTGGCTCCACACCCCTGGTCGCTGCCGGTGGCGGGCCGTCAGGCCGGGAACCGTGAGCTCCCGGTCGAGGGCCCGCAGCCGGGCGTCCAGGCCCTGGGCGGTAGCGGCCAGAGGAAAGAGCGCCCCACCCAGGATCTCCGACTGCTTGCGCAGCAGCACCTGGGTGGGCACGTCGGCCGTGGACAGTTCCCGGTAGCGGGCCAGGGAGCGGTCCGCCGCCAGGGGCCGGCCGCGGTCGTCCAGGGTGCGCACCGTCATGGCCAGGAAGTCCAGCCGAGCCTGGGGCGGCACGTCTTCTCCCGACATCACGTCACGGGTGCGCTGGTAGGCGGCCTCGTCGCCGATCATCAGCGCGGACTGGGCCGCGGTGACCCGGCACTCGAACCAGGCCGGGTCCCGCTGGAGGCAGCGGGTGGCGTGCGCCACGGCGTCGCCCGGTCGTCCGAGCTTCATCAGCGCCATGGCCACGCCCCCTTCCAGGGCCGCGTTCCGTGGATGCCGCTCCAGCCCCGCCAGGCCGGTGTCCAGGGCGGCCTGGGGGCCCTGGTGCAGCATCCGGGCATAGAGAGCGCCCACGTGAGCCGTCGCGGTCTCCGGGTGCCGGGCCAGCTGGGCCTGCACCACCTGGTCGTCAAAGGGCACGCCGCCGTCGGCGGACATGCCCACGACCCACAGGTGGCGAGCCAAGTAGTCGTCGGGGAAGCGCTCCAGGTGGGTCCACAGGACGGGCCCCAGCCACGCCAGATCGCCCTCGACCCGGACGCCAGGCGCCATGGCCAGCAGGAGGGCGCCCACCGCGGTGTCCGGATGCTCGACCGCAGCCGCGCCGTCGAGCACGTGGCGGGTGAAGCGGTCCCAGTCGTTGAGCCCCAGGGACAGGGCGGCGCGGAGCAGGTGGAGGGCCGGATCGTCCGGTGCTTGGGACAGAGCCTGGTCCACGTGGGCCAGGGCGTCGTGATCCTCGTTGTCCAGCAGCTCCTGCCAGGCCTGGCCCGCCAAGACCTCGACGGGGGCCAAGCTCTGGACCGGTGGGGGCTGTCCGGGCCGGTAGACCGCCGTCGGCGCTCGGGTCCCGAGCCCGGCGAACAGCCCCAGCGCCGCGATGGCCACGAGCGCCCCCAGCAGCCAGACACGGGGTGCCCGGCCGCGCGCCGGCTCGCTCGGCGGGGCCGGTCCGGGCTGGTCCGACAGAGGCGCGAGGCCGGTCTCGTGCCAAGTGGCCGACGACGGCTGGGCGCTCACGGACACGGCCTCGGGGTGCAGGCTGGCCACGCTGGCCAGGACTTGCATTCCCCAGGGCCCCTGCGGGGCTCCCCCTCCAGCATCGATCATGGCGAGCAGCGCCTCGCAGGACGCGACCCGCTGGGCCCGGTCCGGCTCCAGACAAGCGCCGATGGCCTGGGCGATGTGCCCAGGCACCCGGTCGACGGGCCCCGGTCGGATCCAGTCCCCGCCCTGGATGGCGGCGAAGATCTCGTAGACGTCGTCGCCCCCGAAGGCCTTGCGCCCACAGAACAACTCGTAGAGCACCGCGCCCAGACTGAACAGGTCCGCCCGCTGGTCGATGTCCCGGATCCCCCGGATCTGCTCGGGTGCCATGTACTGGGGCGTGCCCATCGGCAGTCCGCTGCGGGTTCCGCTGCCGCCGTCCGGCCCCAGGAGCTTCACCAGTCCAAAGTCGGCGACCATGGGCACGACCCCGTCGTCGACCCGGGCCAGCAGGACATTGCCGGGCTTCAGGTCCCGGTGGATGACCCCCGCGCCGTGGGCGGCCCGGACCCCGGCCACGATGCCTCGCGCCAGCCGCTCCGCGTCCGCATCGCCTAGAGAGCAGTGGGTCAGCAGGGTGTCCAGAGACGGGCCCCGCACCAGGGCCATCACCAGCCCGGGGCACCCGTCCACGTCGACGATGTCGGTGACGCCGAGCACGTTCGGGTGCTGCAGAGCGGCCTGGATCCGGCCCTCTTGGAGCAGGCGATCGCGAATGGCCGCGGCGGGCACGTGCAGGACCTTCAGCGCGACTTCGATGCGCAGCCGGGCGTCGTGGGCCAGATACACGCTGGCCATGCCCCCCCGCCCGAGCAGCCCCTGGACGGTGTAGCGGCCGTCGATGGTCTTGCCCGTCGCCAGGTCCATGGGGCGAGCCTATCCGAGGAGACCCTTGCCCTGAAGAAGCGCCCGCGAGCCGGGACGCCCCTCGCTACCATGGGCCCACCCCGGAGACCCCATGCTCGCCACGCTCCTCACCGTCCTGACCACGCCCGCCACCGCCTGTCCCACCGTCGCGACCGGCTCGCCCATCGGCGTGCCCTTCGACACGGCCCAGGTCGCGCTGGTGCGCCAGGGGACCCGGACCACCTTCACCGTGTCGATCAACCCCGAAGGCGACCCCCAGGACCTGGCCCTGGTCCTGCCCGTGCCCGAGCTCGTGGAAGAGTCCGACCTGGCCGTGCTCGAGCCCGACGTCTTCACGCGCCTGTCCCAGTACTCCGGCGTGCTCACCATGAACGACGCAGGCTGTCAGTCCCCGTCGAGCACCGCCAGCTCGCAGTCCGACGCCGCCGCAGGCGGCGGCAGCGACGCCGACGGAGACGTCCAGGTCGAGGCCGAGTACTCGGTCGGCGGCTACGCGATCACCATCCTGTCCGCCGGCGAGTCCGAGGCCCTGTTCACGTGGCTCACCGACCACGGCTACCAGCTCCCCGACGCCGTGATCCCGGTGCTCGAGGAGCACATCGAGCAAGGCATGTTCTTCATGGCAGCCCAGGTGGACGAGAGCGCCGCTGGGGCCGACGGCTCCTTCCTGGCGCCGCTCCAGGTCTCCTACGACAGCGAGCAGTTCACCGTGCCCATCCGCTTGGCCGCCCAGTCGTCGCCGGGCGAGCAGGACATGATCCTCTACACCATCACCGGCAAGGGCACCGGCGAAGGCCGGGTCGGCGTGAGCAACTACCCGCTGGTCGACGTCGAAGACACCTGCATCTGGGGCGAGTCCGGCGTCGACGACTTCCCCGCCTTCTACGACACCCGCTTCCGCCCCAAGTGGGCCGACGCGGGCAGCGCGGCGTGGGCCGTGGAGTGGGCTGGCGGCTGGGGAGACTGCTCCCCCTGCAGTGGTGTCAGCCTGACCGGCGAAGACCTGGCCGAACTGGGCTTCGTGGGCGAGGGCTCCGAGCACTTCCTCACGCGCATCCGCCTGCGCTACACCCCGGCGACCGCAGAGCAGGACCTGATGCTCTACGAGAGCGGCCTGTTCGATCCGCTGGTCACCAGCTACGCCGACGCCAACACGTGGAATGCCGAGTGCATCCCGGCATGCCCGGACTCGCCCGGTGAGATCTGGATGGTCGAGAACGGCTTCGAGACGGGCACCGACACCACAGACACCGTGGTCGACGACGACGACACCCACACCGACGGGCCGGACGGAGACGCCGGCCCCGGCGCCACCGAGAGCGACGACGACGGCCGGCTGGGCTGCGCCGCAGCGCCGGCGGCTCCCGTCAGCGCGCTGTTGCTCCTGGCAGGCCTGGCCGGCCTGGCCCGCCGCAGGGACTGATCAAGGGGCTGCGCCCGGGGATCAGTGCAGCGACAGCGCCAGGTAGATGTCCACGGCTTCGGGGCCGTCCTCGGCGAACACCCGCAGCCGCATGCGACCGCCGTTCTCACCGGCAGGCATCTGGCTCAGGTCCCGGTAGATGTCCTCGCCGCGCAGGGCGAGCACCAGCTGGCCCTCGTCGTCCGTCACCAGCTGGGACAGGCCACCGATGATCTCCCGGCGGAAGTAGTCGTACCAGAAGCCACTGGTGGCGATCTGCTCCCCGGTCGGACCGGTGGTCCTGTTCTCCAGGGGAGAGACCGTCCAGCCGTCCACGAAGAACTTCGAGTTCACGATGGCCGGGGCGCTGTTGACCTGGATGACCAGCATGTCCTCGAAGGCCTCGTCGTTGGGATGCGTGCGGATCTGGCCCCCGGCGCTGATCCACACGGCCACCTCTGGCGGTGAGTCCGACGTGCTCGAGCTGCCGAAGACCGGATCGAGGGTCACACCGCCCACGTGGATGCCCCGGGTCCCGACGGGCCCGCCCAAGGCGGCGTAGAAGACCGAGAAGTGGCTGGTCCAACCCATCAAGGTGCCCTCGGCGTCGTCTGCAAAGGGATCGCTCAGGGCCTCGGTCACACCGTCGCTCAGGTTGAAGAGCGTCAGCTCGTCCAGGCTGGCACCCGTGGGCAGGGCCTCCGGGCGCAGGGACACCTGGACCGGCATCGTGAACCGCTGACCGTCGGGGCCGAAGTCGTAGACCCGCTGGGCCACGTCGTCGGGATCCAGGCCCGCGGGCACGCCGACCTCTTCGATGGTGATGACGGTGTCCTGCTCCAGGGCACCGGGGGGGATGTAGACGTGGGCCCGGTCGTCTGGGGTGCAGACGAACCCGCCGGCGAGCGCCGAGACGGTCTGGCCCGAGAGCATGGCGATGTCGAAGTCGAAGTCGCTGCAGGCGGTGGTGCCCAGGGCGGCCAGGGCGACGAGGGGGCGAATGTGAGCGTTCATGGATTCCTCCTGAGGGGTTGCTGTGGGGAGGGACGGGCAACCGTTCGGGGACTCTCCGAGTGGCGGGTGTGCACGGAAGCTACGGCCGCACCGCGGGCGTGGCTATGGCCACAGCCCAGGCGTAAGGACCATTAAGGACGGCAGGGGGGCGCATCGGCTTCTCCTTGGCTGCCTCCAAGGTGCTCCCGCGGGGCCCCTGGACAGGTCACAGGGGGTCACAGCTGGCGATCAGGCCGTGCGCCGTGCCCCAGCCCGCCCCACGATCTGCCGGAGTGCGTCACGGGACACTGGCTTGCTCAACACGGTGACCCCGCTGTCTCTCAGGCAGGCCCGAGCCGGGTCGGTGAAGGCCCCGCCGGTGATGGCGATGAAGCGCTCCGCCAGCTCGGGCCGCTCGGTGCGGATCCACCGATGCACCTCGGCCGCACCGCAGTCCCCCATGATCACGTCCACGAGCAACAGATCGAAGCCTGCGTCCTCGCCCAGGGTGGCGATGGCTGCACGGCCCCCTGTCACCACCACGGCGTCGTGGCTCCGCAGCTGGGCCGCGATGGACCGGGCGACCAGAGGTTCGTCGTCGACGATCAGCACCCGCAGGGGTCGGTCCACGGCCTCGGCCGCCAGAGCGTCGGTACGGCCAGGCGCGATCGCCGGTGCTTCGAACCGAAAGGTGGTCCGCCCGGGAACGCTCTGACACGTCAGCTGGCCCCCCATCTGCTCGGCGATGGTGAGGCAGATCGACAGGCCCAGCCCGGTCCCCCCCTGATCGCCGCGGGTGGTGAAGAAGGGTTCGAAGATGCGGGCCTGGTCGGCCTCGGTCATGCCAGGTCCGTTGTCCGAGACCTCGATCACGGCGCGCCCGTCGGACAGAGCGACCGCCACCTGGACGTATGCCTGGGGGTGCTCCCGGGTGGCCTGGGCGGCGTTGAGCAACAGGTTCACCATGAGCTGGACGACCCGGCCTTCGTGGCCGTCGACCCAGACCCCCGACGCCAAGGCGGTCTGGGTGCGCCCGTGAACGCGGAGCTGGTGGTCGACCAGCCCCAGGGCGCGCGTGGCCGCCACGGCCACGTCGACCGGCCCCGGATCTGCGTCGGTGTCGTCCCGGGCATAGGACCGCAGGTCCGCCACGATGGCTGCGATGCGCGCAGCCCCGTCCTGGATGTCGGACAACGCGGCTCGCGCCAAGGTGGCGTCTTCTGCAGACGGGACCGCATCGATCAGATCGTCGAGCGCCGTGAGGTTGCAGAGGATGTAGGTCAGGGGGTTGTTGATCTCGTGGCCGACTCCAGCCGCGAGCAGACCGATGGTGGCCATGCGCTCGGTCTGCAGCGTGTGCACCGTTGACTCGGCCCGCTGGCGCTCCCGCTCGGAAGCGACCAGGGCGCGGCTGGCGCTGGTTTTGCTCCACTCGTAGATCCCGGCCAGCACAAATGACGACACCGCGACGGCCAGGGCGACGAGGGTGTCGACCTTCAGGCGATCGGCCGGGGCCACCCAGTCGTCGATGGGGCCGACGCCCACCTCGACCGCCGACAGCCCCAACAGGATAGCGACCACGACCCCGAGCCAGGCCGCCCCGCCCTTGCGGCCCAGGAGCAGGGTCGCCAGGACCGGGATGGTGCCCAGGGCGGTGGTGATGCCGGTGCCCGGGCCGCCGCGCAGGACGGCCAGACCGGTCACGGCGAGCGTGCCCAGCCCGAGTTGGACGCAGGCGGCGACCGGCAGGGACACCCCCCGGGAGAACCCCACCAGGTTGGCCGCGGTCAACAGGCTCATGAGCCCCAGCGCCCCGGCCGCCGGCAGCATGCCCAGGCTCCAAAAGAGCATCGTGCGCGCGCCGGTCAGCGCCAGGAAGACCAGCGCGACCGCCACCAGCACCCGTGCGCGCAGGCGTTGATCGACGTCGTGTACGTCGGAAGGCACCAGGCGGTCCAGCAAGCGGAGGGCAGGGCTCACACCCCTAGACTGCCACGGCGCGGCCGCGAAAGGACCCCCCCACCCGACGGCATGGTCGATCAGGAGCCCCTGGGTCCTCAGGGCGCGATGCCGCTGGCCTCGTCCGAGTCCTCCAGCTGCACTTGGACTTGGAGCCCCCAAAAGGAGTTGTCGTTCTCCCCGGTCTGGCCGTCGAAGATGGAGACCACGAGACCGATGCGCGCCTCGCAAGCCGGCGTCGGCGCCAGCTCGCGCGCGGCGATGACCACGGCAGCCGGCATCCACGACGGGTCGATGTGGGCGTGATCCGTGATCTCGGCCTTGATCGTCACATCCAGATCCTCGATCTCTTCGATCGCAAAGGTGATGTCGAGGTCGACGCTCTCGTCCTCGAGCCCCAGGGTCACGGTCCCGTCGGTCCACTCGACCAGGTCGGGGCGGTCCCCGCAACCCGAGCGCCACAGCGGCATACTCGCTCGATGACGGCTCTGCTGTGGATGGCGTGTGCGGGCTCGGTCGACACCGGCACCGCGCCGCCGGTGAGCGACGGCAGCGGGACGGCGGCACTCCCCGGGTCTTCCCTCGAGGGGCCCTGTGAAGCCCCCAGCACCCTGTCCCAGGATCCGCTCGTCACGCCCGGTGCCCTGGAGACCGAGACCCTGACGGGGGTCAAGATGGAGCACATCGACGTGGCGTGGGGCGCCGACGGAGCGACCGTCTTCGCCACTGGGCTCGGGGGCATCATGGCCATCGACCCCGCCGACCAGACCCTGATCGCCGACTTCCTGCCCGACGACCTGCGGGGCTACCACGACCTGGCCGTGCACCCGGACGGCTGGATCGCGGCGGCGTCTCGCCTGGTCGGTGTGCACCTGATCGACGCCCGGGACCCCACCCGGATGTCCGAGCTGTCCCGGACGGCCACGGACAGTGTCGGCGGGTTTGCCTGGCACGGCACGACCCTGCTCGTGAGCACCCTGGCCGGCGAGCTGCTGGCGCTGGCCCTCCAGGACGACGGGAGCCTGGCCGAGCAGGGCCGGCTGGCCGGCTTCTCGAGCCCCTGGGCGATCGCGGTGCACGGCGAGCGGGCCTATGTCGCCGACAGCGGGCTGGGGGTCGGGGTGGTGTCGCTGGAGGACCTGGCCCTGGTCGGCTGGACCACGACCGCCGGCGGCCCCCAGGACCTGGTGACCGACGGCGAGCACCTGTACGTGGCCACTGGAACCACGGGGGTCGAGGTGCTGGAGCTGTCGGATCCGGACCACCCCGGGAGCGTGGGCCGCGCGGAGACAGGCCAGCCCGTCGTCGCCCTGTCCCTGGACGGCGACCGCCTGTGGACCGCCCAACACGCCGGACCGGCGGTGATCGACGTCGGCACGCCCACCGCGCCGGTGGTGCTGGCCGCCGATCGAACCCAGGAGTGGGCCCTCGGCGTCGCCGCCCGTCAGGACCAGGCGTGGGTGGCCGCGTGGTCGCGCATGGAGCCCTTTCGCTTCGATCCGGCTCTGACGGCGCCGGACGCTGCGGTCTCGACCGAGCACCTGACCGTCACCGCGGACGCGTCGCTGCAGCTGTGGAACCGTGGCGGTGACACCCTGCAGGTGGTGGGCGGCAGCGCCGACGGCTTCGCGGCGTGGATCGAGGGACTCGAAGTGCCGCCGGGCCAGGCCGTAGACATCCTGGTCAGCCCGGGCGACGCCGACCAGGGCACCCTGTGCCTGGCCACCGACGACCCCGATGAACCGATCCTCGAGGTCGCCCTCTCCACGGGATCCGACGGCCTGGTCGGCGCGGCGGCGCCGGACTTCCTGCTCCAGGACGTGGACGGGACCAGCTGGAGCCTGTCCGAGCAGCTGGGGGCGCCGGTGGTCCTGCTCTACTTCGCGACCTGGTGACCGGTGTGTCCGTCCGAGGTCTCGGACGCCGAGCACGCGCTGTGGCAGCGGTACAAGGACGAGGGGGTCCAGGTCTGGGCCATCGCAAGCGCCGAGGACTCCGACGTGGTGCGGGACTTCCGGGACGCCCTGGGCCTGAGCTACCCGGTGCTCGACGACCAGTTCGGCCTCGCCGACCGGGCCTATCGGGAGCTCGCCGGCCAGGACGACTCCCAGTACCCCTTTGACTGGGTGATCGACGGGGACGGCCGCGTGGCGTACCAGGCGGACGCCTATGACCCGGCGGAGATCCAGGGGGTGTTGGAGGGGTTGTTGGGGCGGTGAGCGGCGTCACACACCGGGTGCGCACGGACATACTCACTCACGGAGGAGCTCCCGTGCTCAGTCTTCTGCTCCTGCTCGCCTGCGATGGCTCGTCCACGACCTTGGACACCGGCCCGGTCGGAACCACAGTGGCCACCCACGACTCCGACCTGGGCACCGGGGACACCTCTGAGACCGCAACCGGGGTCGGAGACTCCGGCACCACCGACACCGACACCGCTGGCCCGACCGACTCGGATCCCCCCGTCGAGACCGGACCCCAGGACCGGGACGGCGACGGCTGGCTCGAGGGCGAGGACTGCGACGACAGCGACTCCGCCGTGAACCCCGACGCGACCGAGATCTGCGAAGACGGGGTGGACAACGACTGCGCCGACGGAGACGCCACCTGTTCCTTCTCCGGCGACACCCTGCTCTCCGCCGCCCACGCCAAGCTCACCGGCGAGGGCCTGAGCCACAACGCCGGCATCACCATGGTGTCCGCCGCTGACCGCGATGGGGACGGCCACTCAGACCTCTGGATCGGCGCCAGCGGCGAGGACAGCAACGGCATCGCCACCGGCGCCGTCTACCAGGTCAACGGGCCCGTCACGGGCACCGTGTCCCTGGGCTCGTCCGCCGGCAAGATCCTGGGCGAAGCCTCGGCGGACCGCTTCGGCATCGCCCTGGCCGCCGGAGACCTGGACGGCGACGGGCGCCACGACCTGCTGGTCGGTGCGCCCCGCACCGACACCGCGGGCACGGACACAGGCTCGGCCTACATCTTCTACAGCGGCATCTCCGGCACGGTCTCCGCGACCACCGCCGGCGGCATCCTGGTCGGCGAGTCCGGATCCGGCGAAGCGGCCCTGGCGCTGGACATCGTGGGGGACACCGACGGTGACGACATCGACGATCTGGTGTTCGGCTGCGTCCTGGACAGCACTGCAGACACCTATGCCGGGGCCGCCTACCTGGTCCGCGGCCCCATCACAGGGACGGTGTCCCTGTCCGATGCGACGGCCAAGCTCACGGGCGAGATCACCTATGACACCGCTGGCCGGGCCGTGTCGGCCGCCGGCGACGTCGATGGAGACGGGCTGGCCGACGTGCTGATCGGCGCGGACCTGGAGAGCTCGGCCTATAACAGCGCTGGCGCCGCCTACCTGCTCTACGGGCCGATCACCCACGACGCCTCGCTGGCCGACGCCGACGCCAAGCTCACCGGCGGCGAGGCTGGGGCCAACGCCGGTCACACCCTGGCAGCGCCCGGCGACCTGGACGGCGACGGCGCCGACGACATCGCGGTCGGCGCCTTCTCCTGGGGCTACCCGACCCTCGACTACGGCCTGACCTACCTGGTCTACAGCGCCCCCGTCGGCACCATGGCCCTGGCCACGAGCGACGTCCGGGTCCAGGGCGAGTCCGCGGGCGACCTGTCCGGCGGCTACCTGGCCGGTCCCGGCGACCTGGACGGCGACGGACTGGCCGATCTGCTGATCGGGTGTTTCTCCTGTGACTACGGCGGTGTCTCTTCGGGCGCGGCCTGGCGCATCTCCGGGCCGGCGTCGGGCCTGGTGGTGCTGAGCAACACCCAGGGCCGGTTCATCGGGGAGCACGCCTACGACTACGCAGGCCCGGTCGCCGGGGCCGGCGACATGGACGGCGACGGCACGAGCGACATCCTGGTCGGGGCCCCCCAGGAGGACGCTGCGAACTACGACAGCGGCGCCGCGTACCTGTTGCTGAGCCCTTGACTCACCACAGGGCGTAGAGGACCAGCTCGGGCCGACCGGGCGCCACTCGCGCCTCGTAGGCCCCGGCCAGGGCACGGGCGACCGGGGTGTGGATGTCCGGATCCGCCCAGGGGTCCTGGTGCACGAGCACGTAGCGGATGTCCAGCCGCTCCGCCCTGGCCCCGACCCGCTGCCGGAACTCGTCGGGCGGCGCCTGGGCCCACAGGATCATCACCGTCCACAGTCGTCGGGCGGTCTCGCTGTTGGCGTCGTTGAGCCCGGCGGCCAGCGGCTTCTGGTGCAGGGCCTGGTGGTAGAGGTAGGGCCGCCCGCCCACCAGGGGGTGGTTGACGACCGCGCCTTCGGGCAGGGTGGCCAGGACCGCCAGGAGGGGGTGACTCGGGACCGTCACCGACGGGAGGGGCAGACCCACCGGCGACGCGACCGCCCCTTCGACCAGCACGGCCAGGCCCAGGGCGGGCCCGGCGAGCGCCGGCCTGGGCAGGCGGACGAGTCCCGCCAACAGCGCCAGCGCCAGCGCCGGCCCCTGACCCAGTCGGTAGAGCAGCGACAGGGCCGAGAACCCCGGCAGCCCCTCCAGCCAGCCATAGGGGAGCTGGATCGGCCCGCCGAAAGGGCCAGGCACGAAGGCCCCGTCGTGCACCAGGGCCGGGCCCAGGGACAGGGTCCACGTCATGAGCCCCCCCAGCCAGAGCCAGGCCGTGCCGCCGCGGCGCCGGCTGAGCCCCCACAGCGCCACGGCCAGGAGCACCCAGCCCAGGTAGCTGGCGTGCAGGAAGGTCTCTCCGTAGCGGCTCAGGGCGGTCAGGTCGGTCACGTGGGCCTGGCCTGGCACCACACTGCCCAGCGCATCGGCCGGTCCCAACGACCGGCGCAGGCGGGCCAGATCCTCGGGGGTCTTGATGCCCACCAGGCTGTCGGCCCGAGCCAGGGTGGCCTGGGCCGCAAGGGTCAGTGGGAGCACCAGGGCCAGGCCCAGCCCCAGGGCGCCCAGGCGGGCTTGTAGGTGCTGGCGCCAAGGTCCTCCCGCTCCGACCAGGACCAGGGCCACAGCGAAGCAGAAGGCCACGCAGCCGCTGTAGCCATTGGCCAGGCTGGCCAGCAGCAGGGCGCCCCCAGCGAGCGCTGCCCGACGGCCGCCCCCCCCAGCGGCAGCTCGCCAGCAGGCCCAGACGGCCAGCGCGGCGCAGGCACCGTCCATGGCCTCGGAGGTCCCGTTGGCCACCCCGCTGAGCAGCACCGGCGCGGTGGCGTAGCCGACCCCGGCGAGCACCGGGGTGCCGCCGCCGGGCCCCGCCAATTCCCGGGCGAAGAAGTGGACGACCACCCCGGACAAGGTCAGCCGCAGCCAGATCACCAGGGTGTAGGCCACCGGCAGGCCCACGAGCCACACCAGCGGTGTCCCGACCAGGGCGCCCAGGGGGTCCGCCAGCCAGAAGCTGCCGCCATGAGGATGGTTGAGCCAGGGGGTTGTCAGCGGCCAGTCCCCGGTCGAGAGCCGGTCCGCGGTGTGCCAGTAGGACCACAGGCTGTTCCAGGCGTCTGCCCTCGGGGTGCCGGGAATCCGGGCGCCGGGGGCCAGACAGACCGGCCAGGTGAGGGCCGCAGCCAGCGCCGCGTAGCCCGCGGCGACCACGGGGAGTCCTCGGGCCATGGGACAGTATAGGGACGTGCCCTGGCGCTCCCGAGTCCTGGTGCCGCTGGTGGGCGCGGCATGCGCCCTGGCCCTGTTCGGCAGGAACCTGCCCCGGCTCCGCACCCACTTCTACGGGGTCGAAGACGTCGACGCCTACGGCACGTGGTGGTTCCACGCCTTCGTGGCCCAGCGCGTCGCCGAAGGGGGGAGCTGGCGGCACACCGACGCGTTCTTTCACCCGGTGGGCAAGGACCTGCTGCGCGACACCGGCGCCAACGTGCTGGATGCGCTCATCGCCCTGCCCCTGCGGGCCGCCTTCGGCCCAGTGGCCGGGGAGAACCTGCTGATGCTGCTGGGCCTGGCCGCCGCGGCGTGGGCCTTCTCCCGGCTGGCGAGGGTCTTCTTCGACGACGCGGCGGCCGTCTGGACCGGGGCCCTGCTCTTCGCGCTCTCGCCCTATGCCCTGCACGAGTGGGTCGAGGGCCGGCCCACCCAGGCACTGCTGGTCCTGTTCCCCCTGCTCTGGCTCCAGGTCCACCGAACGCTGGCGTCTCCGGGGTGGCGAGCCCCGCTGGTCGGCGGCCTGCTCCTCGCTGCCGTCGGCTACCAGTACTGGTTCTACGGGCTGTTCTCGGGCTGGATCTGTGGCGCGATGGCGCTGGCAGCGCTGGTCCGTCCGGGGTCCTCTGCCGGCGGGCGGGCGGCCATCGTCGGCCGGATCGCCCTGCTCGGCGGCGTGGCCCTGATCCTCTGCGCGCCGGTCGCCCTGCCCCTGTGGCGGGCCGCCGCGGCCGACGACGTGACCGGCCTGCTGGACACGTCGCGCTGGAGCATGGCCGAGCTCTCCCTGCGCACCCTGCGCGACGAGCCGGTGTCCATGACCTCCTTCCAGCCGTGGACCGGCCGGGTGCTCACCTGGGTGGTGGCAGCCGACGGCAGCGACCGGCTGATCTGGGGTGGCCAGCTGCTCTCCGCCGCGGCGGCGCTGCTGGTGCTCCTGGGTCTGTGGCGGCCCGGGGGCCTGGGCCGACGCCAGTGGGGGACGGTGGTCCTGGTGGCCGGGGGCATCAGCCTGGGCCCGCTGGTCTGGGTGGGAGAGCAGAGCTGGACCAACCCGCTCTACGTCGGTCTGGTCGAGCAGGTCTCGGTCATGCGGAGACTCTGGTGGCCGGTGCGGGCCTGGGCCTGGCTCTCTGTCGCGGTCGCTCTGGCGGCCACAGCCGCCCTGGCCTGGGCCGGTCGCCGGGGTGTGGCCACCCGGACCGTCGCCACGCTCCTGGCGACCGCTGGCTGGATGGCCGGGCTGTGGTGGGACGGGCTGGTGCCCTTCCCCGCCTGGTCTGCCGCCGTGCCTGCGGGCTACACCTGCCTGGCTCATGGTCCCCCAGGCGCGATCCTGGAGCTGCCCTATGGCTATAGCCAGGCCCACCTCTACTACCAGGCCACCCATGGCCGCCCGATGTTTGGGGGCATGGCCGAGCGCAGCACGCTGTTCGAGCCCCAGGAGCACCGGAGCTTCCGCCTGGGCAACCGCTATGTGAAGGCGCTCCTCGACACGGTCGACGCGGGCACGCCCCCCGGGGCCTGGCGCCCCGAGGACCGGGACGCGCTGGCCGAGCGCGGCTACCGCTACGTGGTGCTGCAAAAAGACGCCTTCGTGCAGTCCGGTACCGCCGAGGCCCAGGAAATGGCCCAGGCCGTGCGTCGAACCCGGCTTCGCAAGCTCCGGGTGGCCCTGCCCGAGCTCCTGGGCGATCCGGTCTACGAAGACGCCCGGCTGGTGATCTACGCGCCCTGGGGGGGTGGTTCCCCGTGCGCGACCGTGCCCGTCGATCCGGACACCGAGCCCCGCCGGGCCGTCGTCGATCGGGAGGACCTGAGACCGGGCGGTCGGGTAGAGTGAGGCCCTTCGGAGCCGCCATGCACCCCTCTTTGGTCCTCCTCGCCGCAGCGCCCATCCTCTTCGGCCAGAGCGCCTGTCGCAACAACGAGCTCAAGATCGACAGCGAGGGGGACAGCGCGCCCGTCGTGCACTCGGCGGAGACCGTAGAGACAGCCGAGACCGCGGACAGCGTGCCCGAGACCGGCGGCGCCCTGGACAACGACGACGACGGCTGGACCCCGGTCGAGGGCGACTGTGACGACGACGACCCCGACGTGCACCCCGAGGCCGACGAGCTCTGCAACGACCTGGACGACGACTGCGACGGCGTGGTCGACAACGACCTGGTGGAGACCTGGTACGTGGACGACGATGGCGACGGCTTCGGCGATCCCGACCAGCCCGTCGAGACCTGTGACCCGGACGAGACCCTCAGCTCGGACGACACGGACTGCGACGACACCGACCCCACGGCGTTCCCCGGCGCAGACGAGTCCTGCAATGACCTGGACGACGACTGCGACGCGCTCGTCGACGAGGAGGCGGTGGACGGGGACTGGTTCTACCTGGACGACGACGACGACGGCTTCGGGGACCCCAGCTCCCCGGAGTGGGCCTGTGAGGGCATCGACAACGACTGGGACTGCGACGACACCGACTACACCATTCCCCAGGTCGTCGACGGCGCCAGCACCAGCGTGACCCCCGACGGCTCCGAGGCCGACCCCTGGCCGACCATCCAGGAAGGCATCGACGCCGCGCAGCAGTGCGTGCTGGTCTACAGCGGCTTCTACTACGAGAACCTGGACTTCTACGGTGCCGGCGTGCTGGTCCGTGGAGTCGAGGGCCCCGACGTGACCGTCGTCGACGGCTCTGGCGGTGGCACCGCAGTGGTGACCTTCAACAACGGCGAGGGGCCCGATGCCGAGCTGACCGGCTTCACCCTGACCGGGGGGGACGGCTACCCGGACTACACCGAAGACACCAGCGGCTGCGACTCGGCGTCGGTCGACGCGTGCATCACCTACACGTGGACATGGTGTGGCGGCGGCGTGTTCATCGACGGCGCCACGCCGGTGCTCTCCGACCTGGTGATCCAGGACAATGTGCTGCCGGTGGCCAACTCGTGGCAGGTCGAGGAAGAGTCCGACTGGTACTACGAGTATTCCTATGGCGGCGGCGTCTGTGTGCGAGACGGCACGGTGAGCCTGGACCGGGTGGACCTGATCGGCAACTACGCCGATCAGGGGGGTGGTGCCTGGGTCAACGAGGCCAGCTCCGTGGACTGGACCCGCTCCTGGGTGGTGGGCAACGAAGCCACCGACGGCGCCGGCATGCTGGTCGACGGCGGCACCCTGGCCCTCACCAACGTGCTCTCGACGTTCAACGTGGCCAGCGGCTCCGGGGGCGGCGTGATGGTCGACGGCGGCCTGCTGGCCGAGATCAACGTGACCCACGGCTACGAGAGCGCCACCACGGGCGGCGGTCTGTACCTGAGCGGCACCATGACCGCGTCGTTGCTCAACACCATCATCGTCGACTCGAAGGCCGGCGAGGGAATTCACGGCGGAGGCGACGTCACCCTCTCGGCGCTCTACAACAACGTCTACGGCAACGCCAGCGGCGAGTACACCGGGGTCGACGACCAGACCGGCTCCAACGGCAACATCTCGTGGGACCCGAAGTTCGTCGACGTGACCGACGACGGCGACCTGGACAACGACGACTTCGG
>CAZFLE010000017.1:38861-83193 GCA_964519895.1 uncultured Enterobacterales bacterium | reverse complement strand
CCTTCTGGGGCCAGGTCAGCGACGCCAGATCCAGGCGCATGCTGCCGTTGCAGAAGGTCATCGAGCCCAGGGTGAGCGGAAGCCCGGTGCGCTGCCGCCGTGCGCACAGCTCAGCCGCGACCGACGTGCCCATGTCGTGGGCCACCAGGTGCCCGTGGCGCACCCCCACCGCCTGCCAGACGGCGACCGCGACCTCGGCCTGTTCCAGCAGCGAGTAGCTGTAGTCCCCAGGCTTGTCCGACAGCCCGAAGCCCAGGTGGTCGTGGGCGACGACGAACCAACGCTCCGCCAGCTGGGGTAGCGCTTGGCGGAAGTCCAGCGAACAGGTCGGGAAGCCATGCAAGAGCAGCAGGGCGGGCCGGCTGGGGTCACCGGCGGTCCTCACGAAGACCCGGTGGCCGTGGATCGTGTGGTGCTGGCCCTCGGCGGCCCAGCTCGCGAGCAGGGGGGGCAGGTCGCTGGCCATGGGGTTCGTCACGGTAGCACTGGGATGCCGGCCAGACGCGTCCGCTACGATCCCCCTGCACCCGATGACCGCCTTGCTCCTGCTGCTGCTCTCCCTGGCGCCGACCGGTCCGGTCCACGCCCAGGCACCCTCTGCCGCAGCGGCCACGGCCCTGGTGACCCAGAGCCGGCTGCCGGCCCTCGAGGCTCGTCGGCTCGCCGCCCAGGCCCGCACCGACGCGGCGGTCGCGTGGTTTGCCGGCGAAGGCACCTGGGTCCGAGCCTTCCCCACCTGGGAGCACCGTGCGCTGCTTGACCCCACCACCGTGCTGGCCGCCCGTGCCGAGCTGGCGTCCGCCGCGGCAGCTCGCGCCGCAGAGCGGGTCGCCGTGGTGCCGGTGGGGTTGCCGCCTGCAGTGGCCGTGGACCTGGCGCGTGCGACGGCGAGCGCCTGCGACGCCGAAGACGTCGCGGACCAGCTCGCTGGGCGCTTCCTGGCCGGGCTGGCTGCCGGGCTGGCCCGCCACCCTGAGCTGGGGGACGACGCCCTCGGGGCTCTGGTGGGCGCGACCCAGGACCGGGTTGCAGGGGATCGCACCCGCCTGGCCACCGCACCCGAAGACGCCGACGCCCTGTCCCGTGTCCAGGACGCCGACGCGCTGACCGAGCTCCACGGCGACCTGCGACAGCGCCTCATCGCGGCCTGGACGGTGCCCGGCGCGCAGGGGCTGAGTACCTGGACCGACCGGGCCTTGTCAGTCGGCGTGGACGAACCGGCCCTCTGGGTCCCCCTGCTCCCGCTGCTGGATCCCGCACACGCGGACGCTGTGAACGCCCGCCTGGCCGCGCGGGCCGAGGGCGAGCGGCAGACCGAGCTGGCGATCCTGCGCTCGCGCCTGGCGGACCTGACCGTCACCCTGACCACGCCAGCCGCCACTCCCCAGCAGGCGCTGCCCGCGCTGGAGGCCGACCTGGCCCAGGCCGAGCTGACCCTGGACCTGGCCGAGGCGGCCCGCCAGGAGTCGGGCGATGGTGAGCGGGCGGACCTGGACGTCCGGATCGCCACGCTGGAGCGGGACCTGGCGCGCAGCCAGCTCACCCGGGCCCAGGAGCAGGCCGCCAGCGAGTCGGTGTCGGACCAGGAGGCCGAGCAGGCCGCCGACGCGGCGACCCGGGCTGCCGCCGAAGCCCAGGCCCGGGTCGACGCCGCCGGGGCCCGGGGCCGGGACGCGACCCTGGAGCGCCGCCTGAAGTCACAGCGAGACCAGGTCGCCCTGGTGCGCAAGACCGACCTGGTGCTGCGAAATGCCGCCCGCGACGCTCGCGAGTCACTGAGCGCAGGCCTACAGGATGTCCGGTCCTCTGGCGCCACGGCGGTCGCCATGCCCCCCCTGTCCAAGGACCGTCAGCCGGCCCTCGACTCGGCCTACCGAGAGGCCACGCGGCTGGTCCAGGACGTGCGCGCCGAGGTGCGTGCCCGCCAGACTGCATTGGTCCAGTGGCGTGCTGCCATGGACCGCCATGACCAGGAGCGCCAGGCCTACCTGGAGGTGGACCCGGGGCAGGCTCTGTCGGCCGCTTGGCGCAAGGCTGGGGCCGACCTGGCCAAGGCCGTCGACGACCGCGAGAACCGGGAGGTGGCGGACCTGGACCGTGCGCTCGCCCTGCTGGCAGACGCGCGCACCGAGCGCAGTGGCCTGCGCGGACGGGCGTCTCAGGCGGCGCTGGCCGAGGACACCCGGCGCGTGCGAGAGGAGCTCACCGCCGAGGTCCTGGAGATCCCGATCCACCTGGCCGCTCTGATGCGGCGGGCCACCGGCGCCCTGGAGACCACCCAGCGCAACATCGGGGATCTCGCGGCCGTCCAGCGCTTCCTGGCCGGCCTGGCCGGCACCCTGGTGCTGCTCGGCGTCTGGGTCCTGACCCGACCGCGCCTGCACGATCTCCTCCGCAGCCTGGTGGTCGAGGCCCGGGGACGCCATGGGCGCCGCCGCACCACGGATCTGCTGGCCCTGGTCCGCCCTGCGGTGCCGGTGCTGACCCTGGGCGGCGACGCGCTGGTGGCGGCGATCCTGCTCGGGGCCCTGGGGCCGCGCTGGCCCGTGTTCCGGGTGCTGCTCTGGGTGGTGCTGGTGCGGCGCCTGGTCCAGGTGGTGCCCCTGGCGGTGAAGCTCGCGCTGGCGGTGCCCAGTGAGTCCAGGACCGCTCTGTCCGTGACCACGCCCGAGGTCCGGGACCTGATGGCCCTGAGCTTTCGGTGGCTGACCCTGTGGTGGGGTGTGCTGGCCCTGATCGACGTGATCGTCGGCCAAGTGCTCCAGGCCGAACGGCTGAGCGAGTGGGTGCACTCCGCTGGGGGCATCGTGGGGGTGCTTCTGGCGTGCTGGCTGTTGTGGCGCTGGGGGCCGACGGTCGAGGAGCGGGTGCGGGCCACCGAGGACCCCAACCGCTTCGTGGCCTGGCTCGGTGGGGCCGAAGGTGGCTTCACCCTGCGCGCGGTGCGGGCGGTCCTGGGGTCGGCCTGGCTGCTCTTGACCTGGGTGGCGCGGCTGCTCGACAGCCGGGAGCGGACCAGCTGGATCGGCTCGGCCCTGGCCAGGCGCCACCTGCGGGAGAGCGCCGGCGAAGGCATCCAGCGGCCCCCCGAGGAGATCCTGGACCGCCTGCGTCAGCAGCGCACCGCGCCGGGGGAGCGCACGGCGGCGCTGGACGCCCTGCGGCAGCACTTCGCCGACTGGCAGGCCGAAGGGGTGGAGGGCCTCATCGCCGTGACCGGCGACCGAGGTGCAGGCAAGGGCCACCTCCTGCGGGCCGCGGCGCCGCTCTTCGCCGACGCCCTCGACGTGCGCCACCTGCAGCCCCCCGAGGTCCACCTGCGAGGCAAGGAGGGCCTGGGGTGGCTGTGTCGGGTGACCGGCGTGCCGCCGGCCCAGGACCTGGACGCCGCCATCGAAGCGATGCTGGCCCTGGCGCCGACCGCCTGGCTGGTCGACGACCTGCATCGTCTCTTCCTGCGCCAGGTCGGCGGCTTCGGCGCGCTGCAGGACGTGCTCGTGGTGATGCGCCAGACCGCCCACCACCACCTGTGGGTGGTCAGCTGTCACGCCCCCACCTGGCAGTTCCTGGCCGGCGTGCGCCTGCGGGTCCCGCTGGAGGCCTTCCGCGCCGTCGTGCGGCTGGAGCCCTTGGGACCGGAGCCCCTCGCGGAGTGGATCCTGGCCCGGACCGCGAGCGCGTCCCTCAGGCCGGACTTCCGCGCCCTCTCCAACGCGTCGACCCTGGGCGGAGACCCGCAGCTGGCCTTGCAGCGGGCGACCAACGCCTACTGGCGCCTGCTGGCTGACAGCAGCGAGGGCAACCCCGAAGTCGCGTTCGAGCTCTGGCTCGCGAGCCTGCACCGCGGTCGAGCGGCCGGGCGGGTCGGCGTCGGGCTCCCCCCGGCCGCCACCGCGGATCGGCTGAGCGGCCTGGTCGACGCCGACCTGTTCGTGCTGGCCGCCCTGATCGTGCACGACGGCCTGCCGCTGTCCGCCCTCACCCAGGTCCTCAACATGCCCGCCGGCCAGGTGCGCACGTCCTGCCGGACCCTGCTCGCCCATGGGGTGCTGAGCGCGGTCGGTGAACAGGCGCCCTGGTACGTGCGGCCGCCCTGGCGACCCACGGTCCACCGCATGCTGAGGCAGAAGCACGTGCTGCGCGGGAGGGCCTGATGGACGACCTGGGCCAGCACACGCTGCTGCAGTTCTTCATCTTGGAGAACCTGCCGACCGCCATCGCGATCATCGTGGTGGCCGTGGTCACGACGCGCATCCTGACCCGCTCCATGGACGCGGTCGGCGAGCGCTTCACCGAGTGGCGGCTGCTGGCCAAGCAGGTCAGCGCCGTCAGTCGCTTCCTGCTGCTCATCGGCGCCTTCCTGCTGGTCGTGACCAGCCTGCTGCAGCTGACCGACGAAGTGCTGCTGGCCACCAGCGGCTCGATCGCCGTCGCGGTCGGGTTCGGCTTCAAGGACCTGTTCGCGTCGCTGATGGCGGGCCTGATCCTGTTGTTCGACCGCCCCTTCCAGGTGGGCGATCGGATCAGCTTCGACGGCGAGTACGGCGAGGTGGTCGAGATCGGCCTGCGGGCCGTGCGCATCGTGACCCTCGAGGACAACCTGGTCAGCGTGCCGAACCACCGCTTCCTCAACGACGCCGTCAGCTGTGCCAACGCCGGCGCTCTGCATCAGATGTGCGTGTGGGACTTCTGGATCGGGACGGACCAGGACCTGGACCACGCCAAGGAGATCGTCTACGACGCCACGGCGACCAGCAACTACGTCTACCTGGAGCTGCCCATCGCCGTGGTCGTGCGCGAAGGGCCAGTCGGCGAGGGCAGGGACCGCTTCGCGGTCAAGGTCTCGAGCAAGGCCTATGTGTTCGACGGTCGGTACGAGACGGCCTTTGGCACCGACGTGACCGAGCGCGTGCGGCGGGCGTTCCGAGCCGCCGGCATCCAGACCCCGGCCGACCAGCCGCTGCGGATCGGGTGAGCGCGACCCGGGCCCGGCACACCGGTCTGGCCGTTGGACTCGGCGGCGTGGCACTGGCGGGCCAGGTCCAGCGCTGGTGGCCCTATCTGTCCGACGACGCGCTGATCTCCCTGCGCTACGCACAGCGCCTGCTGGACGGGCACGGCCTGACCTGGACCGACGGCCCCGCCGTCGAGGGCTACTCCAACCTGCTCTTCGTGCTGCTGACGGCCGCCTTGGGCGCGCTCGGCGTGGACCTGATCGACGCAGCCAGGGTCGTGGGGATCGGGGCGACCGCGGCCTGGATGGGCGCGGCGGCGTGGCTGGGGGCTCGGGGTGGCCTGGCGGGTGCCGTCGGTGCCGTGGCCGTGCTGGCGGCGTCGGGGATCGTGGGCATCTGGGCCCTCGGCGGCCTGGAGCAGCCGCTCCTGTGCGCCCTGGTCGCCATCGCCCTGGCCTGCTGGGTGGACGAGCGACCGCGACTGGCAGCGGCCGCCCTGGCGCTCTGTGCCCTCACCCGACCCGACGCACCGCTGCTGGTGGCCCTGGTGTGCGGCGGTGCCTGGCTCGCCGATGGGCAGGACCGCCGCGCCCTGGTCCGGGCCGTGGTGCTGGGACTGCCTGCGCTCGGCGCCACCGCGGGCCAGCTCGTCTTCCGCGTCTTCACCTATGGCGACGTGGTGCCCAACACGGCCCACGCCAAGCTGCCCGCCGGCACCGAGCGGTTGGACGGGGGGGCCCTGTACGTCTGGGAGGGCCTGAGCACCCACGGGCCAACCCTAGCGGCCGCCGCGGTGGCGCTGGTCTATGGGGGGCCCCTGGTTCGCCTGGCCCTGCCCCTGCTAGGGGGCTGGTTGGCCTATGTGGTCTGGATCGGCGGCGACATCTTTCCGGGGTATCGCCACCTGGCCCCGACCCTCGTGCCCCTGTCCATGCTGGTGGGGGTAGCGGCCGCGGGCCTGGCCAAGACACGGGGCAGGACGCTGGCGGTGCTCGGGCTCCTGGCCGCGGGCGGGGGCGCCCAGTGGGCGGATCAACAGGAGGCCCCGCACTTTGTTCGGGCCGAGCTGGAGACCTGGGTCTGGGACGGCCAGGTGATCGGGGAACTGCTGGGCCAGGCCTTTCCGGGCAGTCTGGTCGCCGTCTCGGCGGCGGGCTGTGTGCCGTACTGGTCGGGCCTGCCGTCCCTGGACATGCTCGGCCTGAACGACCGGTGGATCGCGACTCACCCCCCTGCGGATCGGGGCCGGGGGTGGCTGGGCCACGACCTGGGGGATGGCGCCTATGTGCTGGAGCAGGCCCCGGACCTGCTGCTCTTCTGCGGTCCCCGGGGCTCGGAGAAGGCCTGTCACCGAAGCGAGCGGGAGCTCCTGGCGCTCCCGGACTTCCGGGCCGCCCACCGCCTGGTCGCGATTCGGGGGGAGCAGCCCCATGGGGTGGACGCGGTCGTCTGGATCCGACTCGACGGGCGGGCTGGCCTGGCTCCAGACGCTGGGGCCGTGGGCGTGCCCGGCTGGCTCTTGGACGGCCAGGGCGCCGCGGTCTGGCGCGGGGGCCGGCTGGTGCGGCCAGTCGGCCAGGGCGGGCTGCGTCTGCAGCTGCCCCCCGAGCTGTCCGAAGCTTCGGTGAGGGGCATCGACGGGGATCCAGGTCTCGCGGCCACGGTCGCGGCGGGCACGCTGACCGTGTCCGGGGTCGGCGAGCTCCGGCGCGTGACACTCACCCGCTAAGGTCGATCGGGCAGCCTTTGCCTTCCTCGGGCCTGGGGGGTCTACCCTGAGGACCTGGACCGGGACTGACGATGATCGCGCTGCTCTTTTGGGCCTGTGGCCCGGCCGTGGTGGGTGTGGACCCACCGACCCAGGACACAGGCTCCGACCCCCTGGAAGAACCCTTCCCCTGGGAGCGCGTGCTCCAGGTCGACGTGACCGTGGACCCCGACGACTGGGACGCGCTGCGCACCCAGGGACGGAACCTGGGCGACATCCTGGGCGGGGACTGCCTGGCCCAGGAATTCGACAAGCCCTGGAGCTGGTTCGACGCAGACGTGACGGTGGACGGGGACAGGTTCCCCACGGCCCGCGTCCGCAAGAAGGGCTTCCTGGGCTCGCTCTCGGAGACCCGGCCTTCGCTCAAGGTCCGCTTCGATCAGGGCGGGGATCAGCTCTGGCGGGGCCTGGACCGGCTCACCCTCAACAACAGCCGCCAGGACGCCAGCCGCCTCAACACCTGCCTGGCCTACGAGGTCTTCCGGTCCGCCGGCGTGCCAGCCCCGCGCTGCAGCTACGCCCAGGTGTGGGTCAACGGCGAGAGCCTGGGGCTCTACGCCAACGTGGAGTCCGTGCGCGAGCCCTTCCTGACCGCGCAGTTCGGGGACCCCACCGGGGAGCACTGGGAGGGCACGGTCTCGGACTTCCGGACCGAGTACATCGGCACCTTCGAGGACAAGAACGACGCCGCCAAGGACTCCGACGGCGCGTCGCTGGACGCCATCCGCGCCATCCTCGAGGACGCCCCCGACGAGACTCTGCTCGACGACCTCGACGCCTGGATCGACGTGGACGCCTACCTGACCTTCTGGGCCACGGAGATCCTGGTCGGTCACTGGGACGGCTACGCCAGCAACACGAACAACTACTTCCTGTACCGGGACCCGGCGGACGACCGCTTCGACTTCATGCCCTGGGGCACCGACGCGGTGCTGCACGGCTCGGCGTCGGCGGTGGCGGCCAACGGGATCCTGGCCCGGCGGCTGTACCTGCACGACGACGGGCGCCAGGCCTACCTGGACCGAATGCAGGAGCTGCTGGACACGGTCTGGGACGAGGACGGGCTGCTGGCCGAGGTCGACCGGCTCGAGGACCTGGTCGGCGCCATCGCCAGCGAGGACAACGACGGCTTCGCCGACTCCGTCGACGGCATCCGGGAGTTCCTCACGGTGCGCCGGAGCGACGTCCAGAGCCAGCTGGACGACGGCGGGCCCAGCTGGACCCAGGACCTGCGCGGCACGCCGTGCTTCGTCGAGAGCGGGACGGTGGCGGCGACCTTTGAGACCGACTGGGGCTCCTGGCAGTCGACCGATCCATGGGGCGAGGGCACCAGCGACCCCACCATCCTGTGGGAGGGCCAGCAGGTGCCCTGGATCGATGCCGGCGCCATCGCGGGCGATCCAGGGGACGGGACCGGCGCGGTGGGCCTGACCGTGCAGCTCGACGAGAGCAGCCTGGCCCTGGCCTACCTCAACGGGGCCCAGGCGCACTTCGCCGGACCGGGTGCGCTGCCGGTCGACTTCGGCACCCTGACCGGGGCGCTCTACTACGCCGACGCGGCCAGCGGCTACGAATTCCAATTCCTGGGGTATTTGTTCGACGGCGATGTGGTGCTGGACGAGAGCGGCACGGCGACCGGAGACGCGGTGCGGGGGTCGCTGGAGCTGTCGGTCGTGAACTGGGGCTGGTAGCGGCCTGTGCGCGGGCGCCGTGACGGCGTCAGCCCGCCCGCTCCGCTGCTCCGCTCGCCAGGCGGTCTGCCCGCTCGTTCTCGGCGATACCCACGTGGCCTGCGACCCAGCGGATCTGGAGAGCTGGCCAGTCCTTCAGCCGGGCTCTGAGGCCCAGGATGAGCTCGGTGTTCTTCTTGGCCTTCCAGCCCTGGGTGAGCACCCCCAGGCTGTACTTGCTGTCGGTGTGCAGCACGACTCGGCTCGCCGGATCCACGCCGGCCTCCTCGAGCAGGTCCAGGGCCAGGCCCACGGCCGTCAGCTCGCCCACGTTGTTCGTGGCGATGCCCAGGCTCTGGGCCCGCTCGACCACCGAGCCGTCGGGCAGCTTGACCACCGCCCCTGCGCCACAGGGTCCCGGGTTGCCGCGACAGGCGCCGTCGGTGAAGGCGACAGGGGTTCCGTCGGGGATCGCCGCCAGGTCCTTGAGCGCCTGGTGCTTGGCGGCCGCAGCCTGGGCCGCGGTGCGCTTGCCGGCGCTGCCGAAGCCACTGCTGCCCTTGCGGCGGGGCTTGGGCTTGGCACCCTGGGGGCGGTCGTCCGCCGACTTGCCGTCGGGGAGCTCCTGGGGCCTTGCCCCGGCCACCGGCTCGATCCGACCCACGCCAGCCCGGTAGATGGTGGCCCCGGCCTTGTCCGAGTAGCGGATCGGCACCCGGCCCTGCTCGGCGATGAGCTGACCGTCGGGGTGGGCGGCGGCGAAGACGCGCTTGCCCTTGAACGAGACGCGGACCCAGTACATGGGTCGCGCCTAACGTCCAGCCTCCCACCCGACCCGGAAGGACTCGCCGGTGGACCGGGTGAACTCGTAGAGCGAGTGGTTGAAGCAGCCCGCCCCACACCCGTCGGCGTACATGCCGTGGCGGAAGCGCTGCACGTCGTCGGACGCCCACAGCTCGGACAGCGGGGTCTCGAACACATTGCCCACCTTGAGTCCGTCGCCGCCCCAGACGCAGCACGGGAGCAGGTCCCCGGAGAAGGTCACCCCGTACTGGTCCACCAGGCCCAGACAGCGCACCGGACCGCCCTCGCCCTGGTGGTAGGCCAGGCCCTGCTCGTAGAAGTGACGCTGGGCCGCGATGCGCGGGTCCGCCTGGGCGATGTGCGCCACAGCGGCACGGTAGGCCGCCCGGTCGGAGTCGCTGGTCAGGTACAGATCCTCGGCGTCGTTGACCGGCCAGAAGTCGAAGCCGATGCCGAGCGCCTTGGCCCGATCGTGCACCTGGGCCAGCTCGCGCACGTTGTCCCGGGTGACCGTGAAGTAGATCGACAGGCCGATCCGACCATCGCGGCGCACCTGCTCCAGGGCCTTCCAGGTCAGGTCGTGGGCGCCTTGCCTGCCCCGCAGCCGATCGTGGGTCTCGGCCAGACCGTCGATGGACATGGACAGGGAGTCGACCCCGCTCGCCACCAGCTCGTCGAAGTGCCGGCGCACGAGCAGCCCGTTGGTCGTGATGTTCACGCCCATGCCGCGGGCCTTGGCCAGTCGCACCACGTCGAGCAGCTGCTTGTGCATCAGAGGCTCACCGCCGGTGATCACCACGGTCCGGGTCCCGATGGCGGCCGCCTCGTCGAGCAGACCGCGGGCCTGGTCCAGGCTCATCTCCTGGGGGTTGTCCCACAGGTCACAGAAGCTGCAGGTCAGGTTGCAGCCCCGGTTGATGAGCAGCAGGAGGGTCAGAGGCTTGCTGGGATCACGCAGCGGCAGGTGCGCCTCGATGCCCGAGCGCGGCTGGGGCGGCAGGTCCATGGCGGCCGGCGGCGGGGCCTGGGCTGCCAGCGCGGCGGTGACCTCGTCGTTGTAGTCCCCTCCCCGCCCCTGGCCGGCGTACAGGTCCAGGTAGCGCTGGGCGATCGGGGTCCAGTCGTAGTGGGCGGCGAAGCGCCGGCCCGCGTCGCCCATGGCCGTCCGGGCCTCGGCGTCGTCCAACAGGGCCAGCACCGCGTCGGCAAAGGGCTGGCCCTCGGAGGCCAGTCGGAGCTCCCGGCCGTCCTCGAAGGTGATGCCTTCGGCCCCCTTGGCGGTGGCCACGACGGCCTTTCCGGCGGCGAAGTACTCCAGGATCTTCATCCGGGTGCCGCCTCCGGACGGCACCGGGCACAGGGTCAGGTCCGCGGCCGCGATGTGGCCCGGCAGATCCGCCACCGGGCCCGTGAAGGTGATGGCCGGGTGCGCGTAGTAGGTCGGCGGGTTGAGCCCAGCGATAAGCACCTGGAGATCCGGCCGCACCCGCAACAGCCGGGGAAGCAGGTCCTCGGCGATGAAGCGCACGGCCTGGGTGTTCGGCCAGTAGTGCAGGGTGCCGTGGAAGAAGAGCAGGGGCGCGTCGGCGGGCAGTCCGTAGGAAAAGCGGACCTGGGCCCCCCGCGGCGCCCGATAGTTCGACGTGTCCACGCCGTGGGGAATGACCGTGATCCGGTCGGCCGAGATGCCCGCGGCGACCATGCGGGCCCGGTCGTCCTCGCTGACGGCGATGACCTCGTCGACCCGCTCCAGCGCGAACAGCTCGCAGGCCCGGATGCGCCGGACCTCGTCGTCGCCCAGCCCCATCACGTCCTGCAGCCGGTCCCACTCGACGTTGTGCTGCACCAGGCTGGACCGTGCGCCCAGGACCTTGGCCGCCAGCCAACAGGCCACGCCGTAGCCGGGGAACTCGGCCTGGAACACATCGACCTGTTCGACGCGGCCCACGTGGAGGACCCGCGCCCACCACGCCGGGTCGAACTGAGGGGTGTAGAGGAAGAACTCCTCTCGCGGATAGCCGATGCGCTCGCACAGCCGCTCGGCCCAGCGACCGCCCTGGGCGAGTCCGGGCCACTCCTGGGCTGCGCGGAACCGCGCTGAGTACGGCACCGACGCGACCTGCCCCGCGGTGTAGCGCAGGTAGGCCTCCCGGTCCTCGCTGACCACCAAGACCGTGGCGCCCAGGAGCGACAGGTACTCGGCCGTGCGCACGATCTTCACCGCTGCGCCATGGTTCGTGGGGTACAGGTCCCCCCGCGTGACGATGCAGATGCGCACAGTGGAAGTCTAGCAGGCTTGCTACAGGTGCTGGGCCAGGAAGGTCTCCAGGTCGTCTTCGACAGTGGGGTCAGCGGCGAACATCTTGGTGCCGTGGTCGCCGTTGGCGTACTCGTGGAAGGCCCAGGACCCCGGGTTCAGGGCCTGCTGGTCCACCGACCAGGCCCGCTCAGCCGTGGAGTAGGTGAAGATGGCCGGCCAGTCGGTGCCCGCGCTCATCGGGTTCTGGGACTCGGTGTAGCTACCCCCGGTCATGTACCCCAGCGCGGTGGGCACGGGCAGGCCCTCGCTCCCGGCCCACACCGCGTAGTCCAGCATGGACGTGGTGCCGTTGCTGGCGCCCAGGATGCCCAGAGTACCCAGGCCCTCGTCGCTGAGACGCTTCACCGCCGCTTCGACGTCGTAGCGGCCGGTCTCGCCCTGGTAGGCCTCGGCCGCCACGCCTTCGCTGTCTCCTGCCCCCCGGCGATCGATGGCGATGACGTTCCAGCACTTCGCGGTCAGCCGATCGATGAAGCCCCGAGGCCAGTCCGTGCGCTGGTAGTTCGGCGGGATCATGTGCAGCAGGACCACCCCCGGCGCGCTGCCACCGTGGCTGTACAGGTCGCCGACGAGCTTCACGTCGTCCCGGGTGGTCAGGTCGACGACCAGGGGATCCGGGGACGTGCACCCCGTGGAGTCGGTCTCGGTGGTCCCGGTCGTCTGGCTCGTCTCGGTCGGCGGCGAGTCCGTGGGCGTGTCCGACGGGGTCGTGTCCTTGCCGGTACAGGCCAGGGTCAGCATCAGTGCGATCACAGCGCCTCCAGAGTCCATCCGGCTATAATCCGGCCCCCGCGGATGCCCCTGGAGACGCGATGAATCGGCGGTCCCTGAGCCCCCTCCTCTTGCCCCTGCTGGTCTGTGCCCCACTCGGCGCGCTGAGCGCAGGCTGCACCGACGACACCACCACGGACAGCGGCCCGACGTCGACCACCGACGCGGACGCAGACACGGACGCCGACGCCGACACGGACTCCGACGCCGACTCGGACAGCGACACCGACGCCGACACCGACTCGGACAGCGACACCGACACGGACACCGACACCGACACGCTGCAGAAGCCCTACACCTGGTCCAACGGGATCCTGACCCACGACGAGACCGAGCGGGTCGGGCCCGGCTCGACCTGGACCGGCATCACCGCGGACGACGAGTACCTCTACGTGACGGCCAAGGACCGAAACCACCTCTGGCTGCACCAGCTGACCTTCGACCTCGACGGCTTGGGGCTGCCAGTACAGCTGACCTTCGACAGCGACGTGCCCGCAAACAACAACATTGCGGACCACAAGATCCTGTTGTTCGAGGGCACCCTGTTCATCGGCTGGAATCCGACCGCCGCCAACGACCTGTACCTGATGGGCTTCGATCTCGAGGGCAATCGGACCTTCGACACGATCACCGTCGAACAGAACACCGACGTGCCCACCACCGACGTCCACCTGACCACCGACGGCAACCACGTCTACGTGATCTACGGCGACTCCGGCCTGACCCGGCGGGTCGCGGTCTACGCCGCCGACGGCACCACGGTCGCAGAGCCCTACGAGATCGCGTTCGACTACAAGTTGGATCAGCTGGGGACCACCATCTGGGCCGACGAGCGCTGGAACATGTTCACCGGCGACGAGTCGACCAACAACCTGGTCGTGAGCTTCTTCGATCACGACTGGACGGCCCAGGAGTCGTTCTACGAGGTCCTGATCGAGGAGGAGGACCACAACTTCAACTGGTTCCCCACCGGGGTGAAGCTCTCAGAGCTGTGGGATCTGTGGCTCGTGCTGTACCACAACATGCCCGAGGAGAGTAACTTCGACGACCACGCGACCATCGAGATGGCGCTGTTCGATCGGGACTACGCGCTGGCCGAGGAGCACTACGTCGGGCCCCCAGACTTCCACGCGGCGGACATCACGGCGGTCGAGGGGTGCGTGTTCGTGGCCACGGCCTTTGGTGAGATCAACGTCGACCGGTACCTGGTCAACCCGCCGGACGGCTGGCCAGAGGACGACGACCCGCCAGGCTGCGGCACCGAGCCCGTGGACACCAAGACGACCGAGTAGCCGCCGTCCACCGGTCGCCGATGTTCCTGTTCCACGAGATCCACTGCGATGACTTCGTGCTCGAGGCTCGCCGCGACCGGCACACCTACGAGGCCGCGCGAAGCCTCATGGCGCGGCTGGTCGGGGTCGCAGAGGGACGCGGACAGCGGCTGGCCCTGCGCTTCCGCCACCCCTTCGCCGAGGCGGCACTGGCGTTCGACGGGGCCGACAACCCCCTCCCCCGCTGGGAGGAACGGGGACACGAGATCGGCACCCACGCCCACCGGCGGCGGGTCCGCCGGACCCGGCGGGCCATCGATGCCTGCGGCGTCCAGACCAACACGGCGGTGGTGCCCGGCCTGATCCAGGCCCGCCGTCCCCTGGCCGCGTGGACCCTGGGCTCCTGCAGGCGCCAGGGGTTCCGCTACGTGACCGACCAGGTGCAGTTCGGGGCCTTCGCCTATGCCGGGCTCACCCCCTGGCGGCCCGCGCTGGATCTGAGCGGCCCCGGGGACGGGCCCTTCGTCTTCGCCGACGTGTCGGTGAACCCCTTTGCGTGGGGCATGCTCGAGCACACCCCCCAGGGCATCCGCCAGGTGCACGGACTCCGGGACCATCACTTCGATGCGCTCCTGGAGCTCCTCGATGGGCACCTGGCCGGGCCGCGGCCCCACCCGGTCTGCTACTTCGGCTACCCCTTCCACGAGCACCAGCACCAGAGGTCCAGCGACGATCTGACCCCCGACGAGGAGAGCCTCGTGGCCTGGGACCGCTTCCTGGGCCTGGCCCTGGAGCGGGCTGTGGAGCCGGCGCTGCCCCGAGACATCGTGGCGGCGTGGGAGGCCGTCGAGGGCTCGCGGGAAGAGCCGGCGGGCACTGGCCTGGCGGGCGCCCTGGACCCCTGGGATCTGCGGCGGGATGGGCCCAGCTGGCTGATGGAGCGGTGGGATCCGGTGAGCTGGGCCACCGGCGCGGTGCGGGCAGCCCGAGGGGGGACGCTGGCGCCCCCAGTGGCCCCTTGGCTGACCCAAGGGCAGCACCGGACCCTGAGAGTCGGGACCCGAGACGTGCCCCTGTGGCGCTTCGGTGCGGCGTCACCCCGGGCGGCGGTGGTCGTGTCCGTCAGCGGCACCGCCGGCGGTCTGCGCACGGGCCTATTGCCGGTGGGACTGGACCCTCGCCAGCTCGGCGACGACCTGGCGGTGTGGCTCTGGGACCGGTCGGCGCCCTTCGAGCCCGGCTCGCCACACCACGGCGACGAAGCCGCTGCCGTCTTCGCGGCAGCGGCGGCAGAGGGCGCTCCGACTGGGTGGCTGACGTGGTCGGCGGGTGTGCTCCCAGCGCTCATGGCCCTGGATCGCGCACGGCCCGCCTTCCTGGTCGACGTCGAGGCGCCCGCCGACCGACGCTCCCTGCGCCGCCTGCGAGACGTGGACCCGGCCACGGCAGAGGCTGAGCTCCATGCGGATCTGAACGGCGCCGGCCCCCCGGAGCCGTGGGCGCTGCTGCGGGACCTGCCCTGCGCCTACCACCGGATCCAGGCCGATCCGGACCACGTCCACGGTCACGGGCTGCTGCACGCAGCGGTGATGCTCGGGGCAGCGCCGGGTCCGGCGACCTTGAACGGACGCCCCTGGGGCGGCAAGCTTGTGGCCCTGCCAGGTCGAGTCGAGACCCACGGCGCTGCGGTGCGCCGGGTGCTGCGAGGAGCGCTGCCATGAGCCTGCTGTTCGCCTGCGAGCGGGTCCTCGGCGAGACCCCACACCTGTCCCTGGACCGCGCGGCGGCGAACCGGGCCGTGCACGAGGCCCCGCCCGACCTGCTACGGCTGCCGACCTGGAACGATCCGGGCTTCCTGATGGACCGCCCCGAAAAGGTCGTCGGCTGGCTGCTGGCCTACAACGCCGTGAACTACTGCTACTGGCCAGAGCCGGGCTCGCCGCGCTGGTGGACCCAGGTCGACGGGCGGCCGGTGGGTCAAGGAGACGAGGCCCTGGGCATCATGGTGGCCTTTGCCCACCAGATCCGTCGGGGCACCGCGCTCTGGCGCGGGCGGGTGCTCCAGAGCGTCGGTCCAGACGACCTGGGGGCGTGGCTGGCCGCTGCGCCGGGCGCGGGCACCTTGCCCATGCTGGACGAGCGGGCGGCGGGCCTGCGCGAGCTGGGCGCGGCGCTCGATGCCCACGGCGGTGCCCTGGGCCTGGTCGACGTCGACACCGCGGCAGCGTTGGTCGAACGGCTGGTGACCGCGTGCCCCAGCTGGGAGGACACCCGCGGGCCCGCGCTGCCCTTCCGCAAGCGGGCCCAGCTGTGCACGGGCATGATCATCGGCCGGCTCCAGGGCCAGGGCCCGGGGGATCTGGCCGACCGGGAAGCCCTGACGGCCTACGCCGACTACCGGCTGCCTCAGATCCTCCAGGGCCTGGGGGTGCTCACCCTCGCGCCCGCTCTGGCGGACCACATCGCAGCCCGCCGAGAGCTCGCCCGCGGCTGCGACGAAGAGATCGCCCTGAGGGCAGCCACCGTGGTCGCCGCCGAGTGGATGCGCCAGGCCCTCGTGCCCCTCTGGCCGCACGTGACGATGCTCGAGGTCGACCACCTGTTGTGGCGCCAGGCCGTGGCCCGCCAGGAGGAGCTGCCGGAGTTCCATCGGACCCGGACGACGGACTACTGAGTGGTCCCGGCGACATCGGCCCTAACGGGATCACATGCCCCACAGATCGATCGGCAGCAGTGAATCCCTACATCTGGTTTTCACGCCGTTCCATGACGCAAGAACAGGGGTCAGGAACCTCTGGTTAACCCTTATAGAATAAGTGTTAACCAGAGGTTCCTGACCCCTGTTTTCCTCGCTCCAGCACGGCGTCGACCTGGTCTTCCAGGCCCAGGGCGTGGGCGAGGGGGCGGAGCTGGGTGGCATAGCGGTGCCACTTGTCGACGGCGCCGCTGTGGATGGGCTCCTGGACCTGGGCGTAGCTCGCGGTGTGGACCTGGCGGGCGCTCTCGTGGGGGCGCAAGCAGGCGTCCTCGAAGGGCAGGCCCACGCGGTCGAGCAGCTGGCGGACCGTGGCCTCGGGCCGGGTCACCAGGTCCTCGTAGCGCACGACGTGGAGGTCCTCGGTGCCTTGGGCCCGCCAGTGGGCCATGAGCGCGTCATGCTCGGCGATCAAGCTGGCGATGCCGTCGAGGGAAGTGCTCCACCCGTTGGCCCGACCCACGAAGTGCTGGCGGAGACAGCTCAGAGCGACGTCCAGCGGGTGGCGCTGGAGGTGCACGATGTGGGCCTGGGGAAAGAGCTGGCGAATCCAGCCGATGTAGCGGAAATTCACCGGCATCTTGTCCGTCACCCGGCGCTCTCCGCCCTCGGGGCCGGCCACGGCCCACAGGTACTCCCGAGCCACGGCATCCAGAGCAGGGGCGTCCATGGCCGCTGCGGTGTCCGCCCAGCCCCGGCCCTGGCGCAGCGCAAGCTGCCGCAGCTCCTCTCGCTCGCCCGCCGGGCGCACCCCGGAGTGACAGCCCAGGATCTGCTCGGTCAGGCTGGTGCCCGAGCGGGGCAGACCCAAGACGAAAATCGGGCGCAGGTCGCCGTGGCTCGCCCTGGCCAGGGTCGACGGATCGGCCCAGGCCCGCTGGATGCGGTCGGTGCGGGCCCTGGCCGCGACCAGGTCCCAGCCCAGTCCCAAGCGCTCGTTGGCCCGCAGCCAGTTCTGGAAGGCGCGCTCGGGCTGCCCGCTGGCGTGCTCCAGATTGCCCAGGGCGAACCGGAGCCTGGCCTCCTCGAGGGCCGGAAGGGCACGCTCGGCCAGGGGCTGGACCACGCAGATGGCGTCCTGGGGACACCCCAAGCGGAGGCAGATGGCCGCCCAGGTCGACGCCACCCGCACGTCCCCTCCGGACGCGACCAGGTGCGGCGCCAGCAAGGCCCGCGCTTCCTGGACCTGACCTGCCGCTTCTGCCAGGTGGGCCAACCCGGCCGCCGCCGGCCCGCTGCTCGGGTCCAGCACCAGGGCCTGTTCGAAGGCCTCACGGGCTGCCCCGTGTTGTCCGCGACCGGCCAGGTACCAGCCCAGGCGCTGGTGGGGACGCGGGCTGCCGGGCTCGAGCTCACAGGCCCGGCGATAGCACTCGCCGGGCTCTTCGAGGTGCCCCAGGTGGGCCAGCACGCCGGCCAGGTTCATGCACGCGGAGGCGCTGCTCGGATCCAGCGCCGTCGCCCGGCGCAGCGCGGCGGTCGCCTGCTGGAGGTGGCCCTGCCGGGCCTGGCTGACCCCCAGGTTCAGCCAGACCTCGGGGTCTCGGGGCTGCAGCTCGCACAGCCGCTGGAAGCAGTCGCGGGCGGCTTGATCATCCCCGACCTCCAGGCTGGCGCTGCCCAGGTTGTAGAGGGCCGCCGGCGCACTCGGATCCAGCTTCACCGCCGTCAGGAAGGCCTGCCTGGCCTCTCGGAAGCGACCGCTCGCGTGGTGCACGGTGCCCAGCGCGTCGACGATCGCCGCGTCGCGCGGCCGAGACCGCACCGCGTGCTCCAGGTGCTCCAAGGCCTCGTCGAGCCGCCCACTGTCCCGGCAGAGCATGCCCAGGATGAAGCGCCCCTCGGCGTACTCAGGGTTGTAGCGCACCACCTTCTGGGCGGTGCTCAGGGCGCCGGGCAGATCCCCCTGCTGGACCTGCTGGATGGCTCTGGACAGACGTCGGGCCGCTGCGCGCATGGGGCACTCCAGGCCCCGAAACGGACGCCCAGGCCCGCCCTGTAGGGAATCAGAGGGTACGGCCCTGGCGAGCGCCGCAGGCCGCACAGCGCCGGGCCGTGACCAGGATGGGTGCGGCACAGGCCCCACAGTCCACCCGATCCGTCTCGGCGTAGTCCAAGGGGGTCAGGCTCACGGGGGGCTCCTGGCCCAGGTCGAAGTCACAGCTGGCGCAGGTGACCGGGTCCACGACCAGCGCGAAGCAGGCCGGGCACAGGCGCTGGGTCGGGGGGGCATCGGCCTTGGCCCCGGCTCCAGCGGCCGGTCCCTGGCCACCGCGCAGGGTGCTGGCCCAGAGCTTCAGCCGGTCCCCGACCCCGTCCAAGGCATCGGCCACGTTGGCCTGGGCCGCGCCTTGCTGCAGCCGCTCGCCCAGGTCCCGGACCGTGGGCTCCAGCTTCTCGACCTCGCCCATCAGCCCCTGACCCAGAGTGCCCAGGAACCCGCCCAGATCGTCCCGGACCTGGCGGAAGGCCTCTTCGCGCGGGACCTCGAAGGCTTCCAGCGCAGCCAGGTCGACGTCGAGCCGCTCGCCCTTCAGGTTGCGCACGACCCCCTCGCCCATCGGGAGGGGCGTGTCCCCCGGCACCCGGAAGACGCGCCCGCTGTTCACCTCGATCCAGGTCACGTCCGCGGCCATGAACCTCCCGGTGCGCCCGGCCCAGACTGTACACTCCGCCCATGATCCCGGTCGTCAGGGCGCTCGTCGCATGCTTCGTGGTGCCCCCGGACCAGGAGCACGCCCTGGCTGCAGAGATCGACGTCACCACCACCGAGGTCGTGCGCAAGGTGTCGGCCATGCCCCGCTACATGGGGCTGGGCATGCAGCTCCTCACGGTGGTGTTTGACTGGTGGGGCCTGCTCACTGGCGGGCGGCGCTTCCGCGCCCTCTCCCGACCCCATCGCGAGCGCCAGGTCGCCGCCTGGCAGGGCTCGCCCCTGGGCCTGATGCGCGACACGGTCGAGTTCTACGAGAAGATGGGCACCTTCGTGTTCTGGTCCGGCCGGGAGGACCCGCACTGAAGCAGGAGTCCCTGACCGCCGACGTCCTCGTGATCGGCTCCGGCCCCGGTGGGGCGATGACCGCGGCGATGCTCGCCGAGGCGGGCCTCGACGTGGTCCTGCTCGAGGAGGGCCGCGATCTGTCCCTGAACTCGGCGCCGGCCCACTCCCTCGAGGAGATGGCCCAGAAGTACCGCAACGACGGCCTGACCCCAGCCCTGGGCAAGACCAAGGTCACCTATGTCGAGGGACGCTGCGTGGGCGGGGCCAGCGAGATCAACGCCGGGCTCTACCACCGACCGATGGCCGAGGTCCTGGACCGGTGGGCGCTCGAGGGCCAGCTCGAGGACTTCGGCGGCGACGCTCTGGCCCCGCACATCGATGCCGTGGAGCAGGCGGTCGGCGTGTCGACCCGCCCCGGCGGCGTGGGACCCCACTCGCGCAAGCTCATCGAAGGCGCCGAGGCCCTGGGCTGGAAGAACAGCGAGATCCACCGCTTCTGGTCCTACCCGGGCCAGGACCCGATGGGCGTGCGCCGCTCGATGCGGGAGACCTTTGTGCCTCGGGCCCTGGCGGCCGGCGCACGGCTGCACCCGCGCACCCGAGCCCAGCGATTGATCCGCCAGGGCGGCCGGGTCACCGGGGCCGTCGCCGTGCAGCAGAGGGACAGCGGGCCCGTCCGGCTGCGCATCCGCGCCGAGAGCACCTTCGTCTGCTGCGGCGCCATCCAGACCCCACTCTTGCTCCGACGCAGCGGCCTGCGGGGTCGGGTCGGCGACACCCTGGCCCTGAACCCGATGATCCGGGTCGCCGCCCGCTTCCCCGAGCCGATGAACGACCCCCGACTGGGGGTGCCTGTGCAGCAGGTCGAGGAGTTCAAGCCTTGGATGACCCTCGGCTGCAGCCACAGCTCTCTCGCCCACCTCGCCCTCTGGATGCCCGGCAGCCCCACCGAGCGGGCCAGGGCCCTCGAGGACTGGCGGCGCACGGCGATCTTCTACGTGAAGATCATGGCCAACCGCCGAGGCGTCGTGCGCAACCTGCCGGTGTTCAAGGAGGCCCTGGTGCGCTTTCCGGTGTCGGTCGAAGACCTCGCGCTGCTGGGCCTGGGCCTGTCCCGGCTCTGCAAGCTGCTCTTCACCGCGGGGGCGGAGCACGTCTTCAGCCCTCTGGTAGGGGGCCACGACCTCACCTCAGCGAGCCAGGCCAGCGGGTTGGAGGGCGCCGTGACCTACGAGAACGCGTCGCTCTCCGCCATCCACCTGCACGCCACCTGCCCGATGGGCGCGGCCGGGATCACCGACAGCTGGGGCGCGGTGCACGGCACCGACGGGCTCTGGCTCAACGACAGCAGCATCCTGCCCGACACCCCGGGCATCAACCCCCAGGGGCTGATCCTCTCCATCGCGCGGCGGAACGTGCTGCGGTGGTTGGATCAGCGTCAGTAGCGGGGGCGCTTCCGGCCCGGCAGGCGCTTCGACCAGCCCGACTGGCGCTCCAGACCGCCCGGCAGCGGTGCGGGACGCCAGCCTGGAGGCCGGCCCGCGGGCGGCCGACGGCCCCGGAAGACCACCGCCGCGCCCACGATCCCGGCAAAGAACCCGCCCAGGTGGGCGCCGTAGGCCACGGAGCCGCCGGTGGTGGTCAGCAGGGGCAGCAGGTTGTCCAGCACCACGTAGGCCCCGAGCAGCACCCGGGCCGGCACGTGGATGCGTCCGAACCAGAAGGGGAAGACCGCGCCCAGCACCTCGACCCGGTGGTGCTTGAACCACAGGAAGTAGAAGCCCAGCACCCCCGAGATGGCCCCGCTGGCGCCGACCATCGGCACCAAGGAGTCCGGGGTGAGGGCGGCGTGGCCAGCCACCGCGGCTGCGCCGGTCGCCAGGTAGGCCAGCAGGAAGCGCCCGTGGCCCAGGCGGTGCTCGACGTTGTCGCCGTAGATCCACAGGAAGAGCATGTTTCCGGCCAGGTGCAGGACACCGGCATGCAGGAACATGCTGGTGAACACGTCCGCGGCTTCGGGCTGGCCGGGCCGGAAGCCCCACGCGTTCAGGGTCGCGGTCGACGTGGCCAGGACGAAGACGGCCACGTTCACCGCGATGAGCGCCCAGGTCACCCACGGGCGGAAGCCCTCGGGGTTCGGGTGGTCTCGCAGGGGCAGGAAGAACATGGTCTCCCCCACCCTACGCCCCAGGAGGCCGAACTACTCCTCGTCCGCCAGCGCCACGAGCACCGCGCCGGCGTCCACCTGGTCTCCGACCCTGGCCTGAACGGCCGCGACCACGCCGTCCCGCGGGGCCAGCAGCCGATGCTCGGTCTTCATCGCCTCCAGGGTCGCGAGGAGCTGGCCCTCGGTCACCGCCTGGCCCACCTCGACCGCCACGCTCAGCACCTTGCCGGGCATCGGGGCCACGCAGGCACCCGCGGCGGCCTCGTCCTGGGGAGCGGGCCAGGCCTCGTCGATGGACACGGTCGCGACACCGCCCAGGGCGTGCACCCACCAGGTCGTGTCGTCGCTGGCCACCCGCAGGCCGCGGGTCAGGCCGTCGACCCGGAGCCGCACCGCCGCGCCGTCCTGGGAGAGCAGCGCCACCTGGTGGGCCTGGCCATCGACCGTGAGCCGCCAGCCCTCGCCGGCAACCCGCCAGTGCACCTCGCCGCCCCCCAGGTGCAGGCTCGGGTCCCGCCAGCGACTGTTGCGCCAGCCCCGCTCGATGCCGGGCAGCACATCTCGCGGCTGCGCCAGGGTGAGGGTCGCTGCGGCCAGCAGGGCCCAGCGGGCGCGCTCGCTGGCGTCCGGCGGCGCCAGGTCGTCCGCGTGTTCGACCAGGAAGCCGGTGTGCTGGTCCCCGACCGCGTAGGCCGGGTGGCGCAGGACCCGGAGCAGGTGGTCGAGGTTGGTGACCACGCCCAGGACGCTGAGATCCTCGAGCCCCAGGATCAAGCGTCGCCGGGCCTGGTCCCGGTCGTCTCCGACCGCGATGACCTTGGCCAGCATCGGGTCGTAGTGGGTGGACACCGCGGAGCCCTCCTCCACCCCGGCGTCGATCCGGACGCCCAGCTTGAGGGGCAGGTGCAGGTCCAGGACCCGCCCGGTGCGAGGTGCATAGCCGGCGTCCGGGTCCTCGGCGTAGAGCCGGGCCTCGACGCAGGCGAAGCGACGCGGCGGCAGCTCCGGGAGCGGCTCACCCCAGGCCACGCGCAGCTGCCACTCCACCAGGTCGATGAAGCCGTAGGCGCCCTCGGTCACCCGGTGCTCCACCTGGAGCCGGGTGTTCATCTCCAGGAAGTAGAAGCCTCCGGAGTCGTCGACCAGGAATTCCACCGTCCCGGCGCCGACGTAGCCGATGCCCTGGGCGAGCTTCACGGCCTCTGCGCCCATGCGCTCCCGGAGGGCGTCGTCCAGGGCGAGGGAGGGGTGCTCCTCGATGACCTTCTGGTGGCGCCGTTGGATGGAGCACTCCCGCTCGGCGAGGTGGATGTGGGTGCCGAGGGTGTCGCTGAAGACCTGGATCTCCACGTGCCGCGGTCGCTGCAGGTACTTCTCCAGCAGCAGGGTGCCGTCGCCGAAGGCCGACGCAGCCTCGCGGGAGGCGGTCTCACAGGCGGTCTCGAAGTCCGCCGGATCCTCGACAACGCGCATGCCTCGTCCGCCGCCGCCCGCCACGGCCTTGACCAGCACCGGCCAGCCGATCGCCTCGGCGGCCGAGAGCGAGACGTCGGTGGAGCCAGGCAGGACCGGCACGTCCAGGGACTCGGCCAGCTGGCGCGCAGCGGCCTTGGAGCCCATCGTGGCGATGGCCTCTGGCGGGGGACCGACCCAGGTGAGCCCGGCGTCCAGCACGGCCTGAGCAAAGGCGGCGTTCTCGCTGAGGAAGCCGTAGCCCGGGTGCACCGCGTCGGCGCCGGTCCGACGGGCAGCCTCGATCAAGGCGTCGGCGCGAAGGTAGCTCTCCGCGGGCGCGGGCCCGCCGATGCGGACGGCCTCGTCGCAGGCGCGCACGTGGGGTGCGTCGTCGTCGGCGCTGGAGTGCACGGCGACGGTGCGGATGCCCCAGCAGCTGGCTGTGGCGGCGATCCGGACCGCGATCTCGCCGCGGTTGGCGATCAGGAGCTTGTTGATCGAACGCGTCATCAGTGGCGGAACACTCCCCAGGAGGTGGTGCCCTGGACCGGGGCGGAGTGGGCCGCGCTCAGGGCGATGCCCAGGACGGTGCGCGTGTCCCGCGGATCGATCAGGCCGTCGTCCCAGATCCGGGCGGTGGCGAAGTAGGGGTCGCTCTCCCGGTCGATCTGGTCGGTGAGCATCTGCTTCATGAAGCCGAGCCTCTGCTCGTCGACCTCCTGGCCCTTCTTGGCGGCGGCTTCCCGGCGCACGATGTCCAGAGTGCCGGCGAGCTGCTCGCCCCCCATCACGGCGATCCGGTGGGTGGGCCAGGTGAACACGAAGCGGGGCGCATAGGCCCGCCCCATCATCGCGTAGTTGCCGGCGCCAAAGGACGCACCGACCATGACCGTGATGGCCGGCACGGTCGAGTTGCTCACGGCGTTGATGAGCTTGGCACCGTTCTTGATGATGCCGCCTTCCTCGTAGGCCTGGCCGACCATGAAGCCGTTGATGTTCTGGAGGAAGATCAGCGGGATGTCCCGCTGGTTGCAGAGCTGGATGAATTGGGCGCCCTTGTTCGCGGACTCCGAGAACAGCACGCCATTGTTCGCCAGGACCCCGACCCGGTAGCCGTGGAGATCGGCGAAGCCGCAGACCAGCGTGCTGCCGTAGAGGGGCTTGAACTCCAGCAGCCGGGAGCCGTCGACGATCCGGGCGATGATCTCCCGGGCGTCGTAGGGCTGGCGCGGATCGGGGCTGACCACACCCAGCAGCTCCTGGGGGTCGTACAGCGGGGCATCGCCAGGACCCGTCGGCGGCGGACCCTGCTTCTGCCAGCGGATGGCGGCCATGAGCGCCCGGCCGAGCCGCAGGGCGTCCATCTCGTCGGCCGCCAGGAAGTCGCTGACCCCAGAGCTGCGGCTGTGCATCTCGGCGCCGCCCAGGGTTTCGTGGTCCACGACTTCGCCGGTGGCCATCTTCACCAGGGGCGGACCGGCCAGGTAGACCCGGGCTGCGTCCTGGACGAAGACCGCGTAGTCGCTCATGCCCGGGACGTACGCGCCGCCGGCGGTGCTGCTGCCGAACACCAGGCAGATGCTGGGAAGCCCGGCCCTGGAGCGGCGGGTCAGGTCCCGGAAGATCCGGCCGCCGGGTAGGAAGATGCTGGCCTGGTTCGGCAGATCGGCCCCGGCGGACTCGATGCAGGAGATGCCGGGCAGCCGGTTCTCCAAGGCGATGTCCGAGAGCCGCTGACTCTTCTTCACCCCGATCTCGTTGACCGCGCCGCCTTGGACCGTGGACTCGCTGGCGGTGAGCAGGCACTCGACCCCCGAGACCAGCCCGATGCCGCCGACCACGCCGGCGCCGCTCTTGATGAGGTCCACGTCGCGGCCGGCCAGCGGGCAGAGCTCCAGGAAGTGGCTGCCCGGGTCCAGCAGGCGCTCGATGCGCTCCCTGGGAAGCAGCTTGCCCCGACCCAGGTGCCGGTCATTGTAGCGCTCGCCGCCGCCCTCACGGCTGGTGGCGAGCTCGGCCTGCAGGCGCTCGCAGTCGGCCAGGTTCGCAGCCCGGTTGGCCAGGAACCCCTCGCTCCGGGGGTCGACCCGACTGCGCAGTGGGGTCACGGGGCCCCCAGGAAGGCCCGGGTCTCGTCGGCGGTGGCGACGGTGCGGCCCGCGTCCCGGGCCACCTGGACCAGGGCTTCGATGAGCGGACCATTGCCCGAGGTCTTGGCCCCGTCGGGCAGGTAGAAGGTGTCCTCGACCCCGGTGCGCATGTGGCCGCCGAGCTCGGCCGTGGCGCGGTGCACGTCCCACACTTCCTGGCGGCCGATCACGATGGCCTGCCAGTGGGCGCCGGGGGGGAGCTCCTCGAGCAGCAGGGGTAGCCAGCTCGCCTTGGCCGGCATGCCGCTCGCCACGCCCATCACCAAGCTGGCGTGCACGTCGCCCTTGAGCAGGCCCACCTGCTTCAGCATGGCCAGCGAGCGCACGATGCCAGTGTCGAAGCACTCGCACTCGGGGGTGATGCCGAGCCGATCCATCACGTCGATGTAGCCGGTGATCTTGTCCACGCTGTTGTCGAACAAGAGCGGGGGCCAGGCCCACCCACCGGACCGGCGGGTCTTGAGGTAGTTCAGCGACCCGGCGTTCATGGCCGCGACCTCGGGTCGGCAGGCCTCGAGGCAGGCCAGAGGTCCGGAGATGTCGTCGCCCATCACCCCCGTCGAGAAGTTCATGACCGCGCCTGGGCAGGCGTCGCGGATCGCATCGGAGATCGCCTTGGCCACCGCCGGGTCCCAGCTGGGCAGGTGACCCAGCCCAGGGCTCTGGTCCCGAAAGTGCACGTGGAAGCACGTGGCGCCGGCGTTCCAGGCGTCCAGGGCCTCGGCCGCCATCTGCTCTGGCGTGACCGGAACCGGGTGCTGCTCCGGGTTCGTGAGCACCCCGGTCAGGGCACAGGTGACGACGACCTTGTCAGAGGAGAGGGCTCCCATGGGTGGGCTCCAGTCAAATTGTAGTCACTGACTACAAGGGCGGTTCGACCTCGTCAAGGGCGGCGCGCAGCATCTTGGCGAGCACGCGGGCCACACCGGCCCGGCGTTCGTCGGCCGAGCGGCCGTCGAGGCCCGTGCCGCGGGCGACCAGGGGCTCGAAGAGCAGCCAACCCAGAGTCGCGGCCTCGGCGGTCGCGACGGTGATGGCCAGGTCGTCTGTGGCCCGGTCCCCGAGCCGCTCCCGCAGGATGGGCATCATGGTGGCCCCCGGCACCCCGTCGGCCGAGCGGGTCCGGAGCATCACGTGGGCGACCACGTCGACCACCCACCGCTCCCGGGCGAGCACGTCCAGTCCCCCGCTCAGGGCCTGGGCCAGATCGTCGTCGAGCCCCGACGAGATGGCGATCCCGGTCTCGCGAAAGACCTCGCGCAGGACCGCCGTGACCAGAGCGTCCTTGCCGCCGAAGAGCCGGTGGACCAGGCCGTGGTTCACCCCGGCGGACGCGGCGATCTCCCGGACCCCTACCCGGTCGGGCGGCCGCTCCCGGAACAGGGCCAGGGCCGCCTGGACCAGGGCCTGGCGGCTCTCGTCGGCCGTGCGACGGGTGCGGGTGGAGGGGGGCATGGCGGCACCGTAGCAGCCCGTCCCGGGTTAGCTGTGGCCGCCATGGCCGACGACGTTCCCCAGCTCGAGGACCTGGTCGAGTTCCCGACCCCGTGGACCTTTCGGGCGGTCGGGGCCACCACCCCGGCCCTGTCCTCCCAGTGCCGCCAGGCGGTCGAGGCCAGCACCGGGCGCGCCGTGGTGGACCTGGACTCCAAGCCCTCGAGCAAGGGCCGGTGGACGGCTGTGCGGGTCAAGGTCGTGGTCCAGAGCGCCGACGAGGTCCGCGCCGCCTACGCCGCCCTGCGTGGTGTCGAGGGTGTCATCAAGTGCCTGTGAGCGTGTGGTGAGCGATCGGGTCGCCGTCCTGGTGACCGCCCACGGCTTCGGTCACCTGACCCGGCAGCTGGCCATCGGCGCGGCGCTGCGCGACCAGGGCATCGAGCCGGTGTTCTACACCGCGGCGCCACGGTTGGTCCTCGCCGGCACCCTGGCCGACCCGGATCATGTGACCTGGGCCATCGACGTGGGCCTGGCCCAGCCCGACAGCCTGCGCGTGGACCTGGCGAGGACCCAGGCCCTGCTGGCCGAGCGCTGCAGCGATCCCGCGGTGGACCGGCTGGCCGCGCACCTGGCGGGCCAGGACCTGATGGGGGTGATCGCCGACGCGCCGCCGCCCGGCCTCGAGGCAGCCCGGCGAGCGGGCCTGCCCGCCGTCGCGGTGGCCAACTTCGACTGGGCCTGGATCTACGACCACTTCCCGGCCCTGGCACCCTGGGCCGCCCGCTTCCGAGCCTGGCAAGCGCCTCACCAGGCTCTGCACCTGTGGCCCGGTCCCGGCCTGACGGGCTTTCAAGGGGTCACCGAGGGCCCGCTGGTCGGCCGGCGGCGCCCGGCCCACGTCTTTCCCGACACCCACCGCCACGTGCTGGTGTCCTTTGGCGGGCTGGGCCTGGCCGATCTGGATCGGCGCCTGCCGCAGCTCCCCGGGGTGCGGTGGGTGCTCGCCCCGCCCATGGCCCCCCTGGAGAGGCCCGACGTGTTCTGGGTCAGGGACGTGCCCTACCCGGCGCTGGTGGCCGGGGTCGACGCGGTGCTGACCAAGCCCGGCTACGGCATCCTGGCCGAGGCGATGCTGGCCGGCACCCCCCTGGCGTGGCTCCCTCGCCAGGACTGGCCCGAGACCCCGTTCCTGGCCGAGCCCATGGCCGCCCGGGGCGACGTGAAGGTCACGGGTGGGGTCGATGCGGCCCTGGCGACGCTGTGGTCCCGCCCCCGCCCTGTGCCCCATGCCCGCTCAGGGAGTGGCGCGGAACTGGCTGCGGGCTGGATCCTCGACCAGCTGGTCCAGGCAGGTGGGCTCAAAAGCCCATCCTCGACGGGGTCGGGGGTCGCGGATCCGCTCCTGTAGCAACTCCAGGTAGCGATCGCGGGAAATGTCCCGAGCCCCGAATCGGGCCAGGTGGTCCGTGCGGACCTGGGAGTCGATCACGTCGAAGCCCCAGCGCTCGAGCTGCCGGAACAGCGCGACGAAGGCCACCTTGGACGCGTCGTCGACCCGGGCGAACATCGACTCTCCGAAGAACATGCGCCCGACGCAGACCCCGTACAGCCCGCCGACGAGCTCGTCGCCCAGCCACGCCTCGGCCGAGTGGGCGAAGCCCAGCCGGTGGAGCTCGCTGTAGGCGCTGCCCATCTCGCCGGTGATCCAGGTCCCGTGCTGGTCGGGCCTGGCCGCTTGCGCGCAGGCCGCGATGACCTGGGCAAAGGCCTGGTCCAGGGTCAGGCGGAAGCCCCCCCTGCGCACCACCTTGCGCAGGCTGCGCGGCACCCGGAAGTCGCTGGCGTAGAGCACGAAGCGGGGGTCTGGCGAGTGCCAGAGCACGGGCTGGCCCTCGGAGTACCAGGGAAAGATCCCCAGGGTGTAGGCCAGCAACACCCGAGCCGGGTGCAGGTCGCCCCCCACCGCGAGCAAGCCGTCGGGCCTGGCCAGGGCCGGATCCGGGAAGACGTGCTCAGGGGGCAGGGCAAAGACGGGCAAGCGGGACCTGGGGGCTTGGAACAGGGGGCCAGGGACGGTATGGACACGCATTGTCCCCTGGCCTGGTCCCATGCCCTCTTCCCGCGGCCCGCTCCGCCACATCCTGGGCGTCTTCGTCCTGTTCCACCTCGTGGCGATCACCCTCATGGCGGCGCCGGCCCCCTCGGGGGGCATGGCGCGCAGCGCCTGGAAGGACGGCACGGTGCAGGCCGAGTTCCGGGCCTGGACCGAGCGGCTGAACAGCCTGGGGATCGCGATCACGTCCTCGGAGCTCGAGGACCGGCTCTGGGACCTGGCCAGCGTGGTCATGAAGCGGCGCAAGGCGGTGCTCGAGCCGCTGATGCCCTACTACAAGCACTGCGGAACCTGGCAGTCATGGCGCATGTTCGTGGCCCCCCACCGCTTCCCGTCGCGGCTGAGCATCGACACCAGCGTCGACGACGACCGGCGCACGGCGACCTGGACGCCCCTGTACGAGGCCCGGCACGACACCCTGGACTGGCACCGGACCCAGCTGGATCACGATCGGATGCGGGCGTCGGTGTTCCGCTATGGCTGGAAGCACTACCGCAACGCCTACAAGGAATTCGGCACCTGGGTCGCGCACCAGGTGGCGTCCGAGCAGCCGGAGGCCCGCTGGGTCCGGCTCCGGCTCTACAAGTACGAGACCGCGTCTCCGGAACAGGTCCGCGAGGATCGACGCCCCAAGGGCCGCTGGCACAGCACCCTGCACTTCGAGCTGGAGGACCACCGATGAGCCTGTGGTCCCGCTGGCTGGCCTGGCTCGCCCGGGCGGAGCCGGGCACCAGCCTGGCCTTGTTCCGCATCGCCTGCGGTCTCTGCGTCATCGCGACGGTCGGCACGGTGGTCGCCCACGACCTGGTCCAGGTGATCTGGCTCGGCAGTGACCACGGGGGCATCCGCAAGCTGGCGCGGTCGACGTGGCTGGTCGAGCAGCTCGGCGGCGCCACCCCCCAGGTGGTCTGGCCCCTGGTCTGGGGCAGCGTGGCCGGTGGGCTGCTGCTCACCCTCGGCGTGGGCGGTCGGCTGGCCACGTTCGTGACCCTGCAGCTGTTCCTGGGCGTGTCCGACATCAACGGCCAGGCCGGCGGCTCCTATGACGAGCTCCTGGCCAATGGGCTCTGGCTCCTGGTGCTCGCCGGCGGCGACCAGACCCTGTCCTGGCGCTGCCGACGCCGCACGGGCAGCTGGCACGACCCCACCCCGGTGCCCGCGTGGCCCCGGACCCTGGTGCTCTACCAGCTCGTGCTGGTCTACAGCAGCACCGGGCTGCAGAAGCTCTCGGCCCACTGGACCCCGGTCGGCGGCTTCTCGGCCCTGTACTACATCCTCCAGCAGCCCAGCTGGCACCGGGCTGACATGAGCTGGCTGGCCCATGTCTACCCCCTGACCCAGCTGGCCACGGCCGGGACCTGGTTGTTCGAGCTCGCCGCGCCCCTGGTGCTCCTGGCGCTCTACTTCCGCCGTACGGCCGACCGCCCCGGCCGGCTGCGGGCAGGGTTCAACCGGCTGCGGTGGCGGGACGCCTTCGTGGCCATCGGCGTGCCCATGCACCTGGGCGTGTTCCTGCTCATGGACGTGGGGCCCTTCACGTGGGTCACGCTGGCTTTCTATGTCTGTCTCTTCAGCCCCCAGGAGTGGGAGCGGGCGTGGCGGCGCTGGCGGTCTTGAGCACGTTACGCGGCGGGTCCTCGACCCAGGAGCCGGCGTGCAGCGCGAGACCCTCCAGGACCTCTTCATCGGCATCGCGGGCCTGATCGGCGCCGGCAAGACCACCCTGGCGACCGCCCTTGGCGAGCACCTGGACCTGCCCGTCTACTACGAGCCGGTCCAGGACAACGAGTACCTGGCGGACTTCTACCGGGACACGCCCCGGTACGCCTTTGCCACCCAGATCTACCTGTTGAACCGTCGCTTCCAGCAGCACCAGGAGATCATCTGGCGAGGCGGTGGCGGGGTCCAGGACCGCACGATCTACGAGGACGCCGTGTTCGCCAAGATGCTCGCCGACGAGGGCATCATGGAGAGGCGGGACTACCGGACCTACCTGAACCTCTTCAAGCACATGTCCAACTTCATGCGGCGGCCCAACGTCATCGTGTTCCTGGACCTGTCGCCCGAGACGAGCATGGCCCGCATCCAGGAGCGCAGCCGCGACGTGGAGAGCGGCATCTCCATGGACTACCTGCGAGCCCTGCACCGGGAGTACCACGCCTTCATCCAGAACATCTCGCGCACGGTCCCGGTCATCCGCGTCGACTACGAGCGCTACCGGGACGCCCAGGAGATGGCCACCGTGATCGAGCGGGAGTACCTGGACTCGAGCTTCATCCGGGACGCCGGCTGGACGCCCACCCAGGGCTGACCGGCTCAGCGGCTCCGGCCGACCCCCAGCCCCACCGTCGGCAGGATGCGCCAGCCGTCCCAGCGCAGGTTGCCCCAGCCCGCGCCGCTGAACACGGACAGGCCCGCGCCGACCCGGAGCCAGCGCCAGCGTGCGGCCAGCCCGAAGTGGTAGCCGCTGGGCACCAGCAGTCGGGTCTGGACCCCGAAGTGCCACCACCCGCTCCAGTCGCCTCGGCGCCCGAGCGCACCCTCGTAGTCCAGGGACTGTGTCGCCAGCGACGTCTGCAAGGTCAGGCCCTCGACCGGCAGGGTCCACACCAGGGTCAGCTGTTCGGCGAAGCGCAGGGCTGGCCCGGTGGCGTACACCCCGAAGAGCGCGACCTCGTCGTGCAGCCAGGTGCCGGGGGCCTGGCTGACCACGTCGACGCGGTCGAAGCCGACGGGCAGGGCCAGGGCGGTGCCGGTGAGCAGACTCAGCCACATGGGGCCTGATCCGGGATGTCGGTGATCACGCCGCCGATGGGCCAGTCGCAGTACTCGTCGAGCAGGGTCGTGTCATTCAAGGTCCAGACCCGCACGTCGATGCCCGCTTGCCAAGCCTCGAGGGCGCCGGTCCGGTCGATGAGCTGGTAGGGCACCGCGATGCCGTCGGCGCCGGCGTCACGGGCCAGTCCAGCGAGGGACTCGATCCCCAGGGTCTTGAGCAGCTCGTGCTGGAGGCCCGTCACCGTGCTGGACGTCTCGGGGGTGAAGCGGGGCCAGATCAGCGACGTGCGCAAGGGCTCATCCCGGGCCTCGGCCAGGGTCTGGAACGCCGCCAGGGCGTCGACCAGGTTGGCGGAGACGAACATGGGGTTGTCGAGCCCCGTCACCCACCAGGGCTCCAGGATGGCGGTGGCGAAGTCGTCGGCGGAAGGCGTCTGGTCGGGCTCGTACTTGACGTCGATGTGCACCTCCATGCCCTCGGCCGCCGGATCCGTGAGCGCCACCAGGAGCTCGGACCAGGACATGTGGCTCTCGGGCACCAGGGCCACCTCGGGAAAGGCCGGGTCCGGCAGCGCACCGCAGACGAAGCCTTCCTGGAGCTCTCGCAAGGTGAAGTCCTGGATCAGCAGGCCTTCGGCGACCGGCTGCCCGTCCACCGTGGTGCAGGTGTGGGCGTTGACCGTGGGGTCGTGGGACAAGACGGGGACCCGGTCCGCCGTCAGCACCACGTCGAACTCCAGGCCCTCGAAGCCAGCGGCGATGGCCCCGAGCATGGCCGTCCGGGAGTTCTCGGGCCACAGCGCGGCCCCGCCTCGGTGGGCTTCGACCACGGGGTCGCCGCTGGGCCCCTGGGCACAGGCCAGCCACCCCAGCAAGAGCATCACGAGTAGTGCCCTCGGCCCATGCGGATGTCCTGCTCCCACATCTGCCAGCGGGCCCGGGTCTTGGGGTCGTCGATGCCCTGCTCGAGCCGGCGCAGCAGCTCCTGGTGCACCCACAGGTTCTCCAGCTCCTGGGTCAAGGGCGCACCGCCAGCGTTGCGGTAGCCCCCCAGGAACGCTGCACGGGTGCCCTGGACCTGGCGGAACACCGAGATCGACATCTCCACCAGGTCCGCCTCGCGCGGGCCCCAGCGGCACAGGACCCAGTCCACCAGGCCCAGGACCTTCCACCCCGCCAGCCCGTCCCGCGCCACCATCACGTTGCCCAGGTGGAAGTCCTGGTGCAGCAGCCGGGCGTCTTCCAGCATCGCCCCCGGCAGGTCCGGGATGTCGCCGGGATCCTCGGGCCGCCGGACCCGATGGATCTCCGCCAGGGCCTGGCCCAGGGTGAAGCACAGGCCGTGGAGGTGCTCCACCGAGACCCGGCCCCGCTCCCAATTCTTGAGGGCCGAGTCGCCCCTCAAGAAGCCCATCAGCGCGGCCGGTACCGCGCCCTCGAGCACTCGGTAGGGCGTCGGGACCGGGACCTGGCGCAGCAGGTAGTCGAGGGCCTGGGCCTCGGCCCTCAGGCCCTCTGCATGCGTGCGCAGCGGCTCCCAGGTGTCCCCGAAGGGCGCGTCGGGCTTGCCGACCTTGAGCACGGTCAGGCCGCTGTCCCGCAAGCTCACTCGGTACAGATCGTGCTGCAGGCCGCCGGGGATGGGGGTGCAGCTGTCCCACTCGAGGCCGGCGCTCTGGAGGATGCCCTCGGGCTCCACGTCCATGGCCTGAAGCTACCACGCCTTTGACGGCCGGCCGGGCCGTGACCATGCTGGTCCCGTGAGCGCACCCCCCCGGGACTTCGGCTTCCTGCACCCCCAGGCCTTCCAGGCCACCGTGCGCATCCCGCGATGGAGCGGGCGGCGCCGGGTCGTGCACCTGACGGACCTGCACTTCGGCCTGGTCACACCGTTGGCTCTTCAGCAGGCCGCGGTCGCCCTGACCAACGCCGCGAGACCGGATCTGGTGGTGCTCACCGGGGACTTCGTGTGCCGCAGCCTGGCGCACCTGCCGCGGCTGACCGAGGTGCTCGCGACCCTCGAAGCCCCGGCCTACGCCGTCCTGGGCAACCACGACTACTGGCTCGACGGTGCGGCGGTGCACCGTGCGCTCGAAGCCGCCGGCGTGACGGTGTTGCGGAACCGGTGGACCCGGCTGTGGGCCGGCCAGGAAGCCCTGGCCCTGGTGGGGCTGGACGACGCCCTGACCGGCCACGCCGACCCCCGGGCCGCGGTCCGGGGCCTGGGCAACTCCCCCACCCTGGCCCTGAACCACGTGCCCGATGCGGCGCCGCACCTGTGGGCCCGGGGGGCCCCGGTGGTGCTGTCCGGTCACACCCACGGCGGCCAGCTCCACGTGCCCCGCTGGACCCGTGCCTTCTGGCAGGGCGTGCTCAAGGTCCGCTACGTCGACGGCAGCTTCCTGGAGGACGGCGGGCTGGTCTACGTCAACCCCGGGGTTGGCAGCTCGGTGGTGCCCTGGCGGGCGGGCCGGCCGGCACAGCGCACGGTGGCCATCCTCGACCTGGTGGGCGGTGACCCCAGCCTGCCGATCTTCACCGCTTGGCAGGGGGACCCACCCGGGTGCCGCCCCGGCGGCCGGTCACTCGAATGCGCCACGCCAGCAGAAGAGCCGCCACCGCCAGGGCTCCGATGAGCCCCCACCAGATGCCCTCGGGCCCCAGACCCTGCTGGAACGCGAGGGTGTAGGCCACCGGGAGCCCGAACACCCAGAAGGCGAAGACCGGGACCAGCATCGGCAGGCGCACGTCGCCGGCCCCCCGCAGCACGCCGTAGCTCACGGCCTGGAAGCCATCGAAGAGCTGGAAGAGCCCGGCCAGGGGGATGAGCAGCACCGCGACCGCCAGGATCTCGGGGTCGTCGGTGTAGAGACGGGCCAGCCCCTCCGGCAGGGTCAGGAACAAGGTGCCCGACACGACCATCGCCGCTGCGCTCAGGCCCAGCGCCAGCCAGCCGCTCCGCTGCCAGCGCTCGCCGGCACCCAACAGGTTGCCGACCCGGGTGGCCGCGGCCGCCGAGATGCCCAGGGGCACCATGAACGCGACACTGGCCATGTTCAGCGCCACCGTGTGCCCGGCCAGGAAGCGCGGCCCCAGCCAGCCCATCATCAGGTTCGTCACGTTGAAGGCCCAGACCTCGACCGAGACCTGGAGACCGATCGGCAGGCCCAGGCTGAGCAGGTGGCCCATGCCCCCCAGGGTCACGGCGCCGGCCAGCGGGATCCGGTAGGCGGCCCGGAGCGGCAGCATGCGCCCCAGGATCCAGGCCAGCATCAGGAGCTGACAGATCACCGTGCTCCAGGCACAGCCGACAGCGCCCAGGTCCGGCAGGCCCCAGGCCCCTGTCATGAGGCCATGGTTGAGCGCCACGTTGGCGACATTGGCCAACAGGATGGCCTCGGTGGCCGGCCGCATGCGCTCCAGGCCCTGGAGGAATTGCCGCAGGGTGAAGAAGAGCAGGGTCGGCAGGACGCCCAGGGCCAGGACCGCACACCAGGCACCGGCCTCGTCCAGGAGCTCGACCGGCTGCCCCAGCAGGCCCAGCCCCGGCGCGGCCACCAGGTGGAGCAGGCTGACCGGGATCGCCAACAGCGCAGCCAGCACCAGCCCCTGGAGCAGGGCGCGACTGGCCCCAGGCCGGTCCCCGGCCCCATGGGCCTGGGCGACCAGGGGATCCAGGCCGTGGGTGGCACCGCGGGCGAAGATCAAGCTCGAGAAGCCCCAGGTGTGGGCCAGGGCCATGGCCGCCAGGGGCCCGGTGCCCAAGCGCCCCACCATCCCCACGTCGACCACGCCCATGAGCATGGTGCCGACCTGGCCCAGCACCACCGGCCAGGCCAGGACGACGAGCCGCCGAAGCTCGCCTCCGGCGGTGGCCGGATGCGCTGGGGAGGCGGACGGAGAGCCTGTCTTCATGTGTCTCCAGCGCACCGGTCGCCGTTGTCCGGGAACCCGGGGTGCACAGCTTCCGTCTATTGGGAAGCGACCCCACGGAGGACCCCTTGACCCTCTTTACCTGGAACGACACCCCCATCCGGCTGCACGGCTCCTTCCTGTTGCTGGCCGCGGTCTACGTCGTGTTCCAGCTCCTGTCCGCCGGCCCGCTGGCGGCCGGCGCCGCCCTGCTCGCCGGTGTGGCCGTGTTCGGCTCCGTGCTGCTCCACGAGATGGGCCACGCGGCGATGGCCCGCTTCTACGGGATCCGCACTCACAGCATCACGCTGTACCCCTTCGGGGGCCTGGCCGCGCTGGACCGGGAGCCCGAGACCCCTCGCGCCGAAGCCCTGGTCGCCCTGGCGGGCCCCGCCGTGAACTTTGTCCTGGCAGCCCTCGCCGTGCCGCTGGTGGCTCTGGGCCTGCCGGGAGCCCAGCTGTTGCTGGGCCTGAACCTGGTGCTCGGCATCTTCAACCTGCTCCCGGCCTTCCCCATGGACGGCGGCCGGATCCTGCGGGCCTGGTGGTCGCTCAAGCTGGGCCGGACCGCTGCCACCATCAAGGCGCTGCGGGTGGCCCGGGTCTTCGCCTGGGGCTTCATCGTGCTCGGCCTGGTCGGCCAGGGTTCCCTCTTGCTCGTGGGCGGCTTCTTGCTCCTGGTGGTCCGGGGGGAGCTCCGGCGCTGGCGCTCGGCCGCGGCCTACACGTCGGCCACCGGCCGAGAGGCCCCCTGGATGCGCCCGGACTTCGCCAGCGGATAGTCTCGGGCCGTGCGGTGGCCCGAGCGAGCAGCGGTCGCGACGGCGTTCGTCGCGTGGTGTCTGGGCGCCGGGATCCCCGTCCTGGACCGCTTCCGACACTTCCAGGTGCCCAACGGACTGGACCAGGGCTACTTCCTGCAGCGGATCTGGCAGGCCGGTGCGCTGGACGAGCCGGTCCGGACCCTGCTCAACACCGAACAGGGCCAGGGCCTGGTCGCCGCGCGGCACTTCGAGCCGGTGCTCGCGCTGTTCGTGCCCCTGGTGGCGAGCTGGCCCGACCACCGGGCGCTGCTGCTGGGCCAGCTGGTCGTGCTGGGTCTGACGGTGCCGGTGGCCTGGCTGCTGGCACGGCAGCACCTGTCCCGGCGCCAAGCGGTCCTGGCGACCTGGGCGCTCCTGGCCAGTCCGGTCCTGTGGCAGATGGAGGCCCACGGCTTCCGCACGATGGCCCTGGCCACACCGCTGGTGGCCGGGACCCTGTGGGCGGCCAGCTCGGGCCGGCGAGCCTGGACCCTCGTGCTCGGGCTGGGTGCGCTGTCCTGCCGAGAAGAGGTTGTCTGGGCCCTGCTCGCCGCCGTGCCCTGGCTGTGGCTCTGGCGAGGCCGAAGCTGGCGGGACACGACCTGGCTATTGGGGGGGCTTTGCCTGGGCTGGATCGGGCTCCTGGTCCTGGTCCAGGACGGGCCTTCGACCTTCTGGAAGCTGTCAGAGCTGCCCGCGGCGTGGTCGGCCAGGCTGTCCCAGGCCGGCGGGGCGTCCCACACCTCGGCCGCCGGCGCGGCCCTGTTCGGGCTGCAGTTGCTGGGGCCGGGGAGCCTGGCGGTTGTGCTCGCCCCCGTGGCGTCCCTGCCGCTCCTGGTGTGGTGGCTCGGCATCCAGGCCTCCTCGGGGCTGGCGGGCCCAGAGGCCGTGCACCTGTTGGGCCCGGCCCTGGGCACCCTGTGTCTGGTGCTGCCCCTGGCTCTGGCTCGCCTGCCCCCGCGTGCCGTGACCCCGGCCCTGGCGGTCCTGATCGGCTGGGGTGCATGGGACCGCTCGGACGACGTGGCGCACCTGGTCCGGACCGCCCAGGAGCGCCCTGCGGCCCCCGCGGGCGACAGCTGGACGCTGATCGGCGACATCCCCCTGGACGCCGCTCTGCTGACCGAGGCCCGCTACCTGCCCGCGGTCGCCGCCAGGCCGCTCATCTACGCCACCGAGGACTGGCACGAGCCGAGCCGTCTGGACGGCCACTACACCCACGCCCTGCTGCGAAGGGACCACGACTGGACCCCCGTCCTGACCCGCCAGGGCTTCAGAGCAAGCCGGGTCAGCCCAGGCGCGACCCTGTGGACTGCGGCCTCAAGTGCCGCTGCGGCTCCGGCCGTGACCCCAGAGTAGTTGCCAGAGCCCTGCTACCGGCGTAAAAGTCCGTCGCTCACCGCACCCTGAGAGGATCCCTCATGAAGCTTCACACGCTCTTGCTGCTCGCGGGCAGCGTCCTGATGATCGCCTGTGGCGACGACACCACCACCGACTCCGGCACCGCCGACTCCGGCACCGCCACCGCGGACGCCGACACCGACTCCGACAGCGACTCCGACACCGACTCGGACAGCGACTCGGACTCGGACTCGGACTCCGACACCGACTCCGACACCGACGCCGACGTCATCGGCATCCACTTCTCCGTGCTGGGCACGGCCGAGATCCGCGAAGGCGGCGGCGGTCCCCCGGCCATGAAGGGCGGCGGCGGCAACCCCGGTGGCGGCGCTGGCTGGGACGGCACCGAGAACAACCACTACGGCTACGGCCCCGAGTCCGGCGAGACCGAGGTCTGGTGTGACTGGGACATGACCATCGCTGGCGGCCAGCCCGCGACCAACTGCCCGGACTGCACCTTTGCCTACTCGGTGACCACCACCGTGACCGGCAGCCCTGTGGGCGACTACTGCTCCAGCTTCGGCGTGACCTCTGGCGCCACCGGCACCGGGTCCTACGGCTACATCGCAGCGCCCAACGGCAGCTACGACGGCTACGCGGTCACCTATGTCCAGGGCACCTGGTACCTGGCCGGCTACGCGAACTACACCGAGCAGAAGAAGGGCCCGGCCATCCTGGACTACACGGTGCCGAACTACTTCTTCGAGTACCCCTGAGTCCCGCTTCTCCCCCGGTCGGTTGTGCCGATCGGACGGGGGGGAACGCAGCTGACGGCCGGTGTCCCTTGGGGACCCCGGCCGTGGGTCGTTAATCGCCCGCCGCTCGTGCCTCGTAGAGCGCCTGGGCCCGATCCCGGGTCTCCAACGCCTGCTCGGTGTCGCCCAGGGCGTGCTGGGTGTTCGCCAGCAGCATGACCAGGTCCGCGTCGTCTGGGAGCTGCACCAGGGCCTCCTGGAGCCGGGCCAGACACTCGTCGTGCCGCTTCAGGTTGAACAGGCTCTGCGCCCTGCTGTGCAGTCCGACCGGGTGCGTCGGGTCCTGGTCGACCAGGGCCTGGGCGTGCACCAGGGTCTCGGCGTGGCGGCCCGATCGGCTGGTGAGCCGGATCAGGTCCACCCGTGCATCCCAGTTGTCCGGGTAGGCGTCGACCTCGGCCGCGAGCAGGCCCTCGGCGCGCTCAGCGCTGCCGGAGAGGGCAGCCAGGGCAAAGCGCACGTCCCGGGTCACGTGTTCTGCGGTCAGCCCGGCCTCGAGCCAGGGCCCGGCCTGGGCCTGGCGGTCCGAGCGCATCAGGGCCAGGCCGATCAGACCGGACAGGGCGGCGTGGTCGGCCGGTGCGGTCTGCCAGCCGAGCCCCAGCGCCGCCGCCTCCGACGCCCGGCCCAGGTTCAGCAACGAGGTCAGTCGGAGCTCCTGGAGCAGCCGGCTCTCGGCCAGGCGGGCGCTGCAGGCCGTGGCGATGTCCAGTGCGAGCTGGTGCTCCCCAGCGGATCCGAGCAAGGAGACGGCGCTGGCACAGGTGGCCTCTGACACGTCGGGGCCCTCGAGCAGGGGCGCCAGCTCGGTCATCGCCTGGTCCGGCCGACCGTCCTTGACGAGCACACGCGCCAGCCGGAAGCGGACCTGGCCGGCCCCGGGATCCGCCGCGAGCGCTTCGCGGAGCAGGGTCTCCCCGCGGGCTCGGTCCCCCTGGGCCAGGAACTCCTCGGACCGCACTACCCGCCCGAGCACGGCCTGGCGGTCCTTGGGGTCCGGCGCACCCGCACGTTCCTGGTCGCTCGTCCCGCCCACGTAGCCCAGGGCCTGGAGGCGCAGCAGGGTCTCGGCGTCCAGGGTCTCGCCCTCGCCGGGGTCGGGCACGTCCAGGTCACGGAGCAGGGCCTGGAGGCGGGCGACCACGTCGGGGTGGTCCGCGCTCAGATCCCGCTGCTCGCGCACGTCGGCTCGGTGGTCGTAGAGCTCGGGGCGCGGCGTGTCGATCAGCTTCCACCGACCCTCGACGATGGCTTGGTGCGGCGCGTAGCCGTACAGATCCAGGAGCGCGAAGCTCTCCAGGTAGAGCGGATGGGGGGCGCCGGGCTGGGGCGAGCCGTCCAGATCGCCTGGCACGTCCAGGCCCAGCCGGGTCAGGACCGTGGGCAGCACGTCGACCAGGCCCACGGACTGGTCCACCACGGCCGGGGCGATTCCGGGTCCGGCGAGGATCAGCGGCACGCGCTGGGTGGCGTTGTAGACGTACCAGCCGTGCTCGCGCTCGTTGTGGCCCCCCAGGGACTCCCCGTGGTCGCCGGCGATGACCCACAGCACCGGGCGTTCGTCGGCATCCAGCGCCACCTTGAGCCGTGCCAGCTGCGCGTCGACCGCGGCGATCTCGGCGTCGTAGGGCAGGCCCTCGAAGTCGGAGCGGAAGGGCTCCGGCGCCGCAAAGGGCCGGTGCGTGTCGTAGAAGTGGAGCCACAGGTGAGCCGGGGCCGCCCGATCCCGTGCTGCCCACCAGCCCAAGGCGTCGTCGACGACCTGGTCTGCGGGCCGCTCGAGCCCCCACGAGGCCTTGCCGGGCTCGGCCTTGTGAGGAAGCGTGTCGAAGCAGGCGTCGTAGCCCTGGCACAGGCCCCAGCGGGCCTGGGTCACAAAGGCGGACACGGCCGCGGCGGTCTGCCAGCCCGCCCGAGAGAGGTGCTCGGCGAGGGTCTCGAATTCCGGCCCGAGCACGGCGCTGCCGTTGTCGCGGATCCCATGGTGGAAGGGGTCCAGGCCCGTGAGCAGGGTCGCGTGGGAGGGAATCGTGAGCGGGACCGGCGAGAAGGCGCGGTCGTAGCGCTCCCCGGCCGCGGCCAGGAGGTCCAGGGTCGGTGTGCGGGCCTGGGCCCGGCCATAGGCCCCCAGGTGGTCGGCGCGGGTGGTGTCCAGGGTGACCAGGACCACGTGGGGCCGGGGGTCCGGTCCAGGGGCCGGCTCGACCGGGGGCTGGCCGCCATCGCAGCCCAGGAGCCCGACCAGGAGCCACCTCAAGACGGCGGGACCGCGGGCACCTGGCGGTCCAGCCGACGCCAGGGCGAGGTGTTGAGTCCGCGCCACCGCGATGCCCACGACGCCATGGCCTCGGCGTCGGATCGGGCTCGGGCCAGGTACCAGGCCGCGGCGATCAGCTCGGGATCGAGGGGGTTCACCGCCAGTCCGGCCGCGAGAGCCCGCTGGGCCCCGCCCAGGTCGCCCTCGTCGACCCGGACCCGCACCCGCACGCCGGCCATGGCCGGGGCATCCTGGACCTCGTTGTTGGTGCGATTGAGCAGCCGCGACGCCAGGCCCAGGTCCCCGCTGCGACGGGCGGCCTCGATCGCCACCGCGTTGATCACCGACGACGTGCTGCCGCGTCGCAGGGCCGCCAGGCCCATGCGCAGCGCCAGGTCCTCGTGGCCCAGATCGAGCTCCTGGCGGGCGCCCAGCACCAGGCCCATCGGGTGCCCCAGCGGGTCGGTCGCGTCCAAGAGGTGCCGGACCTCGTCGAGCACCTGGAAGTCCCCCCGGTCCAGAGCGAGGGCGCCCTGTGCCACCAGGAGCGCGGTCGCGGACGGGTCCAGGGCTAGAGCCCTGTCAAAGGCGTCGACCGCCAGCGCGCTATCCCCCAGGCGGGTCCGGAACAGGCCCAGCATGACCAGCCGCCCTGGTTCCTCGGGCTCCAGCAGCACGGCCTCCTCCTGCCAGTAGACGGCCTCGCCGAAGGCGCCGCGCCTGGCGAAGCAGGCCGCTGCCCGGCCAGAGGTCGAGGCGGTCCAGACGCTGTCCGCGCGGTGGGGCAGCGCCTGGGCCAGGGCCTGGTCGCACCGGTTCAGCAAGAAACGAGACTCGGCGATGCGCACGGCGAGATCGGCGTTCATGCCGACGTTGGCCACGGCCTTTTCGTATTCCTGGAGGGCCAGGTAGGGACGGCCCGTCCGCAGGAACTTGTCGCCGTGCAGCACCTCGATGGGCACGTTGGCCAGGAGCTCGGCTGGGATGCGCTCGCCCAATGGGGACTGCGCAGCGGCGCCTCCACCGCCCAGTGACAGCAACACTACGAGCGTGATCCGCACCCTCAATCCTTAGCGCGAACGGTTATGCGGCGCCCCCTCCAGGAAGGCCTCGATGGACGTCAACGACCACCTGCCCACCGGCGCCGACGCGGCGACGGCCCGCGACCTCGCCCTCACCGATCTGGCCAACGGGATGCAGGGATCCCGCATCCTGGCCATCGCCAGCGAGGTCCGGGCGGCCATCGCCCGAGGCGAGACCATCTGCAACCTGACGGTCGGCGACTTCTCGCCCGCCCACTTCGCCGTGCCCCCGGCCCTCCAAGACCGCATCGCGGCCGAGGTGGCCGCCGGCAACACCAACTACCCGCCGGCCGACGGCCTGCCCGAGCTGCGACAGGCGATCTGTGACTTCTATGCCGAGCACCTGGGGGTCCGGTTCCCCCGGGCGTCGGTGGTGGTCGGCTCTGGCGCCCGGCCGCCGATCTACGCCGCCTTCGATCTGGTGCTGGAACCGGACGACGAGGTCCTCTACGGTCTGCCCAGCTGGAACGTCGAGTACTACGTCTACCTGAACCGGGCCCGCGGCATCCCGCTCGTGACCACGCCCGAGCAGGGCTTCCACCTGACCCTCGATGCCCTGGCACCCCACCTGGGCACGGCGCGCCTGCTGCTGATCAACAGCCCTCTGAACCCCACCGGCACCTGCATCTCCCGGGAAGCACTGACCGAGATCTGCGAAGCCATCGTCGCCGAGAACCTGCGCCGGGCGGACGCCGGCCGTCGCCCCCTGATGGTCATCTACGACCAGGTCTACTGGCTGCTGACCTTTGGCGACGCCGAACACCACCACCCGCTCTCCGTCTGCCCGGACATGGCGCCCTACACCTTCTACGTCGACGCGATCTCCAAGTGGTTCGCCGGCACGGGCCTGCGGGTGGGCTGGGGGGTGGTCCCGCCCTACCTCCAGCCCCGCTTCAAGGCCCTGATCGGCCACATGGGCGCCTGGGCGCCTCGGCCGGTCCAGGCGGCGACGACCTGGTACCTGTCCCAGGACGCGAACATCGCCGCCTGGCTCCAGGGCTTCAAGTCCGAGATCCAGGCACGGCTGGACTGCATCCACGAGACCTTCAACGGCCTGGCAGCCGCCGGCCACCCGGTCGAGGCGATCGCGCCCCAGGGTGCGATCTACCTGACCGTGCGGCTGGACCTGGTCGGGCGTCCCGGGCCCGACGGTGCGCCCTTCGGCTCCAACGAGGACATTCGGCGCTTCCTGTTGACCCGGGCAGGGCTGGCGCTGGTGCCGTTCCGCGCCTTCGGCATGGCCGGCGAGACCGGCTGGTTCCGCGCCAGCGTGGGCGCCACCGGACTCGAAGAGCTCCAGGCCGCGATGGCCCGGCTCACCTCCGCCCTGGGCGACCTGAAGATAGTGGGGTGAGTCTGATTTCGCTGGAATTCGCTTGCCCTCGACGCCGCTGGCTGCGTTCCGGCTCCTGGACGTGACTCGGCCACGACTGCGTCGCCGCGCCTTGCCAGCGACGCCGATTGCGGCGCGACTTCCGACGCGAAATCAGACTCACCCCACTGGGCTGACCCCAGGAAAGTCCACCTGGCGGATCAGCCCGGCGTCGACGTCGACCAGCAGGACCCCGTCTGGTTGGAACACCAGGGCGTACTCCAGCAGCTGCCTGCGGGTGGCCGGGAAGCGTGGATCCGTGACCCGGCGCCCCGTCTTGACCTCGGCGACATAGGTGCGCCCGCGACGGCGCACGAGCAGGTCGGCCCGCACGGCCGCGTGGACCGGTTCGCCGTCGACGCGGAGGGTCCACGCCCCGGCCACCTGGCGGTCGACGACGTCGAACCCCCGGGCCCTCAGCAGCTGCTCCGCACGCGCTTCGCCCCGCTTGGCGTGGCGCTGGCGCGCCCGATTGGCCCGTGCCGGCGCGGACTTCGCCGACCGCCAGGCGATGGCCAGGATGAGACAGAGGGCCGCGAGCAGCAACAGGACGAGGGTCCAGAGGTCCATGGGCAGGTTTTCCCCCACTGGACAACCAGAAGCTGACCGAGTGAACCTTGGGGGGCCCTCGGGCACCCCCCACGAGGCCTCCATGTCGAGCGGAGCACGGGATCTGCGGCGCAAGATGCGGCGCACCCTCCAGCTGACCATCCAAGGCGAATTCGGTCTCACCGAAGGCGAGGCGTGGTGGCTCGATCACGCCGAGATGACGTTCTGGTGCCCGGAACAGCTCGTGGAGGGCCACCTGCACGCCATCCGCGTGGATCTGCTGCAACAGGGCGGCACGGTCGACATCAAGGCCCGCATCAGCGAGGTCTACAGCCGCAAGCAGGCCCACATCCGCCATGGCTGCATCCACGTGGCCCTCTACGAGACCAACCGGGCCCAGGACCGCAAGAGCCTGGACGAGCTGATCGAGCGCCTGAACCCAGACCCCGATGCGAGCAAGGCCAGCATGACCAGCGTGGCCGGGGCGTCTGTGAGCTCGACCACCAGCCGGGCTTCCAAGGCCAAGCGCCGGATCGCCGAGAACCGCGCGCGACGGCGGCGGGCCGCCAGCCAGATGCCCGACACCGGGTCACGGCTCGATGTCGAGCACAAGGGCTCCGACGAGTCCTCGGTGGCCGCAGAGGCCGCAGCACCGGCAGCCGAAGAGACCCCGTCCGCGTCCTCGTCCTCGTCCTCGTCCTCGACCAGTCGGAGCCGTTCCCAGGCAGGTCGGCGCCGGGAAGCACCCCCTCCCGCACCGCCAGAGCCGGAGTCCGTCCAGCCGCC
>CAZFLE010000017.1:34867-38761 GCA_964519895.1 uncultured Enterobacterales bacterium | reverse complement strand
CGCCGGAGCCCGAGCCCGAGCCCGCGCCCGAGCCCGAGCCCCGGTCGGCGTCCGAGAGCCGGCCCGGCCACAGGCCCAAGAAGCGCCGGCGCAAGAAGCCGCAGGTCAGCCGCGAGGATCGGGACGCCAGACACCGCGCGCGCATGGCTGCCTTGGGATCTTCGGGCACCCCCAGCCGCTCTCGGTCGTCGGCCAGCGACCGTCGGGGCTCGCGGGACCGTCGAGACGCCGACACACCCCAGGCCGAGCCGACCACCTCCAGCAGCCGGTCCCGGCGATCACGGCCTCCGGAGCGTCAGAAGCCGCGCAGTCCCAGCGAGTTCATTCGGCACCGCAGGCGGGGTGACGGACGCTCCGAGCACGACGAGCCCCAGGACCGCCGGGACCAGCGGCCCCGTCGCCAGTCGGATCGGATGCCCGACCCCCAGGCCGCGCCCACGGGGGCGGCAATGGTGCCGGTGAGCGGCATGCTCTCCCCCGGGGACCCGCCCTCGGTCTTTGTCCGGTTCGCCGACCCCGGCCAGGTCCGCGGCGCCGTGCACGGGGATTCCCCGCGGCCCCGCTGCCTGGTCGAGGGGGTGAGCGGGCTGACGGCCAGTGACCGGGTCGCCGCTGCGTTCCAGCTGCCGAATCAGGCCTTCGTGCAGCTCGCGGGAAAGGTCCTTGCGATCGACGGGGATCGGGCGACCCTGGAGCTCAGCTCCCAGAATCCCGCGGACATCGCCAGCCTGCTGGCCGCACGCCGCTCATAGGGCCCGCTCGATCGCGTCCCGCACCAGCTCCGGTTGGTTGTCTCGCCGCAGGTAGGTGATGACGCCGTCGCCGTCCACGACCACGTGCAGAGGGTAAGGCGAGTTGCTGAACCCCGACTCGCTCAAGGAGTAGCCGTCGTAGAGCCGCTTGTCGGAGTCCAGCAACACCGGCAGCGTCACGCCGGCCTCACCGATCCAGGCATAGGACGCCTCGAAGCTGTCCTCGACGTCCACCAGCCAGACGTCGACCGGCTGGTCGGCGAACGGGGCCGCGATGGCCTCTTCGATGTCTGGAACCTCCAGAGAACAGACCGGTCAGTACAGGGCAAAGTAGGCGAGAAAGGTCACCCGACCGGCCTGGCTGCTCAGGGAATAGGGCAGCAGATTGGCGTCCGGGAAGAGGTAGCCCTCCACCGTGAAGTCGTCGTGGACCTGCCCCACGGACCGATCCCCGGTGCGGATCTCGACGGTGCTGTCGGCCTCGTCCGGGTCGTTCGACGTGAGCCGGACCCGGGTGGTGAGGGGGCGACCGGCCTCGCCGGTGACCGTGAAGTGCACGGTCTCGCCCGGGGCCACCACCCACTCGGTCTCGGACAGGGCCGCAGAGGGGTCTTCCAGGCTGGCGCTTGCTTCGAGTGTCAGAGCCCCCAGGTTCGAGAGCGCCACCGTGGCCTCGGGCACGTCGCCGTCGGCCCCTAAGGAGAAGACCTCGGGCGGCACGACCAGCTCGGGGCCCGCGACGCCCTCCACGTGCTCCAGGGCCAGGGTGCCGAACCAGTCCGACGCGACCGCGCGGCCCCCGGCCGCGCCGACGCCGAGGGTGTTGTAGCGCACGGGCTCCGTGCCGATGACCACCGGTCCCCCATCGCCGAGCCAGATCAGGGCCACGTCGGACCAGGCCGACGCCCACAGACGCTCCCCGTCGAGCGCGACCCCATAAGACGAGCCCGGCACCTCCACCGTGGTGTCCACCATGAGCGCGTCGTCGCGGACCCGCACCACAGCCACGCCGTGGCCCCCCAGCGCGACCCCGAGGGTGGTGCCGTCGAAGGCCAGGTCTCGGGCCGAGACCGACAAGGAAGCGCGGTCCAGCTCGACCGGCGTCTCCGGGTCGCCCACATCGAACAGGACCAGCTCGTTGCGGTCCGCGACCACGGCTCGGTCCTGGTGCAGGGCCACCGCGCTGGCCCAGTCGGCCGGCAAGATGCTGTGGACCTGGCCACTCTCGCCGTCCAGCAACACAGCGCCCGTCTCGGGTGCGGCCACCAGCAACAAGCCCCCGCCGGCCGCCAGATCTTCGTGGACCCCCTCCCAGGCCAGCAGCTCCCCCGCCTGGACCGGGTCCATCCGGTCCGAGAGGTCGACCCGGTAGACCTGTTGCTCTCGGCTGCCGGCGTAGGCCACCTCCAGCCCGGCGTCCCAGGCCAGGTCATAGGTGCGCATGAAGGGCTCGGTCCACAGGTGGGAGCCGTCGGTCAGGTCGACCAGGGCCAGTCCGCCCTGGCCCGACGACAGCGCGTGCTCGTCGTCCAGGGCCACGGTGTCGACGAACTCCCACAGGTCATCGCTCCCTTCGATCACGTCGCCCCCGTGCTCCAGGATCGGGTCTCCCCAGACCAGGGTCAGGGGCGCACTGGGCTCGGTGACGCTGGGCGTGGCGGAGTCGGGGGTGTCCGTGGGCGGCGGGGGACCGTCGGCCGTGCAGCCGCACGTCGCCCACCACAGTCCGACGAGGGAGAGGCTCACCGGCACAGGATGCGGGGTGGGGCCCGGGGTTTCAAGGCCTGGGCCCCCGCGATATCGCAGGAGACGTGCAGCCCCTCCTCCTGGCCGAAGAGCCCTCGTGGCGCTGGCTGTCGAAGCCCGCTGGCCTTCCGGTCTTCCCACCGCACAAGGACCCCGACGGGCCCTCGCTCCACCGTTGGCTGCTGACCCACTACCCCGACCAGGACCAGCCCTTTCCCCGGGGCTTCTCCGGGGGCCTGGCCCACCGCCTGGACACCGCCACGTCCGGTGTGGTGCTCGCAGCCCGCAGCCCCCAGGACCTGGACCGGGCCCGGGCAGCTTTTGCCGCGGGAGCCCTGCACAAGACTTACCGCTTCCTGACCCACAAGTCCGTGACGTGGTCCACCCACCACGTCACCACGCCGGTGGCCCACCACCCGCGCCGCCGGGACCGGATGGTGCCTCGGCGGAGCGCTGGCACGGCCCATCGGGGCCGCTGGTACCCGGCGGACACCCGCCTGCGTCAGCTGGACGGCGCTCTGTGGGAGGCGGTGATCACCACCGGGGTGATGCACCAGATTCGAGTCCATGCGGCGACGGTGGGGCTGGCGCTCACCGGCGACAGGCTGTACGGCGGCGGCACCCGCCCGCCAGAGGGGGCCCCGCCAGAGGCCACTTTCGCCCTCCACCACGTCGGCCTGGTCGGCGGGGGCTTGCGCTCCCCGGTGCTGGCGCAGCCGGCCTGGTGGGGCCCCTATTCCTGACGGCTGGCGACGAACTGGGCCAGGGAGCGGGCCACGATCATCGCGGCTTCGAGGTGCCAGTCCCGGAAGCGGTCGGGCGGATTCAGCAGCTCGATGCAGCCAAATGAGCTGCCTTCCTCGTCGCGCACGGACGCCGCCAGGATGCGGTCGGTGACGTAGCCCGACGCCTGGTCGACAGACTTGTCGTGGCGCTCGTCGGCGTGCACGTCGTTGACGATCAGGTTGATGCCCCGCTGGTGCACGAAGCCGGCGATGCCGGAGTCCAGGGGCAAGCTGCGCCCCCGCAGCGCACCGGCCGCCGGTCCAAAGGCCGCGGCAAATACCAGCTCACGGCTGGCCAGGCCACCGTAGAGCACCGCCCCAGCCTCGGCCGGGACCACGCTGCTCAGGATCTCCAGGGCCTTGCGGCAGGCGCCTCCGATGTGGGGCTCGAACGACAGGTCGAAGCACCGATCGAAGAGGTCCTCGACCAGCTCGGGCGGCCGGTCGTCCTCGATGAAGCTGGCCTTGGGGATCGCCGGAGGGGCTGGCCGGGCGGGCGGCGGCGGCTCCACGGCCGCCAGATCCGGACGGGCCCCCGGGTTCATCTGCAGCGGCGGCGGCGTGGCCAGGATCGGCATCTCGACGGTCGCGTCGGGCTCGGGCGCGGGCTC
>CAZFLE010000017.1:0-34767 GCA_964519895.1 uncultured Enterobacterales bacterium | reverse complement strand
CGGGCTCGGGCGCGGGCTCAGGCTCGGGCGGCGGCTTGGCCAGGACCGGAGGAGGGGCCAGGCCTGGCTTCATGGCGGGTGGCGGCGGCGTCAGCGGCGGCAGGGAGCGCTCGGGCACCGGGGTGGGGTGCGCCGCGGCCGGAGGCGGGGGCCGGGGCGGCGCCGGCTGGACCGCGGGGGCCGGGCTGCTGAGCGGCACGCCGAAGCTCATCGGCGGCAGGATCGGGGCCGGAGCCGCCCGGGGGGTGGGCGGTGCCTTGGGATCCAGGGCGATGCGCAGGTGGGCCGTGGCCGGTGGCTCGTCGGGTAGCGGCGTCAGCGCAAAGCTCCGGCCGGTGACCGGATCCCGCACGGTGACCTCGCCGCCGGGCGCGACGTCGACGGACAGCCGGCTCAGGCTGCTGCTCTCGAGCCCGAAGTGGGGCAAGCTGGCGCCCAGGGCGACCAGCCAGTTGTCTCCTTCCACCCGGACAGATGCCGCGCCACCCTTGACCTCGAACCGACCCATCGTGTCTCCTCTCAAGCTCGTAGACCGTATCACCCAGCCCCGGACCCTTCCCTTGGACCCCTCGCCCGCCAAGCCCTGTCCCCGACAGGGTGTCCCGGAAGCCTCGGGGACTTCGTCATGAGTCGTCGTCGGATCATCGGCGACCCTCGGAAGGGCTGGGGGCGGAGACTGGTCGTCGTCGGGGTCGTGCTCGCCGCCGGGCTCTTCTGGGCGACCCGAACCCAGGACGTCGTCGGCACCCCGGAGCGGAGCTGGTCCCACACGGCGACCCTGCAGCGCTTCGTGCCATTGTCGACCGGCGGCTGGCAGACCAGCCTGACCGAGCGACCCCCGGAGATGCCCGTCGAAGGCACCGGAGGCGAGGGCGGGGTCCAGAACGTGCGGGCGTGCGAGGAGAAGCAGAACGGCACCCGACGGGTCGCAGACGGCACGGAGCGCGTGTGCCGGGACCAGCAACGCAAGGTCCAAGACGGCACGCGGGAGGCCTGTGTGGCGAAGGACCTGGGCAACGGCTTCACCGAGGAGGCCTGCACCGACGAGCCGGTGTACCGCACCGAGACCGTCGAGAAGTGCACCGACGAGATCCGCTACCGGGAGGAGCCTGTGCTGGACACCTGGTGCACCTACGACACCTGGGCCTGGAAGACCCTGGACGCCGAGACCCTGTCCGGGACCTGGGACGCGCCGCGCTGGCCAGCGGTGCGTCCGGGACCGCTGGACCGGGTGCAGCGGTCCCACACCTACGCGGTGCAGATCCACTACCCCCACCGGGACGGCACCGAGACCCACCCGGTGACCCCCAAGACCCTCGCCGAGCTGGACAGCTGGACCGAGGGCCAGACGGTGTCGCTCGAGGTCAACAACCTGGGCGAGGTGGTCGCGGTCGCGCGGTAGCCAGGGAGCGCCCAGCGAGAGGGTTCAGGGGGACCTCAACCGGTCGGGCCTCATCGAGGACAAAGGGATAATCATGCCCTTGTATTGGTCGTTTATAGCGGCCAATCGAGTGAACTCGACCTAAGTATTAACTTAAGGTTCCTGACCCCTGTTCTGACCCCTGTTCCCGTTCCTGCCCACCCACCCCCCGCGCCGCGGGTGCAAGGCGTGGCGCGGAGCGCCCACGCCTTGCCCGGCGGCCGCAGCCGGGAGCGGAAGTGGTTCGTGGGGAGTCTGGACCGGCCGCGCGCCAGCGAGGGAAGGCCGAGCGCAGCGAGGTCCCGGGAAGACTCCCCACGAACCACTTCCTCGTACGGCGGAGGCGGAGGCCGCCGGACCAGAGGGGTGACCGCGAAGGGGAGCGACAGCGAGCCCGCGGCCTCGCCCCCTGAACCTAGTCCCCTGTCGCGGAAGTTCGTGGGCGCTCACTTGCCCTCGCCGCGGCTGGCGGCCCGCTCTCGCGTTGCTGTGACTCGGCCACACCGGCCGCTCGAGCAGACCACCAGCCGCGGCGATGGCTGCGCGATCACCTCACGAACTTCCGAGACAGGGGACTAGCGAAGGTCCCCCGCGCCTTCGGAGAAAGGCCGCAGCCGCACGCCGCTCGCCTGCTCCAGGGGCCGATGGTCCACGGTGTCGTCGGTGCCAAAGGCCGCCGTCAGCTCGTCGTCCAGGTCACCCACCAGCCCCGCCAGGCGTTGGAACAGGCCCGCGGGCAGGTGGAGCTTGGCCGGGCGGGTGCCCAGGGCCTGGGCCAGGGTGTCGATCACGGCGTCCATGGTCAGGACCTGGCTGCCCCCGGCGTCGAAGGCGGCGTCGGGCAGCCCCCGCTCCAGCAGGGCGAGCATCGCGTCGGCGAAGTCGTGCACGTGGAGCGGCTGACGCAGGACCTGACCGTCGCCCATGATGGGGACGAAGGGGCTGCTGCGCACAAAGGACGCCAGGGTGTGGAAGCTCTCGGTGTGGCCGGTCGTGTGCTCCTTGAGCCGCGGACCATAGGGCGCGGCAGGGCGCACGGTGACCCAGGGCACGCCCGCGGCCGCCAGTCGCTCTTCGTCTTCCTTGCGGCAGCGGCCATAGGTGGTGTCGCCGGGCCAGTGCACCACGGTGCTCGACGCGTAGACGACCGGCAGCTCCAGGGCGAGCACCACGTCCATCAGGCGGCGGTTCACGGCGGTCAGCTGCTCCGGGTTGCCGATGGCCTTGCACGCCAGGTGGACCACCGCGTCGGCCCGCAGTCCCCGAAGCCGCTCCACGGCCGCCGGGTGGCGCAGATCGCACCGCACCGGGGTCACGCCATTCAGCGCCAGGGGCGTCTGGTGGTGCAGGGCCAGGACGTGGTGGCCGGTGGCGGCCCGCCGGCAGAAGTGGGCGCCCACGAACGAGGAGCCTCCGGTGACGAGCAACCGCATGGTCAGCCTCTTCGTCGGGGCTCGGGCAGCACACCCTCGCGCTTGAGCTGGCAGTACATCAGAGTGCCCCCGACCACGGCGCAGGGCATGCTCACCAGGTTCAGGCCCGGCACCCACAGGAGCGCCGCGGTGGCTGCACCGAACCCCAGGGTCAGGGCCTTGTGGGCCTTGAGCACGTTGAGCTTCTCGCCAAAGGGCAGCCGGTCCCGGCTCAACGGGCCATCGAGCATCTCTCGGGTCAAGAACGTGGTCGTGACGACACCGCCGATGGCCGAAGCCGCGAGGGTGCCGATGACCGGCGCCAGGTTCAGCAGCACCACCGGGACCATGACCGTGGCCCACGCCAGCAGCCCCAACAGGCTGTGCCCCAGCGACATGCGCAGGTCGGACAGGAACAGCTGCCAGGTGAAGGCCTCGTTCCGAGAGCCCAGGATCGACTCCTCGACCGCTTGGGACAGGAAGTCGTTGAACGGCACGGCGATCAGACCGCCGACCGCGTAGCAGGTGACCGCACCCACGAGAAAGGTCAACAGCCCCACCACGCCCAGAGCCAAGAACCAGCCCAACCAGTACAGCGTCTGTCGGATCGTCTCTCGGGCTTCGGCCGGCGGGTCCAGCACCAAGGCCAGCAGCTCAGGGGCCTGGGTCCAGGCGATCCATCCCGCCCCCCCGATCATGAGCACCGTGAGGAACGCGGGCACCACGGCGTAGGACCACAGCCGTGGGTTCGCCATCACGTGGCGCACCCCGGCGAAGGGGTAGCGGAAGCCGGCCGTGAAGCGGGCCAGGGCCGAGCCCTGGGTCAGGACGGGTGCGGTGGGATCGGGCATGCCGGGGGGATACGCAACAGGACCGGAGCCTATCTCACCGTGGCCGACACGATTCCCGCCCTGCTGCTCGACCGCTTTGCCCGCAGCGCGGACACGGTGGCCTACCGCTCCAAGGTGGCCGGGGCTTGGACGACCCGGACCTGGGGCGAGTCCCACTGGGAGCTCAGCCAGCTGGTTCCGCTGCTCGCCGGCCTGGGTGCAGGCCCCGGCGTGCCCTTGGCGATCGTGGGCGAGACCCGGCCGGAGTGGATGGCGCTGGACTTCGCCAACCTGTGCCTGGGCGGCATCACAGTCGGCATCTACCCCACCCTGACCCCGGACCAGATCGCCTGGCAGCTCCAGCACAGCCGCGCGACCGTCGCGGTGGTCGAGGACCCGGCCCTGCGCGACGCACTGGTCGCCCGGGGCGACACGCTGCCCGAGCTCGCCCAGATCTGGACCTTCGACGCCCTCCTGGCGGCGGAGCGCCCGGCCCCGGACCTGGCCGCACTGGCCGAGCGGGCGGCCGCCGTGCGCCCGGCCGACGTGGCCACCGTGGTCTACACCTCGGGCACGACCGGCGACCCCAAGGGCGTGGTGCTGAGCCACGAGAACCTGACCCAGGTGGTGCACGCGTCCCGCCACGCCCTGCCCACAGAGCCCGGCGAGCGCTCGGTCGTGTTCCTGCCCCTGGCCCACGTGCTCCAGCGCTTCGCCCTGTACCGAGGGCTGGTCGAGGACATCCAGGGCACCTGGGCCGACGGCCTGGAAGCCCTGCCCGAAGCCCTCCAGATCGGCCGCCCCACGGTGCTGGCCACCGTGCCGCGCATGCTGGAGAAGATCAAGAACCGGGCCGAGCAGACCGCAGCGGCACGCGGAGACCGCGTCGCCGCTGTCTTCGCCTGGGCCTTCCGGGTCGGCGAAGCCCGCAGCCGGCTCCAGGAGCAGGGCCTCGGGGTGCCCTGGCTCCTGGCGCTGAAGTGGCACCTGGCGGACCGCCTGGTCTTCTCCAAGGTCAAGGCCCGCCTGGGGGGGGAGCTGCGCATGCTGGTCTCGGGCGGAGCGGCCCTGGATCCGGCGGTCGGGCGCTGGTTTCACGGCATGGGCATCTTGGTGCTCGAGGGCTGGGGCCTGTCGGAGACGTCCGCCCCCGCCACGTCGAACTCCCCCGGGGCCTACCGCTTCGGCACGGTGGGCCGGGCCCTGCCCGGGGTCGAGCTCGCCCTGGCAGACGATGGCGAGGTCCTGGTGCGCGGCCCCGGGATCTTCCAGGGCTACCTGCACGACCCCCAGGCGACCGCCGACGCCCTGGTCGACGGCTGGTTCTGCACCGGCGACCTGGGCGAGCTCGACGCCGACGGCTTCCTGTCCATCGTGGACCGCAAGAAGGAGATCCTGGTCACCGCCGGCGGCAAGAACGTGGCACCCGTGCCCATCGAGCACCAGCTCGAGCGCAGCCCCTACGTGGACAAGGCCGTGGTGGTGGGCTCCGAGCGGCCCTACCTGGTCGCCCTGCTGGCCCCGGACTTCGACGCCCTGGAGACCTGGCGCCGCAAGCAGCGCGAAGGCGGGGTGGACCAGCCCGATCCAGGGCCGCTGTTCGCCGACGCGGTCGCCCAGGCCAACGCCAAGCTCGCGCGCTTCCAGCAGCTCAAGCGCCACGCGGTCCTGGACCGGGCCCTCACGCCCGAGGCCGGGGACCTGACCCCCACCCTGAAGCTCAAGCGCCGCACGGTGCTGGCCCGCGAGGCCGAGACGATCCAGGCCCTGTACGCCCCGCGCGACCAGGGCTGATCAAGCCCTCAGACCCCGGCCCAGGGGACTCCCCCTCGGCGTGCAGGTCGTCTCGTTGTCGTGGGTCCATCACCACTCCCGCTGGATGACGAAGTCCACGAGGGACTCCGGGAAGTTCAGGGGGGCGCTGGGCGGCATGCCCGCGCTCGCCCGGGTCAAGTGCTCCCTTGGCCGGCCGCAGCGGGTAGTCCAGCATCAGGTCGTAGAGCGGCGGGCCCAGTCGGGCATCGTCGGGGACCATGCGGATCCGGCCGGGAGTCCCCTCCCCCGAAGCGAACACGGGACACACCGGACTGGCCGGTGTGTCCCGCTGGCTGTTCGCGCAGCCGCTCCGGTCAGGCCGCGGCGCTCTCGGGCGGACGGGCCCGCCGCTCCAGCTGGTTCGCCACCGCATCGAGCACGGTCTTGCGCGCCTTGTGGGCGGACTCGTACCGGCGCACCCGGAGCAGGCCCAGGTGGTCCAGCTCGCGGACGGCGCGCATGGCCGCCTTGGCGTTCAGGCCGTCGAAGTCCTGGACCGGCACGGCCAGGCTCGCCTCGAGGCGGTCGGACACCAGCCGCTCCACCGGCGTCGTCACCCGGCTGACCAGGGGCAGCTCGGTGGTGCGGGCCAGCAGGTCCTCGACCTCGGCCAGGGCACTGGTGTGCAGGGTCCAGATGCGCTCCTGGCCACCGGTCCGGACCATGAAGGCCTGGTGGCGGGCCCGGGTCACCAGGGTCGTGCTTCGGGCGCGAAGGCGCGCAGGCGCGTCCTTCACATCGGTCCACAGCTTGTCCATCATCGGGGTCTCCTCCGCTCTGAATGAGCGCTCATTCATTGTGGCACGCACCTAGGCCCACCCCCTGGCACCGTCAACCTTCGTCGCGTGTTCGTCACGACCCCGGCGGCGCCCCGGCGCGGAGGGCGCCGGGTGGTAGGCTGCGCCCAATGGCACCACCCGGTCAGGGGCGTGGGGACAACAAGAAGAACCCCTCGCGAGCCCGCTTCAAGCGACAGGTCGCGCTCCCGGTGCTGCCTGCCCGCTACCGCTGCCGAGATCACCTGGGCGACGGCGCCACCGGCCACGTCTACCTGGCCCGGGACATGGAGCTCGGCGCCGACGTCGCGGTCAAGGTCGTGCGCAGGAACCTGGCCCTGCACGCACGCTTCCGGGCCCGCTTCGCCCGCGAGGTCGCCCTGCTCGCCCAGGTCGTGCACCCTCACGTGGTGCCGGTGCACGACCACGGCACCCTCGAAGATGGCCGCCCCTTCGTGGCCCTGGCCCACGCCGACCGGGGCAACCTGCGGGATCTGCTCGCCCAGGGCGTCGAGCTCCAAGGCCTCCTGGCGCTGCTGGAACAGGTCTGTCTGGCCCTGGCCACCCTGCACGCGCGGGGACTGGTCCACCAAGACCTGAAGCCAGCCAATGTGCTGCTGTTCACCGCCGGGGACGGCGTGCCGACGGCCTGGATCGCCGATCTGGGGGTGACCGACGACATCAGCGAGCTGGCCAAGGACGCCCGAAGGGTGGGCGGAACCCCCAGCTACATGGCGCCGGAACAGCTCCAGGGGCGCCCCCAGGAGGTCGGGCCCTGGACCGATCTCTACGCCATCGGCATCATGTTGTACGAGGCTCTGAGCGGCAAGCGGCCCCACAAGGGCGACGGCCGCAAGGAGCTGCTCCGGGCCCGCCTCGAGGCCCCGCCCAGCCTGGAGTCCAGGCCGGGGCTGTTCCTGCCGGAAGCCCTGCTGGGACTGGTCAAGAACCTGCTCGATCCGGAGCCTCGGCAGCGCTACGACCGCGCCGCAGACGTGCGCCGGTGCCTGCGCCGGGCTCGCCACCAGCTGCAGCGGGGCGACGGCGACACCGGGGTCTCCAGGCGCGGCCCGGTCGTGGCCACCGAGACCCACTCCACGCTCCCGGTGGCCCACGAGGTCTTCGAGCAGTCCAGCCGCAGCGGCGTCGGGCTGAGCCTGCGCTGGAACCAGGTCGCGCCCGACGCCATCCCCACGGCGCCGCCGCCCGCCGCTGGACGGGGCGCGAAGGCACGGGCGTCGCTGCCGCTGTTCGCCCTGAGGGACATCCCGCTCATCGCCCGGGAGCGCGCCCGGCACGTGCTCTGGCAGGCCTCCCGCGAGGTCGTTGCTCTGCAGGCCCCCCGGGTGGTGTTGGTCGTCGGCGAGCCCGGCGCCGGCAAGTCACGGCTGGTGTCGAGCGTCGCCCGTCCGCTCGAGGAAGGCGGGTTCATGGAGGTCGTGCGCCTGCGCTACCACGACCCGGCTGGCATCGACGACGGCTACATCGGCGCGGTCCGCGACCTGCTGGCGCCGTGGAACGACAGCCGCCTCGACCTGCAGGGCAGGCTCGCTCGCTGGCTCGCCCGGGACCGGGGAACGGCGCTGACCACGGTGCTCCAGGACGCCGGCACCCTGGCTCGGTGGTGCGGCTACCTGCTCCAGGGCGAGCGCCGGCCCAACAGCGCCCTGGGGCTGACCTTCCTCTACCAGCACCTGGCTGCACGATCCTGGCGGGGCGGCAGCTGCCTGGTGCTCGAGGACGTGCAGCACGCCGAAGCCGAGGGCGACGGGCTGGCCATCGCCGAGGCCCTGCTCGAGGGCGCGGTGGGCACCCTGCCGGTGCTGGTGCTGGCGACCCTGGATGGCGACGCCCTGGCCAACGACCCCGCTCTGCGCCGACGGGTCGAGGAGCTCCAGGAGGCGGGCGCCGTGCGCATCGGCGTGCCCCGGCTGACGGTCGACCAGACCCGCCAGCTGATGGCCGAGTCCCTGCTGCTGGAGCCCTCCCTGGCCGAGGATCTGGCCCGCCTGCTCGAGGGCGCCCCCCTGCTCGCCGGCATCCTGTTGCGGGAGTGGGCCGCCCGAGGGGTCCTGGTGCCCGGACCCGGCATGTACTTCGAGCTGGCCAAGGGGCTCACCCTCGAGGAGGTCTTTCCCGCCAACGTCGAGGAGCTCTACCACCGGCGCCTGGACTCGGCGGTGGCGAGCTGCACCGACCCCAAGGCCGCAGAACACGCCATGGCCGCCATGGCCATCGCTGGCGAGGCCCCGCCGACGAGCATCATCCGGCACGTCAACGCCACGGGCCTGGACGCCCTGCTGGCCACGGGCCTGGTCAAGGAAGAAGGCGGGCTGTTGCGCTTCGAGGACGGCGCCCTGGCCCGCACCGCACGCCGGCTGGCCCTGGGCCTGCCCCAGGCCCCGGAGATCCACAACCAGCTCGCCGATGCGTGGCAGAAGCTCGGGGACCGGACAGGCATGGCCGTGGACCTGCCCCTGGGCCTGCACCGGCTGCGCGCGGGCAAGGCAGGCGACGCCATCGGCCCCCTGAATCGGGCGGTCCGGAGCATGCTCGATCAAGGCCGAGCCCGGGCTGCGGCCCGCGCAGCCGACCTGGCCATCGCAGCGGCGGACACCGCGTCTGCCGGGGCTGCCCGGACATCGGCCGAGCACCGCCAGGAGGCACGACGCCTCAAGGCTCTGGCCCTGCTCGAGGCCGACCTGCCCGAGGCGGCACGGGAGCTGGCCCGCGAGGCCCTGGCCCTGCGCGGCGGCCTGCCTCTGGGCGAGGCCCGGCTCAGCAGCGTGTTGGCCCAGGCCTGCCTGGCCCAGGGCGAGGTAAACCGGGCCCGGCTCCTCCTGGAAGAAGCGCGACGGGTCTTTCACCGCTACCAGGACAGCGACGGCCTGGCCGACGTGGCCTACGCCCAAGCCCTGCTGTGCACCCAGCTCAACGACGCCCCGGGGGCTGAGCGTGCCTATCGGGACGTCCTGACGATCCGGCCTCGGGAGCACCGTCAGGCCGTGCTCGCGGTCGGGGGCCTGGCCAGCCTGTTCCTGCTGCTCGGCCGGCTCGACGAAGCCCAGCCCCTGGTCGAAGACCTCTCCTGGGCTGCTCGCGCCAGCGGCGACACCCGCAACGTGGCCCAGGCCCACTACACGACGGGCATGCTCCTGCTGGAGCAGCGGGAGCTCGAGGGTGCCCAGCAGTCCTTCCAGACCGCGCGAGGCATCGCGGCCACCAGCGGCGACTACCGCATGCAGCTGAATTGCCTCAACAACCTGGGCGAGGTCTGCCGCTTCCAGGACCAGCCCGACGACGCCCGGGCCCTCTACGCCCGCTACACCCGCATGGCCCGGCTGCGGGGCTACGAAGTGCTCCAGGCGGTGGGGCACTTGAACATGGCGCTCCTGGATCTGGGCGCCAAGAGCTACGCCGACGCCGACCGCGAAGCCAACAGCGCCGCCGAGGCGCTGGCTGCCCAGCCCAAGCACTGGGTCTGGGTCTACGTGGGGCTGGTCCGGGCGGCCTGTGCCGCCACCCGAGGAGACGAGCGTGCGGCGGCCCAGTGGTGGAACCTGGCCACCGAGCGGGGTCTGACGGACCTGCGGAGCGCCGACCTGTGGATTCCGCTCATGGTGCTCAACGGCGCTGCCCACGACCACGGCTGGTCAGAGCTCGAGCGCAACGCCCGGAGTGCCCTGCTGGTCATCCAACAGCAGCAGAGCTGACAGAGACCCCTACTGCTCCAGCGCCTTCATGGCGGAGCCCATCCAGTGGGGATCCTCGCCGGCGGTGACCCATGTGGGCTGCGAGACCTCGACCAGGCGGCTCTCCGGAGACAAGCGCTGGTACATGTGGTCCGGCAACGCCGGGTCGTTCCGGGCCTCGAGCACGTAGTGGTAGACCGAGTCCAGGGCGTGGTGCACGTAGTCGACCCGGACCTTGGTCTCGTTCATCGCGTAGCGGGTGCCGCCGTAGACGACGTGGTCCCGTGAGAAGGGGTAGCCGCTCCACCCGTCGTACTGCATGACCAAGGCGAAGCGCATGGACTCCCGGGTCGCCTCCTCGAAGTACGGCGCCTGCTCGGGGTCGAAGCGCCGGGCCAGGGAGTACGCCGCGGCCGTGCCCTCGGAGTAGCAGAACGCCTGCATCGCCGGCAGCTCGTTGGGCATCTTGTAGTAGCCGCCCGTGTAGTCGGGCCACGGGGTGTTGTCGGCCCGCCACATGTAGTTGTCGATCATCCAGCGGCCGACCTCGAGGCCGAACTTCGCCACCCGTTCGTCGCCGGTCAGGCCGTGCACCTTGTTGGCGGCCATCACGGTCCAGGGACCGAATTGGACCAGGTCCAGCCGGGTCTTGTCGGCGTAGTGATCGGACGGCCAGGGCATGTCGTCCTGACGCTGGGTGACCCGGCTCTCCCACCAGGGCATGTAGTAGTCGAAGTACTTCTCGACGGGGGCGAGCCACTTGTCGTTGTCGTCGAAGTACTCAGCGAGCATGGCCAGGGCGAGCAGCGCCTCGCCGGGCACGATGTCGTTGTCGGCGTCGGCGTAGGGGTGGTCGTCGGGCACGTAGTAGGGGTCGAACTTGCCGTTGGGCAGCTGCATCGACAGGGTGAAGTCCCCCATCGCGATCATCAGGTCGTCCCACTCGGTGGAGTCCGCCGCCCGGGCCAGGTCGATCATGCCCATCAGCTGCACGACCACGGTGCCGAGCTTCTGGTTGTTGTTGTAGCGGAAGAAGGTGCCCCGGTCCTCTTCGTCGACCCGGTACTTCAGGGTGAAGTCCAGGACATTCTTGGCCTCTTCCAGGAATTCCGGCCGGGGGTCCATCTCGTAGGCCTGGACCAGGTTCCAGACGCCCAGGGTGTGGCGGACCAGGTTGTACTCGTCGGAGTAGCGATTCTCGGACGGCCAGAACTTGTAGTTGATGCGGCCGTTGTCGTCGGTGTTCTCGGTGTACCACTCGCCGCCCATGACCACGGACTGGGCCAGCACCTCGATGTTGACGGCCTCCATGGGCACGAAGGGCACGCCGCGGAACAGCTGGATCAGGCCCTTGCCGGGCCAGTCCATGTAGTGCAGGGTGCGGATCTTCTCGAGGGTGTTGCTCGGGTCGCGCCAGGGCCGGCGGGACGAGAGCTTGAACTGGCTGGCGGTGTGCCGCAGGAGGCGGTCCGGGTCCCGGAAGGCTCGGGTGTAGGCGATGCTGCCGGGAAAGACCGCCGCCTTGTTGATGGTGCTGTCGATGATCACGGCGCCGTCGATGCCCATCTCCCACATGCCCAGCAGGTCTTCTTCTTCCCAGTGGAGCACCCTTGCTCGCTCGGTGATGCGATGCACCTCGAGGATCATCTCGTCGATCTGGTCGCCGAGCTTCTCGAAGCCCTCGAGCTCCGGGCCCCGGCGGTGCTCGCGCTCCAGGTCCTTGGCCAGCTCCACGATGCACTCCTGGAGCGTGTTGCGAAGACACATGCCGATGGCGTTGGCCTGGCCGCCCTCGCGACGCACGGACGCGACGAGGTTCCACTTCTTGCCGTCCTCGCTCTTGAGCCCCTCCATCTTGGGGATCGGGTCCCCGCGCAGGATGGCGCGGATCTGCCGGCTCACGAGGGCGGCCAGCTGGGGCGGGAAGACCAGCGGCTTCTCCATGACCCGGTAGAGCAGGAAGTGGCGGTCGACGGCCAGCAGCTTGAACCACGGGTGGTGGTCGTCGTTGTAGAGCCGGTTGAGCACGCCCTGGTTCCGGTCCAGGGACGGGGCCACCTCGCGTCGGATCAGCACCGCGTCGCCACCGCGTGCCGTGAGGGCATCGGCGACGGCCTGTTCACTGTTCTCCAGCCACAGCCCCCCGGGCTCGCCGGCCTCGAACAGGGGGACGACGTCCAGCGAGCTGGGCAGGCCCCGGACCTTGTCCGGATCGTCGACGAAGACGAGTCCCTTGGCCTTTTCCAAGCGACGCAGGATCTCTGCGTGGGGGCTTCGGGTCGGCACCAGGTTCAGGGCCTTGCTCCACCGGGCCACGTCGTCTTCGCCCCGGACCAGCACACCGCCGCCAGAGAGGCCTTGGGCATCGGTGATGGCGCCGACGACCGAGGTCTGTGCGACCTGGTCGCAGCTGGTCAAGCCACCGAGCAGGAGCAGACCGAAGAGCGGGCGGGACATGGGGCCTCCGAGGGCGTCAGGGGGCGTCAGGGGGCGCCCTTCACACGGGGGCCCGGCCCGGTCAACCCGGATAGACGCCGCCCATGACGACACCCCCGGCAGGTGCCGACGTCCGGACGACCCCTCGCTGGCGGCGGCTGCCGGCCCTGATCGGCGTGGTGGGGCTCGGCCTCTACTTCGGCCTGTGCGTCAACTACGCCCTGCTGTCGATGGACATGCGAAGCAGCGTGCCCACGTTCGTCCAGTCGAACATCGAGTGGTTCTGGTTCGGCAACTGGAAGATGTTCACCGGCATGGACCGGTGGCACGTCGAGGTCCAGGGCCATGCGCTCTACGACGACGGCTGGCAGCCGGTGGATCTGATGGCCCTCTACCCGTCCAGGACCGAGTCCGGGCCGCGCTACCAGCGCGGACCGTTCCGTCGACGGGCCTCCCGGGTCGGCATCCTGGCCAGCAGCACCTGCCACCGCCTGGACGAGACCCCCGATCGGGTGCGCATCGACGAGCTCAAGTGGCGGGCCACCCTGGGCCAGCTGGAGCAGCCCCGGGGCCACTACAAGTTCAGGCGGCTGGCGGACTGGGACTGCAGCTGGCCGCACCCCTCGGTGCCGGGGAGCGTCTACTGATGCTGGACCGGCTCTTCCAGCCCCACTGGGCCGGTGGCTGGACCGCGGCCCGCGTGCTCTTCGCCCTCTCGGCCCTCGGGGCCCATGGCCAGCGGGCCAGCCACATCGGTGACGCCTATGGCGTGACGGACATGGTCTTCGACGTGGCGCCCTTCCACATGGCCCAGCACGTCGTGCTCAGCGAGGCGTCGGCGTGGCAGCTCTGGTGGATCACCACCGCGGCCCTGCTGCTGGTCCTGTGGGGCGGCCGCGCGGCCAAGATCGGTGTCGTGGTCTGGCTGGTGGCGGGCTGGACCTTCCTGGCATCCGAGGCCCTGAGCGTCAAGGCCTACGACCGGCTCCTGCTCTTCATCGGCCTGGGCATGCTCGCCGGTCCCATCCACGAGCGCGGTCTGACGGGCAAGTGGCGCAGTCCGGTCGGCCGGTGGGTGTTGATGCTGACCTTTGGGGCGCTCTACACGTCGACCGGGTGGTTCAAGGCCCTCACCGAGCCGGGCTGGTGGACCGGCGACGCCCTGGCCTATGACATGGTCCACCAGTGGTTCGGCAGCCGACCACTCGGCGTCTGGCTGTCGGGGGTGCCCTGGGCCATGAAGGCCCTGAGCTGGGTGACCCTGGCCTTCGAGTGCACCTTTGCCGTGCTCATCCTGTTCCGCCGCACGAACCCCTGGCTGCTGCTCGTCGGGGTCGGCATGCACCTGGGCATCCAGGTGCTGATGAACGTCGGGCCGTTCTCGTACGTGGTGTTCGGTGCCTACCCGGTCCTGCTGCACCCCGAAGTGGCCCGGCGGCTGTACCTGCGCTGGCGGCGCTGGCGAGGCCTCGATCCCGGTCCCGCGGCCTACATCGCCGCCTGAACCGCCGCCCGGTTCGCCAGCGCAGCCGGGTGCTCCGGCTCCAGGGCCAGGCACTGCTCGTAGCGCGAGAGGGCGTCGGCGAGCCGCCCGGCCGTCTGTCGGGCCCGACCCAGGTTGACCAGCGCGTCGCAGCGGGTCGGATCGGCGGCGACGGCCAGCTCCAGGGCTTGGGTGGCCTGGGGGAGATCGCCCAGGGCCTCGAAGACCTCGCCCAGCTTGGCCAGCACCCCCGCGTGCTGGGGCTCGAGCGCCAGGGCCCGCTTGAGGTGGAGCACCGCCTGGTTCGGATCGCCGCCCTCCAGGTCGTGCACGAATGCCGCCTCCAGGTGCAGGTCCGCGGTCTCGGTCAGGTCCAGAGCCTGGGCATAGGCCTGGCCCGACCGGCTGGCGTGCCCAGCCAACAGGTGCGCCCGCCCCAGGGTGGCCCAGGCCTGGGGGTCCCGGGGCGCGAGCGCCGTGGCCCGGCCCAGGGTCGCGATGGCAGCGTCGGGCTTGCCCTGGCCATTCTGGACTCGGCCCAGAGCGAGGAGTGCGGTCAGCCGCTCGGGCTCCAGCGCCAGCGCCGCGTGCAGGTGCTGCTCGGCCAGGCTGAGCTGGGACAGCGCTTCTTCGGCCCGGGCCAGACCTACCAGCGGTGTCGCGGAGCGCGGGTCGGCAGCGACCGCCCGCTTGAACAGTCCAAGGGCTTGCTCCGGGCGATCCCCCAGGAGCGCGACCGTGGCCAGCCCGGCCAGCGCCACCGGCTGCTCGGCGTCGAGAGCCAGAGCCCGCTGGTAGGCGTCCCGGGCCGGATCCAGCTCGTCCGCCGCCAGCGCCAGGTTGCCCCGGTCCGCCCAGGCGTCGGCGTCGTCGGGGTGGGCGACCAGGTGGGCGTCCAGGGCCGTCGCTGCACCGGCCTGGTCTCCGGTGCTCAGGGCCTCCCGAGCGATGGCCAGGTGGTCCACCACCGCCTCCCGGGGTTGCTCTTGGCTACAGGACAGCGCCAGGACCAGGGCCCACCACATGCTCGACCTCCCACGTGGACGATAGGACACCCGGCATGGTCGTCTACATCACACCCGAGGGGTACGCCGCCATCGTCGCGGAGTACGAGTTCCTGATGAAGAAGGAGCGGCCGCGCATCACGGCCGAGGTCCAGTACGCCGCCTCCCTGGGCGACCGCTCCGAGAACGCGGAGTACCAGTACGGCAAGCAGCGGCTGCGGGAGATCGACCGGCGGCTGCACTACCTCCAGAGCCGGCTGGACAAGATCATGGTCGTGGACCCGTCGGAGTTCAGCCCGCCCACCGTGCGCTTCGGGGCCACGGTCGTCATCGCCGACGAGGAGGGCGAGGAGCAGACCCTGCGCATCGTGGGCGAGGACGAGCTGGACCTGGAGCAGGGCAAGATCTCCTACAAGAGCCCGGTGGGCCACGCCCTCATCGGCAAGGACGCGGGCGACGAGGTCCGGGTCCGGGTGCCTGGAGGCCTGCGCGTGCTGGAGCTGGTCGAGGTCCGCTACCCCGACCGGGGCTGAGTGCCGGGTTAGCCGGGGGCCCATGCGCACTCCCCGCTGGTTGCCCGCTCTCGCTGCTGTGCCCCTGCTGACCTCCTGCGCCGTGATCGGCCTGGCGACCCGCAGCATGTCGTTCCCCACGACCAGCGGCGACGTGGCCGCCGATGGGCTCCCCGGCAAGATCGAGATCCTGCGGGACGACGCTGGCATCCCCCACATCCGCGCCCAGACCGAGAACGACGCCTGGTACGGCATGGGCTTCGTGCACGGCCAGGACCGGCTCTTCCAGGCCGACATGTCCCGGCGACTCATCCAGGGGCGGCTGTCCGAGTGGATCGGCGAAGGCTTCGTCGACACCGACGCCTTCCACCAGGCCTTGGGCGTGCGGGCTCAGGCCGAAGAGGTCCTCAAGGCGAGCTCGCCCGAGGTGCGCTTCGCCATGGCGTCCTATGCGGCGGGCCTGAACGCAGCGGTCGCATCGAGCAAGCGGCTGCCCCTGGAGTACCGAAGCGCGGGCCTGGACTGGGAGCCGTGGACCCCGGCGGACAGCGTGTCCGTGTCCTACCTGATGGCCTGGACCCTGGCCAGCGGACTCAAGCGTGAGATCGCCGCGCTGCAGCTGCGCAAGAAGCTCGACGCCGAGACCCTGGACCTGCTGTTCCGGCACGACCCGGCGCGCATGGCGCCGGTGGATCCCTGGTGGAACGAGCTGCGCCAGGTCGAGATCGGCCCGTTCACCCAGACCGCGGCGTCGTGGCTCAAGCTGTGGGGCGGCCGGCCCGAGCCCGCGGCCAGCAACGCCTGGGTGGTGGGGCCCAAGCTCACGGGCGACGGCAAGCCGCTCTTGGCCAATGACCCCCACCTGGGACCCGCGGCGCCGGCGAACTGGTACGCCCTGGACGTCCAGGGCGGCGAGCTGCACGTCGCCGGTGCGACCCGACCCGGTCTGCCGGGCGTGGCGTCGGGCCACAACGGCCAGGTGGCCTGGGGCGTGACCAACACCATGGCGGACTACGTCGACGTGGCGGTGCTCAAGCGGGACGGCGACAACGGCTACCTGCTGGCAGGCGAGCACCGGGACCTGACCTGGAAGCGCCTCACCCTCACGGTCAAGGGCGCCGACGGCCCGGTGGTGCGCGACGTCGCCCTGACCGAGCTCGGTCCGGTGCTCACGGACCCGACCGCCGAGTACTTCGCGGCGCTCCAGTGGACCGGCACGGCCCTAATCGAGACCAGCCCCGACACCCTGGACGCCTTGCACAAGGTCGGCACGGTCAAGGAAGCCCTGGCGCTGGCGGGTGCGCCGATGGTCACCGGCCTGCACATGGTCTTCGCCGACACCCAGGGCGACTTCGGCTCGGCGCTGATGGGCACCCTGCCCAAGCGCAAGGCCCACTCGGGCATGCTGCCCTACCCGGCCTGGCTGCCCGAGCACGGCTGGGACGGCTGGCAGGAGCCCGAGCGCACCCGGCGCAAGCCCAAGCACGGCTACGTGCATGCGGCGAATAGCTGGCCGGACTGGCTGAGCGACGAGGACGCCGCGGCTGTCACCACTTCATACGTGCCGGACTGGCGACTGCAGCGCATCGGCGAGCTGATCGAGCAGGGCGACGCCCACACGACCGGCTCCATGATCCGGATCCAGCGAGACCTGCTGGATCTGCACGCCCGCACCCGCCTGCCCGAGCTCATCGAGGGCGTGCAGAAGCCGTCGACCAGCGACGCGGCCCGGTGCTGGGAGTGGCTGAGCGCGTGGGACTACCAGGCCCGCCCCGACGACACGGGCGCGCTGGGCTGGACCGTCTTCCAGGAAGCGATGGTGCGCCAGGGGCTCAAGGACCTGCTGGGGGCGGAAGGCGTCGAGATCTACCTGACCGCCACCAGCCCCGGGGCCAGCTACCTGGACCGGGACGGCTGGCAGGGCTTCTACACCAACCGGGAGCTCGAGACCCGCCAGGCCCTGGCGGCGGGCTGCGCCGAGCTGCGCGAGACCTATGAGTCCCTGGACGGGCTGACCTGGGGCGGCGTGCACCTGCTCACCTGGAAGCACGTGTTCTCCAACGCCGGCGGCCTGCCCGAGAAGCTCTTCAACCCCGACCCGCTGGAGTGGGGCGGCACCGGCCACACGGTCAATGTCGGCGGGGTCTCCTGGTCCAAGGGCTGGGGCACTGCTTGGGCCCCTTCGATGCGCGTGGTCGTGCCCCTGGGCGATGTCGGCGCCGCCCAGATCCTGGTGCCGCCGGGACAGTCCGGCGCCCCAGGCCACCCCCACTACGACGACATGTCCGAGCCCCTCCTGTTCGGCGAGATGGTGCCCCTGTGGTTCCACGACGCCGACGTGCGGGCCCATGCGGTCGAGACCCTGATCCTGAGCCCGGCCCTCTGATGGCAGCTGGGCAAGTCCGGCTGATCGACCACCTGCGATCCCAGGGCCTGGACGGTCGGGCGCTGCGCCGGGCGCTCGAGACGGGCAAGATCCGCCTCCACGACGTGCCCACCGGAGACGGTGGGCGCATGGTGGACCCTGGAGCCGTGCGCATCTGGCACCAGGCGCCTCGGCTCAAGGTCGGACGGGACCCGGCGCTGGTCTTCAAGGACAGCCACCTCGCGGTGCTGTGGAAGCCGTCGGGGTTCCTGAGCGTGGCGGCACCCAGGCGGGGCCAGGACGACAACCTGGTGACCTGGGCGGCGCGGCTGCTGGGCCGCGCACTGCCGGTGCACCGCCTGGACGAAGGCACGAGCGGCCTGATGCTGGTGGCTCGCACGCCCCAGTGCCAGACCGGCCTGAAGGGGCTCTTCGCGCGACACGAGATCGAGCGCCGCTACCTGGCCCTGGTCCACGGGGCCTTTGCCCGGGATCCCCTCGAACACAGCGCCAGCCTGGTTGGCAATCGGGGGGACGGGCGGCGGGGCTGCGGCCAGGCGCCGGACGCCCTGGAGGCCACCACCCACTTCGCGCGGCTGGCCGTCCTGGACCACTACGCCTCTGTGGTCCAGGCGACCCTGCAGACCGGGCGGACCCACCAGGTGCGCCTGCACCTGGAGGACCTGGGGCACCCGGTGCTGGGGGACACCCTCTACGGCTCGCGCAAGGTCGGCCGGCGGGCGCGGCGCCTGGCGCTACACGCGGCCGTCCTGGGCTTCCGACACCCTCTGACCGGCAAGAAGCTGCGCTTCCAGGCCCCGCTGGCCGACGACCTGGAGCGGCTGCGGCGGCACCTGGACACACCGGTCGAGGAGGCCGAGCGTGGCCGCTGAGGGCCCCAGGGTGCTGGTCACCGGGGGCGCGGTGCGCGTCGGGGCGGCGATCTGCCGTGCCTTTGCCGCGCGCGGGGCCGACGTGGTGGTGCACTGCAGGCACTCCTTGGTGGCCGCGGGCGCGCTGGCCCGCGAGCTGGGTGGCCGAGTGGTGCAGGGGGACCTGGCGACAGTGGCGGGGGTGCAGGCGGTGGCCGACGCAGCGGGTGCGATCGACGTGGTGGTGCACAGCGCGGCAGCCTACGAAGCCGTGCCCTTCGACGCCCTCACACCCGACGCCTGGGACGCGATGCAGGCCCTCAACGTCAGGGCGCCGGCCCTGCTGACCCAGGCTCTGCTGCCGGGCCTGCGGGCGTCGCGCCTGGCCGGCGGCGGCTGCGTGCTGAACCTGGGGGACATCGCCGGTGACCGGCCCGCGCCGGGGTACGCCCACTACTGCGTCTCCAAGGCCGCCCTGCACCACCTGACCCGGGCCCTGGCCCTGGAGCTGGCCCCCGCGGTGCGCGTCAACTGCCTGGCACCGGGGACCGTCCTGCCCCCCGACGACCTGGGCCCGGACGCGCTGGCTCGACTGCGCGACACCATCCCGGCCGGCCGCTTCGGCTCGGCCGACGACATCGCCCGAGCGGCCGTGTTCCTCGCCCTGGACGCCCCCTACGTCACCGGCCAGATCTGGGCCGTGGACGGGGGCCGCTCCGTGGGCGGACCGATGGAGGCCGGCTGATGCTCACGACCATCGCTGTCGAAGACCTGCGTGTGGAGTGCCTGATCGGGGTCCGGGACCCGGAGCGGGTCACGCCCCAGTCCGTGAGGGTGGACCTGGAGGTGGTGGTCGACGCCCAGGCCGCGGCCATGGGCGACGACCTGCGCCAGACCTTCTGCTATGACCGTGTCGCCCGCGACGTGGGCTTCCTCCTCGAGGCCGGCCGGTTCTACCTGCTCGAGACCGCGTCCTGGGTCTTGCTCCGAGCGCTGCTGCTCCCGGCCATCGAGGGGGCGGCCGCACCGTCGCCCCAGCGGGCCACGGTGCGGCTGACCAAGTACGGGGCCCTGCCCGGCCAGGCCCGCGCAGTGGTGACCCAGGCCGGCCTGGCTGCGGCCCAGACCTACCTCCGCGAGGACAACGACTGGGGCACCGTCGACGTGATCGCTGAGACGCGCCGACTGGGCGTCTACCGGCTCAACGTGGCGCCGGGCCGGGAGATTCCCCGCCACGTCCACCGCCGCATGCGCGAGGCCGAGCTGATCCTGGGCGACGGGCTCGTGGGCTGGCAAGAGGGCCACGAGCCCCGACCGCTGGCCGAAGGCGAGCGCTTCACCTGGGACCGTGGACGGGCCCACGGCTACCGCAACACCGGCACCGGGATCAGCAGCATCCTGTGCCTGGACGCGCCGCCGTTCATCCCCGAGGACGAAGTTCCGCTGCGGGAGGAGGGATGAACCGGATCCTGGTGACCGGTGGGGGCACCGGGCTGGGCCGAGCGGTCGCGGCGCTGCTCGGCGATCGGGCGGTGATCCTGGGGCGGCGGGCCGACGTCCTGGACCAGGCGGCCCGCGAGACCGGGGCCCGCGCGGTGACGGGCGACGTGACCGGCGCGCCCGAGCTGCTCCTGCAGCGCACGGGCCCGCTCGACGGCATCGTGCACGCGGCCGGGCACCTGGAGGGCGGCCTCATCTCAGGCTGGTCGGCTGGGGCGTTCGAACGACTCTACGCCGTGCACGTGGTGGGCCCGGCGATGCTGACCAGGGCCTGGGCAGCCAGGCTGCAGGGGCCGGGCAGCGTGGTCTTCCTGGGCTCGACCCTGGCGGTGCGCTCGGCACCCGGGGCCGGGGCCTACGCGGCGGCCAAGGCGGCGCAGCTCAGCTTGTCGCGCAGCCTGGCGGTCGAGCTGGCGGACCTGGGGGTGCGGGTGAACAGCCTGCTGTGTGGGGTGGTGCCGACGCCGATGACAGCCGGGCACGATCTGGCGGATCTGGCGACGCTGCATCCCCTGGGGCTGGGCACGCCACAGGCGGTGGCGAGTGCGGCGGTGGCGGTGTTGGAGAACCCCTGGATGACGGGGGCGGCTGTGCCGGTGGACGGGGGGTTGTTGGCGACTTGAGGGGGCCTCAGGGACAAGAGGGTCCTCAGCTCACGAACACCCCAGCTGCGGTGGTCCCAACGCACCCAACGTTTCATCCAGCCCCGTCGGCGTCAGACCCAGCTGGCGGCTCAGGTCCCGGTCCAGCAGGTGCGTCGGCCGCACGTTGGCCAGCGCTGCCAGCACGCTGCCCTTCACGTTGGCGTTCTCGCCCTGGAGCTCGGTCAAGAGCCCCTTGATGCGCTTGCGCTTGAGGTTGTCCTGGGAGCCGCACAGGTCGCAGGGCAGGATCGGAAAGGCCCGTTCCTGGGCCAACACTGCCAGGTCCTCCTCGGCGCAGTAGGCCAGCGGGCGGATGACCACGTTGCGGCCGTCGTCGCTGAAGAGCTTGGGGGGCATGGCCTTGAGCTGGCCCGCGTAGAACAGGTTCAGCAGCAGGGTCTCGGCCAGGTCGTCCCGGTGGTGGCCCAGGGCGATCTTGGTGCAGCCCAGCTCGACCGCCACACGGTAGAGCACGCCGCGACGCAAGCGGCTGCACAGAGAGCAATAGGTGCGACCCTCGGGAACCCGGTCCAGCACCACGCTGTAGGTGTCCTGCGTCACCATGTGCTTGTCGACGCCCATGGCGTCGCACCAGTCGGCGATGACGTACTGCTGGAAGCCCGGCTGGCCCTGGTCCAGGTTGACGGCGACCAGCTCGAAGTCGAAGGGCACGGTCGGCCGGAGCTGCTGGAGCAGGTAGAGCAGGCCGTAGCTGTCCTTGCCGCCGGACAGGCAGACCATCACCCGGTCGCCCGGCTCGACCAGCGCGAAGTCCTTGTTCGCTCGCCTGAGCTTGCGCAGCAGCTTCCGCTCGGTCGCCGTCATGGGGGCCCTTCTAACCGGAACCGGCTATCGACTGCCGATGCTGCCGATCTACTGGGACGACAGCCACCACGCGTTTCGCGAGAGCGTGCGCGGGTGGGTCCAGCGACACATCACGCCCCGGGCCGAGGCGTTCGAGGAGGCCAACCTCTTCGACGCCGCGCTCTACCCGCTGGCGGGCGACGCCGGCATCCTGGGCGCCGCCTACCCGGAAGAGGTCGGGGGCATGGGCGGCGACATCTTCCACGGCCTGATCGTGGCCGAGGAGCTCGTGCGTGGCGGCTCTGTCGGCACGGCGATGGGTCTGGGCAGCCACGGCATCGCGCTGCCACCGCTGCTCAACACCGGCACCCCCGAGCAGATCGCCCGCTGGGTGCCGCCGGTGCTCCGGGGCGAGAAGATCGCCGCCCTGGCGATCACCGAGCCTGGGGCGGGCTCTGATGTGGCGGGGCTGACGACCCGCGCCGTGCGCAACGGCGACCACTATGTGCTCAACGGGGCCAAGACCTTCATCACCAGCGGCCAGCGGGCGGACCTGCTGACGGTGGCCGCGCGGACCGGGGGCCCCGGCGCTGGCGGCCTCTCCCTGTTCGTCGTGGAGAGCACCAGCCCCGGCTACAGCGTGGGCAAGCCCCTGAAGAAGATGGGCTGGTGGGCGAGCGACACGGCAGAGATCTTCTTCGAGGACTGCCGCGTGCCGGCCGAGAACCTGCTGGGGGAACAGGACCAGGGCTTCGCCGCCATGATGATGAACTTCGCCACCGAGCGACTGTTCATCGGGGCCACCTGTGTGGCCATCGCAAGGCTGGCCCTCGACGCGAGCGACGCCTACGTCCAGGAGCGCAGCGCCTTCGGGCGTCCCATCGGCAGCTTCCAGGTCAGCCGCCACCGGCTGGCCGACATGGCCACCCGCGAGGCCCAGGCACGGGCCTTCGTGAGCGTCGTGGCCGCCGAGGTCCAGCGGGACGAGGTCGATCCCGCCCGCATCGCGATGGTCAAGAACGCCGCGGTGGACGCCTGCAGCTTCGTCACCGACGCGGCGGTCCAGCTCCACGGCGGCATGGGCTACATGCGCGAGTGCCTGGTGGAGCGGCTCTACCGAGACGCCCGGCTCTACCCCATCGGCGGTGGCACCTCCGAGATCATGAAGGAGATCATCGCCCGCTTCCGCGCGCCCGGGAGCCCCGACTCTTGAGCCCCGAGACGCCGGAGACCCCGCCGGAGACCCCGCCGGAGATCGAGGAGAAGCTGGGGTGCCTCGGCACCATCCAGTCCCTGGGCATGGCCTTCTACGCCATCCTGCTGCTGACCATCATGTGCTCCGGGAGCACCTGCGCCATGCTGTCGATGGTCGCCCTGACCCTGCCCGAGGACCCCACCGCCAGCGGCCTGATGGCCGGCCACGAAGCGGGTCCCTGGCGCCTGGGACAGCTGCGGGACATGGGCGTCGTGGGGCCGGACGAGATCCCGACCCTGTACCTGGACGCCAGCGCCATCAGCGATGGGAGCAGCGGCTGCGCCGTGCACGACGGCCAGCTCAGCAGCTGGCAGCTCAACCGGGTCACGGGCACCGTCCAGGTCGCCGGGGCGACCGTGAGCGAGCTCGGACGGACCGTGGCTGTGACCCAGGGAACCGAGACGGTGACCTGCATGCTGACCGAGGGGGACAGCGCCAGCCGCTTCGCCCGCATGATGACCGCCGAAGCAGGGCGTTAGAGGCGCCCCATGCAGACCCGCGTCCAGCTGCGCAACGAGGGCGGGGCCACCCAGGAGGCCTCGGGCACCTGGGCCGTCTACGACGCCAAGGCCCGGGGCACGAAGGCCGTGGTCTTCGGGGTCGGGGGCTTCCTGGCGGCGGCACCGCTGGTGCTGGTGCCCGTGCTGCACCTGGTCACCACCTGGCTGCTTCCACTGCTGGGCCTGGTCGCGGCGGTCAGCGCCTGGCGCACGGACGCCCGCTTGACGCGGGTGAAGGGCACCTGTCCCTCCTGCAGCGAGCCCATCACCCTGGACGGGGGGCGCTACACCGACGCGATGCACGACTCCTGCCCGGCCTGCAGCCGCATCGTCTTCCTGGCCCCGCTCCAGGACGCCTCATGAGCCGTGGCCGCCAGCAACACGACGCCCGCGTGGCTGCGGTGGCCGGCCTGGGTCGCCAGCTGTCCCGACGGGCCCGGAACCGCTGCGAGCTCTGCGACGACCACACCTCGCTCCGGGTCGTCGAGATCCCGCCGCTGTTCGAGGACCCGGACACCGACCGGGCCGTGATGATCTGCGAGCGGTGCGTGGCGCTGGTCGCAGGCGGACGCGGGCGGCCGGACCCGGCCACACTGCGCTTCCTGGAGGGCACGGTCTGGTCAGAGACCCTGCCCGCGCAGCTCGCGGCGGTCCGGGCCACGCGCCAGCTGGCGGCCGACGGCGTGCAGTGGGCGACCGATCTGCTCGACGGGCTGTACCTGGACGACGACACCGAAGCCCTGCTGGGCGGCTGATGGACTGGCAGCTCACCCTGCGGTCGGGCCTCCCCGCCGGGGACCGGGCTCTGGCCCTGGCCGAAGTGCGGCACGTGGCGGAGGGTGTGGTGGCGCAGGCCGACGGCTCCTTGAGTGCCCGAGGCCTGCGGGTGCCCCTGGCCCAGGCGGTGGACCGGCTGGCCTTCGTGCAGAGCCTCGCGGGGCCCAGACCGGCCGAGCTGGCGCCGGCGGGCTGGTGGGTCAGGGACGGCGACCGGATCACGGCGGTGCCACGGCTTGCGTTGGGAGAGCTCCTGACCCTGAGCGCTAGCTCGCCCAGCGGCGACGGCGCTCGGGCCTGGGTGCAGGCGCTGGCTGACGACGACCCCACGCCCGTGCAGCGCAAGGCCCTGGCTCGCAAGCAGACCTCGACCCCGCACCTGCACGGCCTGCACACCTACAAGGCCAAGTTCTTCCCCCGCATGGTGCGAGCACGCCTCCACGTGGCCCTGGACTCGGTGCCCGCGGGTCCGGACGGTCAGCGCACCGTGCTGGACCCGTTCTCCGGCAGCGGCACCACCGCCTTCGAAGCTTCGGACCTGGGTGCGCCTGCGGTCGGGGTGGACCTGGACCCGCTCTCCGTCGCCATCGCCCGGGCCAAGCGGGCCTTGCTGCGGATCGACGCGGACGTACTCGCCGACGCCGCCCGAGTCGCCGTGGCGAAGCCGTGTTCCGATCCTGGGCCCTACGCCTTGCCGCCCTGGATGGCCAAGAAGTGGGACCGCAAGGGCCTGAGCGACGAACGGCTCGCGGTCGAACAAGACATCGCGACCTGGCGAGACACCCTGCTCGCGGCCTCGGATCCTGGGCTCAGATCCGTCATGGCGGCGTGCCTCTCGGACGCGCTGGTGCGCAAGTTCAACGTGCGCATGATGGGCACCGGGGTCGGCCGCTTCGCGCTGGAGGTCCGCCAGCGCAGTCTGGGGTCCCTGGTGAGCTCGGCCCTGGAGCGGGCGGTCAAGGCCCGCCGGGTGCTGGCTGCGCTCGAGGGGGTCTGGTCCCAGGCTCGGGCGCCCATCCAGCTGCTCCGGGGCGACGCCACCGCTCTGGACGTGCCCGACGCCTCGGTCTCGGTGGTGCTCACGTCGCCGCCGTACCTGCCGGCGTCCAGTGGCAGAGAGGCCTACCTGATCGGCAAGTCCATCAGCCTGACCGCGCTGGGGCTGCTCACCGCCGAGGAGATCGCGGGTGCCGAGACCGGCTCGGTGGGCAGCATGAAGGCCGCAGCCGGGCAGGAGACCGAGGCGCTGCCGGATGCGGTGCACCAGCTCGTGGCCTGGCTCCAGGCCGATGAGCTGCGCCGGATCAAGGCCGCCCCGACCCTGCGCTACCACCGGGACCTCTTGCGGGCCCTGCGCGAGACCCGTCGGGTGCTCGTGCCCGGCGGACAGGCCCTCTACGTCATCGGCAAGGGCAGCACCTTCTACCGCTTCAAGACCCGCGAGGTGCTCTACCAGGTGCACTGCGACGCCATCTTCCGCGAGCTGGCCACCCTGGCTGGGTTGGAGGTCGTGGACCAGACCGACGTGCGCCTGGAGAAGCAGAACCGGAACGCCCGGCCGCGCAGCCTGGACGACTACTACGAGAGCGTGATCACGCTGGGTCGGGCGCTGTGAGCAAGTCCCTTCACCGCTGGGTCCTCACCTTGACCCCGACCGTCGACGTGACCCCGCTGGATCTGGTCTGGCGCCACTGCCGCGCGATCGCGGACGCAGACCCCTTCGTCGCCGAGGGCGCACGGGCCGTGACCCTCAAGGGCTGGTCCCTCTCCAGCCGAGCGAACAACCACATGGGCATGGGGTCGGGGTGACCCGCTGGGCGGCGGTCTACCCGCGCGGAGTTGTAGAGCCGCGGTCGAACTTCCCCTTGAGTTGTAAAGCCGCCCTCCGACTTCCGTCCGGGCCGCGCCGGGCCACGGAATGGCCCCCGACACGCCGCATAGACCCACCCCGAACCGGTTTGTGGCCGCAAACCGGAAGTTGGAGGGCGGCTTTACAATGAGATCGGAAGTTCGACGCCGGCTCTACATCCATCTGACCCGCCGCCACCCGAAGCGGAGCCCAACCGAAGCCCAGTGGGCCAGCGCCCTTACCCCCGTGGCCCGCGCGCGATGCCTCGCCGCCGCATGTAGCGGCGCCACCCCGACTGCCAGCGCAGGTCCTGGACCACAAGGCCGGGGAAGCGCGCATCCCCGACGACCTGGGCCACCTGGGCCACCCTGGGATCGGACCCAACACTGGCCTGGCGCACCGCGCGCGGTGTCACGCCGGCCAGCCGGGCGACTTCGGAGATCGACAGTGCGCCGAGCTCGACGGTCGCGCTGACCACGAGCCGACGTGCGGGGCCCCGTCGCGTCACCTCCGACCAGGGGACGCGCAGCAGCTCGCTCACCCCGGCCTGAACGGCACGGAAGCCACGCTCGCCACCCGGCAGCGCCAAGGTGAGCCCGGGAAGCTCGGTCCCCCGCACGTGCACGGTGGGGTCCCCGGACACGTAGCGGTGGAACGCCAGGGGGTCCGGGACCCGCCGTCGCCAGGGCGGCAGGGCCAGGCCGACCGCGTCTCGGTGGGTCGACCACGCCCAAGCCAGGGGATCGGTCACCAGTCCGGCTCGACAGGGGTTCAGGTGGATGTAGCGCACATGGCGACGCGCCTTCTGTCCGGCCCCGACCTCCTCGGTGGGCGGCAGGTGCTCGAAGACACGCCCGCGCTCTCCCCGCCGCGCGTTGCGCCACTGAGCATAGGCATTCGCGGCATCCCCAAGGCGACGCCGGACGTCGCGCCCGTGCAGCACGTGCACATGGTCCGGCATCAGACACACGGCCCGGGCCTCGGGCAGACGCTCGCGGAGGCGGACCCACAGCGCCCCAGCCTCGACATGATCACGAAAGAGCAGCGTGTGCTCGACAGCGGAGAGGAGCAGGTGGTGAGGCATGGCCCCGCCCCAAGCATCGACCGTGCCAACCCGTGCACGCCCGCCCCCAGCCGATCCAGATCAGCGGGGCTGTCCGATCTCCGACACCCTAGTCCGCCACCCCGACGACCCTCATCACCGCCGCGTCCACCCCCTCCGCCACCGTGTCGATCGCCTGGGGCGCCTGGGCATACAGCGGCGCCCGGGCGGCCAGGATGTCCCGCAGCTCCCCCAGCGCGTCGTCGCGGCCGGCCATGGGGCGTAGATCGCCCTGGCTGCGCACCCGGGCCAGGTGCTGCTCCGGCGTCGCCTGGAGCCAGATCATGTGGGTGCGCGCCAGCAACAGCTCCAGCACCAGGGGGTCCAGGACCAGGCTGCCCCCGACCTCGATGACCACCGGTCGTCCGCGGCCCAACACCCCACGCAGAGCGTCCACCGCCAGCGCCCGGTAGTGGGCGTCGCCGTGGAACTCGAAGACCTCGCCCGTGCTCATGCCGGCCAGGGCCTCGATCTCCCGGCCGAGCTCGACGAAGTCCCACCCGAGCTGGCCCGCCGCCCGGGCACCGATGGTGCTCTTGCCGGCACCCCGCAGCCCCACCAGCGACACCGCCGGGACCGTAGGTCGCGCGTCCAGGTCGGCCGTCAGAGCGGAGAGCGTCACCCCCAGGGCCTGGGCCAGGTCGAAGAGGCGCACCACCGACGGGTTGCCCTCGCCCCGCTCCAGCATGACCAGGAAGCGCGGCGACACCCCAGCCGCCGCACAGAGCGCCTTCTGGCTCAGGCCCAGCGCGGTCCGGCGCTGGCGGATGCGCCCGCCCAGACGGGTCAGCAGTCGCTCGCGGGAGGTCATACACGCACTATATTGCATCAATAATCCGCTTGCAACCACAAGATGATGCACTATATTGCCAGCCCGTCTCTGAGGGACCCATGGCCAAGCACCCCGATCCCCACGTCTCCTTCGAGACCACGCCCTATGCGTGGACCCACTGGAAGCTCTCCCTGGACGGCCCCGTCGCGACGCTGTCGATGGACATCCAGGAGGACCAGCCCATGCGTCCCGGCTACGAGCTCAAGCTCAACAGCTATGACCTGGGTGTCGACATCGAGCTCCAGGACGTCGCCAACCGCCTGCGCTTCGAGCACCCCGAAGTGCGCACCGTCGTCGTGCAGTCCGCCATCGACCGGGTCTTCTGCTCCGGCGCGAACATCTACATGCTCGGGACCAGCTCCCACGGGTTCAAGGTGAACTTCTGCAAGTACACCAACGAGACCCGCTGCATGCTGGAGGAGGGCAGCACCGAGTCCCACCAGACCTGGATCGCAGCGCTCAACGGCACCTGCGCCGGCGGCGGCTACGAGCTGGCGATGGCCTGTGACGAGATCTATCTGGTGGACGACGGCTCCAGCGCAGTGTCCCTGCCCGAGGTCCCGCTCCTGGGCGTGCTGCCCGGCACCGGGGGCCTGACCCGCCTGACCGACAAGCGCCGGGTCCGCCGGGACCTGGCCGACGTCTTCTGCACCAAGGCCGAGGGCTTCAAGAGCCGGGACGCCCTGCGCGGCCGCTTCATCGACGGCGCCTTCCCCCGCTCCAAGTGGGACGCCGCCATCGCCGACAAGGCCCAGGCCGCCTGCGAGCGCAAGGCGGACCACGCCGTGACCGAGCCGGGAATCACCCTGAACCCCATCCCGGGCACCGTGACCGAGACCGGGCTGAGCTGGGACCACGTGACCCTGACCCTGGACGGCCGGGTCGCGACCCTGACCCTGGCCGGCCCCACCGACGCCCCCCCGACCACCCACGCCGACCTGCACGCCCAGGGCGACAGCGGCTGGGGCCTGGCCGCCTTCCGCCAGCTCGAGCGGGCCATCCACCAGCTGCGCTTCAACCACCCCGAGTGCGGCTTGATCCTGCTCAAGACCACCGGAGACCACGTCCAGGTCCTGGCCTGGGACGCCGCCCTGGCGGCCCTGGACGAGGGCGGCTCCTGGCTCGCCCGCGAGACCCGGCTGTTCCAGCGCCGGGTCCTGCGCAAGGTCGACAACACCAGCAAGTCGCTCTTCGCCCTCATCGAGGCCGACCACTGCTTCGCCGGCTCGATGTTCGAGCTCGCTGTCGCCGCGGACCGCTCCTACATGTTCCTGGACGACGACGACGAGAACGCCCTCAGCCTGGGCCCCGCCAACGGCGGCTACTTCACGATGGCCAATGGACTGACCCGGCTCCAGGCCCGCTTCTGCGGCGAGCCGGACAAGGTGGACGAGGTCCTGGAGCTCGGCGAGCCCATCGTGGCCGAGGAGGCCGAGGAGCTGGGCCTGGTCACCATGTCCTTGGACGACATCGACTACGAGGACGAGGTCCGCATCGCCATCGAGGAGCGGGCCAGCCTGTCCCCCGACGCGCTCACCGGCATGGAGCAGAACCTGCGCTGGCCGGTGGCCGAGTCCATGGACCTGCGCATCTACGGTCGCCTGAGCGCCTGGCAGAACTGGATCTTCCAGCGCCCCAATGCCGTCGGCGAGCGCGGCGCCCTGACGCTCTACGGCAACCCCGAGCGCCCCGCCTTCGACTACCGCCGCACCTGATTCCCCTGACCCCACGGACACCCTGACATGGCCTCCATCGACTACGAGTCCCGGATCCCCAACAACGTCGACCTGGGCACCGACCGGCGCCTGCAGCGGGCCCTCGAGAAGTGGCAGCCCGCGTTCCTGGACTGGTGGGGAGACATGGGCCCCGAGGGCTTCCAGGCCGACAACGTCTACCTGCGCACCGCGGTCAGCACCGAGCCCGGCGGCTGGGCCCACTTCGGCCACGTCAAGATGCCCGACTACCGCTGGGGCATCTTCCTGGCGGACCAGGAGCGGGACCGGGTCATCCCCGGCGGCGACGACGCCGGCAAGCCGGTGTGGCAGAGCGTGCCCGGCGAGTACCGGAACCTGCTGCGACGGGTCATCGTCACCCAGGCCGACACCGAGCCCGCGTCGGTCGAGCAACAGCGCCACCTGGGCAAGACCGCGCCCAGCCTGATGGACATGCGCAACCTGTTCCAGGTCAACGTCGAAGAGGGCCGCCACCTGTGGGCCATGGTCTACCTGCTGCACGCCCACTTCGGCCGGGATGGACGAGAGGAGGCCGACGATCTGCTGGCCCGGCGGGCCGGCGACGCCGACAAGCCACGCATCCTGGACGCCTTCAACCAGCCCTGCCCGGACTGGCTGACCTTCTTCTGCTTCACGATGTTCACCGACCGGGACGGCAAGTACCAGCTGGGCGCTCTGGCCGAGTCGGCCTTCGACCCGCTGTCCCGCACCTGTCGGTTCATGCTGACCGAAGAGGCCCACCACCTGAGCGTGGGCGAGCTCGGCATCGAGCGGGTCCTGCGGCGCAGCGCCCAGCTCACCAAGCTCGATCCGGGCGGCGACGCCCGCAAGCAGGGCGGCATCGACCTGCACACCGTGCAGAAGTGGATCAACTACTGGTACTGCTACAGCATCGACCTCTTTGGCGGTGAGATCAGCAGCAACGCCGCCGACTACTTCGCCGCCGGCCTGAAGGGCCGCTGGAAGGAGGCCAAGGCCTACACCGACCACAGCTGCCTGGGCGAGATCTACCAGATGCCGGTGGTCGAGCACGGCAAGCTCACGACCCGCGAGGTGCCCCTGCGCAACGCGATGAACGAGGTCCTGCGCCAGGACTACATGAACGACTGCGCCCGGGTCGTGAAGCGCTGGAACAAGGCCCTGCTCGAAGAAGGCGTCGACTTCCAGGTCACGCTGCCAAACAGCCGCTTCTTCCGCCGCCAGGGCATCTACACCGACGACGCCTTCGACCCCGCAGGCAACCTGATCAGCTGGGAGACCTACGAGGCCAAGAAGGACGAGTGGCTGCCCACCGAGTCCGACCGGGAGTACGTCTCGTCGCTCATGGTCTCGGTGACCGAGCCCGGCAAGGTCGCCCACTGGATCGCCCCGCCCAAGCGCGGCATCAACCGCCAGCCGACGGACTTCGAGTACGTGAAGCGCGCCTGAAGGGCTACGTTCCAGGGATGCTCTCCCTGATCCTGCTCGCGTGCACCGGCGACGCGCCGGAAGAACCGACCCTCACCACGGCAGACCTGCCCGGGCCCCAACAGACCCGCGCAGGCGTGATCGCCGACGAAGGTCTGTTGTTCGGCGGCATCTCCGCCGAAGGCCGGGTCGGCGACCTGATGCTCGTGAACGACCGGGTCCGATTCGTGATCCAGGGCCTGCGGGACAGTGGCTACTACGTGCGCCAGGGCGGCGGCGTGCTGGACGCCGACGTGCGCCGACCGGCGGACCAGCCCGGCCGGGACGTGGTCGACGACTGGGCCACGATGGTCGGCTTCGGTCGCCTGGTGGACCCCACCATCGCCACGGTGATCGACGACGGTCTCAGCAGCGGCGTGGCCAAGATCCGGATCGAGGGCCCCGGGAGCGCGATGGAGCTGGTCACCGGCGCCCTGGAGTCCGATGCCCTGATCCCCTTCATGGATCTGTGGATCACGGTCGACTACGCCTTGCCGGCTGACAGCTGGTTCGTCGAGGTGACCACCACGGTCACCACCGAGACCGAGGACGCCCCCTTCACGGTCGGCGACGTGGTCAATGCCAGCCTGGAGGCCGCAGACGCGTGGACCCAGGGCGATGGTCTGGGGGCGCCGAGCGGCGACCCCTTCGAGTGGACCGGGTTCGTCGGACAGCGCAGCGAGGTGGCCTTGGGTGTGTTCAGCGCGCCTGGCGAGACCCTGGGGCTGGGCACCGTGGGCGCGCTGCTCACCAGCCTGGCCGAGGTCGGCCTGGGGGTCGGGCCCGAGGCCACCCTGACGCCCAGCACCCCCCTCAGCCACACGCGGCTCTACGGGGTCGGCCCGGATCTGGCGACCCTGAGCGACGCCTGGCTCGCACGGGCTGGCGTGGCGACAGACCTGGCTTCCGGCACCGTCACCGCGCCCGACGGGCCGGTCGAAGGCGCCCGGGTGAGTGTCCTTGTCGACGACGGCCCCTACACGATGGCCCTCACAGATGCCGACGGCCACTTCGCGGCCCACGTACCGGCCGGCTCGGTGGTCACCACGCTGGCAGACGGCCGCGGCAACGGCATCGCCCTGGACCTGCCGCGCGGGGCCGGGAGCTGGTCGCCCTATGCGGCACCGACGGTCCAGGACCGGATCGCGCTCAGCTACAGCCAAGGCGCCCGGCCGGTGCCCACCGTCCAGGGCCGCGGCTTCGGCACCGCGGACGACCCCCTCAGCCTGCTCGATCCGGCCACCGTCACGATCCGTTCCGTCGACGGCGCCCCCTTCGAGGTCCGCTTGGAGCCCTGGGACGTGCCCGCCCGGGACGACCGCCTGGTGATCGACAGAGCCAGCGGCGACCGCGTGCTCGGCTGGGCCCGCGACGGCGAGCTCAGCCTGGCCGTGGAGCCCGGCACCTACACCCTGCTGGTCCACCGGGGCGTGCGCCACGAGACGTGGACCCAGACCCTCGTGGCCCCGGCGGGCAGCCGACCCGTGCTCGAAGTCGACCTGGCCCAAGCCTGGGCCCAGGACGGCTGGTGGGTGGCCGATCCGCACATGCACGCCGCGCCCAGCGGCGACGGGTCCGCCACCATGGAGCAGCGCCTGCTGGGCGCGGCCGGCGTGGGCCTGGACCTGCACTTCGGCACCGACCACGACCACGTGGCCGACTACCGCCCGCTCCTGGACGCCCTGGGCCTGGGGCCCTGGCTCACCACCGTCGTCGCCGACGAGGTCTCCCCCACCTCCAGGGGCCACCTGAACCTCTACCCCCTGGTGCCCACCGACGAGCCCAATGGCGGCTCCTACCCCTACTGGACCGGCTGGGAGGACACGACGGACGCTCAGATGGCGGTGCTGCGGGAGCGGCACCCAGGCGCCCTCATCCAGTCCAACCACCCCCTGGATGCCGGCATGGCCGGGATCGCGGACTGGAGCCCCGGGACCATCGGCAAGCCGGACTACTGGTCCGAGGACTTCGATCTCATGGAGATCCTCAACGCCGACGACCACACCGCCTACACCAGCCTCTTCGTCGACCTGACCAGCCGGGGCCTGGTCATCACCCCGGTGGGGGTCAGCGACAGCCACAGCGTGACCAGCGGCAACCCGGGCCTGAACACAACCCACATCCAGCTGGGCGAGACCTATAGCGACGAGGCGCTGGTCCAGGCCCTCAGGGACGGGCGCACCGTGGTGTCCCACGGCGTCGGCCTGGCCCTGTCCATCGATCCGGGCACCACGGTCGTGGGTGCCCAGGAGCTCACGGTCGAGCTGCTGCGGGCGAGCTGGATTCCGGTGGACAGCGTGTCTCTCCTGCGCGATGGCGAGCCCGTCGACACGCGGACCAGCGACCTGGACGCCCCCCTGGTGTTCACCCTGGACCCCGACGCCGACGCCTGGTACTCGGTGGTCGCCGAAGGCAGCCAGGGCCTGGCGCCTGTCTGGCCGAACGAGACGGCCTGGGCGTTCACGAGCCCTATTCGAGTGGATCTGGCCGGCGACGGCTGGACAGCGCCGCTCCCCCCGCTGACCCTGGACTGAGCCCTATGGCGACTCGGCCACGGTGTCGGGTGACCGCCGGGTTCCCATGGCGCTATAACTGCCGTTGTGAAGGTCGTTCTCCAGTGCACGGTCGCCCTCAAGCACCACCAGGGCGTGGCGTTCGGCACCGCGCTGTGGATCGACGGCGACCGGATGCTCTTCGAGCTCCACGCCCGGATCAAGGACGGCGAGACCTGCGAGATGCGCCTGGAGCTTCGCGGCTACAAGGACACGGTCTACGGCGAGGTCGCCATCGGCGCTCTGAAGAAGCGAGCCGGCGAGGTCCCACGCTTCGCCGGCCGCATCACGCTGATGGGCGACGAGGACCGGGCGCGCCTGGCACGCTGGATCAAGGACGACCAGGCCGGTGGCACCAGCCTGGATCCCAACAAGATCCTCCAGGAGGAGCTCGCCGCCGGGGACCTGGGCGGCAGCGCGACTGCCGAAGAGATCGACACGGTGCTGGGCCGGATCGACGAGCGCCGGAACCGCTCGCGCTTCCGCCGCCAGAACTTCGTGCCGACCCTGGGCCTGGACAAGGAGTCCACCGGCACAAGCCGCTCGAGCCCCCAGGCCGGCCGAGCGGCCCTCCGCGACGCCCTCCGTGCCACCGCACTCCAGGACTCCGAAGCCAGCGCAAGGGTCCAGGCCCGCGCCGCCGAGCGGGCCCGACGCGCCCGCAGCAAAGCGCCGTCGGACGCTTCGGTCAGCCAGACACCCTCGCTGTCCCACTCCACTTCGCACTCCAGCGCCTCATGGGTCGAGCGCTCCAGCTCGATGCTGAAGAACCGCAGCCGACCGGCGGCCGGAGACACCGATCGTGTCGAGCTGAAGACCGCGGACTTCCCGGACAACCCGAACGCGTCGGCCGACCTGGACGACCTGGACTTCCTGAACGTCAACCCGTCGGTGGTCTCGACCCCGTCGCGCTCCACGGCGAGCTCGGTGACCGCACCACCCCCGGCACCGTCGGTGACCCCGGCACAGCCGCCCCCTGCCCCAAGCCCCGACTTCCGCTTCGGCTTCGACGAGGAGGAACAGCCTGTCGAGGATCCGTCGGTGACGGCTGTGTTGCCGCCTCAGGACGGGGCGCCACCGGTGGCGGAGGGGCCGGCTGCCGCGGTGAGCGAGCCAGAGCCCGAGCCCGAGCCCGAGCCAGAGCCCGAGCACGAGC
>CAZFLE010000016.1:0-86961 GCA_964519895.1 uncultured Enterobacterales bacterium | reverse complement strand
GGCCGTGGTCGTGATCGTCGAGCAGGCCGAGAAACCGCGAAACGCGAGGCTAGGGCTAGGCGCCGCGCATGAAGAACGCCGGCACCCGCACCTCGACCGTGCCCATCACCCGAGCCTGACAGGCCAGCCGGTCCCCGGCCTCGGTGGCCTCGTGGCCTAGGACGATGGCCTCTGACGGCTTCATCGGGGACAGATGCTCGGCGCCCGCGATGACCTCGACCCGGCAGGTGCCACAGCTGCAGCTGCCGCCACAGAAGTGATCCAGGTCCACGTCGAGGGCGATGGCGGCCTGGAGCAGGGTCGTCCCCGCTTCGACCCGTCCTTCAGCGGCGTCTGTGAAGCGGATCTCCTGGGGTCCACTGGGCGCCGGCTGGAGGCGACGCAGGGCCGCTCGCCCCCCCCGCTGCAGCAGTCCCCGGACTCTCTTGCGCTTGTCTCCGGCCATCGCGGCAGCATCCCACGAGGCCGGCACGGGCGCCACCAACCGGCGTTGCGGGCATCCCAGTGTGGCGCTAGGCGGAGACCATGAACGACCTGCCGGACCTCGACCTCGTCGACCTTGCCCAGGCCGGCGACAACGCCGCATTCGAGGTCCTGGTCCGTCGGTACTCCGGCCGGGTGCACGCCATCGGCCTGTCGATGATGCGCGAGGACGCGGCCGCCCGGGACATCACCCAGGAGGCCTTTCTCTCGGCGTGGCGCAAGCTCCACACCTTCCGACAGCAGGCGTCATTCCGGGCCTGGTTGTTCCGCATCGCCACCAACGCCTGCCTGATGAAGATGCGGTACCACAGGCGTCGGCCAGAGGTCCCCTTGACCATCCGGGGGCCCGGGTTCTCCGACGATGGCGAGCACGAGCGCCCGGTCGTGGACTGGAGCCCGCTGGCGGACAAGCTCATGGAGGACCACGAGTTGGGCAATCGCATCCGCAGCACCATCGCCGAGCTACCGGACAAGTACCGCATGGTCATCGTGCTGGCCGACTACCAGCACCTGTCGATGCGCGAGATCGGCGACGCCCTGGATCTGAGCATCAGCAACGTCAAGACCCGACTGCACAGAGCCCGCCTGGCCGTGCGCGAAGAGCTGTCCGACTACCTGGCCGGACGCGCGTAACCATTGACATCTGCCGGCATCAAACCACCCGAGAGCCCCGATATGATGCGGCGTGGCAGAAGCGGAGATCACCGATGACTTGCCGAGAGCTGACCGAGCTGCTCGTAGAATTCTACGAAGGAGATCTCGATCCGGACGTGCGGGAAGTGATGGCTCGCCATCGGGAGATCTGCCCCCAGTGCGAGGGATTCCTGCGGACGTACCAGGCCACGATCCGGCTGACGGAAGGGGCGTTCCGCCAGCCACTGCCAGACGCCGCCAGGGACAGCCTGGACAGTTGGATCCTCGCAGCGCTCGCCGAGTCCCGGACGGGGTGAACCGCTGGCCCGAGGCCATCGGACTGGCCATCACGGCACACGCCCTCATTCTGCTGCTCCCCTTCCAGCTCCAAGGCAGCCTGGGTCCCGACGCGGGGTCGGGCACCGAGCAGCTGGTGGAGATCACCCTCATCGAGTCGGTGCCGCCCCGGGTGCCCCAGGCTGTCCCCCAGGATCCGCGCTCGGACACTCTGCGCTCCGGTCGGGAGACCCCCACGGTGCGCGTCCAGGCCACCGATAGGCCTCGGGTCGACACCCCTGCCCTGACCCGCCCGGACCCGCACACATCGCAGCCCGAGCCCGAACCAGAGCCCCCCGATGGCCCGGCAGAGACCCACCGGTTCGTGCGGGCAGACCCGGACGTGCCGGTGGTGGAGGCCCCCGACTCCGCGATCATCTCGGACCGCAACCTGGTGGCGGCCCAGACGACCCGCCGAGAGATCGCCACGCCGCGCATCGGTCCTCCCAACGACGGGGATCCCTCGGCGACCGATGTCGCTGGCGCCTCGGCCACCCCGGACACCCTGTCGATGCCCCGGGTGCAGCTGAGCGATGAACCCGTGCCCTTGCTCAAGAACCGCCAGGACCCGTCGCGGCCCGGTGCGCGCAGCGGGGGCGAGCCCCTCCGCTCCCGAGCCGAGGCCCCCGAGGCGCCCCAGGTCGGTGCCCCCGGCGGACAGGACGTCCAGCAGGTCGCGTCCCGCGGGGCCGAAGCGATCACGGCCAAGGGCGCCCGCGAGCCGGGCGAGGCTGGCGACGACGCGCCGACCCGCGAGGGGCTCGCATTTGCCAGCGACGGCAGCTTCCCGGCCCCGTCGACCGGCGGGGCCGACCCTGCGGATCCCTTGCCCGAAGGGCCGGATCTCCCCTCGCGGAGCGACCAAGAGGTCCGGCCGCTGCTGTCCCCGGGCATCCTGGACTGGATCAAGCCCGCTCAGAGCGCAGACGGGGGCCAGCCGCGGACCGAGGTCGGAGAAGCCGACACCCCCGCACCTCGCGCAGGCGAGGGCACCGAGGGCGAGGGCCAGACCCGGGTCGGCGAAGCCACGGGCATCGCTGACGCCACCCCGGGCGAGCGCGAGCGCCAGCTGGGCAGCCGCGCCGCAGCAGGGGGCACCGGCAGCGCGCTGATGGACAGCGCGACCGTGCTGCCAGAGGACATCCCCCTGGACGTCGAGGCCCTGGTCAGCGCGGTCGAGACGCCTCTGGGGCGCTACGCGGCGAGCATCGATCAGCTCCTGCGCGAGGCCTGGGCGCCACCGCTCGAGGCCCAGGTCATGAGCGGCTACGGCGTCACGACCATTCAATTCCGGGTCGACAACCGGGGTCGGGTGACGGACAAGGAACTCACGCGCCTGAGCGGTGTGCCGGGTCTGGACATCGCGGCGCTGGGCGCCGTGCCGCAGCGGGTGCCGCGACCGGATCGGGACCTGATGACCGAACAGGATCATCTCACCGTGACCTACACCTTCCGGCACAGCTCGCCGATCGTGTCTCGATCGGCTCACCACTAGCGTTCGAGTGGGTTGCTGCCCCGGTCGTCCTGGAGGTAGGATCGGTCCAGGCGGACCGTGGCACCCGGCCGTCGCCACCCAGGACCCCGCGTGAGCGAGCCGCGCCTCGACAACCTGACCCGCCGCCACGCCGCCGCTCGGCGCCGGGGCCGGCTGCGGGCGTCGGGCCTGATCACCACCCTGTGTCTGGCGCTCTTCCTCCACGTGGCCCTGCTGGGCGCCGTCTCACCCCTGTGGCCAGCGATGACCGCGCTGGAGGAGGGTCCGCTGCTGCAGCCCGTGACCCTGGTGGTCGTCCAGCCCGAAGAAGAGCCGGAGCCCGAAGAGTTCGACGAGGACGACGATGACCTGAGCGGACAGATCGTCGACGTGGCGGCTCCTCTGGAGGAAGAAGTCCCCGACGAAGCGGACTACCTGGCCGAGCACGACATCGTGGTGGAAGAGGAGATGCGCACCGACCACCGGCGAGACGCCGAGGTGCTCTCCGAAGTCTTCAGCCGAGACGACGAGCTCCAGCTCGAGGACGTGATCGACCTGAACTTCGAAGAGGTGAGCACCGGCGCCACCCCGGGCCAGGAGACCTTTGACCCGGCCCAGGACGGGTCCATGGCCGCCCTGCCCAACAAGTACCGCTTCACCAACAAAGAGGGCCTGCAGGCCCCGACCGCCGCGTCCCACACCGATCAGGTGATCTCGGGCTCGCCGAGCAATGATCGCCTGGACGAGAAGCGGGGTGAGGCCACCCTGCTGAGCACCAAGGAATTCGCCTACGCCGCCTACCTGAACACCATCAAGCGGCTGGTCAGCTTCTACTGGCACCAGAACCTGGACAACGTGCCCGGCACCATCCGGCTCGCCAAGCCGAGCTACACCACCGTGGTCGATGTCCAGCTGGCCGCGGATGGTTCGCTCTACAGCGTCGAGGTGACCGAGGACTGCGGGTCCCCTCCCCTGGACAACGCCGTGGTCGAGGCCTTTCGCATCGCCGGTCCCTACCCGGCCCCGCCGGACGGCCTGGTGGATGCCGACGGCATCGCGCGGCTGCCGGTCTTCGGCTTCACCGTCACGATCGGCCAGGCCCGGGCCAGCTACCAGGGCATCGATCCCCGGGCTGGCGTGCAATTCCCGGGCATCCTGAAGGCGCCCAGGTAGCGTCGCTCAGCAGGCCAGCTTGGACAGGGCGAAGTGCGGGGGCGCGTCCAGGAAGCCCAGCTCGAAGTCACTGTCGAGCCAGACCAGCTGCCCCTGTTCGAGGGGTTCCCAGATGTCCTCTTCGCCGATCTGCTCGCTGGAGACGATCAGGTGGTTCACGTGGGGGTCCGGGCGTAGTGCTTCGAGGCAGACCTTGCGGGGCTCGGGACACGTCTCCGCGTCCCGGCAGACGACCTTCTGCGTCGACAGGTAGAGCTCCTTGCCGGCCCGCATGGCGAAGAAGGTGTCGCCGTTGGTCAGGATGAAGTTGACGATCGGATGGTCTTCGGCGGCGACGCCCTGGGCCTGGACGTACAGCGCGTCCACAGCGTCCCGGAGGGCCCGAGCCGCCACGTGGCAGTCGATGTGGCCGTGTCCGGTGGGATCCACTCCTTGTTCGGCCATGGCGCTGAGCAGGTAGTGGAACAGGTGCTCCGAGTCGGTGGTCCCGAAGATCAGGGGCTGCTGCTCGGGCCGGATTCGCGCCACCATCCAGTCCCGCAGCTTGTCGAAGCTGAAGATCGTGCCGTTGTGGGCCAGGATCCAGCGCCCGAAGCGGAAGGGGTGGGAGTTCATGTAGTCCTTGGAGCCCACCGTGGCGCGACGCACGTGCACCACGAAGGCATGGGACTGGAGCCGGCTGGACGCCAGCCGGAAGCGCTCGGACTCGTGTGCGGGTTCCTCGGACTTGAGGATGTAGGCGTCCTGTTGGATGAAGTAGCCGATGCCCCAGCCGTCGGGGTGCAGGTTGGACTGCTCCACCAGCGCGTTCTCCGCCTCGACGAGGGAGCGGTGGGCGCGGCTGGTGACGTTGCTGCGGAATCCGAAGAGGCGGCACATGAAGGACCCGATCATAGTCGGACAGCGCATCGGTTGACCCCCGATCCGGCTCGCCATACCTGGAGCGACCCCTGCGGAGCCGCCCTTGGTCTTGTTCGGCCTCATCAGCTTCGGCTTCATGGAGCTCCTGGTCATCGCGGTGCTGGTCATCGTGTTCGTCGGCCCGGACCGGCTGCCCGAGATGATGCGCTTCGTGGGCAAGCAGTACGGGCGGCTCCGGCGAGCGTCGGACGAGCTGCGGCGGGCCTTTCAGATCGAGGTGGACCGGGTCGACGGGGACCGCCGCGCCCAGGAGATCCGCAAGCGCCGCGAGGAACTGATGGCCCGCAGGCGCGCCGAGCGCGAGGCCAACGCCGACGGCCCCGTGGCCCGGGACGACGATCTGACGCCTCAGACCCCCCCAGACGACGAGGACCCCGGTGGTCTGGCCGCCCAGGCCCTGGCCGACGCCGGCGTGCCCTCGCCGGATCCGGCGTTCCCGATCGACGACGACCCGGTCACCGACGAGGTTGAACCCGACGGAGCGCAGGGATGAAGGCCCTGCCCCCCGACACCCCGGTCGACGAGTACCGCATGCCCCTGCTGGACCACCTGCGGGAGCTCCGGAGCCGGCTGGTGGTCGCCCTGGGGGCGCTGCTGGTGTGCGTCGTGGTGTGCTTCTTCCTGGCGGGTCCGCTGTTCGAGGCCCTGAAGGCCCCGATGGTCGACGTGCTCGGCGAAGGCGTCGAGGACACCTTTGTGGTCATCGACCCCCTCGAGACCATCCTGACCTACCTCAAGGTCGCGGTGCTGGCGGGGGCCGGCCTGGCGTCGCCGGTGATCTTCTACCAGGGGTGGCAGTTCGTCGCGCCGGGGCTCTACGACACCGAGCGCAAGACCGTGATCCCCCTGGTCATCACCAGCACGCTGCTGTTCGGGACCGGCGCCGCCTTTGCCTACTTCGTGATCTTCCCCTACGGCTTCGACTTCCTGTTGGCCATGGCGCCCGACGACGTCGAGGCCAACATCTCCATCGCGGCCTACCTGTCCACGGCCACCCGGCTCATGCTGGCCTTCGGGTTCTGCTTCCAGCTGCCGGTGATCGTGTACTTCCTGGCTCGCATGGGCGTGGTCGACGCCGCGGACATGACGTCGAAGTTCCGCTACGCGATGGTGGTCATCTTCGTCGTCGCGGCCATGATCACGCCGCCGGACCCGCTCACCCAGGCGCTGATGGCCGTGCCGCTGACCGGCCTGTACGGCGTGAGCATCGGGGTGGCCAAGGTGTTCAGCACCAAGCAGCGCTTGCTCGACGACGACCCCGACGAAGAAGTGGACCAGGACGACGAGGACGGCGAGTGCTGAGCCCGCCGGTCAGACCACCACGTTCTCCCGGTAGGTGCCGAAGACCTGGCGCAGGCTGTCCGCGATCTCGCCCAGGGTGCAGTGGGCCTTGACCGCCGTGAAGATGGGCGCCATGAGGTTGGCCTCTGACGCTGCGGTCTGCTGCACGGCGTCGAGGGCTGCCGCGGCCTGGGACGCATCGCGGCCCGCCCGCACGGCCTGGAGGCGGGCGACCTGTTCGCGCTCCAGGGCGGGGTCGACCCGGAGCAGCTCTGGCATGTCCTCGACGCCCTCCTCGAAGGCGTTCACCCCCACCACCAGTTCTTCCTGGCGGTCCTGGGCGACCTGGGTCGCATAGGCGGCCTTCTGGATCTCGCGCTGGGGGAAGCCGCGCTCGATGGCCGTGACCATGCCGCCCATCGTGTCGATCTCGGCGATGAGGGCCTGGGCGTCGGCCTGGAGCTCGTCGGTCAGGGCCTCGATCACGTGGCTGCCGGCGAAGGGGTCCACGTAGTCCGCCACGCCGGACTCATGGGCGATGACCTGTTGGGTGCGCAGCGCCAGTGTGGCTGACGCCTCTGTCGGCAGGGCCAAGGCCTCGTCGCGGCTGTTGGTGTGCAGAGACTGGGTGCCCCCGAGCACGGCCGCCAGGGCCTGCAGCGTGACCCGCACCACGTTGTTGTCGGGCTGCTGGGCCGTGAGGGTCGACCCGGCGGTCTGGGTGTGGAAGCGCAGCTGGAGCGACTTGGGGCTGCGGGCCCCGAAGCGCTCGCGCATGATCCGTGCCCACAGTCGACGGGCCGCGCGGAACTTGGCGATCTCCTCGATGAAGCCGTTGTGCGCGTTGAAGAAGAAGCTCAGCCGTGGCGCAAAGCTGTCGACGGCCAGGCCGGCCCTCAGAGCGGCGTCCACGTAGGCGATGCCGTCGGCCAAGGTGAAGGCGATCTCCTGGGCCGCCGTGCTGCCGGCCTCGCGGATGTGGTACCCGCTGATGGAGATGGTGTTCCAGCGGGGGGCGTGCTCGGCGCACCAGCCGAAGATGTCGGTGATGAGGCGCATGCTCTGCCGGGGCGGGTAGATGTAGGTGCCCCGGGCGATGTACTCCTTGAGCACGTCGTTCTGGATGGTGCCGCGGATCTGATCGAGCCCGATGCCCTGGCCCTCGGCCACCGCCCCGTAGAGCGCCAGGAGCGTCGACGCGGTGCTGTTGATCGTCATCGACGTGGAGACCTGGTCCAGCGGGATGCCCGCGAACAGGGTCTGCATGTCGGCCAGGCTGTCGATGGCGACCCCGACCTTGCCGACCTCGCCAGCGGCCATGGCGTGGTCGCTGTCGAAGCCCATCTGGGTCGGCAGATCGAAGGCGACGGACAGGCCGGACTGGCCCTTGTCCAGCAAGAGCTTGTAGCGGGCGTTCGACTCGGCGGCTGTGCCGAAGCCCGCGTACTGCCGCATGGTCCACAGCCGACTGCGGTACATCGTGGCGTGCACCCCGCGGGTGTAGGGGTACTCGCCGGGGAAGTCGGTGTCCCCCGGACCGCTGTAGAGGTCGTCGACCGGCTCGCCGCCCGAGCGGGTGAAGCGCTCGCGACGCAGGCCACGGGCCTTGGCCTTGGCCAGGGTCTCGGCCTCCCACCGGGTCTTGTCCGCACTCATGAATCCCTCACTCGATCCGCATCAACACGGCCCCTGCATCCACGGTCTGGCCTGCGCTGACCAGGACCTCGGCGACCACGCCGGCCCGGGGGGCCTTGAGCTCGTTCTCCATCTTCATCGCCTCGACCACTGCGACCGGGTCGCCCTTGTCCACGGGGGTGCCCTGGGCGACCAGGAGCCGCACGACCTTGCCCGGCATGGACGTGGAGAGGGTGCCCTGCTCGGCTTCGCCGCTCAGACGCAGCGCCTTGCGCCGGGGATCGACCACGTGGCACGGGTGGTGGGTGCCCAGCAGGTCGACGTCCCAGCCCCCGTCGGACGGCGCCAGGCCCGCCGAGTAGCTCGCGCCGTCGAGGATCAGGGACATGAGCTGGGGCTTGGGGCGGGTGATGTCGACGGTGCGCTCGGGCCCGCCGTCGATCGAGACCCGCCAGTGGTCTCCGGCGCGGTGCAGGGCCACGCTCAGGGTGCGGTCCCCGATGGTCACCTCGTAGGTCATCGGGGCACCCGGTTGGCCGCGCGCCAGCGCGCGATCCGCTTCCAGGCCGAGCCGCCGCCAGGGGCCTGGGCGGGGCCCTGGTGCTGGTGGTCCTGTTCGTGCTGGGCGATGGCTGCGGCGATGGCCGCGATCTCGTCGCTGGGGGGGTCGCACAGCGCGGCCAGGCGTTCGGGGGTGATGAAGGCCGTGGAGTACTGCCCGGACAGGAAGTCCGGATCCTGCAGGACAGCCCGAAAGAAGCCGATGCTGGTTCGGATCCCGGTGACCCGGTACTCCCGCAGGGCCCTGGCGGTTCGGGCGATGCACTCGTCCCGGGTGCGCCCCCAGACCACCAGCTTGGCGATCATCGGGTCGTAGTAGACGGTCACCTGGGACCCGGACGTGACGCCGCTGTCGACTCGGACCCAGGGCCCGCCGGGCTCTCGGTAGCGGGCGATGGTACCGGGGCACGGCAGGAAGCCGTTCTGGGGGTCCTCGGCGTAGATCCGGCACTCGATGGCGTGCCCAAAGGTGGCCAGATCGTCCTGGGTCCAGGGCAGCGGGTGGCCCATCGCTACTTCGAACTGGGCCTTCGCCAGGTCGATGCCTGTGACCATCTCCGTGATGGGGTGCTCGACCTGGAGGCGGGTGTTCATCTCCAGGAAGTAGAAGCTGCCGTCGGCGCCGTACAGGAACTCGACGGTGCCTGCGCCCACGTAGTCCACGGCACGGGCGGCTTGGACCGCCACCGCGCCCATCGCCGCCCGGGTCTCCGGGGACAGCACCGGGCAGGGGGTCTCCTCGAGCACCTTCTGGTGGCGACGCTGGATGGAGCAGTCCCGCTCGAACAGGTGCACCGTGTTGCCGTGGGTGTCGGCCATGACCTGGATCTCGACGTGGCGGGGCTCCACCACGCACTTCTCCAGGTAGACCGCGTCGTCGCCGAAGCTCTTGCGGGCCTCGCTGGTGGCGCTGTCGTAGGCCCGGACCAGGTCCTGGGGTCGGTCGACCCGGCGCATGCCCTTGCCGCCGCCCCCGGCGCTGGCCTTGAGCATCACCGGGTAGCCGATGTCCGCTGCCGTGCTGAGCAGGGTCTCGGTGTCCCGGATCGGGCTCAGCGTGCCCGGCACCAGCGGTACGCCGGCGGCCTGCATCAGGGTGCGGGCGCCGGTCTTGGAGCCCATCGAGACGATCGCCGAAGGCGGCGGGCCGATCCAGACCAGCCCGGCGTCGAGGACCGCCTGGGCGAAGGCGGCGTTCTCGGACAGGAAGCCGTAGCCCGGGTGCACGGCGTCGGCGCCGGACCGGGCGGCCACGTCGAGGATCTTGTCGACCACCAGGTAGGACTCGGCGGCCGGCGCTGCGCCGATGTGAAAGGCCTGGGTGGCCAGGTGCACGTGGGGCGCGTCGCGGTCGACGTCGGAGAAGACCGCGACGGTCTCCAGGTCGAGCTCGGCCGCCGCGCGGATGATGCGCACGGCGATCTCGCCCCGATTGGCGACCAGCACGCGCCGGAAGCGGTGTTCGGACATGGTGGACAGCTATCCCGTTGGGTCAGCCGTCGTCTGGGCTCACGCCTCGGCCTGGGTCTGCTCGGCGCCACCGTTCTTCTTGGCTTCCTCGGTCGCTCGCTCGGCGGCCTGGCGGGTGGCCAGTTCGGCCGCCTTGGCGTCGATCTTGTCCTTGCCCAGCACCCGGTTCAGCACCTGCTCCATGCGGGCGCAGAACACGAACTCCAGCTCTTCCTGGATCTCCTCGGGCACCTCGACCAGGTCCTTCTCGTTCTTGGCCGGCATGAGCACGGTCTTGATGCCCGCGCGGTGGGCGGCCAGGACCTTTTCCTTGATGCCGCCCACGGGCAGCACGGCTCCCCGCAGGGTGGCTTCGCCGGTCATGGCGATGGAGGGGTCGACCTTGATCCCGGTGAGCAGCGAGACCATCGCGGTGAGCATGGTCACTCCGGCCGACGGGCCGTCCTTGGGGATGGAACCGGAGGGCACGTGGATGTGGAAGTCGTGCTTCTCGAATTCCTTGGGCGAGATGCCGAGCTCTGGGGCGGAAGCGCGGATGTAGCTGCGGGCCACGCTCACGGACTCCTTCATCACGTCGCCGAGCGAGCCGGTGAGCGAGGTCTGACCCTTGCCCGGCATCTTGGTGGCTTCGATGAACAGGATGTCGCCGCCGGCCGCGGTCCAGGCCAGGCCCGTGGCCACCCCTGGCACCGAAGTGCGCTCGGCGACCTCGTTGAAGAAGTGGATGGGCCCGCGGATCTCTTCGACCATCGGCGGATCGATGTCGACCGTCGCCCGCTTGCCGCTGGCGATCTCCCGGGCGACCCAGCGGGCACAGGCGGCCAGCTCGCGCTTGAGGGACCGCACGCCGGCCTCGCGGGTGTAGGCCTGGATGATGTGCCGGTAGGCGTCGTCGGTGATGGTCAGCTGGGCCGGCTGCAGGCCGTGATCGGTGAGCACGTCGGGCAACAGGAAGTTCTTGGCGATCTTGACCTTGTCCTCGGGCGTGTACCCGGGGATGCGGATGATCTCCATGCGGTCGAGCAGCGGACTGGGAATGGTCTGCTCCATGTTCGCCGTGGCGATGAACAGGACCTTGGACAGGTCGTAGGGCACGTCCAGGTAGTGATCCTGGAAGGTGTCGTTCTGCTCGGGGTCCAGGACCTCGAGCAGGGCGCTCGACGGGTCACCCCGGTAGTCCGCACCGAGCTTGTCGATCTCGTCCAGGATGAAGACGGGGTTCGACGAGCCGGCCTTCTTGATGCCCTTGACGACCTTGCCCGGCATGGAGCCGATGTAGGTCTTGCGGTGGCCGCGGATCTCGGCCTCGTCGCGCACGCCGCCCAGGCTCATGCGGACCATCTTGCGGCCCAGTGCGCGGCTGACGGACTTGGCCAGCGAGGTCTTGCCGACCCCCGGAGGGCCCACCAGGCACAGGATCGGGCCCTTCATGTCCTGCTTGAGCTTGAGCACCGCCAGGTACTCGACGATGCGCTGCTTGACCTTTTCCAGGTCGTAGTGGTCCTCGTCCAGGATGACCTGGGCCTTCTCGACGTCGAGCTGGTCGTCGGTGGTGACGGACCAGGGAAGCTCGGTGAGCCAGTCCAGGTACGTGCGGGCGACGGTGTACTCGGCCGCGCCGGGGCTCATGCGGGCCATGCGCTTGAGCTCCTTGATGGCGACCTCTTCGACCTCCTTGGGCATGCGGGCCTTCTTGATGGCGCGCTTGAGCTCCTCGAATTCCTCCTGGCGCTCGTCGACCTCGCCCAGCTCCTTCTGGATGGCCTTGAGCTGCTCCCGCAGGAAGTACTCCCGCTGGGCCTTGTCCATCTCGCCCTTGACCTCGGTCTGGATCTTGTTGGACAGCTCCAGGACCTGGATCTCCTTCTTGAGCAGGGCGATGACCTTTTCGATGCGCTGGCGCGTGTCCAGGGTCTCCAGCAGCTCCTGCTTCTCCTCGATGCCGATGCTCAGGTTGGTGGCCACGATGTCGGCCAACATGCCCGGGTTGTCGATGGAGCGGACCAGGAAGCTGGCCTCGGACGGGATGTGGGGCGACAGGTCGATGATCTTGCGGGCCAACTCGCGGAGCTGGGTGAGCAGGCTCTCGAATTCCTTGCCCTCGGCCTGGCTCTGCTCGAACACGTCGACGCCGGCCTGGAGGAAGGGACTCGTGCTCTTCCAGTCAGCGACCTTGATCCGGGCGATGCCCTGGATGATCACGTTGAGCTTGTTGCCCGGCATGATCACGGACTTCAGGATCTTGACCACCGTGCCGGTCTGGTAGAGCTCGTCGGTGTCGGGGTCCTCGTTGCGTGCATCCTTCTGGGTCACGATGCCCAGGAGCTTGTCGCCGGCCATGGCTTCTTCGATGGCCTTGAGCGACTTCTCGCGGCCCACGTTGATGGGAAACGCCAGCACCGGGAAGATCACGGTGTTTCGAATCGCGAGCACGGGCAGGTCGAGGCTCGAGGGCAGGTTCACGCCCTCCATCTCGCCGCTTCCGGTTCCAGACATGCACACTCCAGCCCCTGCGCGGGGGCGGTTTGGGTGGGATCCCCCCTGGTATACACCCGGGGGCGGGGAACAACCCTTCTACGGCAGGGGAACTCGCGGCCTTCAGTCGATCCACTCGGCCAGGATGGCCGGGCCGTGCTCACCGATCCGCGGAGGCCCGTCGGCAGCGCCTCGGGGGGCGTCGTCCAGGCGGAACCCGGGCACGCAGGAACGCACCGTGCCTTGCCCGCCCGGATGGGGGTGCTCCAGCAGGGTGGCCCGCTCCAGGGCCTGTGGCACGGTCTCCATGGGGCCCGAAGGGATGCCGGCCTGGGCCAGCGCGGCCAGCCAGGCGTCCAGAGGGCGGGTGCGGGTGACCGGCTCCAGCAGGGCGTCCAGGGCCTGGCGGTGGGTCACCCGGTCGCGGTTGTGGGCGAAGCGCGCATCGGTGTGCCAGTCCCGGCCCAGCACGCCGCAAAGCTTCTCGAACAGGGTGTCGTTGCCGATCGCCACGATCAACCAGCCGGTCGCGGTCGGGTAGGCGCCGTAGGGGTGGATGCTCGCGTGCTGGTTGCCCCAGGCCTGGGGCACGACCTGGGCGTTGAGCCAGGCGCTGGCGTGGTAGGTCAAGAGCGCCAGCTGTCCGTCGAGCATGGACACATCGACCAGCGCCCCCTGGCCGGTCCGCTCCCGGCGCACGACCGCGGCCAGGATGCCCTGGACCGCGTTCATGCCGCTCACCAGGTCGGCGATGCTGGCGCCGCACTTCCATGGCACGCTTCCGTCGCCGGTCAGGGTGGGAATGCCCGACAGGCCTTGGACCATCACGTCGTAGCCGGCGGCGGGCTTGTCCCGGCCCAGGGCTGAGATGCAGCAGTAGATGAGGCGCGGGTTCCGGGCCCTCAGCGTGTCGGCGCCCAGGCCCAGGCGGTCCATGACCCCGGGGCGGAAGTTCTCGATCACCACGTCGGCCCGATCGGCCAGAGCGAGCACCGTGGCCTTGCCATCGTCGGACTTGAGATCGAGGGCGATCGAGCGCTTGCCCCGATTGATGGACAGGAAGTACGTGCTGACGTCCTGGGTGAAGGGCGGCCCGAAGAGGCGGGTGTCGTCGCCGGTCTCCGGGCGCTCGACCTTGACCACGTCGGCGCCCAGATCGGCCAGGGTCATGGTCGCGTAGGGCCCGGCGAGCACGCGGGTCAGGTCCAGGACCTTGAGGCCCTCAAGGGGTGCGGCCATCGCGCTTCTTCTCCTTGGTCTTGTCGGTCTTGCTGCCGACGCCCGGCGCCGGACCCTCTCGGATCCGGCCCTCGTCGCGCAGGACCTGCTCGTACTCCGACATCTGGTCGCTGTCCCAGGCCCGCTCGTGCAGGCGCTCGGGATCAAAGGCGATCGAGGGCGGTGGCTCGGCCGTGCCCTGGAGGTCCCAGACCACCAGCTCGACCTCGACCGCGCTGGGGGGACCGAGCAGGTCCACCAGGCCGTCGGTGACCTGGCGCTGCCCGGCGACCCGCCCCTCGGCGTTCATGCGGCGGCCCGGGGTCCACCGGGGGAGCTCGAGCTCGACCAGATCCCGGTGCAGCACCACCCAGCGATAGCCCTCCTCCTCGAGCAGCTCGCGCTGGACGGCGTGGTAGCTCACCTCGGCCCCGGGCTCGCGGGTCAGTCGGACCAGGGCGCGCACGAAGCTGTTCCGCAGGCGGTTCTTGTAGCCCTCGGGCCACAGCAGGGGGGCGTTCTCGCCCATGCCGCCGAACATCGGCTGCTCGTGCACCGTCTGCCAGACGATCGAGCGGTGGGTCACGCCCAGGGGCAGGTGCAGGACGGCGCCGGGCTCCTGGGCGATCCAGGTCATGGTCTCCGGTGGCGTCAGGTCCAGGGTCACGAAGGGGAAGATCCGGTAGCGGTGTTGCTCCACCATCGTGAGCAGCGCCCATCCGGCCAGCACCCAGGGCATGGGCCGGGGCCAGCGCGGCCAGGCGCGGTCCAGCAGCAGCCCGAACATCACCGTGGCCACAAGCATGGCCACCGACAGCATCCGGTACGGAAACCACAGCCGGTCGAAGAACGGCAGGTAGTGGTAGGCCGCCATGTAGTGCGGGAGCACCAGGGGCTCGCGGCCGGGGCCCAGGGGGAGGACCGGCCCCACCGCGAACGCGAGCACCAGGGCCAGGGCCGGCAGCCAGCGGGCCCGGTCCCGCCCAAAGACCAGGAAGAGCGCCAGCGGCACGCCCCAGCTCCAGTGGCTGAACATCGGCGCCCCGACGCTCTCCAGCAGCAGATAGCCGTGCAGGCTGCTGGCCACGTTGTTGGAGAGCTCCTGGGGGGCCGAGAACAGGTCCTTGGCGCCGTCGGCGAGGCCCGGCACGTCGCCCGCCGAGGCCAGCGCGGCCATCTGGGCCGCCGCGGGGGCCACCAGGAGCAGACAGGCCCCGCCGGCGACGGCGTAGCGCAGGGCCAGCCGCGCCCGGTGCTCCGAGCGCCACAGGGCGTGCAGGGCCAGCCAGGCGAAGAGCAGGGCCATGAACCAACCCATGAACCAGTAGGTCCAGGCCTGGAGCGCCGTCATCAGGCCGCACAGCGCCGCGGCGCTCCAAGCCGCGCGTCCCTGGGCGTGCGGCAAGCGGAGGAAGTGGTGCACCGCCAGCGGCATGAACGGCAGGAAGGCCTGGGTCGGGCGCCCGGCGGTCAGCTCGAACAGCACGTAGGGATTGAGGGTCCAGGCCAGGGTCGCGCCCAGCGCGGCCCAGCGACTCCGGAGGAGCCCGCGGGCCAGGACCCGGAAGCTGGCCGCGTTCAGCAACAGGATGCTGAACACGACCCACTTCTGGTATCCGGGACGGCCGAACACCCACTGAAAGGGCACCGAGAAGAACGCGTCGACCAGGTTGTTGCCGGTGTGCGCGAAGATGTCCTTGCCCAGCGGGAAGAAGAACATCGGGGTCCAGCCCGGATCGATGCCCTCGGTCAGGCAGTGCTCGACCCACCAGTAGAACCAGATGGTGCCGTACAGGTCCACGCCGTCACCGACCACGTGCCCCGAGCGCATCGCGGGCAGGATGCCGCACAGGGCCACGGCCGCGATCAGACCGGCTTCCAGCCAGCGGGAGGGCCCTCGCGCCCCGGTCGCGGTCAGGGGAGTCGACATCGGCGGGCAGGGTAGCGTGGCCCGGCCGCCCTGGCCCGGTCGCCGGGGTAGGCTCCCCCCGGGTCCACCGGTTCGGAGGAGCGTTGACCCTGAGCTGGCTGTTCGAGTCCCTGCACTGGCTGGGCACCACGATCTACTGCGGGAGCGTGCTCGGCTTCGCCCTGGTGCTGGGCCTGGCCCCGCGCCTGGAGCGGGTGGACGAGGTGGCGGCCATGGACATCTACCGGGCCTGGGGCGCGATCCTGGGCCTGGCCATGGGCACGCTGATCCTGGGGGGGCTGGGCGCCTGGTACCTCCAGCACGGCCAGTCCTTCCGCTGGCCCCTGGACTCGGTCGCCGATCAGCTCTCGGTGGCCAAGCACCTGGTGTTCCTGGTGCTGTGGGTCAGCAGCTTCCACCTGGAGATCTGGACCCTGGATCCCATCCGGAAGCTCCAGGCCGAAGGCGGCATCTCAGACCGGGCTGCCTGGGACCGGACCTATGGCCGGGTCGTGAGCCAGCTGACCGTGAACGCGGTGCTCATCCTGGTGGTGGCTGGGCTGGCTGTGGCGGCCGCTCAGGGCTGAGGCGCTGCGGCCTTCTCGCGGCGCTGACGCAGGTAGCGCGGGCCCAGGATGGCCAGGATGATCGCCACCGCGGTGCCGGTGAAGAGCAGCTCGATGGCCCCAAAGCTGAAGGGGGCCTGCTCGATGGCGAAGAGGATCATGGAGACTCCGGACGACCCGCTGCGCCACAGGCCACCAGCTCATCGACGGGCAGTCCTAGCGCACCCAGGATCTCGTCCGTATCGCGTCCCAGCGCCGGCACCACGGGGGGGCCGCCCCAGCGAAAGGGTGAGCGCGGCATCGGCACCCCGAGCACGTCCTCGAAGCAGTCCCGTTCGGTGAAGAGCGGGTGGTCCGGCAGCTCACGGGTGTCGAGGGCCGGGCCGGCGCAGCATTCGGACAGCAGATCCATCCAGTCGTCGCGGGTGCGCGTCGCGAACAGAGCCGCCAGCTCGGCCGGGTCCGCGCTCAGCTCGGGCTGGCCGATCTGCTCCAGGAAGGCGAACCAGAACTTGGGCTCCAGAGGGCCAAAAGTGAGCAGCCGGTCGTCGGCGCACCGGTAGGTGCGGTAGGCGCCGTAGGCCCCCGTGAGCATCTCGCCGCCCGGGACGAGATCCCGGGCCTCGGCCAGGGCCGTGGCCACGTGGGGCATGTGCAGGGCCAGGGAGCCTTCGGTCATCGAGATGTCGAGCCAGCGGCCCTGGCCGGTTCGGACCTGGCCCACCAGGGCGGCGGAGATGCCGACCGCCGCCATCAGGGCCCCCCCTGCCACGTCGGCCACCTGGACCGGGTAGGGCAGCTCCGGGGCCCCCACCGCCGCCACGATGCCGGCGTAGCCCAGGTAGTTGACGTCGTGGCCGGGCGTCGAAGCCAGCGGGCCGTCCTGACCAAAGCCCGTGATCGACGCGATCACCAGCCGGGGAAAGCGCGCACGCAGGACCTGTGGGGCCAGGCCGGCCTTGGCCAGCGTGCCCGGCTTGAAGCCCTCGACCAGCACGTCGGCGGTCTCCAGGAGGCTGCGCAGGGCGTCCTGGCCCCGGGGGTGCCGCGTGTCCAGGGCCACCGAACGCTTGCCGCGGTGCAGCGATGCGAAGAACACGCTGGTGCCTTCGATGACCGGTGGCAGCGACCGGGTGTAGTCGTTGCCGCCGGGCGCCTCGATGCGGATCACCTCGGCCCCCAGGCTGGCGAGCAGCCAGGTGCAGTAGGGCCCGGGCAGCAGCCGGGACAGATCGACGACCCGGACGCCGCTGAGCGGGCCGGGTTCGGCGGAGGGTGCGGGGTTATCGGGGGCCATCGACTGAGGAGCGTGCCATGTCCGAGCAGGACATCCGACGGATCGTGATCATGTCCGACGGGACCGGCGAGACCGCGAAGCGTGTCGTCGAGGCCTGTCTCAAGCAGTTCGACGAGATCCCGGTCGAGGTCCACACGTACCCGAACATCCGCGATGCCGAGCAGCTCGCCGAGAAATTCGAGATCGCAGCTCGGCGCGGCGCCCTGGTCGTCACCACGCTGGTCCGCACCCAGCAGCGGGCCGAGGCCGACCGCCTGGCCAAGCACCACCGGCTCCACTGCGTCGACCTGGTCGGCCCTCCCCTCGCCCACCTGTCGACCTTCTTGCGGCAGCACCCCCAGGGCACGCCCGGCCTGCTCCACACCACCAACGAGGACTACTTCCGACGGGTCGAGGCCGTGGAGTTCACGGTCAAGGCCGACGACGGCAAAGAACCCCGCATGATGCGCGACGCCGACATCGTGCTCATCGGCGTCAGTCGCACGTCCAAGACCCCGCTGTCCGTGTTCCTGGCGCACAAGGGCTACAAGGCCAGCAACTACCCGCTGGTGCTGGACCGGGATCCACCCGAGGCCCTGTGGGACGTGGATCCCCAGCGCATCTTTGCCCTGACCATCGATCCCCATCGGCTCCAGGAGATCCGCCACCTGAGGCTCCAGAGCATGAAGATGAGCAACCGGACCAACTACGGCCAGCTGGACTACATCCTGGCCGAGCTGGACTACGCCCACGACCTGTTCGCCCGCAATCGGGAGTGGCCGGTCATCGACGTCACGGGCAAGGCCGTCGAGGAGACCGCCGCCATCATCCTCAAGATCATGTCCGATCGCGGGCTGACCTGGCGTCGGGACACGGCGACGATCTGACGCCGCCGGCGCCCGACGATCACGGCCTGGTCCGAGTGGTGGGCGCCGTGGCGCTGCGCGCGGGTCGGGTCTTCATGGCGCGCCGGGGTCCCGGAGGGTCCCACAGCGGCCTGTGGGAGTTTCCCGGGGGCAAGGTCGAGCCCGGAGAAGGGGACGCCGAGGCCCTGGTCCGCGAGCTGCGCGAAGAGCTCGGGGTCCACGCGTCCGTGGGGGCCCTGGTGGCCGTCGGCCGGGACCGGGCCGTCGCCTTGTGGTGCTACCGGTGCACCTGGGAGGGCCCCGTGGCGCCAGCCCTGGGACAGGCCGTGCGCTGGGTCCCCCTCGACCAGCTGGGGGACGTCGACGTGCCTCCGGCCGATCGTGCGACAGTCCAGGCCCTGATCGGGGACCGGACGGGGGTATGGTGAGCCCGGCACGGGCACATCGGGGAGAGCCGTCGCCTTGATCGGCACCTATCTGGACAAGTACGAGGTCCTCCAGAAGATCGGCGAGGGGGGCATGGCGACCGTCTACCGGGCCCGCCACTCCACGCTCGGTCGCGAGGTCGCGATCAAGGTGCTGCACCCGCACCTGAGCGCCGTCGCGCGGAACCGCCGACGCTTCGCCCGGGAGGCCCGCGCCATCGAGCACCTGGACCACGAGAACATCCTCAAGATCTTCGACTACAGCGGGTCCGACGCCGAGGACTGCTACATCGTGACCGAGTTCGTCGAGGGCCAGACCCTGCGACAGCTCATCGAGACCCGGGGACTCCTGCCGTCCGAGGTGGCGGCGCTGATCGGCGCCAGGCTGGCGGACGCGCTGCGCTACGCCCATGAGTCCGGGATCATCCATCGGGACCTGAAGCCCGAGAACGTGATGTTGCGGGCGGACGGCACCGTCAAGCTGATGGACTTCGGCATCGCCCGCTTCCTGGACGAGAGCTCGGTGACCATGACCGGGGCCCTGGTGGGCAGCCCGGCCTACATGAGTCCGGAACAGGCCCTGGAGCGGGTGCTCGATCCGCGGAGCGATCTGTTCAGCCTGGGCACGCTGCTGTTCCACCTGGTCACGGGCCAGCTGCCCTTCACGGGCACCAATCCCTCGATCATCCTCCGCAACATCATCGAGGGGAATCGACGGGACGTGCTCGACGTGCAGCCGGGCGTGGCGCCTCGCCTGGCCGACATCATCGATCGCCTGATGGAGCCATCGCCCGACGCCCGCTTCGACACCGCCCAGGCCGTCGAGGCGGCGCTCGAGGCCGTGCTGGCCGATGCCGGCTTGGGTGGCATCCCGGAGTGGTCGCTGACCACCTACCTCGTGGATCCGGACGGCTACGAGGACCGGCTTCGCACCCACCTGGACCAGGTGCTGCTGGAGGGGGGGCGCACGGCTCTGCGGGCCGGGGATCACCTGATCGCCCAGCGCATGTTCAACCGGTTGTTGGCCCAGGACCCCCACCACGAGGAGGTGCTGACGCTCCTGTCGGACCTGCACACCCACGGGGACGATCCAGCCGACGAAGGCCGTCGCCTCGCGGGTCTCGGCGGCGCCGCCCTGGTCCTGGTCCTGGGGGTCACGGCCTGGTGGTGGATGGTGCCCCAGGACGCCCCGGTGCCCTCGGCGGCGGTCGACGAGCTGCCGATCCGTGCACTCCGAGCCGCGGAGCCCCTGGGCCCGGACGAGCTCGTCGCCGCACCCAGGCCTCGGGGCACGCGGGTCGCCCGGACCGAGACGCTGGCCGAACCCGCCCCTGCCGACTCGGAACCGGGCCGAGTCTCCCAGGCGGCTGTGCCGCGTCCGGTGGTGGTCGCGGCGTCCGAGGAGGCCCCGGTCGCCGAACCCGAGCCGGAGCCGGTGGCGCCCGCTCCTGCGTGGGTCCTGGTCACCCTCGCCAAGCCCGGCTACGCCGACGTCTTCGTGGACGGCGAGCGGGTCGGCCGCACCCCCAAGGCCGGGGGCAATCGCTTCGAGACCACCGCCGGGCACCACGAGCTGTTGCTCAGCAACCCGGCCGGCACGGACTTTCGGCGCACCTTCGACGTCGAGGCCGGCGAGACGGTGGCGTTCACCGGGGTGCTCCTGCGTCGCAAGGCCGTGCGGGTCGCATTCCGTGGATCCCTCGAGGACGCCTGCGTCGTGCGGCAGAACGAGCGGGAACTGGGTACCCTCACCACCGTCGGTCGGACCCACCTCATCGAGGACCTCGACCGGCTCCACGTCTTGGAGATCCGGTGCCCCAGTGGCTTCAGCGACGACCTGACCATCGGGCCGAAGCAGGCCGGGACGGTGGTCTACGTCGGCGAAGTACCGTGACATGGGGGTCGTGGTCCCGCCGGCCTGGCGGGTCCCGCTTCCCTCCAAGTCTTCGAAATCACATATGTTCTTGCTTCTGGCACAGGGCGTGCACCCGTGTCCTGGCGATGACGATGACCGCCTCGACCCTGACCGGCTGCTACTTCGGCGACGTGATCCTGGTGGACCAGAACGAGGGTCCTCAGATCGTCGAGTCCACGTCGGACGAGCCGATCCTGGTGGTCGACCAGGCGTCCTTTCCGGTCTTCGTGGCCGCCTTGGACGACTCCGACGACGTGCTCACGTTCTTCTGGCTGAAGGGCAGCGAGCCGATCCCCGACGCAGAACAGATCCCCATGGGCTCGCTGGTCCGGTTGGACCGCGATGAGCCCGGTCTGGACGGCAAGGAGCTCAAGGTGTCCATCTTCGACAGCGAGCTCGCCGCCACCAGCCAGACCTGGACCCTGGAGGTCCCATGACCGCGCGAACCCCGATGCTGATGCTCGCCGCGCTGCTGGCCACGGGCTGTGCCGAGTACGAATTCACGGCCAACGAAGACATGTCCGAAGGGGGCACCAGCCTGGACCAGGACGACACCCAGTCCCTTCGGATCGACGTCTTCCCCAGCAACGACCTGGCCTCGGACCGGCTGAGCGACGGCGTGAGCCTGACCCAGCAGAGCTTCTCGCTGTTGGACGAAGAGCTCGATGCCCTGCCGATCCTGCAGCTCCGAGCCCCCGAGGTGTTCGAGGGCCTGGTGATCGGATTCGAGGCTTACCCGACAACCGCCGAGGTGAGCGTGCCCGGCGACCAGCAGGTCGCGGTCGAAGCGGAGATCCAAGCCTATGCCCCGGGCACGCCCATGGGCCGCACGGCGGTCAGCGACGCCGAAGACGGGAGCTTCGAGCTCCAGCTCACCCCGACGGACTTCGACTACCAGCTCGCCGTCGTGCCGCGGAGTCCCGCCACGCTGCCGTTCCTGGTGGACCCGGCGTTCCTGGTCCAGGCCGGCGACGCTGGCGTGCTGGACTTCGAGCTGGACTACGGCGTGCCCCTGTACGGGCGAATCACCCAGGGGGACGTCGCGACGCCCCTCCCCGGCCTGCACCTCCAGGCCGTCGACGTCGAGACGGGCATCGGCGGCCCGGTGGTCGAGACCGACAGCGAGGGAACCTACGAGCTCCGGGTCTACCCGGGCACCTACTGGCTGCAGATCGACGGCGACGCGAGCAGCCACCTGCCCGACAAGGTGCTCGCCGCCGACGTGCCAGACAGCGAGGCCGGTCTACGCCTGGACGCGACCTATGGCGCCGGGGCGCCGATCACGGTCCTGGGCGAGGTCCAAGACCAGGGCGGCCTGCCCCTCGAGGACGTGCTGGTCCGGTTCCGGTCCACCGAGATCTACGACGACCCGGGCGCGGAATTCGAGGTCGCCGTGACCACCGGTGGCGGCAACGGCGCCTTCTCCCTGCGGCTCCTGCCGGGCACCTACCAGGTCGAGTTCATCCCGCCCTACGAAGGCGGCATCGGCCCGCTCTTGTGGCCCGAGACCGTCGCGCTGACCGAGACCTATACCGAGCTCAACGGCACCGATCCCATCGTCCTGCCCCTGCGACCCCTGGTCCAGAACCGCGTGCTCGACAGCGACGGCGTGGCGCTCGAGAACGTGATCGTCCGGGCCGAGGAGCTCGGCTTCGATGGCTACGCCTACACGACCGTGACCGACGAGAGCGGGAACTTCACGCTGGGTGTGGCGGGCGGCGAGCTCCAGTGGTCCTTCACCCCGCCCACGGGCGCAGCCGGTGCCAGCACCTTCCTGGTCGAGCCCGCCGCCGAGCTGCTGGGCCGCACGGACGTACAGCTGGCCGAAGGGCTGCTGGTCAGCGGCTGTGTGCAGTACGAGGACGTGGTGGCGTCGTACATGCCCCTCGACGTGCGAGACAGCGACGAGCGCCTGTACGCCACGTCGATGACCGATCTGGACGGTTGCTTCTCGGTCCGGGTGGACTGGGGCCAGTCGTCGCCAGACGACGCCCGCGACACCGGCGAGTGACCGCCCGATCGGCCGATTGACCCCCTCGGGGGTGGCAGCTACGCTGCCGCCGATGCAGGTCGTTCTCGCCGCAATACTGCTGTCTGGCCTGGGCTCTGCCCTGGCCCAGGAGGACGCCCTCCCGGACGGGCCCCCCGAACCCGCCGAGTTCCCCGCGGAGCTCCCCCCGGAGCTCCCCCCGGAGCTCACCCCCGAAGACCGGCTGGCGGCGGCCATCCAGGCCTACCTTTCCGGCGAGCTGGAGTCCGCTCGCCGCGCCTTTCTGGCCCTCGTGGCGGACGCTGGACTCGAACAGTCCCACCCCCAGGTCCGGCGCGAGGCCCAGGTCTACCTGGGTTCCCTGGACTACGACCGTGGGGATCGGGACGCCGCCCGGAGCACCTTCCTGTCCATCCTGCTCGAGGAGCCCGACTTCGAACTGGACCCCTTTGCCCACCCGCCCGAGCTGCTGGCGTTCTTCGACTCCGTGCGGGTCCAGGCCCAGGTCATGCGACCCCCCCCGCCGGCCACGGTGGAGCCCCGTCCGCGGCTGAACCCGCTGTTGCTGGTGGTGCCCGGGGGCCTCCAGCTCTACAACGAGCAGCGCGGCTATGGTCTGAGCGTGCTCGGTGGTGTGGCCGCCCTGGCCCTGACCACGGGCGCTCTGAACCTGCGGTTGCGGGCCATGGACAAGGACAGCGGCGCCTCTGGGGTCCAGGTCTACACCGAGGCGGACAAGCAGCTGGCCGAGCAGCTCAAGCTCCTGAACAACGTGGCCGGCTGGAGCACGGTGGGGCTGTGGTCCCTCACCTTCCTGCACGGCGCACTGGTCAGCACCCGGCGGGACGGCACCGAGCGGGTCAGCGTGGTAGGACCCAACCTGTGGGTGCGCTGGTAGGCCGTGCACCCCAGCGGTGAGGCCAGATGTTCCTACGCTACGTCGATCCCGTCACCCGCAGCCCGCGGGAGTACGTCGTGCGCAAGCCGATCGTGTCCATCGGACGCGCTTCGGGCAACGACATCGTGCTCAAGGACCAGCTGATCGCGCCCACCCACGCGAACATCCTGCGCAAGCCGAAACACCTGACCATCGCCGTGGTGGACCGCAAGAACGAGGTCTACGTGAACGGCAAGCGGGTCCGCCGAGCGGACCTGCGCCCGGGCGACAAGGTGCTGGTGGGCATCTTCGAGCTGATCGTGGTCGACGGCGAACCCGAGGCCACGGCCAGTGCCGGCGCCTTGGGGCCGGAACAGCAGGCCGAGATCCTCCAGGCCCTGGTCCGGTTCAGCGAGCGCCTGATGGACGAGGCCAACTCGGGCACGCTGTTCCAGGAGCTCCTGGGCGCCGTGGTCGAACAGACCCGGGCCGAGAAGGGCTTCGTCATCGTGTTCAAGGACGGCGAGCGCCACCTGGCGGCCAGCCACAACGTGGGCGACGACAGCCTGGACCTGAGCCGGGTGTCCGACTCGATCGTCGACACGGTGGTCAAGACCCGCAAGCCACTCATCGTGTCCAATGCCTTGCGCGACGGCAGGTTCCGCACCGCCCAGAGCGTGGTCGACCTGCGCCTCTCCAGCGTCATGTGTGTGCCTCTGATCTACCGCCAGAACCTGCTCGGCGTGCTGTACCTGGGCAATGACTCGGTCACTGATCTGTTCGACGCCGGGACCCTGGCCGTGCTCCAGGTCTTCGCCAGCCAGGCGTCGCTCCTGGTGAACACGGCGCTCACGCTCAACGAACTCAAGAGCAGCAACAAGAACCTGAGGGTCCAGCTGCGCAATGCCTCCCAGGGCGACCTGATCGGATCGTCGGGGGTCATGAAGGCGGTCTTCAAGGTCATGCGGCGGCTCGCGCCCACAGACCTCACGGTGCTGGTCCAGGGCGAGACCGGCACGGGCAAGGAGCTGGTGGCTCGGGAGATCCACCGCCTCTCGGACCGGGCCAACAAGCCCTACATCTCGTTGAACTGCGGCGCCATCCCAGAGAACCTGCTGGAGTCCGAGCTCTTCGGCCACCGCAAGGGCGCGTTCACCGGCGCCGTGTCGGACAAGGTCGGCAAGTTCCTGGCGGCCGACGGCGGCACCATCTTCCTGGACGAGGTCGGCGAGATGCCGCACCCCCTCCAGGTCAAGCTGCTCCGGGTGCTCCAGGAGCGCGTGGTCGAGCGCGTGGGCGAGTACGAGGGCCGCCCCATCGACATCCGCATCATCGCGGCCACCAACCGGGACCTCCAAGAAGAGGTCGGTGCCGGGCGCTTCCGCGAAGATCTCTACTACCGGCTCAACGAGGTCACCCTGGAGCTCCCGCCCCTGCGAGAGCGGGGCGACGACATCATCCAGCTGGCCCAGTACTTCCTGAACCGGTACGCGACCCAGTACGACTCCAAGGTCCGGGGCTTCACCAACCCGGCTGTGCTGGCCCTGAAGGGCTTCTTCTGGCCCGGCAACGTGCGGCAGCTGGAGAACCGCATCAAGCGTGCGGTCATCATGAGTGACCGCAGCCTGCTGCCCCCCGACGACCTGGACCTGAAGTCCGGGGACAAGAAGCACATCAAGCCCCTGGCCGAGGCCGAAGAGGACTTCAAGATGGACTACATCAAGGAAGTCCTGGACCTGAACAACTGGAACAAGGCCCAGACGGCCCGGGATCTGGGCGTCGATCCGCGGACCATCTTCCGCTACATCGAGAAGATGGGCGACTGACCGTGCTGACCATCGGTCTCACCGGGGGCATCGCCACCGGCAAGTCGACCGCGGCCCAGGTGCTGCGGGGTCTCGGCGTGCCGGTGCTCGACGCCGACCAGATCGCCCGCGAGGTGGTTGCGCCGGGCACAGCAGGCCTGGCCGCGATCGGCGTCGCCTTTGGCGAGGGGGTGCTGCTGGCGGACGGGCAGTTGGACCGCAAGGCGCTGGGGGCCATCGTGATGGCGGACGCAGCGGCCCGCAGCCAGCTCGAGGCCATCACCCACCCGGCCATCATCGCCACCCTGCTGGAGAGACTGGCGGCCCTGAGCGGTGCGGGGGAGCCGGTCGCGGTCGTCGAGGCCGCGCTGATGGTCGAGAGCGGCAGCTACCGCCACTACGGGGAGCTGTGGGTCGTGACCTGTCGGCCGGACACCCAGCGTCAGCGCCTCATGGCCCGCAATGGCTTCGACGACGCAACGGCCCGTCGCTGGATCGACAGCCAGCTGCCCCTGGCGGAGAAGGAAGCGGTGGCCGATCGGCTCCTGGTCAACGACGGCGACCGGCAGTCCCTGGCCACCCAGGTCACCCAGGCATTGGCCTTGGCGAGGTCAGGGGGCTGATACCGCCCGGGCCGCACGGTCCCTGTTCTCGGCAAACTCCGGCCGCTCGGGGGCCAGCTCGGCCGCTCGGGTGAACCAAGGCAGCGCCGCCGCGGGACCCTCGGTGCGCACGGCCACGATGCCCCGAGCGTTGAGCACGTCTGGGTCGTCCGGGAGCCAGCGGATCGCGAGGACGCAGACCCCCTCCCCCGCCGGACTGCCCCGACCGGCCAGCAGCACACAGGCGGTGCCGTTGGCCCAGGCCGCCTCGGGGTCGTCGGCCACGGCTTGGCTGAGCCAGCCGAGCGCGGCGTCCTCCTCGTCCAGAGCCAGGTGGGCCCGGGCTGCGACCGTCGCTGCCTCGCGGCGTTGGCGGCTGTCGGACGGCCAGTCCGCCGGATCGCTCACCGCCAGCGCTGTCCGAGGTCGGGTGGTCGCCAGGACCCGGGCCAGCCCCAGTGAGATGACCCTGTCGTCGGGTGTGCGAGCGTGGGCGGCCCCCCACAGCGCCTCGGACGACGACCAGTCCGGGAGACGCTGGCTGCCCGCCCAGCCCAGGGGCAGGCTGAGCGCCAATGGCAGCAGTGCAAGGGCCCTGGGAAGTCTGGCCACAAGGCTGCCGGACAGCCACATCAGCCCCGCCAGTGGGAGCACCGTCAGGGTGTCGCCGTAGCGGGGGGTGCCTTGGACCAGGCCACTGACGAGCAGCAGCGGCAGGAGGACCAGAGTCCCAGCGGCAGCTCGTTCGGGCCTTGCCCGAACTGCGGCCAGGGCCAGCACCAGGACGGCCAGCCAGCCGGCGGCAGCGACCAGCCCGGCCGCCGGGACCAGATCCGCAGCCGGACCGGCGGGGGTCGGCACCAAGAGGCGTCCGAGCCAGAACAAGACCCGACTGCCGGTGCCGGCGAGCGATGCGGCCGTTGGGCCCCCAGCGTCTTCGGGGGCCAGGTCGAGGTCGCTCAGCACCACGGCGCGGAGCACGAGGAACAGCGCCACGGCAGCGGCCTGCCAGCGCCAGCGGGTGTGGGCGCGGTCCAGGAGCCAGGCGGCCACGGGGAGCACGACAGCGATCTCCTTGGCGCCGCAGGCCAGCAAGGCCAGCAGGCCGGCGAGCCAGGGCCGGCGGGCCTGGAGCGCCCACAGGCCCAGCGCGGTGACGAGCAGGTCCGTGCGGCCGGCCGCGTTGGCGGCACCCTCGACCTGAGACGGGTGGGCCAGGAACAGCACGGCGAGCGCGAGCGCGAGCGGCGCGGAGGCCCCCCCACGCACCAGGAGGGCCACGAGACCCAGGGACGCGGCCCAGAGCACCCCCAGGTTCGTGCCGTGGAAGGCCCATGGCCGTCCGCCGCCGACAGCGTGGTCCACGTAGTAGGACAGCGTGACCACCGGACGCCAGTACGGACTGGCCCGGACGCCCTCGGCGAAGTGGAACAGGTCCCGCCCCAGCGCCTCTGGCAGCGTGCGCCAGTCTGCCAGCGCGCGGTTGGACTCCAGCAAGGCGACGTCGTCGTAGACGAAGCCATAGCCGAGGACCCGCCCGTACAGGGCGAGCACGACGGCGCCCAGCAGCAGGGCGGCGAGGGCCTGGCTCGCCCGGCTCACGGCGGTCCCGGGCTCAGTAGATGACGAGCGAGTCCACCGGCTTGCCGCCCAGCTTGGCGCGGCCGTCGAGGAAGCCCAGCTCGATGACGAAGGCGTAGCCCACGACCTCGCCCCCGAGCTGCTCGACCAGCTTGCCCGTGGCCTCGGCCGTGCCGCCGGTGGCGAGCAGATCGTCGACGATGAGGACCTTCTGACCGGGCGCGACCGCGTCGGTGTGCACCTCGAGCCGGTTGGTGCCGTACTCCAGGGCGTACTCGCAGCCGATGGACCTCCACGGCAGCTTGCCGGGCTTGCGAGCCGGCACGAAGGCGGCGTTCAGGGCCATGGCCAGCGGCGTGCCGAAGATGAAGCCCCGGGACTCCATGCCGACGACCGCGTCGATTCCGGCGTCGCCGAACCGGCCGGCGAAGTGATCCGTGATGCCCTGCATCAGCGCCGGCGCGGCCAGCACCGGGGTGATGTCCTTGAAGAGGATGCCCGGCTTGGGGAAGTCCGGCACGTCGCGGATGGTGGCCTTGACGCTCTCGATCAGGTCCGACATGGAGCCTCCTGGAAGGGCCGGCAGCGTAACCTGCGACGGCCCTGAGAGGCTGCGTTAGGCTCCGCCCCCGATGAGCACCGATGCTGCCCCTGCGACCGCCGGCCACGGACGTCTCTCCCAGGAGCTCCGGGCCTTCATCGTCGGCCTCGAGGGCCAGGACTGCACCGTGGGCGACCTGGTCGACCGCATCGGCGATCGGGGCTTCGGGCTGCTGTTGATGGTGCTCGCCCTGCCGGCGGCGCTGCCCTTGCCGGCGCCCGGCTACGCCACGCCCTTCGGCATCCTGATGATCCTGCTCGGTGGGCAGATGTTGGTCGGGCGTCAGGTGCCCTGGCTGCCCGACCGGTTCCGGTCGCGGTCGGTCCGCTACAAGCTGCTGGCATTCTCGCTGGACAAGGGCGCTGGCCTGCTGCGCCTGGTGGAATTCCTGGTCCGGCCACGGCTGAGCGGGCTCGCGCGGAATCGCGCCTTCCTGGCGGCCATTGCAGTGATCATCATCGCGATGGCGTGCTCCATGACCCTGCCGATTCCGCTCACGAACACCGCGCCGAGCTTCGTCATCTTCGTGCTGGCGGCCGGCATCCTGGAAGAGGACGGCCTGGCCCTTGCGGCCGGCCTGGTCCTGGCGCCCGTCGCCGCCGGCATCAGCATCGCCGCGCTGTACTTCGTGGTCACCCAAGGCGTCGAGGCGGTGGAGACCCAGCTCAAGCCGATGATCAAGGGTGGGCTGGGCCTGGACTAGCGCTAGCGTCGCGCTAGCGCGAGGGCTGGTTCATCCGAGCAATGGCGACTCGTCCACGCTGTCCCAGCCGCTCATCGCCGGCAGCGCTGTGTCGGCGGTCAGGTCGACCCGCATCGGGGTCAGGCTGGCCCAGCTGTCCTCGACCGCGGGCCCGTCGGTGCCCGGCGTGGGATCGAAGAACTCGTGGTTGCCCCCGATCCAGTAGTAGCGCTTGCCCCTCAGGTCCCGCCGTTCCGTGACGTCGATCTTGTAGTTGCGGTGGCCCAGGCGGCACAGGCGGATGCCCTTGACCTGGTCCAGAGGCAGGTCCGGCACGTTCAGGTTGAACAGGCGGCACCCGGGGATCTGGTTGGCCGCCACGTCGGGCACGACCCGGGCGGCCAGGGCGGCGGCGGTCTCCCAGCAGGTGCGGGGGTCGTTGGGAGCACCCCAGTCGATGTGCAGGCTCACCGCGAGACCCTTGATGCCGACCAGACAGGCTTCCCGGGCCGCGGCGACCGTGCCGCTGTAGTGCACGTCTTCGCTCAGGTTGCCGCCGCGGTTGATGCCCGAGACGACCAGGTCGGGCCGCCAGGGCAGCAGGTGGTTGATCGCCATGTAGACGCAATCCGCCGGCGTGCCCGAGACCGAGAACCAGCCCTCGCGGTGCTTTCGCACACGGAGCGGACTGTGCATGGTGAGGGCGTGGGACGACGCGGACTGTTCCGACGCCGGCGCCACGACCCGAACGTCGCCCAGGGCCTCCAACGCACCGACCAGCGGTGGCAGCCCTGCAGCGAAGATCCCGTCGTCGTTGGAGACAAGTATGCGCATTTGCGGGTTCGTTATCGCGGAGTCACCGACAACGCAGGGCAGGCGCAGCCGCCGGCGTTATGCTCGCGGCGGAAGCGGGTAGAAGCGCATGCGGACGCGGTATCAGCACCTGTTCAAGAGAATCCAGGAGGGCGACCCGGAGGAACGGGACGCCGCCTACGACGCGGTGCTGTTCGATCGCGGCGAGGCCATCCCCGACCTGCAGGAGTGCTACGCCCAGTCCCGTGACGCTGTGTTGATGCGCTTCTACTCCGTGCAACTGCTGGGATTCAGTGGCGACAAGGCCGCGATCCCCGCCGTGACCGCGGCGCTCGACGACCCCTCTCCCTCCGTGCGGGCCGAGGCCTGCAGGGGCTTGGAGGACCTGCGCGCCAAAGGCAGCATCCCGGCACTGCGAGCCCGGCTCAACGATCTCGAGCCCGAGGTTCGCCAGGCCGCCCGCGAAGCGATCGACGCCCTCAAGGGCTGAGCAGGGCGTCCAGGACTTCCGCCAGCCGCTCGGGCTCGTAGGTATTGGACACGTAGACCACGTCTCCCGACGGGCTGATCACGTAGTCCTGGGGGTAGAAGGTGTCGGCATAGGCCTGCTCGACGTCCCAGGCGGCGTGGACCCGGCCTCCCTCGTCGAACAGGACCGGCATCGTCAAGCCGAGCTCGTCGCGAAAGGCCTCCACGTAGGCCAGCTGGTCGTCGGGGGCGATGGCCAGGACCATGACGTCGCCTCCGTAGGCCTCCCAGATGCTGTGCTGGATGTCCGAGACCTCGGACGGGCAGATCGGTCACCAGGTCGCGAACCAGACCAGCACCACGGGCATGCCCCGGTAGTCGGACAGGGTGTGCCAGATGCCGTCCAGGTCTGGGAGCGAGAAGTCCGGGGCGGCCTCGCCCACCTCGAGGGTCGCCACGTCGTCGCCGGTTCCCACCGAGAGGGTCTGGACGCCCTCCCCTGGGTCCGTGCTGGCCATGCAGACCGTGAGATCGCGGTCGAAGCCGCCGGGGAAGTCCAGCGTCAGGGTGGCGGTGGCCCCCGGTGCGAGGGGATCGGCCGGCGCCTTGGCGTCCAGATCCCTCGCCCAGCTGTCGAGCTGCGTGATCAGGAGCTCGGCCCCGCCCCCGTTGCTGACAGACACGCTGGCGGTCTCGACGCCGGGGGCCAGCCTGAGTGACTCGGTGGACAGGACGGCCTGGGGTGCGCTGACGCCGCCGTCTGCCTGGAAGACGAACAGGTCCGACCAGGCGCAGCCATAGGCGGCGCCGAAGCGGGTCGGGATGGACTCGACGCACAGGGAGAACCGGTCGGTGGCCTCGAAGCCGTGGGGCGTCGCCGGACCGTCGCCCTGTTGGCGCAGGGTCGCGACCCCATCGACGACCGCCACCCACACCAGCCCGTCGGCCGCCGCGACCTGGGTGGCGGTTCCGCTCACGGGGGTCAGGCCCAGGGACGCCGGCTCGCCTGTGGCCAGCGAGAAGGTCTCCACGCCCTTGGAGCCCAGGGCCACGAAGGCCTGGTCGACGGTGCGGGACACGTCGATCGCGCCGCCCTGGGTGGGCACGGTGTGCAGCTGCTCCGGCGTGCGGGGGTCGGACAGGTCCACGACGATCAGCCCATCCAGGGCATCGGCGACCAGGCTGATGCCCTGGGGATCGGGTGGCGTCAGGGCCCGCGGGGCCCCCAGGCCCGTCAGCTCGGCGAGGAGCGCGGGCGCCGATGGCGCCGTGACGTCGTAGGTCTGGAGGATGCCGCTGTGTCGCAGCACGGTCAGCACGCCGTCGTGGGCCACCAGGCTGGCGATGTCCGTCAGGGTGATGGCCCCGATCTGGGTGATGTCCTGGGGGTCCTGGACGTCGAGGAGACGGACGCCGTTGAAGCGCTCGCCCGAGGCGTCGAGCGCGGTGTCCCCCGTGCTGCGGTCGAGCACGGCGACGACGCCCCCGTCGAGCACGGCCACCCGATCATAGGTGTCGGTGCCGGCCTCGAGGAAGCCCCCGATGTGGTCGACAAAGCCCGTTCCATCCGCCTCGAAGACCCAGTACCCGCCGGAGCCCACGCCATGGAGCCGGCCGGCCTGGTCGTCGACCGCGAGGTCCAGCAGGTGCACCAGGAAGCCGGCCCCGCCCAGGACCTGCAACGTGTTCACGTCCAGGTAGCCGTCTTGGATGATCGGGTCGTGGCCGGTCGGCTGCGGCGCCTTGCACGGTGTCGGGGCCCAGGTGCAGGCGGTGAACAGCAGGGGGAGCAGCGACATCGGGGTCCAAGATAGCGGTCAGCTGTGGATGCCGCGGAGGCGGGAGAGTCGCTCCTGGCGGTTCCGGCGGGGGCCTTGCCCCGCCACGGCGGTGTCGTTACTCGCGCTGGCACTTGGTCGACGGGGCGTAGCGCAGCCTGGTAGCGCACCAGACTGGGGGTCTGGGGGTCGCTGGTTCGAATCCAGTCGCCCCGACCATGCAAGAGCGGCGTTGGGTCTCCCAGCGCCGCTCTTCTCCTCACGGGTCGCCGGCTGCGGCCCTCCGGGCCTTGCTTTACGTCCTACGGGCACTAAGCCCTGCGGCTCGCAGCGCTCGCCACATGCCCAAGTGCCCGGTACGGACTCAGGTTCGAATCCAGTCGCCCCGACCATGCAAGAGCGGCGTTGGGTCTCCCAGCGCCGCTCTTCTCCTCACGGGTCGCCGGCTGCGGCCCTCCGGGCCTTGCTTTACGTCCTACGGGCACTAAGCCCTGCGGCTCGCAGCGCTCGCCACATGCCCAAGTGCCCGGTACGGACTCAGGTTCGAATCCAGTCGCCCCGACCATGCAAGAGCGGCGTTGGGTCTCCCAGCGCCGCTCTTCTCCTCACGGGTCGCCGGCTGCGGCCCTCAGTCGCTCTCGGACCCCACAAATGGCCCTGCCAGCACATCGGCTCGCAACGCCTGGAGCTGGTGCTGCAGCCCTTCGATGCGTACTGCAGCGTCGCGCAGCTTGTCCAGGTCCACGCCGACCCCGCCTCTGGCCGCGCCGGGCTTGCCCTCGCCCTCGCTCAGTGCCTTGCGGGCCCCAGCGATGGTGAAGCCCTCGGTGTGGAGGAGCTTGCGGATGCGCAGGAAGCGCTGGATGTCCTTCTTGCGGTAGAGCCGATGGCCGCTGCTGCTGCGGTGCGGCCGCATCCGAAACTCTGTCTCCCAGTACCGGAGCACGTGGGGCTCAACGCCCACCAGCTCCGCCACCTCGCCGATGCGAAAATAGAGCTTGCCCGGCAGGGCGGCGTCGCTGTCGGCCATCAGCCCTGGCCGTCGTTGAGGGCGGCCCGCAGCACCTGGGAGGGCTTGAAGGTCAGCACCCGACGGGCCGGGATGGTGATCGGGCTCTCGGTCTGGGGATTGCGGCCCTTGCGGGCCTCTTTCTGGCGCACGACGAAGTTGCCGAAGCCGGAGATCTTGACCTTCTCGCCGTTCTCGAGCGCGGACTTGACGATCTCGAGCACGCACTCCACCAGCTCGCTGGCTTCCTTTTTCGAGAATCCGACCTCTTCGTGGATGCGTTCCACGAGATCGGACTTGGTCATGGTGCGGGCGCTGTCCTGGTTGCTTGGCACGGGCTGTCTATCCGCCAGGGAGGAAGCTGAGGAGGTCGTCGTCTTCGATGAGCTCCCACAGCTGGATGGTGAAGCTGTCCGTCCTGGCTTCACCTTCTTCGGCCACCGAGACGATGACCAACTTGAACAGGCCTTCTTCGGCGGAGTCCGGGTCCATGTCGAACGCCCGCGAGCCGCGGCCGTCGGACTCGGTCTCGACCGAGGCATGGTCCACCAGGCCCACGTAGTCGTCGTCCATGTCGACGAAGACCTCGTGTTCGGTGTCGGCTGGGCCGCCACCGGGATCCACGGTGACCTGGCCGATGACGACCTGGCCGGTGCTGCTGTGCAGCTCCAGGGTGACGGCGGGCAACAGCTCCGCGCCCACCTCGATCGCCACGACGTCGTCCGTCGCGTTGACCTGGTCATAGGTCAGGTCGTCCTGGTTGCAGCCCAGGACGGTCAGCGCCAGCAGCATGCCGCCCACTTCGCCTATGCGGCCAGTGCCGCCTTGGCCTGGTCGACCACGGCCGCAAAGGCATCGGGCTCGTTCAGCGCCAGGTCGGCCAGGGCCTTGCGGTCCAGCTCGATCCCGGCCCGGTTCAGGCCGTGGATGAAGCGGCTGTACTTGAGCTCATGGGGACCCAGCGCCGCGTTGATGCGCACGATCCAGAGACGCCGGAACTGACGCTTGCGCTGCTTGCGGCCGACGTACTTGTACGACTCGGCCTTGAGCACGGCCTGGTGGGCCTGGCGAAAGGTGTTGTTCCGAGCGGCGTGAAAGCCCTTGGACTTGCTGAAGAGCTTCTTCTTGCGGGTGCTGCGGTTCAGCGCACCCTTGACGCGGGCCATGTCGACTCCTTCGGACCGGGTCCCAGCCCCAGGGGGCGGTAGCGGCGGGTCGTTGGGGGGTGGGTCTACTTGTAGGGGATGAGGGGCTTGACGAGGCGGGTGTCACCGGGGGCCAGGATGCCCGGCCGGCGCGCCTGGCGCTTCCACTTCACGCTCTTCTTGGTGAGGATGTGGCGGCGCTTGGCGCGGTTGAACTTGACCTTGCCGGTTCCGGTGAGCTTGAACCGCTTGGCGGCCGCTCGCTTTGTCTTCATCTTCGGCATGTTCTGCTCGGCAGCTTGGAGGATGGGGCAGAGGGCCCCGAGACATAACAAGCCCGCGCGACGGGCGCACGGGCTCGCTCAGGGGCGGTCTCGGGGGCTCAGGCGGTCTCGGTGGCCGTGTCCGGTGACGCCGGGTCGGGGCTGGCGTCGCCTTCGGGCTTGGCCAGGCTCTCCAGGTAGCGCTTGTTGGGGGCCATGATCATGACCATCATGGCGCCGTCCATGCGGGGCTGCAGCTCGATCAACGCCAGCTCGCCGAGGGCCTTGTGGAGCTGGTGACAGCGCTTCACGCCGATGTTCTTGTGGGCGTGCTCCCGACCGCGAAACCGCACCACGACCTTGACCTTGTTGCCGTCCAACAGGAAGCGGCGGGCGTGGTTGAGCTTCACGTTGAAGTCGTGCTGGTCGGTCTTGGGGCGGAGCTTCAGTTCCTTGAGCTGGACCTGGCTCTGGTTCCGCTTGGCCGACGCGTCCTTTTTCTTCTTTTCGTACTTCATCCGGCCGTAGTCGATGATCCGGCACACCGGCGGGCGCGCATCGGGGGCGACTTCGACCAGATCGAGACCGCGGTCCTTGGCCAGGTTCATGGCGTCGGGCGTCAGGAACTCCCCGAGCTTGTTGCCTTCTTCGTCGATGACGAGGACCCGAGGCACTCGGATGCGATGGTTGACGCGGGGCTCATCCTTGCGGTTGGGCATCTCATTGGGGTGGCGACGGCGTCTGCGCAAGCGGTTGACTCTCCTTCCGCACGGGGGCGGTTGTGTCTGGATCGGGTCCTGGCCCCAGGCGTACCAAGGGCGGCTGAACTTCTACCTCTGGGGCTGGGCTTCGTCAACGAGAAGCGGGGTCCCGGGTCTCCCCAAGACCCCGCTTCGATGGTTGGCGCGGTCAGATTTGAACTGACGACCCCCGCCGTGTCAGGACGGTGCTCTCCCGCTGAGCTACGCGCCAACAGTCGCTGTCGAGCGAGGCCGGGTCTTAACAGTGCCAGGGTTGCCGTCAAGCAGGCCCAGGGCACCCAGGACGGCCTCTGCGATCGCCGGTGCGGCGGCGCCCGGAGTGGGCGTCTCTCCCCGGTGGCTCGCCACGGTGGTCACGCCGCCATCTTCGATGCCGCAGGGCACGATCAGGCCGAAGCCGTCCAGCGAGGGGTTCAGGTTCAGGGCGAAGCCGTGCAGCGACACCCCCCGGCGAAAGTGGAAGCCGACGGCGGCGACCTTGTCGGCCCCCAGCCAGACCCCCGGCCACCCACAGCGGCGGGCGGGCGCCAGGCCCTGGGCGGCGAGCCAGTCCATCAGGCCCTGCTCGACACCCTGGACCAGCGCCTTGGGCCCCAGTCCCCGGGCGCGCAGGTCGAGGACCAGGTAGCCCACGAGCTGGCCGGGGCCGTGCCACGTGGCCAGCCCCCCGCGCTCGGTCTGGTGGTGATCGATGCCTCTGGACGCCAGGAAGTCTGGGCTCGGGGTTCCCGGTGCTGGTCGGCGTCCCGTGGTGACCACCGGGCGGTGCTCGAGCAGCGCCAGGCACTCCCCTCCCCGGCCGGCGATCACCCCCTCGCGCCGGGCGTGCTGCCGAGCGTGCGCGACGCTGTAGGGGACCCCGACGCCCCACCACTCCCAGGGGACCGGGTCAGTCATCCGGGAAGGCGTCGGACGCCCGGTAGGCGACGATCCACTCCCGCAGGAGCACCTGGGCCGCGGCGGTGACCGGAATGGCCAGGAGCATGCCCGCGATGCCGAACAGGTTGCCGCCCACGAGCAAGGCGATCATCACGACCAGCGGATGCAGGCCGACCTTGTCGCCCACGATGCCCGGGGTCAGCACCATGCCTTCCACAAGCTGCACCCCACCGTAGACGCCCAGCACACCCACGACGTGCCAGTCCAGGCCATAGGCGAGCACCGCCAGAGCGCTGGCCACGACGATGCCGACCGCCGTGCCCAGGTAGGGCACGATGAACAAGAGGCCCGAGACCATGCCCACGGCGATCGCCAGATCGATGCCGATCACCAGCAGCCCGATGGAGTACAGCACTCCGAGCACCAGGCAGACCGTCAGCTGACCCCTCACGAAGGCCTGGAGCCGGCTGTCGATCTCCGTGGCCAGTCGTCGGACCAGGGGCTTCTGGGGTCCCGGGATCAGCGCGTCGACGCCCGCGATGGCCCGGTCCCAGTCCCGCAGCAGGTAGAAGGTGAACACGGGCACCAGCAGGAGATTCAGCAGGGTCACCACGATGCCCAGGCCGCCGGCCAGCACACCCTTGAGCCCCTGTCCGACCAGCTTGCCGACCGTCGGCACCGCGGACTTGACCGCGTCCTCGATGGACTGGTCGTCTGCGATGGGGCCCGCCGCGTCCGACGCGGCCGGATCGACCTGTCCCGTCAGCTGGTCCCGCAGAGCCGAGAAGATCGCGTCGGTGTCGAGCGCCCCTTCGAGGCCCAGGTTCGTCGCCACCCAGGCCTCGGCCGAGACCAGGCCTTCGCGCAGGCCGTCGGTGTACTTCACCAGGTTCGCCGAGAGGTCGTGGAACTCGCCAGCCACGGCCTGGCTGAGCACCAACACCGCAGCCAGGGATCCGAAGGCCAGCACGAAGAACAGGAAGCCGATGCCGGTCTCCCGCTTGTGTCCACCCCGCTCGTAGCGGTCGATCAAGGGATCGAAGAGCCAAGCGATGGCCACGGACGCGAACAGCACGGCAAAGACGCTGCGAAGCAGGTACAGCGCCAGCCCGATCAACAGCACCCACATCAGCATCCAGCGGCGCCGAGCGGCTGGGTCCAGCACCGGGGGCTGGGCACGGGCCGACAGCCTGGACAGAGGCCTCGGGGCCGCCGAGCTGGAGGTGCGCGGGCGCCGGATCACGGGTCCACCACCACGACCACGCGTCCGCGGGACAGCGCGGCGTCCAGATCGTCTCGGGGGGCGAGCTGCGCGGGTTCCAGCACCAGGTCCGAGCCCTGGACCACGGCCCCGATCCCCACGAAGACCGGGGCTGTACCCGCGTGGCTGGTGGCCAGGGCGTCTGCCGGATCGGTGACCCACACCACCGGCGGGTGGGTGGAGAGCTGCCCCAGCACCAGGTGCCCCGGCCCGAACAACACCGACTGGTCCGGGGCCAGCAGCCGGGGGACGAGCGCAGGGGTCACGGCCAGGCCCCGTGCGTCGACCACCAGGCCCGTCGGTCCCTGCTCCTGGCGCCTGGGGCGGTCGGCCGAGACCCAGCCGCTCAGCGCTGGGCGCAGCCAGTCCCGCAGGACCAGCTCGGCTTCGAGCTCGACCTGGCCGCTCCGCCGATAGCGGGTCGTGGTGACCCGCCAGGTCTGCAGGCCTTCGCTCAGGCGCAGGGCGAGGGGGTCCTCGCCCGCCATCAGGTCCCCGGCCAGCAGGTCCGAGCTCACCCTGACCAAGGCCGCCTGGTCGTGCAGCTGGCTCTCGAGCCGCAGCCAGGCCTCCTGTTCCAGGGTTCGGGGCGACGTCAACAGGCCGCTGCCGCCACTGCTGGCCGCGCGAGCGCACAACACGCCCCGGCCCCAGTCCACGCGCCCCCCCTCGACCGTTACCACGAGCGGATCGGCCAGGCTGGTTGCCCACAGGGTCAAGAGCAGGGGCGTCACTGGAAGCGCACCATGTCGTTGCGCCGGAAGATGGTGCTCAGGCCATCGACCAGCCGATCATCCGGGGCAGCGGAGTAGCTGGACGGCAGCCGCAGCACGACTTCGGAGCGAGCCGGCCAGGTCACGTGCAGGCTGGTGGTGCAGGAGCCCCGGACCGTGCCCAGGAGCGCCTGGAGTGCCTGGATCCTGCCGGAGTCCAGCTCTTCCAAGCTCAGGTCGATGTGGATCTCCCGGGTGGCCCGCTCTCGCAGCTCGCTGAGCAGCTCGACCGACTCGGCCAGGATCTTGGCGCCGTCGGCGGTCTTCTCCAGCTTGCCGCGCACCAGGATCGGCTGATCGGACTCCAGGGCCCGGCGGCTCGTGGCCCAGGGGTCGGAGAAGAACACGCACTCGACGACCGTCGTGTCGTCCTCGAGGGCCACAAAGGCCATCTTGTCGCCGCGGCGGGTCCGGACCACCCGGATGGCGCTGGGCACCCCGGCCACCGAGACGTCGGTGCCGGCTTCCCGGCGGCCCAGGCCGTCCAGGGGGCAGGTGGCGAAGCGCTTGACCTCGTTGCGCCAGGCGGTGATGGGATGGCCAGTCAGGTAGAAGCCCACCGCCTCGCGTTCCTGGGCGAGCTTGCGGGCCAGGGGCCACTCGGGCACGTCGGGGACGCGAAAGCCCGCGACCTGGGCGCCACCGCCACTCAGGGCGCCGAACAGGCTGACCTGGCCGGCGGCCTTGCTGCGTTGGTTGGACTGGGCCACAGACAGGGCCCCCTCGAGGGAGCCCAGCAGCGCAGCGCGGGGATGACCGGTCCAGTCGAAGGCCCCGCACCGCACCAGGTTCTCCAGCACCCGCTTGTTGACCCGCCCGTAGTCCAAGCGCTCCAGGCAGTCCATCAGGTCCCGGAAGCGGCCCGAGGCGTCTGCACGGGCCTCGAGGATGGCGTCGACCGCCCCCGAGCCCACGTTCTTGACCGCCCCCAGGCCGAAGCGGATGACGCCGCGGTCCGACGCCGGCACGTCGAAGCCCTTGACGGACTCGTTCAGGTCCGGGGGCCGCACGTCCAGACCCGCCCGCCGACAGTCCCCGATGTAGACCAGCACCTTGTCCGTGTTGTTGGACTCGATGGTCATCAGCGCCGCCATGTACTCGGCGCGGTGGTTGGCCTTGAGCCAGGCGGTCTGGTAGCTCACGTAGCCGTAGGCCGCGGAGTGGCTCTTGTTGAAGCCGTACGCCGCGAACTGGGCGAGCAGATCGAAGATGGCCTCGGCCTTGGCTGGGTCGTGCTGGTTGGCCTGGGCGCCCTCGAGGAAGCGGGCCTTCTGCTTCTCCATCTCCTCGGCCTTCTTCTTGCCCATCGCCCGGCGCAGCAGGTCGGCCTCGCCCAGGGAGTAGCTGGCCAGGACCTGGGCGATCTGCATGACCTGCTCCTGGTAGACCACCACGCCATAGGTGTTCTTCAGGATCGGCTCGAGCTCGGGCAGCGGGTACACGACCGCCTTGCGGCCGTGCTTGCAGTCGATGAAGTCGTCGACCATGCCCGCGTTGAGGGGGCCGGGTCGGTACAGCGCGACCAGCGCGACCAGGTCCTCCAGGTTGCTGGGCTTGAGCTTCTGGAGCAGCTCGCGCATGCCCGACGACTCGACCTGGAACACCCCCAGAGCGTCCCCCGCCCTGAGGAGCTCATAGGTGGGGCCGTCGGCCTCGTCTACGGCCCCGATGTCGATGTGCTCGCCGGTGTTGCGGGCGATCATCGCCACGGCGTCGCGGATCTGGTCCAGGGTCTTGAGCCCCAGGAAGTCGAACTTGATGAGTCCGATCTCCTCGGCGGACTTCATGTCGTACTGCACGACCGGCCCACCCTCGGGACCGTCCCGGTAGAGGGGGCAGAGCTGCACCAGCGGCCGATCGGCGACGACCACCCCCGCGGCGTGCACGCCGGTCTGGCGGGTCAGGCCCTCGACGCTGCGGGCCAGGCCCAGGATCCGGCGCACCTTGGGGTCGGCGTCGCGCAGGTTCCCCAGGTTCTCCTCTTGTTCGGCCCGCTCCAGGCTGATGCCCAGCTCGTCGGGGATCAGCTTGGCGATGCGGTCTGCTTCGTTGAAGTTCAGGTCGCAGACCCGCGCCACGTCCCGGACCGCGGCCTTGGCCTGGAGCTTGCCATAGGTGATGATCTGGGCCACGTACTCGCGCCCGTACTTGATCCGCGTGTGCTCGATCACCTCTTCCCGACGATCCTGGCAGAAGTCCACGTCCACGTCGGGCATGGAGATGCGCTCGGGGTTCAGGAACCGCTCGAACAAAAGGTCGAAGCGCAGGGGATCGATGTCCGTGATGCGCATGGACCAGGCCGCCAGCGAACCAGCGGCCGAGCCGCGGCCCGGGCCCACCGGGATGTCCTGGTCCTTGGCCCAGTTGATGAACTCCGCCACGATCAGGAAGTAGGCCGGAAAGCCCATCGACTCGATGATCTGGAATTCCTCGACCAGGCGGGCCTCGTAGGCGGCCAGGTCCGGGTCGGCGACCTTGGCCAGTCGGAGCGCCAGCCCCTTGCGGCAGTACCACTCGAAGTACCCGTCCAGGCTCCCGGCCCCCGGCGGGCGCGGAGGCACGGTGCCCTGGTCCAGGTGCTCGGCGAACCCGAAGTCCCGCGGGGGCGGAAAGGCCTCGAAGAAGAAGGCCCAGTTGGCGTCGGTGTCGGCGTCGTCCTGGGTGTCTGGGGGGGTGCTGGCTGGGAAGAAGTAGGTGCCGTAGGTGAAGTGGAAGTCGCAGCGCTCGGCCAGAGTCGCCGTGCGATCGAGCGCGTCGCCGTCGTCGGGGAACAGCTCCCGCATCTCGGCTTCGCTCTTCAGGTAGAGCTGGTCGGTGTTGGGGCGTCGCCGATCGGCGTGGTTCAGGCTGGTGCCCAGCCCGATGCACTGGAGCAGCTCCAGGCTGGGGGCGTCCGAGTCCGCGAGGTAGTGCACGTTGTTGGTGACCACCGTGGGCACGCCCAGGTCCTGGCCGAGCTGACGGGTCGCCCGATTCAGGGCGGCCTCGTCTGCGAGACCGGTGTCCTGGAGCTCCAGGAAGAGCCTGTCGGCGCCCAGCCGCTCCCCCAGGGCCTGGACCTGGGCCCGGGCGTCCTCTGGGTGGCCGTGGAGGATGGCCGAGCGGATCGGCCCCCGCAGGCCGCTGGTCAGGAAGATCAGCCCGTCCTTGTGGGCCTGGAGCTGTTCCAGATCGACCCGCGGCTTGTAGTACATGCCGTCGAAGATGGCGTCGGTGATCAGCCGGCAGAGGTTCTGGTAGCCGCGCTGATCCTCGACCAGGCAGACCAGGTGGTAGCCGCCGTGAGCCCGACGCGGATCCCGGTAGTCCACCCCTTCGGGCTGGACCCAGAGGCCCGCACCGATCACCGGGTGCACGCCGGCCGCCTTGCAGGACTGGTGGAAGGTGACCGCCCCGTACAGGTTGCAGTGATCGGTCAGCGCGACCGCGGACTGGCCCAGCGCCGCCGCCGCGGGGGCCAGCTTCTTGATCGGGATGGCGCCGTCGAGCAGCGAGAACTGGCTGTGGACGTGGAGGTGGACGAAGGCCAACGGCTCAGGCTCCCGGCTGTTCCTCCCGTATCCGGTCACTCCAGGGTCTGACCGGCTCCTGACGCGAGGCGCTTGAGACCGCCGGGATCCGGGGGTAGCTTTTGTTCGCACCGAGGAGCTTGTCGTGACCCGCACCCGTGGCCTGTGCGCCTTGGCGGTCCTCCTCGCGGCTTGCGGCCCCAGCGGCAGCGACAGCGACGAGTGTGTCGATCGCGACCTGGACGGCATCTGCCGGACAGAGGACTGCAACGACTACGACCCGACCCTGTCCCCCGAGGCCGCCGAGATCTGGTACGACGGCATCGACCAGGACTGCGACGGCAACGACAACGACCAGGACTGGGACGGCTACCCGGCTGGCCAGGACTGCGACGACACCGATGCCTTCGTGAACCCGGACGCGGTCGAGGTCTGGTACGACGGCATCGACCAGGACTGCGACGGCTACGACGACGACCAGGACCAGGACGGCCACGGCCTGGCCACGGACTGCGACGATCTCGACGAGACCGTGTCCCCGTCGGCGGCCGAGGTCTGGTACGACGGCGTGGACCAGAACTGCGACGGCAACGACGACGACCAGGACGGCGACGGCACGCCCCTCGCCGACGACTGCGACGACACCGATGCCGAGCGGGGCCCCGACGCCGTCGAGATCTGGTACGACGGCGTGGACCAGGACTGCGACGGCAACGACATCGACCAGGACCTGGACGGCTTCGACTACCGGTCCGACTGCGACGACACGGATCCCGACGTCAACCCGGACGCCTACGAGGTCTGGTACGACGGCGTCGACTCGGACTGCGGCGGCGACGATGACTACGACCAGGACCGGGACGGGTTCGCCTCGGCCGATCACGCCGGCGACGACTGCGCCGACGACGACCCCACCATCAACCCCGACGCGGTCGAGGTCCTGGGCGACGGCACCGACCGCGACTGCGACGGGGACAGCGACACGTCGCCCTTCTCGGCCCTCACGATCGCCAGCACCGGGCTGCAAGGACCTCGCCTGACCGAGTCCTCGGACGGCATCCTGCTGGGCCTGCTGGCCGACGCGACGGCGTCGGGCTCCCCGGGGGCCACGTGGTGGTTCTACGACGAGACCGAGCCCTGGAGCGCCTTCATCGACGCCAGCGGTTGGACCCTGCCCGGCTACGTGCTCGGCACGGGCTACGACCTGGTGGCCGACGGTGACATGGTCATGGAGGCCGCGGTCATCGCCGATCTGCCCGTGCGCTACGTCCTGGCCCTGGGCACCGATCTGAGCACCGGGGCCTATGGCTCGACCTCCATCGGCGGCGGCATCCCCGATCCGGATGACCTGAACGCGGTGTACGACGGCAGCACCCTGGGCGTGGTCATGTGCAACGAGGCCGAGGACTTCGTCCTGTACCTGTTCGGCTCGATGCAGGACCTCTTCGACGGCGCCGGCGTGTACGCCTACACCGAAGACGGCGGCGGCGGGACCTGCTCGGCCCGGGTGGGCTCGGACAAGGTGCTGGTCTCGGACCAGGACGACGCGCTGTCCTATGGCTACCGCTACGGCACCGAGTCCGGCACCCTGGCGGCCATCGAGTCCGGCACAGACGCCTGGTACGACATGGACCACACCTATGTCGACGGCGACTGGGCCTTCGCTGCCTCGGCGGGCAGCACCCTGGAGGTGTCGCGCGGCACCACCGATGCCAGCGTCGCCCTGGGCGGCTCCCTGCGCAAAGTCCAGGTCGCCCTCTACGACCAGACGGTCCTGGCCGTGGGGGTCGACACCGCCAGCGAGGCCTGGCTCGTCTACGGGACGCCGAAGTCCGGCGCCTTCACAGAGGTGCCCCTGGACCCGGGCTTCACCAACCCCGTCATCGATGTGGACGTCCTGGCGACCAGCGCCGACACCCTGATGGTCGCCCTGCGCAGCGTGAGCGAGCTGGCGGTGATGGGCGTGTCGCTCAAGTAGCGGGCTCATCGGCCGGATCACCGAAGTTGACCGGCCCTGGCTCGCCCTCGCCCGCCCTGCCGCCGCGCCTGTGCCTCGACGTGACGCGAGCCACGAATCAGCACAGTCACAACAGCAGGACGGACGATTGCGTCGCCATCGTCCGATCAACTTCGGTGACCCGGCCGCCGGTCAGACGCCCCGGGCCAGCTCGTGCACGTTGATGTAGCGGTTGCCCTGGATCGGGATGCGCCCCAACAGGTTGGCGCTGCGGTCGACCTGGCGGGCCGCGACGTCGGTCAGCAGGACTCGCCCGCGGTGAGCGGACAGGTTCATCATCCAACGAGCCAGGTAGAACGGGCCGGCCAGGTCCCAGCCCTCGGCCGGGCGGCGGGTGTCCGGGGACAGCCGGGCCACCCCGGGGGCGACGCCGGCGGACAGCCGAAAGCCCGCGCGGGTGGTGACGGCCTGGAGTGTCTCGGCGGTGCGCACCGCCCGCTTCAGGGTCTCCTTGAGGCCGCCGCGGGCGATCCAGATGACGAGCATCGAGCCCTCGCCGCGCTCCCAGACCTCGCCGCCGGACTCGGCGATGATGCCCTCCCACTCCAGGGTCAGGGCCGACAGGGTGGCTCGGGGGGCGGCGATGCTGCGCGGTGGTGGGGACGCTTCGCCGGCGAGCACGACCACCGCCGACGGGGGCAGGCTGCGGCTGGGCTTCACGGTCTGAGGGGTGCCGTCGGCCTTGCGCTGGGCGTCCTTGGCGGCCTCGAGCACCTGTTTCATGAAGCCGGACAGGTCGCTGTTGCTGACCCGGTGACCCTCGCGCACCATCAGGTTGCTCAGGGTCTCCAGCATCTCCTGGGCGCTGCGGAAGCGGTCCTCGGGCCGACGGGCCAGGCCCTTCAAGAGGATGTCCTCGAGGTCTTCGCTGATCTCGGGCCGGTAGCCGCGTGCGCTGGGCACCTCGGCCCGGCGCACCCGGGCCAGGGTCTCCTCGCGGTTGCGGGCCTTGAACAGGCGTCGGCCGGTCAGCATCTCGTAGAGCACGATGCTCAGCGAGAACAGGTCGCTGCGGCCCGTGAGCGGCCGACCCTCGACCTGTTCCGGGCTCATGTAGGCGTACTTGCCGCGGATGACGTCGTGCTGGCCCTTGGCCTGGAAGGCCGCTCGGGAGATGCCGAAGTCGGTGATCTTCACCTCGCCCGAGAAGCTGACCAGGATGTTCTGGGGCGAGATGTCGCAGTGCACGATGTTGAGCGGTCGCCCGTCGTCGTCCTGGCGGTCGTGGGCGAACTGCAGGGCCTTGAGCACCTCGGCGCAGATGAAGCACGCGATTGGGATCGGGTAGCTGCCCAGCCGCGCGGCCCGGGACACCAGCCGGGCCAGGTCCAGGCCGTGCACGTACTCCATGGCCATGTAGTAGACGTCGTCGACCTCGCCGAGTTCGAAGACCTGGACGATGTTCACGTGGAGCAGCGAGACCGAGATGCGGGCCTCGTCGATGAACAGCTTGACGAATTGGCTGTCCTTGCCCAGGTGGTCCAGGATGCGCTTGATGACCAGGATCTTCTCGAAGCCGGCCATGCCATAGGCGCGGGCCCGCCAGACCTCGGCCATGCCGCCCGTGGCGATCTTCTCGAGGAGGTGGTACTTCCCGAATTCTTCCGGCTGGCCCGACGACACCGCTCCCCTTCCTGGTCTGGGGCGGCCGCATCCTAACCCGACCTCGGAGCGACCATGCCAGCCGACGCCCACCGCGGCTGGGCCCACCTCCTGGAGACCGTCGCAGCCCTGCGGGCGCCGGGCGGCTGTCCCTGGGACCGGGCACAGACCCTACAGACCATGCGGCCCTACCTGCTCGAGGAGTGCCACGAGGTGCTGGAGACCCTGGATCGGGGCGATCCCGTGGCTCTGCGTGAGGAGCTCGGCGACCTGCTCTTCAACGTGGTGATGCTGGCCCAGATGGCGAGCGAGGCCGGGCTCTTCTCCATCGATGACGTCGCGGGCGACATCGCCGAGAAGATGATCGTGCGCCACCCTCACGTGTTCGAGCCGGGCGATCACGGCCTGGACGTAGGCACGGTCGCGGCGTGGGAGGCCCGCAAGGCCGCCAAGGCCGGCCGCCGCCGATCCAAGCTCGACGGTCTGCCCGATGGGCTGCCTGCGCTCCTGCACGCCTGGCGAGCGGGGGAGAAGGCCGCCGAGGTCGGGTTCGACTGGGCCGACCACGACGGCGCGCGGTCCAAGGTCGACGAGGAACTGGCCGAGCTCGCCGAGGCCCGGGCGGCGGGCGACCCGGAGGCGGTCGCCCGGGAGTATGGCGACGTGCTCTTCACCCTGGCCCAGCTCGGCCGCTTCCTGGGTGCGTCCCCCGAGGACAGCCTGCGCATGGCGAACCAGCGCTTCGGCGCTCGCTTCCGCAAGGTAGAGGCCGCGGCCCGAGCAGACGGTCGGATCCTCGCGGATCTGGACGGGCAAGCGCTTGACGTCCTGTGGCGTCGGGCCAAGAAAGAGGAGTGATGTTCACCCGCCTCTTCCTGCTCTTCACCGTGGTGCCCGCGGTCGAATTCTATCTCCTCATCCAGCTGGGGCAGCTGCTGGGGGCCGGTCCGACGGTCGCGCTCATCCTGCTGACCGGCGTGCTGGGTGCTTCGATGGCCCGGACCCAGGGCCTCGCCGTGCTCCAGGGCATCCAGGCCGAGGCCGCCCAGGGCTTCCCCTCTGGTGAGCGCATCGTCGAGGGTCTGCTCATCCTGGTGGGCGGCGTCTTGTTGGTGACGCCGGGGGTGCTGACCGACTTCTTTGGCCTGTCGCTCATCGCGCCCCCGACCCGGCGCTTCCTGGCGCCCAGGGTGAAGCGCTGGTTCATGGCCCGGGCCCAGGTCACGGCTGCCGGGGGCGGCTTCGGCCCCGGGCCCGCGGGCCCCATCGGGCCGGGGTCGACGCCGACTCCCAAGCCCGGCGGGGGGTCGCCCTTCGAGCACCCGGTGGTGTAGCGAGCCGGGGCTACGCCTCGGGGAGTTCCTGGCCATCGAGCTCCAGGAAGAAGCTGTGCTGATCGGCCTGTTCGGCCGCCGGATCGAGCTCGCCGGCCTGGGCCTGGTGGGCCCGGGCTTCCTGGATCAGGGTCTCGAAGACCTCGGGGTCACCGAACACCACGACGTCGGAGGACGCACGCTGTTGAAGCACCTCGCCCAGCAGCCGATGGGCCAGGCCCAGCATGACGTGCTCGGGCACGTCGTCGACCCACTGTCCGCCTTGTTCCAGCCACTTGAGAGCGGTCCGGGCTTCGAGCTCGGCGTCGTCCAGGCGGCCGGCCACCAGGTGGATGTGGGCCAGCTCATAGTGCGGCTCCGGGAGCCGGGGCTCGGCCCGCACGACCTCGCGTAGCAGGTCCACGGCGCGGTCCACGTCGCCGGCCCGGCGCGCGGTCATCGCCTCCATGAAGGTCCGACTCAAGGCCTGGAGATGGGCGTCTTCAGAGGTCTCGGCCATGGGCCGGCGGCTATCCCTCGGCCACCGGGTCGTCCAGGGTGGCCTCGAGGGTCATCGCCATCCACGCGGCCCGAGCGGCCCGTTCTTCGTCGCCGGTCTGCATCCACAGCTCGGCGAGCGACTGGTGCACGCTGGCGTCCAGCGGCAGGATGCCGACTGCGGTCTCCAGGTAGTCCCGGGCCAGGTCGAAGCCTTCGTTCACCAGCGCGATCATGCCCAGGTGGAACCAGGCGACGCCGAACCAGGGCTCTCGCGCAGTGACCTCCTCGAACCGCGGCCGGGCCGCGTCCAGGTCGTTGGCCCCTACGCGCTCCATGGCCTCTTCAAAGGTCACCCGCAGCTCCTCGAAGCGAAAGTGCGCCCGGGGATCCTGGTGGAAGAGGCGGATGTCGAACCAGAACGGCCGGACGCGCCCGCAGCCGTCACACGCGGCCCGGTGGCACTCCAGGGCGGGCTCGACAACGGTGGAGCCCAGGCTGTCGAAGCGACCCCCACAGGGACAGCGCTGACTCCGCAGGAACAGCAGCTCGAAGCCCCAGCTGCCGACAGGGATGGGGTCGGTCCGGCGTCGTCCCCGCTCGTGCACGAGTGGAAAGGGGGGTCGCTCCAGCAGATCGTCTTCAGGACGCTGCACCGAGCTCCTCCCAGACGGGCAGTCGAACCTGGATGTGGGCGCCGCGGCGGGACTCCAGCACCACCAGCTCGCCGCCGGCGGACTGGACCAGGGTGCGGGCGATGTGGAGTCCCAGGCCGGTGCCCTTGCCCGACGGCTTGGTGGTGAAGAAGGGCTCGAAGATGCGCTCCCGAAGCTCGGCGGGGATGCCCGCGCCCTGGTCGAGCACCTCGAGCAGGACCGAAGGGCGTGCACTGCGCATCCGGATGCGGACCACGTGGCCACTCCCCGAGGCGTCGACGGCGTTCTGGATCAGGTTGACCGCCACCTGGAGGAGCCCGGTCGGGTCTCCCCGAACGGCGGGCAGGGCGCCATAGTCCTCGAGGGACAGCTCGACCCCCGCTCGGCGGGCGTTGTGACGCAGCAGATCCACGGCGCTTCGCACCGGGCCACGCAGGTCCACGGGGCCTCGACCGGGCTCGTGATCCCGCGAGAAGCGCCCGACGCCGTCCAACAGGCGCTCCATGTGCTGGGTCTGGGCGAGCAGCTCGGTCAGGTGGGCCGACGGCGGGCTGTCGCTGTCTGCCGCGATCAGCTGGGCCAGGGCCCGGATGGCGAACAGGGGCTGGCGCAGCTCGTGGGTCAGCGACGCGGTCAGCAGCCCCAGCTCGGCCATGCGCCCGGCCCGCAGCAGCTGTTCGTCGCGATCACTGCTCATGCTGGCTTCCCCCCGCAGTCACTGCGGCTCCGACACGTGCTGGGTCAGGGTGACCGGGGATTCACAGGCTGTCGACTGGTTGTCGCCGGCGTCGTGGGTCGATGCCATGAGCGTGTAGTTCCCGGCCGCCACCACCAGGCCGTCGTCGCCCCGGCCGTCCCAGGTGAGGGTGGCGCTGGTGCCGGTCGCGGCGGTCCGGAAGGTGCGGACGGGGCTCCCGGCGGCATCGAGGACCTGGAGTTCCCACCAGGCGGGCTCGGCCGAGGCCTCGACGGCCAGGCCCACTCCGTCGGCCTCTGCGCCACTGCCGTCGTCGCCGTCCGGGGTAAAGGCGGTGGAATCGGGTGTGCAGCTGCTGACGCTGATGGCGCTGTCGACCTGGTCGCCAAAGGCCGCCGTGAAGTCGCTGCTGGAACCACTCCAGGTGCCGTCCAGGCGGTTGTTGCCCCCGTCGTCCCGGGCCCCCGAGGTCACCGTCAGGGTCCAGCTCCCGGTGCTGGTGTCCAAGGTGTCGCTGAGCCCCACGGTGAGCGTGCTGCCGTCTGCATCCAGGGTCATGCTGTCGAAGCCCTCGGAGCCACTCGGTCCCACCAGCGAGACGTTGGTCGCCGTGAGGGTGGTGCTGGCCATGGGCTCGTTGAATGCGATCACCAGCTCGTCCAACAGCTCGGTGGTCGCGCCAGCGGGATCCACCGCCACGAGGGTCGGCCGCGCGCTGTCGCCGATGACCGCGACCGTCGTGCTGCCGTGGCTGGCGCCGTTGTCCGTTCCCAGGTGCAGGGTCGCTGTGCCGGCGTGGTTCTCGGCCTCCTGGGTCCAGCTGAGGCTGCCAGCGCCGGTGCTGTCCAGCACCAGGGCCAGGCCACTGCCCGTGGCGGTCAGCCCGCTCAGGTCGCCCAGGTCGGTTCGGGCCAGCACGGTGCCGGCCGCTGCCAGATCGCCACTGCAGGTCCTGGCCAGGACCTGGACGGTGGCGATGCCGTTGGTCGCTGAGCCCGCGGTGCGCTGGGTGTGCGAGCTCGTCAGCTCGATGGGCCCGACGGGCTCGCCGTCAGCGTCCCCGTTCCACCACAGTGCGCTGGTCTCGGCACCGCACGCGTCGGCGTCCACGACGACGAGCCCGACCGTGGCCCGGCCCGGCGTCGACGATGTCACCGTGGCACTGTCGCTGGTCAGCCGCTGGCTCTCGCCCAGCCCATCGTCCAAGTGGTAGGCCGCGACCCCCGCCGTGCTCGACGAGCCCGAGAAGTCGGCGGTCACGCTCGCGACCCCCGCCACCTGGCAGACCACGACCTCGTCGGACCCGTCCAGGCTCAGGTCGGCCACCGGGGGGTCGGCGCAGGCGGGGTCCAGGGCGTCGACCGGGTCGGTGGTGCCCTTGGGGCCCGAGTCCGCGGTGGCCACCACAGCGTCCTGGAGCATGCCCGCGTCCCAGCTCACGCTGGTCGAGGCGCTCCCGTCCACGAAGCCGCCCAGCGGTGTCGCCAGGAAGCCGCTGCCCGTCGAGGTCAAGATGGCCCCGCCGGAGAAGTCCGTGACCGCGTTCTCGTAAGCGTCCCGGGCCGTGACGGTCACCAACAAGGGGTCTCCCACCCAGACCCAGTCGGCGTCGGTCTCGGCCTGGAGGTGGTCCAGCTCCCCGTGCTCGACTGTGAGCTCTACGCTGCCCAGCAGCACCCCGGACTGGGAGATCGACAGCGCGACGGGCGCCCCCGCCACGGAGACACTGAATGAACCCGTGGCCGTGCCATCGGGGCCCAGGGTCAGGGTCGGTGGGCTCACGCTCAGGGCAGCGTCGGCCAGATCCACCACCGGGTCGACCTGGGTGGTGTAGGCGTTGCCCCAGGCGTCGGTTCCCGCCAGGTCGATCTCGAAGACCTCCCCTGCTTCGACGGTGTCGGGGCTGGCGCTCCCCGTGACGGTGGCGAGCACGTCGTTGACTACGGTCACCGGGTCGGCCGGCACCGAGAGTCCCCGTGACGGCACGCTCACGGTGAGCACGACGCCTTCGCTGGCTGTGGTGGTCGTACAGGACAGGGTGTGGATGCCCGGCTGGCCCTCGCCCTGCCAGGTCAAGGACGCCGTTCCGGAGCCGTCGTCCAGGGCGAACGGGTCGAGCCCGCCGGGATCGATCACAGCGGGGTTGCCGAAGCTGTCCAGGACGCTGATCAGGAGTTCTTCGGCGGCGCCAGCGATCAGGGGATCCGACGGAGGCGACACCGTCAAGAGCGACGCGGGCCCAGCGATCACGGCCAGTGGGTCGCTGTCCCCTGCGGCCCCCAGATCGTCGGCGACCAGGATGATGGTCGATGAGACCGCGAGCTCGAAGTCCAGGCTGCAGTAGCGGATCGATCCCTCTTCGCAGGTCGCGCTGACCAGGGAATCCGCGCTGTCCGTGACCGTGATCTGGCCGGTGTAGTCCTGGATGATGTTGCCGTAGGCGTCCTCGGACCAGACGAAGATCGAGAACGGCACACCGGCCGTGGCCGTGTCCGATGCGGGCAGGACGCGCAGGGTCTGGCCTGCGCCGGGCACCGTGGCGAAGGGCTCGGACTCCCCGGACGCCCCGCCGCTGACGCTCAGTCGGTTCTCGGGACAGGTATCGTCGGTGGCGCCGGTCACCGCCAGCTGGAGCTCGGCCGTGCCGACCACGGTGACGGGCTCCCGGGTCGTGCCGCAGAGTTCTTCGACCACCAGCTCGGTGCCCTGGTCGTCGACGGGGTTGCCGAATTCGTCGAGCACCGACAGCGTCACCGGAAAGGCCTGTCCGGCGACCGCGGAGAAGTCGTCGTTCGGCAGGGTGATCTCCACGGCGTTGACCGGCCCGGGCGCGAAGTCGAAGAAGACCTCGTCGCCGCGGATGAGCGACTCCTCGGCCTGGGGCTCGACGCTCAGGCGCAGGCCTCCGGGCACGGCGGAGGTCACCGTCAGGGTGGCTTCGCCGTCCGGGCCCAGGCGGCCCTGGACCCCCACCCCATCGGTCAGCGCGGACATGTTGTCGAGCCCGACGAGATCGAAGACCGCGCCGTCCGCTCCCTGGTCGGGGTCCGCGCGGACCTGGACTGCGAGGTCTTCCCCGACAGCCAGGCCGTCGGGATCGACCAACAGGATGCCGAACACCGCGGTCTGGTGGACCTGGAAGGCGACGTCGTCGACCTGGAAGTCCAGGTGGTCAGCCCGGGTGGCTGTGATGCTGAAGCCATCCTCGAGCACAGCGATCGCCCCATTCGGGGTGGTGAGCCGGACGTCGTAGAAGCCGACCGGATGTCCCGCTGGGACCTGGGCGCTCAGCGCCCGATAGGTGTCCAGGTCCTCGCCGCTCAGGGGGATGACCAGCCCGTCCTCGCCCACCAGTTCGGCCTGGAAGTCGGCGTAGATCCGGTGATCATCTCGGGTGTCCGCGTAGGCGTAGATCGACGGGAGCAGGTTCGTGCCCACCAGGGTCACGTCGGTCGTCTCGCCCTGCCAGCCCCACGTGGGCGCGACGCCTTCGAGTGTGGGCTCCGGCAGGGACGGAGCGCACCCCACCGCAACCAAGAGCCAGGGAGAGAGGGTCATGCCGTTGGCCCTAGAATATCAGCCGAAAGCCCGTGGTGGCGGCCACACCGCCAAGCTGACCCTCGAAGCCGAAGTCCTCGGTGTAGGCGCTCACACCGAGCCCGCGGACCTCGCCGAAGAACTCGCCTGCCCGGAAGCGGCGCCCCGCCCCCACAAAGGCCACCAGGCCCGGCTGGTGCAGACCGAAGCCCGACACCGGCGTGACGCCCGGGTAGCGGATCTCCAGCCGATAGGGCACGACCTGGGGTCCCCCGCCTGCCCAGACGGTCCACAGGTCGGACTGCCAGCGGCCCAGCACGCTGGCCGACACCGAGAGCAGCTCCATGCGCAGCGCCACCTCGCCCCCTCGGTCCGGGTCCGGCACCGAGGTCCGGGCCACCCACCCCGCCGTCGAGACCCGCACATAGAGCCCCCGCTCCACCAAGGGGAAGCGGGTCTCGTAGTCCAGGGCCACCAGCGGGGAGATCCGTGGGCCGGGACCGGCCATCACGCCGGTGACCAGGGACAGGGAGTGCCGGACCGGGCGCGGCCGGAGGACCAGGCTGGTCGTCGCGGCAAAGGAGCCGTCCTGGCCGTGGGCGCGCACTTCGACCTTGCCCGTCGCCAGTCCTGCGGGTGGGGCATAGGTCGCCTCCAGGGTGCCGTCTGGCAGGGTCTTGAGGGCGGTGATCTCGCCCCGGTCGGCGTCCACCGTGACGGCCTCGTCTCGGACGGGCTTGCCGGCGCGATCGAGCATGCGCACCGTGACCCTTGCTGTGTCGCCGTCGCCGGTGTTCAGCACCCCGGGCTCGGCGTCGATGTAGACCTCGCGCACCCTTCCGGCTGCGATGCGGATGGGGTGCGTGGCCAGCAGATCCGGCCCTGTTGGGTCGGCCAGCGGCAATTGGGACCAGGGGGTCGTCACGGACCGTCGGGTCACGCCCCCGCTGCTGACCTCGAGGACCTGGGGCACGGTCGGGGGTACCCAGCCCAGGGCCACCCAGCCGCGCACGCCGGTGGATCCCTGCAGGTGCTGGGCCCCCAGGTGGACCTGGATCGGGATCCCCAGCAGGGGCTGCCGCCTGCGATCGACGGCTCTGACCAGCAGCTCGCCCTCCTGGCTCAGGGCCACGCGGAGGTCCCACAGGGGGCCGCTGCCGGGAGGGTGGTTCCACCGGGCCTCGATGCGGTCCTCTGGGTTGGCCAGGGACGCGGTGTAGTCGGCGGAGACACGCAGGGGGTCGCTCGGGGTCGGCTGGAGCTCGCCGTGCTCCGCGGACAGGATCAGCGCGGTGGGGGCCAAGCGGTCCCCCGCCAGGTCCTCGAGGTGGGCCTGCACCTGGGCCACCGGGAAGTCGCCGGTGAGCTCCTCGGGGTACACGCGGAGCACCAGGCGCTTGGGCATGCCCCGACCGGTGGGGATGCGCAGGGTCCACCGGGCGGCGGTGCTTGGGATGGCGCAGTCCACGCGCAGGTCCTGGACCAGGTCCCCCAGGCTGAGGGGCAGGGTGGCTCGCCATGTCCCCTCCCCCGTGGCCTGGACGCCCAGGGCCCCGACGCCGGTGCCGCGACACTCCGGCGCTGCGCCGGTCCAGGCCTGTCCCCGTGGATCGATGGCCCGGAGGTACAGGGGTGGCGGCGTCGCCCCGGTGACCAGCTCGCCGTCGGCGATCACCAGCAGCTGAGGCTCCTTGGACCCGGGCAGCACGATCGGCGTGCGCTGGACGTTGCCCAGATCGTCGCTGAGGGTGGCCTCCCCACGCTGTTCCCCGGGCCACAGGTCGACCGTGGTGCTGGCCCGACCGGACTCGTCAGCGATGACCGGCCCATAGGTCCGCCCGGCGACACGCACGCTGAGCTCGGTGCCCGGATCCGTCGTGACGGCGACCGGCACCCGGGCCCGCAGACGGGCGGAGACCCAGATCGGCGGCACCCCGCCCCGCGACGCGTCCAGGATGCCCAGGGGCACGACCCGGGCGGCCCGCACGTCGGCGGGTTGCCACAGCACCTCGAGGCCTTGCTCGGTGCGGGTGACGGCGGTCACCTGGCCTTCGGCGGCGACCACCCGCAGGTCCTCGGGCGCCGGCAGGTCGGGGCCGGTGACCAAGAGGCTCAGGGGACCGCCCCCAGTGGCTCGGCCCGTGAGCTGGGGCTCGGTGTGCAAGGTCGAGGTCCGAGGGGTTCCCAAGGCGACGGGCATGCTGATGGGCTTGTCCCCGTCGAGCCCGACCAGCAGCTCTGCCACGTCGCCCACTTCGGGCGCTTGCCACAGGAGCTCCCAGAACCCCGGTCGCTCGCCGGGCACCACCTCGAGCAGCTCGCCATGACGGGCCGCGATGCGCGGCAGGCTCTCGCTTCGTGGCGTGCCGTCGTCGTTCCAGGTGACCAGCTGGAGCCGCACGGTCGCCCCCGGCAAGGGGTCGCCGGCCGGGGCCGTGAGCAGCGCCCGTGGTGCGGCCTGGGCCGATGCGACGAGGGCGAGGAGGAGGGGGGCGATCATGGCTAGTACCGCACCTCGAACACCCCGGTGGGGCCCAGGCTGTCCCGGGTCACGCGCCAGCTGGCCGTGGTCTCCAGTCCCAACACGCTGGTGGCGGCCACCGCGACCTCGTTGTCCCCTTCGCTCAGCACGACCACCGCCTGGAAGCGGCCGACCTCGTCGGCGGTGACCTCCTGGGGCCCGGAGAGCGTGCGAATGATCACCCGTGCCCCCGGATCGGTGGTGCCGGCCACGGCCACGCGCTCCTTGCGAGTCCGCTCGTCAGGCCAGTCCACCTTCAGAAGAAGCGACGTGGGTATGGGCTGGAGATCCACGTGTTCGCCGCTGGCCACCAGCCGCTGTCCCCCCGAAGCCCGGTCGTACCCCCGGAAGCCGCTCAGGGACACCTCGCCCGAGCCGACCTGCACTTCGGTGGTGCCGTCTTCGCCCAACCCGATGGCAAAGGCCGCGTCCCGGGCGCGGACCTCCCGATCGCCCGCTGCGACACCGAGCTGGCCGTCCTCGGGCCTCACGTTGGCGCGGATCCGGCCGTCCTCGAGCTCCAGCTTCACGCCGTCATCGTCGCTGCCGAGCACCCGCACGGCCGAGTCCGCCTCGACCGTGACCCGACTGCTCTGACCCAGGGACAGCACAACCCGGGATCCCGCGGGCCCGGTCACCAGGCGCTCTGCCCCGGTCAGCTCGGCCCCGACCGCCGGCGCCACCGGCCCTCCGGGGAGCTCCAGTTTCACCTGGCCTGTGACCTCCTGGATCGCCAGGCTGCTCGCCCCTGCGGGGCCGAATTGCCAGCTGTAGACCAGCCAGCCCAACCCCAGGACGAGGATCGCCGCCCCCAGGAGTTGAGCCACGTCGCGCATGGGGGATGCTACCCCGGGGCCTGGTCCGGCCCCGGGGACGGCTGAGGCAGGACGACGCGGTAGATCGCCTGTTCGCCGGCCACGGGCTCTTCGAGGGCCCCTCCGTGTTCCTCGAGCACCTGCTTGGCGATCCAGAACCCCATGCCGCTGGCCAGCCAGTCGTCCCGGCTCTCCGCCACCACGCCATCGAGCAGGAAGACCAGCCCGGACGTCTCGGCGCCGGGCTCCCCCAGGATGACGAGTCGCCCGCCGGGACCGAGGGCGGCCCTCAGGGACCGCAAGAGCTGGGCCAGGGCCTGGGCCAGCAGGGCGGGGTCGGCCAGCACGGGCAGCGGGGGACCGCCCGAGTGCTCCACCACCTGCTCGGCGCCGCGAAAGGCGCTGCCCACCAACGCCAGGACTTCTCGGACCACCTCGTGGAGGTCGACCTGGACCCGGATCACGTTCTCTCGGCCCTCGGTGAAGCGCCGCAGGTTGCGCAGGATGTCCCTGCAGCGCTGGGCCTGTTCCTCGATGCTCTTCAGCGTCGCGCTGCCCGCCCCGCCCCCGGCCTGGGCCAGGGCGATCTGGGCCATGCCCAGGATGCCCGCCAGGGGGTTGTTGAGCTCGTGGGCAAGTCCAGCGCCCATCTGGGCGACAGCAGCCAGGCGCGACGTCTCCACCAGGCGGGCCTGGGACTCTCGGAGCTCCCGGGTGCGAGCGTCGACCCGCTGCTCCAGCTCCCGGTTTTGCTCCTCGATCTCCTGGCTCTTCTCGGCGATGACCCGCTGGTTGCGAGCCAGGCTGCTGGACATGAAGTTGAAGGCCCGGGACAGCTCGGTGATCTCGTCCTGGCCGTCCATCTCGACCCGCCGACCGAGCTCGCCCTCTGCAACACCCAGGGCGGCATCCCGCAGGACCAGGATGCGGCGCACGAGCTGGGAGGCGCCGATGAGGCCCAGCACGCCGGCGAAGATCACAGCCAGCCCGTACATGAATTGGGTCCGACCCCGGATCAGCTGGCCCGGTCGTGTCGCGATGTGGCGCGGCAGCGCGACCCCCACGGTCCACTGGCCCCGGCCGACGGCCGCAAAGGACGCCAGCACCTGGGTGCCGTTCTCCAGGGCGTACTCCAGATCCCCCGTCACCGGCCCGCCAAAAGAACCCAGGATCGCGGGCTCGATCAGGCCGCCCGGCTCGCCGGCCAGCACGGCGCCCGACCGGTCCACAAGCACCGCTGCGCTGCCCCCCGTGGACTGTTCCTGGAAGTGGCGGGTCACCGCGGCCAGGGACAGCTCGACCTGGAGGCTCCAGCCGGGGGCCTGGGGCAGCGGGATCAAGACGGGCACGACCTTGGCCGTCTGGTCCGGCAGCGCGTAGGGGGCGCCGAGGGTGACGTCGAGGGAGTCGGGCGGTCTCGTGAGGCGGGCCATGAACGCGTCCAAGCGGGCGTCGTCGACCGGCTCGTGCTCGGGCAGGACGTCGACCAGCAGGGTCCGGTCGACGATGCGCTCCGGGCCCGCCACCACCTGGCCCGACCCGTCGAGCAGGACCAGGATGTTCACGGCGTCCAGCTGGCGGTAGAGCAGCTGGAGGAAGCCCGTCTGCTCGGCTTCGGCGAGGCCGGACAGGTCGAACTGGCGCACGGCCAGGCCCAGGCCCCGGAGCTGACCCTCCAGCCAGGCGTCGCTGAAGTAGGCCAGGCTGCGGGCCTGGCGGTCGTAGACGCGCTGGGTCTCGCGGACCACCATGCGGTCCGCGATGCTGGTCGCGACCACGCCCGAGATGACCAAGGGCACCAGGCAGGCCAGCACGATCAGGGCGGTGAGTCTCGCCTTCAGGCCCACACCATCCCCTGTGTGCTCAGGTTCGTTCGACCGGCAAGCGCAACGAGAAGGTCGTGCCTTGCCCGAGCACGGACTCCACCGAGACGTGGCCCCGGTACTTGGCGGCGATCCGGTACACGATGTTCAGGCCCAGGCCCGTGCCCTCGCCGGGTGCCTTGGTCGTGTAGAAGGGGTCGAACACCACCCCGAGCTCGTCGGAGGCGATGCCGGGCCCGTTGTCCACGACCCGGGCCCAGACGGCGTCTACGCTGTGCCCAACCTCGACGGTGATCTGGGGCGATCGGACCGCGGCGGTGCTCCTGCAGGCTTCGACGGCGTTCTTGATCAGGTTGACGAAGACCTGCTGGACCTCGTTTGTCCGGGCGTTCACAAAGGTCTCGGGCTCGACGGACACCTCGAAGCGTACGCCCGCGGTGTCGGCGGAGCGCTGGACCAGTCGCACCGCGTCGTCGACGACCTTGGAGAGCTCGACGGTGGTGAGGTATTCGTGGGACGAGGCGCGGCTGTAGCTGGAGAGCTCGACCACGATGTCCTTGATGGACTGGGAGTAGCTCACGATCTCGCGGGCGTGCTCGTGGCAGGTGGTGACCACGTCCTCGTCGACCACGGCTTCGGCCAGGCCCATGATGCCGAACAAGGGCGAGCTGATCTCGTGGGCGATGCCCGCTGCCAGGGTCCCGATGCCGGCGAGCTTCTCGCTCTGGATCAGCTCCTGCTGCAGTTCCCGGGCATCTCGCAGCGCTTGTTCGAGCTCGCCATTGCGGGTGGCGAGCTCCCGCACCAGGCGACGATTCTCGGCGGCGATGTCCTGTTTCTCCGACGCCCGCTGGACCTTGCGGCGGATGTCGAAGACGTTGTTGAGGGGCTTGAGCACGTAGTCGAAGGCGTCGAGCTCCATGGCCGAGATGGCGGTCTCCAGGCTGCCGTAGCCGGTGATCACGATGACCTCGGCCAGGTCGTTGAGCTCGCGGGCGGTGCGCAGCAGCTCGAGCCCGCCCACGTCGGGCAGGTTCTTGTCGGTGACCAGCAGGTCCACGCCTTCGGACTGCATGAGTTGCTTGGCCTCTCGACCGCTCGCACAGGTCGAGACCCGCCAAGGAGAGTCTTCGAACACCGCGCTCAGGATCTGCAGGATCACCGGCTCGTCGTCGACGATGACGAGGTGCTTGCGGGGCCCCTCGGGCCCGGCCGTGCCTTGGGTCGCTGGGTCTACCACTGCGCTTCCCCTACCCCGATCGCGCGACCGGTGCTGGCCCAGCTGCCCGTGCGGCGGGGATCCCCTCCTCCTGTGAACACGCCGTCCTTGCGGCCCGCCATGTGCAGGCCCCCGAAGTACATGCCGTGCCGCTCGAAGGGGATCAGGCGCGGCCAGTCCAGGGACAAGGCCTCGCGGAAGCCCGGTGGGCGTTCCATGATCTCGACCCGCAGGGTGCCCTCGTCCAGGTGCAGGCGCGGGGCTTGAACGGCCTCCTGGGCGGACATGTTGTGGTCCGAGAGGAACACCACGCCGTGGGTGACGGCCGACCGGATGCGGCTGCTGCCGCCGGCCCCCATCACGTACAGGCCGCTGTCGCCCTCCAGCGTCGTGGGACAGCACATGGTCACCAGCCGCTCCCCGGGGGCTCGGGGATGATCGGGCGGGTTCACGTCGGCCTCGCCCAGGAAATTGTTCAGGACGACGCCGGTGTCCTGGACCAGGACCCCCGCGGTCTCACCCAGTGAGCTGGTGATGCCCACCGCGTTGCCGTCGCCGTCCACCGCAGAGACGTGGGTCGTGTGGCCGCTGCCGACGAAGGCTTCGAGATAGCCGCGCTCCGCCAGGCGACCCGGGTAGTCCCCGGGCAGGGCCCCCAGCGCCCGGTCCATGGCCCGGATCAGGCGCCCTGCATGCTGGACGTCCAGCGGCGGAGGGAGGGGGCCCCCGGCCTCGAGCTCGCCCAGGATGCGCAGGACCATGGCGCCCGCGGCGCTGGGCGCACCCGGCACGCTGACCGTGCGGCCCCGGTAGCGGCCCTGGAGAGGCGCCCGCCAGATCGGCACACAGGCCTGTAGATCCTGCCCGGTGAGACACCCCGCCGGCCCAAGGCGCGCGAGCACAGCGCGGGCGCCGTCGCCGTGGGTGAGGAAGTGCGCACCCTCGGCCGCGAGCCGCTCGAGGGTGTCGCCCAGCGCCGGCAGGCGGAAGCTATCGCCCACGTCGAGCGGCTCCCCTCCGGGGCCCAGAGCCTCGGCGAGGTGGGGGTCCCGGGCGACGATGGGCCAGAGCAGCCGCACGGCCCGGGCGAAGCCGACCGTGACCGGCACGCCCCGCCGGGCGGCGCGGGCTGCGGGCTCGGCGAGCTGTGCCAGGGTCAACAGTCCCCGGCCCTGGTGCAGGGCCACCAGCCCCTGGGGCAGCCCGGGCGGTGCCGCGGTGGCCGGGCCCACCAGGAAGCTCTGGGTGTCCGGTCCGAAGTCCAGGGTGACCACATCGGGCGCGTGGGGGCCCGGGGCCGGCTCGCCCAGCCCAGGCATCGCGCTGAAGGCATCGAGGACCTGGGTCCGATCCCCGTGCCGCACGATGGCCAGACCGCCGCCGCCCAGCCCGGTCAGCAGAGGTTCGCTCACACAGGCCATCAGCTGCGCTGCCACGGCGGCGTCGACGGCGTTGCCGCCGGCCTGGAGCGCCCGCAGGCCGGCCTCGACCGTCAGTGGGCTGCCCCCTGCGACAGCGCCACCGGGGCCGGCGCCGATCACGAGATCAGGGTCCGGAATCGCCCCAAGAGCGAACAGGACTCCGGGGTGGGCTTGAACTCGTCGGCCATGGCGTGGGCGTCCTCCACGCCGAAGACGCCGCTGTACATCTCGAAGTACCGCATGAAGCGCAGCCGCTGGTCCTGCCAGTCGAGCTCTGGATGGAACTGGGTGGCGTAGACCGGGGAGTCCCCGACCCGGATGGCCTGGTACGGGGCCCTGACCGTCGACGCCAGGTGATGGACCCCCGGGGGCAGCACGGTGGCCCGGTCCTTGTGGCCTTCCTGGGCCCAGAATGCACCGGGCAGCTGGCCGAACAACGGGTCGGCCCGGCCCGCTTCGGTCAGGGAGACGTGAAAGGTCCCGACCTCGGCGTTGTCCTCGTCGTGGGCGACCTGGCCCCCCAGGGCGAGTGTCAGCATCTGGAAGCCGAAGCAGGAAGCAAAGGTCGGCTGGCCGGCGCGTGCGGTCCGTCCCAGGAAGTCGATCCACTCGCCGATCGCCCCGTGGCCATCGAGCACCGAGTACTCCCCGGAACCGCCCACGAGCACGGCGTCGTGGCTCTTCCAGAGGTCGGTCGAAGGGGTCGCCGTGAGCATGTCCACCGGGCGCACCGCTTCCCGCGGCACCCCCAGCCGGCCCGCGAAGCAGTCGAGTTCCTCGTCCCGCGCCGGGTCGTCGGCGTTGCGGGCCTGGAGCAGGCAGAAGCGCAAGGTCCGTGTCCGTGCTGCGAAGACGCGCAAGCCTAACCCCGGGGGTGGTCCTGTTGACAGGTCACTGGCCCGAAGTACACTTCAAGTCCCGCCCCATGCCGCCGATCAGGCGGTGCCTATGCGCGAAAGAGCCGGAGACCCATGCGCCCCTTGAGCCTGACCCCCATCCTGCTGATCACGGCCTGTGCGGGCATGAACAACTCCAAGAAGTACGCGTCGGACGAGACCGACGCCGTCGAGATCAACCCGGCGGTGGTCGAGAAGCCGTCCGACGACGGCCTGCTGCTGGTCGAGATCGACCTGGACAGCGACGGTCGACCCGAGGTCTTCAACTACTACCGCGAGCGCACCCAGGCCGATCGCTTGCTGGTGCGCAAAGAGGTCGATCTCAACAAGGACGGCCGGGTCGACGTGCGCAGCTACTACGACGACGGCGGGCTGCTCACCAAGGAAGAGATGGACGGTGACTTCGACGGCCAGGTCGACTGGGTCGACCACTACCAGGGCGGTCGCCGGGTCATGAGCGAGGTCGACACCGACTACAACGCCACCTTCGATCTCTTCAAGTACTACGAAGAAGGCCGGATCAAGCGCAAGGAGCGCGACACCAACGGCGACGGCCGGGTCGACTTCTGGGAGCACTTCGACGACGAAGGCAACGTGGACAAGGTGGGCAAGGACACCACCGGCGACGGCCAGATGGACGTGCGGGAGTAGACGCGCTCAGCGCCTGCGGTCCCACCACGCCCGCAGATCGGCCAGGGTCTTGCCGAGGGGAGTCGACGCCGTCCACCCGAGCTCGCCCAGGCGTGCGGGGTCGCCGACCAGATCGGGCACGTCGTGCTGCCGCAGGCGTGTGCTCTGGGGCGCGGGCGGAATGCCCGGAGCCACCCCAGCCAGCACCTCTCCCAGAGACACGGACCTGCCGCTGCACAGGTTCAGGACGCTTCCCGACGGCGCGTGTTCGCCCGCGTGCCACAGCCCGGCGCAGGCATCCCGCACGTCCAGGAAGTCCCGCCGCAGGCTCAGGTCGCCACACCGGATGACCGTGGCCCCCTGTGAGGCCTGACGAGCCCAGTCGGAGGCGGCGTGGGTCGAAGGCTGGCCGGGACCGGTCAGGTGGAAGGGCCGGACCACCACGTGGTCGAGCCCGCTGGCCAGGACCCATGCTTCGGCGTCGGCCTTGGACTGGGCATAGACGCCCACCGGCGCCAGGACATGGTGCTCGGTGACGGGTAGCTGCTGGGGCGGACCGTAGACGTGGCACGTGCTGGTGAACACCAGGCGAGCGTCGGGGGCGTGGGCGGTCAGGGCGGCCACCAGGTTGCCCGTGCCCGCGACGTTGGTGGCGCGCACGGGCGCCGGATCGTGATCCGCCTGGACCAGCGCCGTGAGGGCCGCCAGGTGGAAGACCCGCTCGGGCCTCAGCTGTGCCACGAGCTGGGAAGTGCGCAGCGCGTTGCGCAAGTCCATGGCCTCGGAGCTGGGGTCCAGGACCTCGTGGCCAGCGGCCCGCAGCAGGCGGGCCAGGTGGCCACCCACGAAGCCACGCCCCCCGGTCAGGAGGACCCGCACCGCTCCAGCTCCACACGAACCATCTCGGTCACCAGGGCCTCGAAGCCCACGGTCGGCGACCAGCCCAGCTCGTCGTGCGCCCGGCGAGGGTCGCCCCGCAGGCCTCTGAGCTCGTTGCGCCGCAGCAGGGCCGGATCGTGTCGTGTGTGGTCCTGCCAGTCCAGGTCCACGGCGCCGAAGGCGACCCGCAACAGGTCCTCGACCGTGTGGCTGACCCCGGTGGCGATCACGTAGGAGAAGCGCTGGCCGTCTCGCAGGATGGCTTGCATGGCCCGGGTGTAGTCGCCGGCGAAGCCCCAGTCCCGCGCGACGCTCGTGTCCCCGATGGCCAGGTCCGGCTGGAGACCCGACCGGATCCGCGCGGCAGCACGGGCGACCTTGCGGGTCACGAAGTGCTCTCCCCGCCTGGGGGACTCGTGGTTGAAGAGCACCCCCGCCCGGATGTCCAGGCCATAGGCGTCCCGATAGGTCCGCGCCATGTGGTGACCGTACAGCTTGGCCACGGCATAGGGCGAACAGGGCGCGAAGGGGGTGTCCTCGGACTGGGGCGTGACCGCTGGGTTGCCGAACATCTCCGACGACGAGGCCTGGTAGACCCGGGCGCCCGGGCTGACCCGGCGCACGGCCTCGAGCACCCTCAGGACCCCCAGTCCCGTGGCCTGGGCGGTCCAGAGGGGCTGGTCCCACGACGTCGGCACGAAGGACTGGGCCCCCAGGTTGTAGAGCTCGTCGGGCTGGACGTCGTCGAGCAAGTCCAGCCAGCTGCCGCCATCGGCCAGGTCCGCGGTGCGCAGCTCCAAGCGACCGGCCAGGTGGGCGATGCGCCAGTGGTCCGGGGCAGACACCTGGCGGTGCACCCCGACCACGCGCAGCCCCTGGTCCAGGAGCTGCTCCGCCAGGTACGACCCGTCCTGTCCGGTGATCCCGGTGATGAGCGCGGTCGGCAAGGCTCAGAGCGCGTCGGGGTCCACTTCGACGGCGTGCACCGCGGTGGCCTGGGTCGAGTCGTCGAACCAGCGCACGGTCAGGGTCCCTCGCGGTGGGTCCTCGACCGAGACCGCTGGGGAGTAGCAGATCTGGCAGTCCTCGTCGTCGCCGTACTCCCAGGCCTCGTGGATCTGGATCTCCTTGCCGTCGAGGGTGATGTCCGCCGAGAACACGGAGTCGCAGGGCTTCTCCACCCCGACCCGGGTCACATCGAAGCCCAGGTCCGTGATGTCGACCACCAGCTCGGGCTCGGACCCGGGGACCCACTCCTCGCAGAAATCCGAGTGCAGGTAGAAGCTCGTGTCCGCACAAGCGAGCAGGAGGGCCCAGAACATGGGCCCAGTCTACAGGTAGTCGACCAACCCCTGGGACTCCAGGGAGGCGATGACCTCGCGGAGCCGCTGGACCTGGTCCAGGGGACAGATGAGCAGGGCGTCCCCGCTGTCCACGACGGCCAGCTCGCTGACCCCCACCAGGGCGACGACCTTGCCCGGGGCGTGCACGACACAGTCTCCGGCGTCCACCGCGACCTCGGCCTCGCACAGGGCGCGACCCAGGGCGGACTCCGGCAGGAAGTCGGCCACCGCCTTCCAGCTGCCGACGTCGGACCAGCCAAAGGCGCCGCGCACGGTGAGCACGTTGTGGGAGCGCTCCATGATCCCGTAGTCCAGGGACGTGCGCTCCAGCTGGCCATAGAGCTCGGCCAGCCGTTCCGGGGAGTGGCGTAGGTTCTCCAGCACCGCCCACGTGTCCGGCAGGTGCTGGCGGAATGCGTCTCGGATCGCAGCCACCGAGAACACGAACATGCCGGCATTCCACAGGTGGCGGCCGCCGTCCACGTAGCCCTGCGCACGTGCCCGATCCGGCTTCTCCACGAAGCGGTCCACTCGCAAGAAGGACCGGTCCCCCCAGCTGCCCAGCTCGCCGCCGACCTCGAGGTAGCCGAAGCCGGTGTCGGGGTGCGTCGGCTCGATGCCGATGGTCACGAGGGCGTTGGTGGAACGCGCAGCCTGGGTGCAGTCCAGCATCAGGTCCCGGAACTCCTCCTCGTCCTCGATCACGTGGTCGGCGGGAAGCACCACCATGACCGCGTCCGGCGAGCGGGCCCGCTTGCTGATCTCCACCGAGCCCCAGCCGATGCAAGGCGCCGTGTTTCGACCCTCGGGCTCGACCAACACATTCTCGGGCGGAAGCTCGGTCAGCTGGGCCCGGATGGCCGGCGCCATCTCTGCGGCCGTGACGACCAGGATGCGCTCGGCCGGGACCGCTGGCAGCACCCGCTGGATGGTGCGCTGGATCAGGGTCGGCCCGCCGTCGATCGAGATGCACTGCTTGGGCAGCTGGCGTCGGGACCTGGGCCAGAACCGCGTCCCACGCCCCCCGGCCATCACCAGCACGAAGACGTTGTCGGACCGGTCTGCCATCTCAGCTCCCGAACAGGTGGGGCTCCAGCGCCGCCAGCGCCCCGTAGGCCACGACAGCTACCGCGTTCGACAGGTTGAGGCTACGCACCGGTCCCGGCGTGGGGATGCGCCAGGCCCCCCGCTCGGCCACCAGCCCCTGGGGGAGACCGACCGACTCCGGACCGAACAGGGCGACGTCTCCCCACTGCCACGGCACTCGGGTGTGGGCGTGGCCCCCGCCGGCGCTGAACAAGTGCACGCTGCGGCCTGAGGCCCAGGCCCAGAATGCCTCGGCGTCCGCGTGCTCTTGGCGATCGACGTGGGTCCAGTGGTCCAGGCCGGCGCGACGGGCGGCCTTGTCGCCGGTGTCGAACCCCAGCGGATGGACCAGGTGCAGGCGTGCGCCCAGACCCAGGCACAGCCGCCCGATGTTGCCGGTGTTCCCCGGGATCTCCGGGTGCAGCAGGGCGACGTGCAGGACGGGGCCAGACACGACTCAGGCCTCGGCGACCGGCTCCTCGTGGTGCTGGCCGATGACCACCCGCGCGGGCCGGATCAGGCGAGAGCCGACCCGGTAGCCCTTGGAGAAGACCTGGACGATGCGGCCGTCCATCGCTGCGTCGTCGACGGGCATGGTGGTGAGCGCCTCGTGCAGATCGGGGTCGAAGACGTCGCCCTCCTGGCCCAGCTCTTCCAGGCCCAGGTCGCGAAAGCCCGCCAGGAAGTCCCGCCAGACCATCTCCAGGCCGTTGCCCGCGTCGTCGCCCAGGCCGGCCTTGGACAGGGCGTCGATGCTGCGCCTCAGGTTCTCCATGGGCTCGAACAGCCGCTTGACCGTGTCGCCCTTGAGGACCTCCTGCTTGATGGCGGTCTGGCGCTCCTGGCGCTCCCGGAACCCGGTGAATTCTTCCTGGAGCTTGCGATAGGCCACCGAGACCGTGCGAAGGCGGGCGGTGTTGTCCTGGAGCTGGCTGCGCAGCGCGGCGAGCTCCTGTTGCTCGGGGCTCAGCTCCGGCTCGGGCTCGGGCTCGGGTTCGGGCTCGACGTGCAGCTCGATGGGCTCGGCGCTCTGAGGTTCGGAAGCCTGCTCGGAACCCGGTGCGGTCTCGCGCTCGGACATGGGTACTCCTCTGGACGGCCCCCTGATAAGCACTCCGAGGGTTGCGTCAAAGCCGTGGACGGACAAAAGGGCCGGTCTCGGAGGGCTCGGAATGCATCGAAGACAGCAGCGGCTGCTCGGGATCCTCGCGGCGGTCCTCCTGGGACTAGCGGCGCTCATCCGATGGGCTGAGCCGCCGGTCGACACCGATCTGGACCTGGACCAGCCCGTGTCGGTGTCCCCGGACCAGGTCTCGGGTCTGGCGCTGGTGCGGGCAGACACCACCGTCGTGGCGGAGCGGACCGACGGCGGCTGGCTGATGACCTCACCCCTCCAGGCGCGGGCAGACGACAGCGCGCTCGACGGGTTCGTGGGTGTGCTGGACCGGCTCGAGGTGGGGCCGGTGCTCGAGGGTCTGGACCCTGCGATCTACGGCCTGGTCGACCCCCAGGCCACCCTGACCCTGACCCGAACGGACGGCCGCCGGCACACGCTGGCGGTGGGCACCCCCGCACCGGTCGGCTACCGCACCTACGTCACGGTGGACGGTGGCGGGGTCCAGCTGGCCGAGGGCCACCCCATGACCGTCCTGGGTCGTCCAGTCGACGCCCTGCGGGATCGGACCGTGCACCGGTTCGCCGAGTCCACGGTGACCGAGCTCCGGTGGCGGGACGAGGACCGGGTCGCCCAGGTCCTGCGACGAGAGGGCTCCTGGTTCCTGGCCGACGGACGCCGCGTGAGCACCCAGCGCGTCGAGGGTGTGCTGAGCGCCCTGGCCGATCTGCGGCTGGAGACCTTCCAGGACGGCCTGGTCGGCGTGGACCTGGCGCCCTTCGGACTGGATCCGGCCCACGCGACGCTGACCCTGGTGGAGGCCGGTGGGGAGAGCACCCTGGCGATCGGGGGCGAGCGGGCCGGTGGCGTGCTGGTGCGCACCCCGTCGGGCTTGCTGGGCACGGTCGGGGAGCTGCTGGCCCTGCTCCCACCGCCTGAGGCGCTGCTCGAGGATCGCACCCTGCCGTGGACCCTGGGCGAAGCCACGGCCTTGAGCCTGCGCTATGCGGGCGTCGAGGTGGAGCTGACCCGCCAGGGCACGGCCTGGCTGCGCAACGGCGAGCCTTCGCCCCAGGCCAGCGCCCACGCCGTGGACCTGTTGACCCAGCTGCCGGCGGATCGCAGCGCGTTGGCCGACCCCGGGGAGCCCAGCGGGGACCGGCTCGTGGCCACTGCCGGCGCACACACGGTGACTGTCGAGCTCGGGGCGCACGTCGACTCGGGACGTCTGGCCTGGAGCCCTGGCGAGCCCGCGTTCGTCCTGTCCAGCGACGCGCTCATGGTGCTGGAGAACGTGGCGATGGGTGTCCGTCCCTGAGTCAGCAGGCCACGGGCCGCGGGAGCGGGGACCCCATGCGGATGGCGCCGCGCACGGCCTCGTCCAGCTCGAGCACCATCGCGCCGTGTCGGGTCAGGGCCACCGCGCCCACCAGGACCTCGGCCACGCGCTGGGCGACCTCGGACTCCCGGTGGGTCCCGAACAGCGTCGCGAACCAAGGCACCGCCCGCGACGGGTCCGGGGTCGGGATGCCGACCAGCACGCTCGTGCCCCCCTCGGCAGCCCGCAAGGCCAGCTCGGCCACCGTGAGGTCGACCACGTCCCCGAGCACGACCAGGTCCGGGTCCTGCCGCAGGGCTGAGCGCAGGCCGCTGGCCCAGTCGTCGGTGTCGATCCCCACCTCGCGCTGGCTGATGGACGCCGAGTGGTCCGTGTGCAGGTACTCCATCATCTCCTCGAGCAGGATGACGTGGCCCCGGCGGCCGTGGTTGTAGCTGTTGACCAGGGCGGCCAGGAGCTCTCGGCGCCGGGGGCCCGAACACAGGGTGAGACCCGGCAACCCTGCCAGGCCGGCCCACTCGGGGGGCGCGTGCAGCTCTTCCAGTCGTGGGACCTCGACCGCCATGCGGTGGATCAGGATGCCGATGGACCCCCGCTGCTTGAACAGGTGCACGCGGAAGCGTCCGATCCCGCCGATGCCAAAGGCGAACTCGGCCTCCCGACTGCGGGCCAGCGGGATCTCCACCCCGGCCAGCCCCATCAAGACGCCGGCGGCCCGGTGGGTGTCGTCGGGCAAGAGCTTGGCGTGGGACGTCGGCACCAGGTCGCCACCGACGCGCAGCGCGGGCCTTCCCGGGACCTTCAGGTGCACGTCGGTGGCGCCGGCATCCCGCGCCTCCCGCAGCAGGCGGATGATGCTCTCGCGATCGATGCGCATGACAGCCTCCAGCGCCGGTGCGCCGGGCTCTTCATCGGCCCGCGCTCACCGGGTCTGTAGGGAACCCAAGGGCTTTGGAGTCAGCGCTTCCGGTTCTTCTTCCGCTGCTTGCGGGCCGCTCGGGCGCGCTCCTTGCGGGCGAGCTTGTCGGCCGCGGAGACCTGGGGCTTGGCGCGCTTTGGCTTGCGGCCGCCGCCGGGCATCCCGGGCATGCCCGGAAACGCGGGCATGCCGCCGCCGCCGCCCATCGCTCCGAGCAGCCCGCCGGCACCGCCCAGGTTCTTCATCATGTCCCGGGCCATCTTGAAGCGGTCGTACAGGTCGCGCACGTCTTGTTCCTTGTGCCCGCTGCCCCTGGCCACCCGGCGCACCCGTCCGAGGGTCTGGAGCAGGTCGGGATCCCGCCGCTCCTGGTGGGTCATCGAGTGGATCATCGCCTTGACCCGCACGAGCTCGTTGTCGTCCAGGGCGTCGTCGGGGATCTCCATGTCGCCGAAGAACGGGAGCTTGCCCATGAGGTCCTTCAGCGAGCCCATCTTCTGGACCATCTCGAGCTGCTTCAGGAAGTCGTCGAAGGTGAAGTTGCCCGAGAGCATCTTCTTGGCGTCTCGTTCGGCGTCCTCGGCGGTGACGTGCTCCTCGAAGTCCTTGACCAGGCCGACCACGTCGCCCATGCCCAGGATGCGCGAGGCCAGGCCCTCTGGCCGGAAGACCTCGAGCTTGTCGAGCCCCTCGCCCATGCCCAGGAAGCGGATCGGCTTGCCGGTGACGTGCTTGATCGACAGCGCGGCGCCACCGCGTGCGTCGCCGTCGAGCTTGGTCAGCACGAAGCCCGTGAAGTCCAGGAGCCGGTCGAACTCGGCGGCGGTGCGCACCGCGTCCTGGCCGATCATCGCGTCGCAGACGAACAGGATCTCCTGGGGTCCGGTCTGGGCCCGGATCTGGACGAGCTCGTCCATCAGCGCGTTGTCGATGGCCAGCCGGCCGGCGGTGTCGACGATGACCACGTCCCGGCCGACGTTGCGGGCCTGGCTCACGGCGGCGTTGCACAGTGCCACCGGGTCCATGCCCTTGATGCTGAACACGGGCACGCCGAGCTTGCGGCCCAGGGTTGTCAGCTGCTCCACGGCGGCGGGCCGGTAGATGTCGGCGGCGACCAGCATCGGCTTGCGGCCCTGCTTGAGCAGCATGCGGGCGAGCTTGCCGGACGTGGTGGTCTTGCCCGAGCCCTGGAGCCCGCACATCATCACGACCGCAGGCCGGCCTTGGGGCTCGAAGGTGTCGTCGACCGGACCCATCAGGGCGACGAGCTCGTCGTGGCAGATCTTGACGAAGTGATCGCCGGCCGTGACCTCGAAGCCCGGGGGCATGCCCGGCACCGTGCGCTTGGTCTTGACCTGGACGACCTCGCCCAGGGAGCGCTCGCGCACCTTGGCCAGGAACGCCTTGACCACGCCCAGGTCCACGTCGGCCTCGAGCAGTGAGACCCGGACGTCCCGCAGGGCTTCGGAGATGTTCTCCTCGCTCAGGGTGGCGCGGCCCTGGAGCTTGAGCCGGGCGTTGCGGAAGCCCTTGGTCAGGGTGTCGAGCATCTGGGCCTCTCAGAGGAGCCTGGCCATTAACACCGTGGGACTCAAGAGCCTTCGCTCCCCTCCCCCGTGCGCGCGAGCCCCTCCTGGGCCCAGTGCAGCCCAGGGTCGTGTGTCAGCGCGGCGGACCACGCCGCCCGGGCCTCGTCGATGCGTCCCAGGCCCTCCAGGGCGTTCCCCCGGCCCAGGTGCGAGACCGCCAGCTCGCCGACCCGGGCCAGCGCCTGGTCGTAGGCCGCGAGGGCCCCCGCAGGATCGCCGGACAGCTGCAGGGCGTCCCCCCGGCCATGCCAGGGCCAAGGGTCCCGCGGGGCGGCCCGGGCCGCGGCGGCGAACTGGACAAGCGCCTCGCCGAACTGTCCGTGGTCCAGAGCCCGTCGGCCCCGCTCGAGCGCTGCGCCGCCCTCTCGGACGTCGGCTTCGGCGGGGCCCCCCCGGGCCCGGCCGGTCAGGGCCAGCAGCAGGGCCTCGGACGGGCGGCCGAGCAGCCGCCCCCCGACGCGCAGCACGGGGGTGATCCAGCGGTCCAGCCGCCGGGCCCGGGCAGGCCTCCGGCGGTCCGGTGTCTCCACCACGACGCGGTCGTCAGGGGTCGTCACGCCCCGAGGGTGACACGGTCCAGGGGGCCTCCCCTGGGCCAGTCCCCTGTCGCAGAAGTTCGCGGGCGCTCGCTTGCCCTCGTCGCGCCTGGCGGCCCGCTGGCGCCTTGACGTGACTCGGCCACGCCGGCAGCGCCAGCGAACCACCAGTCACGACGATCGCGGCGCGATCACCTCGCGAAATCCGCGACAGGGGACTGGGGTGGGGTCAACAAGGGGAAAACGGCGGTTGACACGCGCACCCCCGCTGGCCATGTTGCCGGCGCACTGGAGGTCCGATGACGCTCTCGCTGGCGCTCCTGCCGCTCATGGGTCCGGGCTGTGTGGACTACGAGATCGTTCGCCACGACGCGACCGACGTCTTCTACCAGGACCCCGAGGCCGAGGTCGACATCCTGCTGGTCGTCGACAACTCGTGCTCCATGGACCCCTACCAGGAGAAGCTCTCCCAGAACTTCAACCAGTTCATCCGCTTCTTCGAGTCCGCCAACGTGGACTACCAGATCGGCGTGGTCACGACCGGCGTGCCCCCAGCCGCGGTCAACTCCGCTGCGGGCTGCACGCAGCAGGTCATCAACCAGCTGCCGGGCGCCGGTGAGCTGGTCGGCGGCCACATCATCACGCCCGAGACCGCCGACGCGGAAGAGGTCTTCATCGAGGCGGTCAGCGTCGGCATCTGCGGCAGCGGATCCGAGATGGGCCTCGAGGCCGCCTACCTGGCCCTGACGGAGCCACTCATCACCGGCACCAACAGCGGCTTTCTGCGGGAGACCGCCAGCCTGTCGCTCATCTTCGTCTCGGACGAGGAGGACCTCTCGCCGGCCCCCGTGAACGACTACATCAACGCCTACCGCGACATCAAGGGCCAGCGCTCCCGCGACGTCTACAACGCCAGCGCCCTGGTGCTCACCGAGCGGGCCGAGTGCTCCCTGGATCAGCTCAACGCGGGCAGCCGGGGGCTCCGCTACCTGGACGTGGCGGATCAGTCCGCCGGCGTCATCGGAAACATCTGCGACTCGGACTTCGAGCACATCGTGACCGAGCTCTCCCTCAACAGCTCACGGCTGCTGAACACTTTCTTCCTGTCGGCGACCCCCTCTCCCTCGACCCTCCAGGTCACGGTCAACGACGAGGAGATCCCCTGCGACGCCGGGGTCTGGGAGTACGTCGAGATCGCCGGCGAGGGCGAGGTCGCCCTGGACACCGGCGGCGGCGACACCGGAGCCCCCGAGGGCGAGCTCCGACCCGCGGTCAGCTTTGCCGTGGAGCACATCCCCGTTGCCGATTCCCAGATCGCCATCCGCTACGACGGCGGCTTCGGCGGCGTCGAGGACTGGTGCTCGGCGGACACCAACGACACCTCGACCGCGACGACGGCGGAGTAGCGCCATGTGGCAGACCCTCCTGGTCGCCGGCCTGTTGGGCTGCGGCGGCGACAGCGACATCCCCGAGTGCATCGACGACGGCTACTGCGACGAAGGCCAGGCCTGCATCGACGACGTCTGCGTGGACGTGGACTGCCTCACGTCGGCCATCTGCGACGTGGGGGAGTACTGCAACCCCGACACCTACACCTGCGTGGACGGCTGCCTGGAAGACGCAGACTGCGTGGCCGGCGAGACCTGCAACCCGGACACCCGCAGCTGCGAGGCCTACGGCTGCCGCAGCACAGAGCTCGACTGTCCGGTCGGCACCGAGTGCAACCTGGGCACCGGCGAGTGCGACGGCGTCAACGCGTGTCGGAACTGCAACGCCAGCAACCCCTACAGCTGCCAGGGCAAGGGCACGTCCTACTGCCTGGTCTGGGACGACCCGTCCGAGGGCTGGTGCTTCCCCGAGTGCGGCGCAGACGACAGCTGCCCGGCGGGCTTCTCCTGCTACAAGAACGCGCAGATCGACCTGTTCACCACGGTCGACGTCTGCGTCGCGGACTGTCCCTGGCTGGTGGACAACGGCCACATCTGAGGGCTCGGCGCCTCAGCGCCCCGTCGAGCCGAAGCCCCCGTCGCCGCGCGGGGTCTGGTCCAGGTCTGCAACGGCCTGGACTTGGGCCTGCACGACCGGCGCCACGACCAGCTGGGCGACGCGCTCGCCGCGCTCGATGGTGAAGGACGCCTGGCCGTGGTTGACCAGGATGACCTTGAGCTCGCCCCGGTAGTCGGCGTCGATGGTCCCTGGCGCGTTGAGCACGGCGAGACCGTGACGCAAGGCCAGCCCGCTGCGGGCGCGGACCTGGGCCTCGTGGCCGTCCGGGACCGCGATGCGCAGCCCCGAAGGCACGAGCGCCCGCTCCCCTGGCGACAGGGTCACGGGCGCATCGAGGGCGGCGCGTACATCCAGGCCAGCGGCCCCGGCCGACGCATAGGCCGGCAAGGCAAGGCCCTCCCCGTGAGGGAGGACCTGGAACCGCAGCGTGGGTCGCGCCAACAGCGTGTGCCTAGAAGTCCAGCGACGCGTCCAGGGCTTCCTTGCGGGAGAGCCGGACCTTGCCGGAGCGGTCGACGTCGATGACGCGGACCAGGACCTCGTCGCCCTCGGACAGGACGTCGGTGACCTTGTTGACCCGCTCCTTGGCGATGTGGCTGATGTGGATGAGGCCGTCGGTGCCCGGGAAGATCTCCACGAAGGCGCCGAAGTCCACGATCCGCTTGACCACACCCACGTAGAGCTTGCCGACCTCGGCCTCCTGGGTGATCTCTTCGATCATCGCCTTGGCAGCGGCCGCGCCCTCGGCGCCGACGGCGGCGATGGTGACCTTGCCGGAGTCATCGACGTTCACGTCGCAGCCGGTCTTTTCCTGGATGCCGCGGATGATCTTGCCCCCGGGGCCGATGATGTCCCGGATCTTGTCCGGCTTGATCTGGATGCTGGTGATCCGGGGGGCCCAGTCGCTGAGCTCGTTCCGCGGGGCCTCGAGGCTCTTGGCCATCTCGTCCAGGATGTGGATTCTCCCATCCCGAGCCTGGGACAGCGCCTTGGTCATGACCTCGGTGCTGACGCCCGCCACCTTGACGTCCATCTGGAAGGCGGTGATGCCGTTCCGGGTGCCGGTGACCTTGAAGTCCATGTCGCCGATCTTGTCCTCGGCGCCCAGGATGTCGGAGAGCACGGCGAAGCCGTTGTCCTCGATGACCAGGCCCATGGCGATGCCCGCGACCGGCGCCTTCAGGGGCACGCCCGCGTCCATCAGGGACAGGGTCGCGCCACAGACGGTGGCCATGGAGCTGGAGCCGTTGGACTCCAGGATGTCCGCGCTGCAGCGCAGGACGTACGGGAAGTCGTCGAACGACGGCAGGACCGGCTTGATGGCCCGCCAGGCCAAGGCACCGTGGCCGACCTCGCGGCGCTTGGGGGCGCGCAGGGGACGGGCCTCGCCGGTGCAGAACGGCGGGAACACGTAGGTCAGCATCCAGTTGCGGAAGTTCTCCTGGGCGCCAGCCCAGTCGATCCGCTGGTTGTCCCGCTGCACGCCCAGGGCGGCCGTGGTGAAGCTCTGGGTCTCACCCCGGGTGAAGAAGGCCGAGCCGTGGGCGCGGGGGGCGGTGCCCACCTCGCACCAGATGTCCCGGATCTCGTCGGGGGCGCGGCCGTCCATGCGGACGCCCTGCTTGACGACCTTCTGGCGGATGAGGCCGATCTCGTGGTCGCTGAAGGCCCGCTTGATGTCGGCCTTGGTGGCCTCGGCGGTCTCCTCGTCCTGGCCCTCCTGGGCCGTGGCGATGAGGGCGTTGCGGACAGCCTTGAGGGCCTTGCCGCGGGCCTTCTTGCCCGGGGTGGCCAGAGCGACGACGATGTCGTCGTTGGCGGCGGCGACGATGGCCTTGGCGTTGTCGGACACCGGCGGGACCGGCACGACCTCGATCTTGTCGACGCCGGCGAGCTCCTTGAGCTCGTTCAGGGCGGCGATGATCTTCTTGATCTCGCCGTGGGCGAGCGACAGGGCCTCGAGCATGACCTCCTCGGAGACCTCCTGGGCGCCACCTTCGACCATGATGACCGCGGTGGCGGTGCCGGCGACGATGACGTCGAGGTTGGCGTTGCCGCGGTCCTCGAAGTTCGGGTTCACCTTGAGCGCACCGTCGACCTGGCACACGCGGACGCCGGCGACGGCCTCGGCGATGGGCGCGTCGGAGATGTGCAGGGCCGCCGAGGCGCCGCACAAGGAGAGCACGTCGGTCTCGTTGTCGTTGTCATAGGACAGCGCCGTGCAGATGACCTGGGTCTCCTTGCGGAAGTTGCTCGGGAACAGCGGCCGCACAGGGCGGTCGATCAGCCGGGAGATGAGCGTGGTGCGCTCGTTGCCGCGGCCTTCACGCTTGAGGAAGCCGCCGGGGATCTTGCCCCGAGAGCCGTCGCGGTCCTGGTAGTCGACCGTGAGCGGCATGAAGTCGAAGCGAGCGTCGCCGCCGCAGACGGCGGTGCACAGGACGTGCGAGTCGCCGGCCATGACCAGGACAGCACCGCCCGCCTGCTTGGCGTAGCGACCGGTGGAAAAGGAGAGGGTGGTCCCGCCGACTTCGACGGAGACAGAGTGATCAGTGACACCGTGCATGGTGTGTTTCTCGTTTGGGATGCACGCACCCATCTTTGACCGTCCTCTTGGTCGAGCGCGCGCGGGTTGTGTTTCGGTCCACCAGGGAGGACGCACCTGACGAGCCGGCTACCGTGCCGATCCCGTAGACCTTCTCGGAGTGAGCCTGTTGGCTCAGTCCGCGGAGATTGACGAGAGAGACGGAGTGCCGGGTGCTGGGCCCGGGAGACGTTCAGTGAAGTGAATGATCAGGTGTGGTCAGACCACGTGTCCCGCAGGACATCGGGCCGGGCGAACCCGACCCGAAGGGAATCAGCGACGAAGGCCCAGGCCCTTGATCAGGGTCTTGTAGCGCTGCTCGTCCTGGTTCTTGACGTAGCGCAGCAGCCGGCGACGCTGGCCGACGAGCTTCAGCAGGCCACGGCGGGAGTGGTGGTCCTTCTTGTGGCTGTTGAAGTGCTCGGTGAGCTGAGCGATACGACGGGTGAGGAGCGCGACCTGGACCTCGGGCGAACCGGTGTCGCCGGGCTGGGTCGCGTACTTCTCGATGATTTCCTGCTTCTCAACGGGGCGCAGCGCCATGATGACCTCTTGGGTGACACGGTCGTCCTGGTGTCGGGTCCGGGGGGCGCTCCCCACGGGTGGACTCGAACCGAAGACGCCGTCGGTGGACGGCCGTACTAGCCGGTTGAACCCCCAGGGTCAACCAGCGCTGCCCTTGACGGCTCGCTGGATCACGCCGTGGGGACCCTGGCGCTCGATCACGGCCACGAGTTGACCCTGGTGCATGGCGGCGTAGCGGTCGCCGTCCTGGAGCCCCGCGGGGGGTGGGGGCGGGCTGCCCCCCCGGATCAGCGCCCCACGCTGGGGGCGGTCGACCTGGACGGTGGGGAGGTGCGCCAGGGCCTGCGACAGCGGCTGGCACCACGGCAGCAGGCCATGCAGGACCTGGTCCCGCGGTCTCCACTGCATCCGCTCGGCACCCCGAGCGGGGCGGAGCGCCGGGCGCCAGTCCCGGGTGCCCGCAGCCAGCTCGCCCAGCTCGGGCAGGGTGATCGCCTGGTCCAGGGTGAACGGGCCAGAGCGTAGGCGCCGCAGCTCCCGCAGGTGTCCCGCGGTGCCCAGGCCAGCCGCCACGTCGTCGGCCAGCACCCGGGCATAGGTGCCTCGGCTGCAGTGCAGGCGGACCCGGAGCCAGTCCGCGCCGCGATCCGGGGCGGTCAGCGCGTGGATGTGGATGGGACGGGGCTTGGCCTCGATCGGCTTGCCCGCACGCGCATACTTGTACAGGGGCTTGCCCTTGACCTTGACCGCGCTGTAGGCCGGGGGTGCCTGGAGCTGGTCTCCGTGGAGCTGGGCCAGCACGTCGCCCAATCGCGCGAAGTCCGCAGCGGGCCCGGTTCGAGAGACTTCGCCTTCGGGGTCGCCGGTGGTGGTCGCAGCACCCAGGGCGATGGTCGCGTCGTAGACCTTGAGCGACTCGTCCAGGTACTGGATGAAGCGCGTCGCACCGCCCAGGGCCAGGACCAGGACCCCGGTGGCGAAGGGGTCCAGAGTGCCGGTGTGCCCGACCTTCTTGATGCCGGTCACCGCCCGAACCATGGCGACCACGTCGTGAGAGGTCAGCCCAGGGGTCTTGTCCACCACGAGGAAGGCGGCATTCACTCCTCGTCCTCCGAAGGCACGAGCCCCCGCAGCAGCGAGGTCATGGCCACGGCCTGTTCCAGGTGGTCGTCGGCGAAGAACCGGAGATCCGGCGTGTACCGGAGCTGCAGGCGCTTGGCGATGCGCGAACGGAAGAAGCCCTTGCCGCGCTCCAGTCCGGCCAGGATGGCCTGGGCGTCGCCCTGGCCGCCCAGGGGCACGAAGTAGACCCGGGCGACGCGAAGGTCGTCGGTGAGCCGCACGGTGGTGATGGACGCCAGCTGCAGCCGGGGGTCCCGGACCTCTTCTCGCAGCAGCCTGGAGAGCTCGGCGTGAACCAGCTCGGCAACGCGCTCGGCCCGCTTGAAGGCCTGGGACATGGGGCTCCTGGACAGACGCGCTGGCTATGCCGTCCTGTACTGCTGGGCCACAGCCGCTCCCTCAGGGCGTGCGCACGGGCTGCCCTCGCCAGAACTCGGGGTCCCCCAGGGCATCGAGGTGCGAGGCGATGTCGGTCTCAACCCCACCGATGGTGATGGCTCGGAGCGCCGCGGTGGCCTTGATCACCGCGGCCTGCCGGGTCTGACCGGCGACCACGAGCACGCCCAGGAGCCCGTCTGCAGGCAGGCCGACGGCACAGCTGGTCTGGAAGGTCGTGCCCTCCGGCAGGTCAAGGGCCGTCAGGGTGCCCTTTTCCTGGGCCCGGATCCGCACCCCGATCACCGCGCCAGAGGCGTCCAGATCTTCCGCGGACCAGCCGAGGGACTCTCCCAGGGCCAGCCGGACCTGGAGCTCCACGCTGTTGAGGCCGTGCAAGGTGTCCGCCAGCAGATCACCGACCTGGAGCCGCGGCCGGAGCCCCAGGCAGCGCAGCCCCCCGGTCTGGTCGGCCAGGAAGCCCACGGAGGCGACCCCCACGAAGCCCAGGGTCGACGCCAGGGTCACGGCAGCCGTGCCCGCCGCGATGCGGAGGTCGTCGCTGACCGGCGCCGGGAAGACGTCGAGGGTCATGGCGTCGCCGCGCCTCACGATGCGCTCGCGCTCTCCCAGGCTCACGACCTGGCCCGACTCGTCCCCGATGACGCTCACGACCAGGTGGCGTGCGTCGGCGACGTGCTGCTCCAGCCAGACCCGCCCCACGCCAGTGCCCAGCCGCACGCTCACCACGCGGGCCGCGCTCTGGGCAGTGTCCAGGCTGGCGGCCCGCCAGCCCCGGGAGTCCTTGACCCACACCGGGCTGCCCAGCTGGTCGAACCACTGCTGGACCGAGTCGGGATCCTGCAGCGGCGGGCTTCCGGCGACCACCGGGATGCCGGCACCCACGGCGACTTCGCGCGTGGTCCAGCGATCGGCCGTCGCCCGGATCAGCATGGGCCGCGGCCCGATAAAGACCAGGTTGAGCTCTTCGACCCGGGCTGCGAAGTCCGCGTCCTCGGCCAGAGGGCCCGCGCCGGGATGGACCCCATCGCAGCCCGCGTCCATCGCCAGGGCCATGAGCTGGTCCGGCAGCGGCTCGGCGCTCTGGGGCATGGGGACGCCAAAGGCCGCCTCGGACGCATAGGGGACCTGCTCCGCGTCCTTGTGGAACAGCACGACGCTCTCGATGCCCATCCTGCGGAGCGCTCCGACGATGTAGCCGGCCATCGGGCCCCGCTCGCAGACCAGGACACGCCTCAGGTCCATCTCAACGCCCTCGCCACTCGGGGGCCCGCTTCTGGAAGAAGGCAGCGATGCCCTCGGCCGCGTCTTCGGTCATCAACAGGAGCTCCAACCTGGACAGCAGCCAGGCCTCGGCAGCCTGCAGGGGCAGCTCCTCCGCCCGTCGCCAGGCAGCCTTGCCCAGGGCGATGGCGGTCGGGGAGTTGCTGGCGATGGTCGCGGCCAGTGCCAGGGCCTCGTCCAGGACGGCGCCAGGTGCGGCGACCGTGTTGATCAGGTCCAGGTCGGCGGCTTCCTGGGCCGTGAGCTTGCGGCCGGTGTAGACCAGCTCGGCGAGCCGCTTGCGGGGGATGTTCCGGACGAGCTCGGCGATGATGATCATCGGAAAGAGGCCGAGTCGGACCTCTGGGGTACCGAGGCGTGCGGTCGGCTCGGCGACCACCAGGTCACAGGCCATGGCCAGGCCGAAGCCACCCCCCAGGGCGTCCCCGTTCAGGGCGGCGATGACGGGCTTGTCGCATGACCGCAGCGCGTCCAGGGCCTCGCAGAAGCGCGCCCGCTGTGCGTGGGCCGCGAGCACGCCGTCGGCGCCCTGGAGGCCACCCCCCAGGTCGCCCCCTGCGCAGAAAGCCCGGTCGCCAGCGCCGGTGAGCACCACCACTCGGACCTCGGGGTCTGTGTGGGCAGTCGCCAGCGCGGCGACGAGCGCGTCGATCAGGTCGGGTGCAAGCGCATTGCGCCGCTCGGGGCGGTTCAGGGTCACGGTGGCCGTGCCCTCCGCGACCGCGTACACGACAACCTGCTCGCTCACGCGACCTCCAGGCCCAGAGGGGCCGCCGACCAGGGTAGGACATGGACATCGCTCTGTTGGGCTTGGGCCGGCTGGGGAGCAGCCTGGGCCCGCTGTTGGAGTCCGCTGGCCACCGGGTCCTGCCCTGGCGCCGAGGAGAGCCCTTTCCCCAGGCCGACGTGGCCTGGTTGACGGTGTCGGACGGCGCGGTCGCCCAGGTCGCGGCAGCGCTCCCGCCGGGCCCGATCGTGCTCCATGCGAGCGGCGCCTTGGACGTGGGGGTGTTGCGTCCCCACAGGCCCGCCGGATCCCTGCACCCCCTTCAGAGCTTCCCCGGTCCGAGCGTGGCCATCCCGCCCCTGACCGGCGTGCCGGCCGCCGTCGCCGGGGACGCCGAGGCCGTCGCAGTGGCCCGCCAGCTCGCCGTCGACCTGGGCATGAAGCCGGTCCACGTGCCCGGTGACCGCCGGCTCTACCACGCCGCGGCCGTGATCGCGGGCAACTTCAGCACCACCCTGCTGGCGGAGGGTGCGGCACTGCTCGTCCAGGCGGGGGTTGCGCCGAGCGAGGCAGCCGGTCTGCTGGTCCCCTTGGCAAGGGCATCCTTGGAACAAGCCCTGGAGCGGGGTCCGATGCAGGCTCTGACCGGGCCTTTCCCGCGGGGCGACCACGCGACGATCGGAGCCCACCTCGCGGCGATCCGGGCGTTGGACGCCGATCTCAGCGAGCTCTATGAAGTGCTCGGCAGACGCACCACACAACGCTTGAGGCAAGAAGATCGGCTGGACACTGAAACCTCGCGCACACTGATCCGTATCCTTGGCAGGGAGTGAGCTGCAGGCCCCGTCTGGAGCGGCTCCCGGCACCGGTCTTGTCCCCCGGCAACCCGGTGCTATATTCGACTCCTGGGTCCACTCAGGACAGAGGCCAGACCCATGCTCGACGCATTCATCATCGAGAAAATCCAGCGAGACCGCGAACGGGAAGATCGGGGCCGCCGGCTGCAGATCGACAAGGGTCCGCCCCCTGGGCCGGACGCGTGGAAGGAGCGTCGGGAGCAGCGCAGCGAAGACGAGGGGCCCCCCCGCGGCGTGGTCATCATCGACTTCAACGTCTGAGCCTCCCGGGTCATCGCCCGCAACCCCCACCCACGGCCGCCATGTGCGGCCGTTCTCGATCCAGGGCAGGTCCCTCAGCCGTTGGACCTTGCCAGGCTGCGGGCCAGCAACAGGCTGCTGCGAACGAGTCCCCCCAGACGATCCGGTTCGGGGAGCTCCGCCAGGACCTCGACCCCGACGTCGTCGTGTCGGACCGCCCTGACGGTGGGCCAGGCCATCAGCCGGTTCAGGTCCTCGACGAAGCGGACCTCGTCGAGCAGGCCTCGGGCACTCGCGGGCGTCTCGGCCCACAGCTCCCACGATCCCCGCCGGCCCACCAGGCGCCAGCGATCGTTCCCTTCCGACGAGCCAGCGCCACGCACGGCCGTGATCAGGAGCGCCTGGAGTCCGGGACAACCGAACCACAAGGACATCAGGCGGTCCCCGTGCGGTGTCAGGACCACCTCGAGGCGGGTGCCGTCCGTCACAGTGGACAGGCTCACGCCATGGGCCGCATCGACCAGCACCTCGGTCCCGTATTCCTCGGCCACGCTGATGAGGGCCGAGGCCCAGACCTCCTGTCCCCCGGGGTGGCTCAGCAGGGCCCAAGTGCGCCAGAGACCGGCCATGAAGGCAAGCAGGCCGCCCAGGCCGACGGCGAGGGGCAACCCGAGCACCACGGAGAGCGGGGTTGGCATCCCCCACAGGCTGACGAAGTTCAGCAGAGTTTCGGACTCGAAGCCCAGTGCGGCACCCACGAGTCCGAGGGCCATCTGGACCAGCGGAGCGAACCAGCGCATGCCCCTCAACGTGTGCGATCCACGGGCAGGTTAGCAGCCAGGACTTGCCGCCCGTGGTTGGAGAAGCTATCCGGGGCCGTCTCACGAACTCTCGCAGGATTCGCCATGGCACGCCGCTGTCCCCTGACTGGCAAGCGCCCCAACGTCGCGAACAAGGTCTCGCACTCCAACATCAAGACCAAGAAGCGCCAGCTTCCCAACCTGCAGCGCAAGCGCCTCTGGTTGGAAGACGAGGAGCGCTGGATCACCCTCCGGCTGAGCACCCGCGCCCTGCGCACGCTCAACAAGAAGGGCCTCCGGGCCTACGCCGCAGAGGCGGGACTGGACCTGTCCAAGCACTAGGGCAGACGTGACCGCAGCCGGAGACGCCCGGATCCAGGCCGTCCTGTCGGTCAACCGGGCGTTCTACGACGCCTTCGAAGCCCTGGACCTGGACGGCATGCGCCAGGTCTGGACCTGCACGTCCGGAGACGTGTGCATCCACCCCGGCTGGGACATCCACCGGGGCTGGTCCGAGATCCGGGAGAGCTGGCGCGCCATCTTTGCCGGCACGGGCTACATGCGCTTCGAGGTCACCGAAGTGCACATGCGCGACCACGCTGGGATCGTGCAGCTGACCTGCATCGAGAACATCTACGCCGTGGCAGGCGCGGTCAGTCATCACTCCCGTGTGGCGTGCACGAACCTGTTCGTCGAGACCGACCAGGGCTGGCGCCTCACCCTGCACCATGGCTCTCCCATCGCGTCGTCGATGGCACACGCCCGGCCGGTGCCGGACGAGACCCTGAACTGACCGGGGCGGCCGGCGGCTCAGGACGGCCGCAACTCAGCCAGGATGGGGGCCAGCTCGGCCAGGGCGTCTGAGCCCACCGCACGGAGCACCCGCTCGGCTTCGGTCAGCGTGGCTAGCGCAGCCTCGATCTGGCCCAGGGCGTGCTCGACCTGTCCCAGCATGCCCAGCACGATGCCGCGCCCTTCGGGGTCCTGTGCGCGATCGAGGGCTGCCGCTGCAGCGCGGAAGTCCTCTGCGGCCCCGGCCAGGTCCCCGGCCTGGACGCGGCGCTGGCCGTTGAGGAAGAGGGCCTGGCCCTGGGCGTGCAGGGCACCGGCGGTGCCACAGGTGTTGGCCAGCGCCGTGCCCAAGGCGATCGCGCGGTCCAGGTCTCCGGCGACAACGGCCTGCTCGGCGGCATCGCCGAGGGCCGACGCCTGGGCTTCGTGGAGCCCGAGCTCGCCCAGGGTGCGGGCGGCGTAGGCCAGTCGCTCGGCGGCCTTGGCGGGGCGACCCAGGGCTTGCTCCACCCGGGCCAGCTCGGTGAGGGTGGCGGCACGACCCTCCAGGTCCTTGAGCAGCTCGCGGCCGTCCAGCGCTTGTTCGAAGGCTTCGATGGCCTGGGACGGCGAGCCGGTGATGGCGTAGGCCGCGCCCTGCTGGTGCCAGGCTTCGATCAGGGCCGGCCGGTTGCGGGCCTGTTCGGCCAGCCGGATGGCGTCTCCACAGCGGGCGAGTGCCCGATCGTTCATGCCGCGAGCCAGGTCGGCCTGGACCTGGAGGAGCACCAGCGCCGAACGCGCCCGTTCCTCGCCAGCTCGGTCCGTGAGCCACAGCCCGCGGCCGAGCAGGGTGTCGGCCGTGTCGAGCTCTCCGGCCTGGATGAGGAACTGCACCAGCTGGTGGATGCCCTGGGCCTGTCCCTCCCTGTCCCCGACCCGCTCATGAGCCGCCAACATGGCCTCGGAGGCCTGCTGTGCCAGCGCCGAATCGCCCAGCCGAATGGCCAGAGCGAAGCGCTCCTGGTGCAAGCTGGCCAGCCCCTCTTGATCGCCGGTCTGCTCCCGGTGGGGCACCGCCGCGTCCAGGGCTTCCAGCGCGGGCCCCAGGTGACCGTGGTTGGCGTGCAGGATGGCCTGGAGCTGCAGCGCCGCGGCGCAGCCGGTGCGGTCGCCCCCCTGCTCGAACAGCTGACAGGCCTGGCGCGCGTCGGCCATCGCGGCGGCGGCGTCTCCCTGGCCCTCCTTGACGAGGGCGCCGTGAAGCAGCTGGGCGGCGCGGCCTGTGGGGTCGGCGTCGAGGGACATGGGGCTCCTGGGGGTCGGACCGGCTATCCTTGGGGGCCGAGCCATGTCGAGTCCCCCACCCCACCCCGAAGACCACCTGGAGGCGTGCCTGCGGCTGCTCGGATGGTCCGCAGAAGACGATCCGGAGCTGGCCCAGACACCGGAGCGCGTCGCGAGTTGGCTCCGGGAATTCGACCCCAGTGCGCCGGTCCATCAGCTCACCACGTTCCCGACCCCGTCGGGTTCAGGCCCCGTGGTGCTCCGAGATCTGCCCTTCCACTCCCTCTGCGCCCACCACGTCCTGCCCTTCTTCGGCACGGCCGATGTCGCCTACCGGCCTGCCGAGCGCATCGTCGGCCTGGGTGCGGTGCCCCGCCTGTTGAAGTCCCTTGCCCGGCGGCCACAGCTCCAGGAGCGCCTGGGCCAGCACCTGGCGCGGGAGCTCCAGGACCAGCTGGGTGCACGGGGTGTGGTCGTGCGCCTGACGGCCCGTCAGCTGTGCATGGAGATGCGCGGCGCATGCTCCCCCGGATCCGTCGAGACCTGGTCCAGCCTGGGCCCCCACACCGACGCACTGATCGGCCTTGTCCGGGGGTGAAGACCTGGTCTTCGACGGGGTGGGCTTCGGGTTCACCCCGGCGCAGCTGGTCCTGAGCAAGCTGGATCTGCGGGTCCGGGCGGGCCAGGTCGTGGGCCTCATCGGGCTGAGCGGCTGTGGCAAGTCGACGGTGCTGCGCCTGGCAGCCGGACTGTTGACGCCCACCCTAGGCACCGTGCGCGGGGGCGGTCGTCCGCGGGCCTTTGTGTTCCAGCGGCCGACCTTGCTCCCGTGGCGCACGGTCGCTGAAAACGTCGCCCTGGCCCTGGAGCTCGCGGGGCCCGAGGGCGAACGCGCAGATCGTGTTGCCGACGCCCTGGGTCGCGTCGGACTGGCCGACGCGGCGGACAAGCTTCCGCGGGCGCTGTCCGGCGGCATGGCCATGCGGGTGTCCCTGGCCCGTGCGCTGGTCAGCCGGCCGCGACTCCTGCTCCTGGACGAGCCCTTCTCGTCGCTGGATGCCTTTACCCGGCGCCAGCTCCAGGACGAGGTGTTGGCGCTCCAGCAGACCCTGGGCCTGACGACTCTGCTCGTGACCCATGACGTCGACGAGGCGGCCCTGTTCGCCGACGAGGTCCTGGTGCTCAAGGGCCAGCCGGCGACCATCGGGGCACGCCTCCCGATCCCCCTCCCCCGCCCAAGGGCGGCCGCCCAGCTACGGGACCCGGCCCTCGCCCAGGCCGCCCGCACGATCGAGGCTGCGGTCTGACCCGGGCGCTGCCGCTGCTGGCGGGCCTTGTGGGCCTGGGGGTGTGGGCGCTCGCGGCCACGCGGCTGCCAGAGGTGTTGCTGCCCGGCCCCGACGACGTGCTCCAAGGCGTGATCGTCCACCACGAGAGACTGGCTGCCGCGACCTGGACCACGCTGCAGGCGAGCCTGGGTGGACTGCTCATCGCGGTCGTCGCCGCGGCCTGTGGGGCGACGCTCTTCCTGCGCTCCCACTGGGTGGAGGTGGCGCTGTACCCCTACGCCCTGCTCGTCCAGACGGTCCCGATCGTGGCCATCGCACCGCTGTTGGTGGTGTGGCTCGGCTACGGCCTGCCGGTCGCGACCGTCACCGCCGGCATCGTGGCCTTCTTCCCCCTGCTCACGAGCGCCAACCTGGGCCTGCGCAGTGCAGATCCCGCGCAGCTCGAGCTGCTCCAGCTCTACGGGGCGAGCTGGACGGCTACGCTGGTCAAGCTCCGGCTGCCCGCTGCTCTGCCCTTCGTGTTCTCCGGGCTTCGCACGGCTGTAGGCCTGGCGGTCATCGGGGCCGTGGTCGGCGAGTTCGTGGGCTCCACGGGGCATCCGCCTTGCCTGGGCTACCTGGTCCTGCAGTCCGCGCGCTCGGCGGACACCGCGCTGACCTTTGCCACCATCTTCGTGACCGCGGGCCTGGCGCTGGGGCTGTTTGCCGCGGTGCGCGCAGCCGAGCGCCGTATCATCGGGCCCTGGCATGGAGAGCGCGGATGATCCCCTGGTTGGTGCTGGCATGCAGCGGAACCCCCGATGAGACCTCGGCGGCACCGGCCCCGGAGCCCGGCCCCATCCGGGTCACCTTGGCCCTGAACTGGTTCCCGGAGCCCGAGTTCGGGGGCTTCTACGAGGGCGTGCTGGGGGGGCACTACGCCCGGCACGGGCTCCAGGTCGAGGTCCTCCCGGGCGGCCCCGGGGCCCCCACCCTCGAGCAGCTCGCCACCGGCCGCGCCGACGTGGCCATCTCGGCGGCCGACGACCTGTTGGTCAAGCGCCAGAAGGGCATCGCCGCCATCGGGGCCTGGCCGGCCTTCCAGCTGAGCCCGCAGGGGCTCCTGGTCCATGACAGCGGTCCGAAGACGCTGGACGAGCTCGCCGACGGCACTCGGGTCGCCATCGAGGTCGGTTCGCCCTTCCAGCGCTTCTTGTGGCGCACCCACGGCTGGGACGGGCGGGTCGAGGCGGTGCCCTACAGCGGCAACGTGGGGGCCTTCCTGGCCGACGAGAGCGCCGTGCAACAGGCCTACATCACCGCCGAGCCTTGCGCAGCCCGGCAAAGGGGCGCCAGCGTGCGCTTCCTCAAGGGCTCGGACGCGGGCTGGAATCCCTATGGCTCCCTGGTCGCCTTTGCGGAGCCGCCTCCGCCGTGGGCCGGAGCCTTCGTCCAGGCGACCCACGAGGCCTGGGAGGCCTATGTGGCGGCGCCCGACCGGGGCAACGCCGAGATCCGCCGCCTGAACCCGGACATGGACGACGACGCGCTGATCGCCTGCATCACCGAAGCCCAGGCGCCCTTTGTCGTCGGGAGCGATGGCCTGGGTGCGATGACCACCGAGCGCTGGGAGGCGATGGCCAGCGTCCTGGTGGACCTGGAGCTGGTGCCGGGTGGGACCACCGCGGCAGGCGCCTGGCGGTCCTTCCGCTAGTTGTCCGCTCAGCCCTCGTCGGGGGTCTCGCCCTTCTTCTTGGCTTCCTTGGCGGCGGCCTTGTCGGCCTTCTTCTTGGCCTTGGCATAGCCCTTGGGGTCGTGGGTCTCCCACAGGGTCTTGCGCTCGGCGTCCCAGTCGAAGACCTCGTAGGACAGGCCCAGCTCATCGAGCTGTGGGGTGATGACCTCTTCTGGGCCCAGGAGCGTCAGCACCTCGTGGCCGATGCAGCGGTCCAGCTGGCCCTGAACGCCCTCGAGGGTGACCGCGGCCATGCGCTCGGGGTAGGCGTTGAGCCACTCCAGCGGCCAGCCATTGGCCAGGGGCTCGATGAGGTTGCTGAGCATGCCGATGGCGGTCTGCTGGCTGAGCACGGTGCCCCGGGCGTCGGTGACCTTCATGAGCGGGATGAGGTCCTGGGGGAAGTCCCCGGACTGCACGCGGGCGGCCTGGTCCATGAAGGTCTGGGCGGCGACCCCGGCGGAGTCGTTCTGGACCAGCACGCCGGAGCTGAGCACCGTGGTGCCGCCCGGGTAGCGGGCGATGCCGCTGCCGGCGCCGTAGGAGACACCGGACTTCTCGCGCAGGGCGTCCCAGGCCATCTCGCTGAGCACGCGACCGAGCACGTTCTGGGTCTCCTGGTTCGTCTCGTCCCAGGGCTCGATCAAGCAGCCGAAGGACACCTGGGTCTGGCTGACCAGGCCGTTGTCGAAGACCACGACCGAGCGCTCAGGGGGCGGCGGGGGCTTGGGCAGGGACGCCAGCTCCACCGTGGGCTGCTTGTCGTTCCAGTCGGCGAACTGGGACCGGATCTGCTCCTCGGCCACGTCGGGGTCCAGCCGGCCGATGACCCAGAGCTGCGCGTTGCTGGGCCGGAACAGGGACTGGTAGTAGGGCTTTACGTCGCCCTTGTTGTAGCCGCGCATCCCGTCGAGCTCGAACTCGTCGTAGGTGTGGGCGAGCTTGTGGTCGGCACCGAAGAGCCGCTCGCTGCGGATCCAGCTGACCCAGTTCTCGGGGGTCTTGCGCCACGTACGCACGGCCTTGATGTAGCTGTCGAAGTACTCTTTCTTGTACTCGACCTGGATGTTGTTCGGGTCCTCGTGCACCCGGACCTGCTCCCGCAGCATCCAGGTGAGGCCCGACAAGTTGGCCGAGGAGCCGTTCAGCGCGAGGATCAGGTTCTCGTCGTCGTAGAACGGGCTGAAGCCGCCGGCCATGCGCAGGGGCGTGTTGCCTTGGCCCGCCAGGAAGTGGCTGGACATGTCCCAGGCGAATTCGGCCAGGCCGAGCTTGGGCTCGTAGAGCTCGCCGCCCTGTTCGATGACCAAGCCCAGGGTGACCAGGGGTGCGTCGCCGTAGGGGTAGACGTAGACGTCGAGCCCGTTGTCCAGCGTGAACTGGCGTAGCCGATCCAGGTCCGGGATGATCGCGTTGTCGCGGAGCAGGTCGGCGTCGATGTTGTCCAGATCGAGCTTGGTCTCGACGGTGCCCTCGAAGGGCTTGCCCTTGTAG
>CAZFLE010000015.1:0-87534 GCA_964519895.1 uncultured Enterobacterales bacterium | reverse complement strand
ACGTCGGCATGAAGCGCACGAACAACGAGGACAACTACCTCATCAACGACGAGCTGAACCTGTTCGTCGTGTGCGACGGCATGGGCGGCCACGTGGGCGGCGAGTACGCGTCGGCCATCGCGGTCAACACCGTCGAAGAGGTCCTGAGCTCGATCGAGATCGACCCCGACCTCAAGATCACGGACATCGATCTGGACAACCCGGTGGAGCTCCAGCGAGAGAAGATCCGCTACTCCATTCGCCTGGCCGGCAAGCGCATCTACGAGAAGGCCCTGGCCGAGCCCGAGTACAAGGGCATGGGCACCACCGCGGTGGTGATGCTGGTGGACTCGGGCAATGCCTTCCTCGCCCACGTGGGCGACTCGCGCATCTACCTGGTGCGCGAGGGCCGCATCGAGCAGCTCACCGAGGACCACAGCCTGGTGAATGAGAAGGTGCGGGCCGGGGTTCTGAGCGCCGAGGAGGCCAAGACCCATCGCCTGCGCAACATCATCACGCGAAGCCTCGGCTACACCGAGGACGTGGAGATCGACCTCCAGGTCAAGGCCATCCGCCGAGGCGACCGCTTCGTGATGTGCAGCGACGGCCTGTCCAACCTGGTCCAGGCCGCCGAGATCGGCGAGCTGGTCCAGCGGCTCGGCCCCCAGGACTCCTCCCGGGAGCTCATCTCGATGGCCTGTGAGCGCGGCGGCGACGACAACGTCACCGTGGTGGTGGTCAAGGTGGACGAAGCCTGAAGCGCCAAGGGCCGGAGTCCTGGACCGTGCTGGTCGTCCCCGAGGACGGCCGGGGCCCGGTCCGCCAGTGGACCCTGGCCCGGCGACGACTTCGAAGGCTGATCGGCTGGGGCGGCTTGGGCCTCGGCGTGGTCGCAGCCCTGGGTGTCATGGTGCTCGCCACCTGGCCCCGGATCGGTGCCTACGACACTCTGCTGGACGAGAACCTGGCGCTCCGGGCGCGGCTGAACGGCATCGAGCAGAAGCTCGTGGAGGCCGACGCGGCCCTGCACCGCATCCGCCTCTACGATGCCCAGCTCCAGCTGGTCGGGGACTCTCCAATCCTGCCCGGCTTCGGCCCCCTGGAAGACGACGAGGTCGAGGCCCTCGGGGGGGAACTCTTCGCCGAGGACACCCCCTGGGAGGGCCCCGAAGGCCCGGACGAGCTGGACGGCGAGCCGATGGAGGAGCTGGACCCCTTCGGCTTCTCCGACGAGCTGGACCCCAGCGCGCTGCGCCCGGCCGAGGCCTGGGCCTCTCGGCTGGACGAGCGGCTCGACGACTTCCTGGGGCTGGCCGAACAGGTGGAGCCCCGGCTGAACCTGCTGACCCTCGAAGCGGGCGACATGTTCAGCTACCAGGCCGCCTTCCCGAGTGTCTGGCCCGTCGACGGCCGGCTCACGTCGGGCTTCGGCTGGCGGCGCTCACCCATCTCCCGGCGCCAGAAGATGCACTCCGGGGTGGACATCTCGGCCCTACGGGGCACGCCGGTCCGGGCGGCGGCGTCGGGCACGATCCTGATGGCCCGCTACAACTCGGGCTACGGCCGCATGGTCACCATCGACCACGGCTACGGCATCGTGAGCCGGTACGCCCACAACTCGCGGCTGATGGTCCGCGAGGGTGACTGGGTCGAGGCCGGCGAGATGATCGCCACCGTCGGCTCGACCGGGCAGTCCACCGGGCCCCACCTGCACTTCGAGATGCAGGTGGACGGCAGGTTCGTCGACCCCATGGATTATCTGCCCCAGTAGCAAAGGGGTTACCAACGCCCCCCTTTCTAAGAGTTGACCCAGGGGCGAGCGGTGCGCAGCTTGCGCCGATCCCCTGAGGAGCGTCCATGTTCGCCCCCATCGAGAACGCGCTGAAGAAGGTCTTCGGCAGCTCCACCGACCGCCAGGTCAAGAAAGTCCAGCCCATCGTCGACGCCATCAACGCGCGCGAAAAGGCGATGCAGGACCTCTCCGACGAAGATCTCCAGGCCCTGGGCCCCAAGTGGCGCGAAGAGATCGCCAACGGCGCCGAGCTCGACGACCTGTTGGTCGACGTCTTCGCCGCCGTGCGCGAAGCGAGCGTGCGCACCCTGGGCATGCGGCACTTCGACGTGCAGCTGGTCGGCGGCATCTTCCAGCACCGCGGCTGGGTCACCGAGATGAAGACCGGCGAGGGCAAGACCCTGGTCGCCACCCTGCCCGTCACGCTCAACGGGCTCACGGGCAAGGGCGTGCACGTGGTCACGGTCAACGACTACCTGGCCGAGCGCGACGCCGACTGGATGGCCCCGGTCTACAACTTCCTGGGCCTGAGCGTGGGCAAGGTCCTGAGCAAGGACAGCCACACCCGTGAGAGCTCGGGCATCAAGCGCGAAGCCTACGCCTGTGACGTGACCTACGGCACCAACAACGAGTTCGGCTTCGACTATCTGCGGGACAACATGAAGTACCGCATCGAGGAGTACGTCCAGCGCGGCCACAATTTCGTCATCATCGACGAGGTCGACTCCATCCTCATCGACGAAGCGCGGACCCCGCTCATCATCAGCGGGCCCACAAACTTCCCCATCGATCGCTACTACCTGATCGACTCGGTGGTGCCGCTGCTGCAGATCGAGCTCGACTATTCGGTGGACGAGAAGTCCAAGTCCGTCCACCTGACCGACTCCGGCGTGGACAAGGTCGAGTCCAAGCTGGGCATCGACAACCTCTACGACACCCACAACATGGAGATCCTGCACCACGTCAACCAGGCGCTGCGGGCCCACGCCATGTTCAAGCGGGACCGGGACTACGTGGTCAAGGACAACAAGGTCGTCATCGTCGACGACAACACCGGTCGGCTGATGGTCGGCCGGCGCTGGTCCGATGGCCTCCACCAGGCCATCGAGGCCAAGGAAAAGCTCACGGTCGAGGCCGAGAGCCAGACCTACGCCACCATCACCTTCCAGAACTACTTCCGCATGTACGACAAGCTGTCGGGCATGACGGGCACGGCCGAGACCGAGGCCGCCGAGTTCGCCAAGATCTACGACGTCGACACCGTGGTCATCCCCACCAACGTCCCGATCGCCCGCGACGACGAGCACGACAAGGTCTACCGCTACGGCGAGGAGAAGTTCCGGGCTGTCATCGAGGACATCCAGAGCTGCCACGACCGAGGGCAGCCCGTGCTGGTGGGCACCACGAGTGTCGAGAAGTCCGAGATCGTTGCCCGGATGCTCACGCGAGCGGAGATCCCGCACAACATCCTCAATGCCAAGGAGCACCAGCGCGAGGCCCACATCGTGGCCCAGGCCGGGCTGCCGGGTGCCGTCACCATCTCCACGAACATGGCGGGACGAGGCACCGACATCAAGCTCGGCGGCAACCCCGACGAGATGGTCAAGGACCTGGTGGACCCGCTCGAGGACCCGGACGGCTACGCCGCCAAGGTCGCCGAGCTCAGGGTCCAGACCGACGCCGACAAGATCCGGGTCATGGAGGCCGGTGGCCTGCGCGTCATCGGCACCGAGCGCCACGAGTCCCGGCGGATCGACAACCAGCTCCGGGGCCGCTCCGGCCGCCAGGGCGAGCCCGGCTCGTCCAAGTTCTTCCTGTCCCTCGAGGACGACCTGCTCCGCATCTTCGGCTCGGACAAGATCCTGGCCTTCATGGAGAAGTGGAACATCGAGGACGACGAGCCCATCGAGCACCGCTGGATCACGCGCTCCATCGAGAACGCCCAGAAGAAGGTCGAGGGCCACCACTTCAATGGTCGCAAGAACCTGCTGGAGTACGACGACGTGCTCAACCAGCAGCGCCAGTTCGTCTACGACCTGCGCCGCCGGGCCCTTTCGGGCGAGTCCATCAAGGAGATGATGACCGAGAGCTTCGCCGGTGTGGTCGACGACATGCTCGACGACTGCGCGGGCGAGCTCACGAACCCCGAGGACTGGGACCTCAAGGGCCTGCGCGAGCGCGCGAAGCGCATCTTCGACGTCGACTTCGAGGAGACCGACGCCGAGATGCGGGACCACGCCTGGGCCGAGCTCCGGGACCGTCTGGTCGACCAGTCCCTGGCCCTCTACGACCGCAAGGAAGAGGAGCTGGGCGAGGAGCGCATCCGTCGGGTCGAGCGCGACCTGGTGCTGCAGTTCACCGACAACCTCTGGAAGGACCACCTGCTGGCGATGGACCGCCTGCGGCAGGGCGTCAGCCTGCGGGGCTACGGCCAGCGCAACCCGCTGCTGGAGTACAAGAAGGAGGGCTTCAACATGTTCATGTACATGAACGCCCTCCGCGACGAACAGGTCATCCAGCGGCTGCGCACCATCAGCAACGAGGAGCTCGAGGCCGTCGGCCTGGGCAGCAAGCGCAGCGCGCGTCAGCTCTCGTCGGGCAACCTGCCCAAGCAGCCCAAGGCCCTGCCGGCCCAGGCCCCCCAGACCGCCGATCCGGCGCCCCAGCAGGTCCAGCGTCCGCCCAAGGGCGCCCAGGCCCACGCCTTTGCCCTGGTCCGTCGCATCTCACGGAACGACCCGTGCCCTTGCGGGTCGGGCCAGAAGCTCAAGAAGTGCTGCCAAAAGGTCGCGATCCCCGTCGCGCTGCAGGCCGAGGTCGACAAGATCCTGGCCAAGCAAGACGAGGCATTGGCCCAGGCCAAGGCCCAGGCCGAAGCGAAGCTGGCGGCGATGAAGGCCGAGGCGGCTGCGGCCGCAGCGACGGAAGAGGCCGAGGGCGTCGAGCCGGCCGCTGAGACGCCGGACGGTGGAGGGGACGACGGGGAGAACCAGCCGGGGGTGTGAGGGATGGGTGGATGGCCGCCCGAGCTGGGACCGGCAGAGCTCATCGGTAGCCACGCGGGCGTGCGAGTCGCGCGGGTAGCCTCGGGCGTCGTGAAGGTCTACGACGACCCGTCACGGGCAGTCCGTGAGCGCGCGGCCCTGGCGGCCCCGCTCCCCGGCGTCACCCCTGCCATCGTTCGCAGCGGACCGTCCTGGAATGTGCTCACAGACGTGCGAGCCGGGTGGGACCCCCGTGCACGGATCCTCGGAAACCATCAGGTCGGAGCGGCGGCTGCGTTGCTCGCCGGCGTTCACGCACTGCGGGTCCCCGGAAGCCTTCCTGCCGTCGACCACGGGCGGACGCTCGCGCGCCGCGTGGCGGGCGCGGGTCCTCAGGTCGCGGGGGCCTTCGCCGGCCTCACCTTCGTCGGAGATGCCTTCTGCCACTTCGACCTCCACCCTAGCAACTGGGTCTTGGAGGACGGCACACCGGTTGGACTGCTCGACTGGGCGAGCAGCGGCCACGGGGATCCCGAGGAGGACCTCGCGGGGCTCCTGCTGGCCACGTCGGGCGTACGGGACAACCTCGACGCCGCCCTCTCGGCGTGGGAGACCGCGGCGGAGAGGCCGTCAGACCGGGCGCGAGTCCTGGCGTACCTCACCCTGCTGGAGTCGGAGCTCGGGCGAGAGCCCGGTCCTGGACCGAGCTCTTTGCTCTTCCACGGCCGGACCCGTACCCCCCGATGTGTGGTGAAGGTCGGGGACCCGGTGAAGCGCTGGCTCCCGCTAGAGGCGCCCGATGTCGAGGCAGTCCTTGAGGCCCAAGGGCTGGCCGGGGCAGAGATCACACAGGGCTTTGCCCAGCACGCGTGCAACGACGTGCTGCGGCTCGAGCAGGGGGGCCGACGCCTCGTCCTGAAGGTCTACAACAAGCCCGTTGGCCCCTGGCTCTTCGCTCTGGAGCAGTCGCTGTCCGCCCAGCTGAGCGGCTCAGCTGCCGCCGTGCTCTCGCCGGTCGTCTTGGCGAGTGGCGGCAGCCTGCTCCGCGTCGGCGAGAGACTCGCGGGCGTCTATGAAGACTGCGGTGACGCCCGGCTCGGCACGACCTCTGGGGAGCTGGCGCGGCTGGCAGTGGCGCACGCTGCGCTGCTCTCGCTCGGCCCCTCTGGGCCCGATCCCGGCATCGATCGCAACGGGGGAGAGGACCTCGGGACGGTCGACCTGCTGCGCAAACGCCTTGGCGACGACCGACTCGACCCCGAGATCTGGAGACTCATCGAAGACGCGTCCGTGGGCGTGGACGCAGATCTGTCTGGGCTTCCCGAGAGCCTGGTACACGGCGCAATCCACCGCGACCACCTGGGTCTGATGTCCGATGGCCGGGTGGTCTTCTTCGATCTGGAGAAGGCTCGACGGGGCCCTCGCGTGCGATGTGTGGCGCAGACGGCCTACCACGCGGCCTACCGCAGCAATGATGAGCAGCTGGATCCTCGCAAGCTGGTGTTCTACCTGCGGGAGGTCCACAAGGCCTGCACTCTGACCAGCGCCGAGGTCGACGCTCTTGTGCCCGCGATCCTGCGCTGCTTCCTGCGCGACGTGAGCGCCTTCTTCGAAGACGGACACGCAGGCGAGGGCCTCGAGCACCACCTGCAGGTTCTGCGTGAGGTCCATCACAACCGCGGAAATCTGGCTGGCGCCATCCAAGCCAATTTGAAGCCCTGAACCGGCTCGCGGCTCAGAACCCGGCGCCCATCAAGACGGTCACAGCACCCGTTCCGGACTCCGTGAAGTAGTAGCTGGAGCCGATCGCCACGTCGTCGAGTGGGTCCGCGTCGAGGTGACCGGTCGCGAGGCTGTAGCCCACCATGCCGCCACCTTCTGCAGCGAGCACGAGCAGCGTGGCGTCCTGGAGCGTCAGTCCGTCCGCGATCGGGCCGTCGAACACGGCAACCGCGCCACTGTAGGCGCTGCTCTCGAATTCCACACCCGGCGCCCCGATGACCAAGTCGGCTGCGCCGTCGCCGTTCAGGTCAGCCGAGGCCTCGACGTCGGCGCCGAACAGCGCCTCGATCTGGTCGCTCGTGAACACGATGCCGCTGGTGGCCATCGTGGTGTCATTTGGGTTCGGTGTGCCTGGGGCCAGGATGACCGAGCCAGACTCCGAGAGCCCACCTGCGCTGTGCCGAGGTGCGCCGATGACAAGGTCGTTGTAGCCGTCGGCATCCAGGTCGCCGCTGGAGAACCGGGTTCCCAGGCCCATCTCGGCCTCAAAGCCGTCCCAGGCGCAGTCCGCGTCCTCGTTGGAGCTGGCTTCGAGGGGGGACGTGAAGCGGTAGACCCGGCCTGCGCCCGACGCCACGACGCTGGAGTCCGGGGCGCTAACGAACAGCTCGGAAATGCCGTCCCCGTCGTAGTCGACGGCGTGGGTCTGTTCGCCGAATAGCTCGTCCTGATCCGAGGTGGTGAGCTGCGCCTCGGCGTCGCTCGCGTCGAGTGAGCCGGCCAGAGGTGCCAGGTAGACGAGGACCGCGCCCGTCTCCCCTGCCTGGACGCCGAAGCGCCCACCGGACACCACCAGGTCGGCACGATTGTCACTGTCGAGGTCGGCTTCGCTCGAGAGGCCGTCTGGCACGCCGAGGAGCGTCGCAACGGGAGAGGAGCCGCCCCCGCTGACGTCGTAGATATTGAGCTGGTCGGTCTTGGCCGTCGAGATGAGCAGGAGCGTGGACTCGATGTCCTCCATCACGGAGAGGAATTCGCCCGTCTCACCCTCCACGCCTGTTGAGACAGACCAGAAGGCGTCGTCGAGTAATAGCGGGCCCTCCACCGGTCCCTCGAGGACCCAGACGCCGCCCGTTCCCACTGCGTCCAGTACGAGCAGCGGTGCGCCGACGACCAGGTCATCCTGACCGTCCCTCGAAACGTCGGCCACGACGAGCCCCGCGCTGAACAAGTCACCGGGGTGCACGCCCGCGAGATGGGTGGCCTGGTCACCCAGCCACACCTCCCCAGTCACCGCGCAGTCGCCCGACGTCCCATCACAGTCATTGTCGGTGAGGTCATTGCACACCTCCACCGCCTCCGGACTCACCGCCGCGTCCTCGTCGTCGCAGTCCCCCGCCTCGTACACCGCGCCTTCATCCGGGGTGCACGACATCGTCGGGCCGATCGCGTCGCTCCCGAACCCGTCGCCGTCCGCGTCGACCCACCACGTGTCCACGTACTCGTCGACGTCGTCGTCGCAGTCGTTGTCCACGAGATCGCAGACCTCCTCGGCGTCCGGGAAGATGTCCGCGCGGGTGTCGTCACACTCCTGGTCCAGGTCGAAGCCGTCCCCGTCCTGGTCCCGGTCGTTGCCGTCGCAGTCCTGATCGACGCCGTCGTACCAGATCTCGTCATTGCCCGGGAAGCGCTCTGGGTCGCCGTCGTCGCAGTCGGTGTCTGCCAGCGCGCCGTCCCAGTCCAGGTCGTCGTCCGGCGTGTCTGCCGAGCAGTCGTTGTCCACCCCGTCATAGGGGACCTCGCTCGCAGCCGGGTGCACGTCTGGGTCCTGGTCGTCGCAGTCGGCCTGGTCCGGACCCTCGAAGTCATCGACGTATTGTTCCGCCGCGAAGCCGTCGTCGTCCCGGTCCATGGCCCGTTGACGAGCATCCTGGTAGTCGCCCTGGTTGGCCAGGCACCCCGCCAGGATCAAGGCTCCCGCTGCGCTTGCTTCCTTGCCCCATCGCATCGCCGGCAGCGTAGCACTGTGGCACCCGCCCCCAGATCGGTTAGACGCGCCCGGCTGCCGGGATCCCTCGGTGGTGAATCTACACACCGGAACACGGATCACACCCAGGGTGGCTCCCGGTCCTCGGATCGGCAGTCGGGTGAGGCCACCGGTGGAAGTTCCAACCCAACCAGGCGTCGACCCGGCACGACGGGGGCGCCGAACCTGGAGACATCCATGTCCAACGTCTCGCTCCGCGAGCTCCTCGAGGCTGGCGTCCACTTCGGACACCAGACCCGCCGCTGGGATCCCAAGATGAAGCCGTACATCTACGGCTCCAAGAACGGCATCCACATCATCGACCTCCAGAAGACCGCCCGGTGCCTGGTCGAGGCCAGTCGCTTCGTCGCCGGCGTGGTCGCGTCGGGCAACCCCGTGCTGTTCGTCGGCACCAAGAAGGCGGCCCGCAACATCGTCCGCGAAGAGGCCCTGCGGGCCAACATGTTCTTCGTGAACAACCGCTGGCTGGGCGGCACGATGACCAACTTCCAGACCGTCAAGCGCTCCATCGACCGCCTGGTCGCCCTGGAAAAGGCCGAGGCCGAGGGTCGCTTCAGCATCCTGACCAAGAAGGAAGCGCTGCAGCTCACCCGCGAGATCGCCAAGATGGACAAGTCCCTGGGCGGGATCAAGAACCTCAAGGGCCGCCCCGGCGCCCTGTTCGTGATCGACCCCCGCAAGGAGTACATCGCGATCCGCGAGGCCAACAAGCTCAAGATCCCGGTCGTCGCCCTGTGCGACACCAACTGCAACCCCCAGGGCATCGACTACGTGATCCCGGGCAACGATGACGCGATCAAGTCGATCCGCCTCTTCACCGGTGCGGTCGCTGACGCCTGCATCGAAGGCGCCCAGGCCAGCCGCTCTGCTTCCCCCGCCGCCGCCGCCCACGCGGCCGAAGCCGAGGGTGTCGAGGTCGTCACCCGGGTCCACACGCCCGAGGCCACCCCCGACGCCAGCGCCGAGCCGCCGGCTCCGCCCCCCGCCCCCGAAGAGGGCGAGGGCAGCTGAGCCCGACTCCCGACGCTCCCCCAGACTCCATCCCAGACACCATCGCGGGCCCGCAGCGCGGGTCCGCCGTGAGGACAAGACCATGGCATCCGTTGCACTGATCAAGGACCTCCGCGGCCGCACCGGCGCGGGCATGCTCGACTGCAAGAAGGCCCTCAACGCCAACGACGACAACGTCGAGCAGGCCATCGAGTGGCTGCGCACCAAGGGCATCACCAAGGCCGCCAAGAAGGCTGGCCGCTCGGCCACCGACGGCCTGGTGCACGCTTACATCCACGGCGGCGGCAAGATCGGCGTGCTGCTCGAGATCAACTGCGAGACCGACTTCGTCGCCCGCACCGACGGCTTCAAGACCCTGTGCGATGACATCGCGATGCACATCGCGGCCGCCGAGCCTCGCTTCGTGACCCGCGACGAGGTCTCCCAGGACGACTTCGACAACGAGAAGCGCATCCAGATCGCCCGGGTGGTGGAAGAAGGCAAGCCCGAGCACATCGCCGAGAAGATCGTCTCCGGCCGCATGAACAAGTGGTACGAGGAGGTCGTCCTGCTCGACCAGAAGTTCGTCAAGGACGACTCCAAGACCATCGCCGAGATGCTCGCCGAGCAGGTCAGCGTGATCGGCGAGAACCTCCAGATCCGTCGCTTCTCCAGGTTCGTCCTGGGCGAGGGGCTGGAGAAGAAGGTCGACGACCTGGCGGCCGAGGTCGCGAAGCTCACCAACTGAGGCCGCTGTGCCCCCTTCCCAGGATAGCGAGAGGTCCATGGCCCCTCGCTACCAGCGCATCCTGCTCAAGCTGTCCGGCGAGATGCTCGCCGGCGGCCAGGGCTTCGGCATCGAGTCCGAGGCCATCTCCCGGTTTGCCGAGGAGGTCAGGGCCGTCCGGGACCTTGGGGTCGAGGTCGCCCTGGTGATCGGCGGTGGCAACATCTTTCGAGGTGTGGCCGGCGCCTCCGGCGGCATGAACCGGGCCCACGCCGACTACATGGGCATGCTGGCCACGGTCATCAACGCCCTGGCCCTCCAGGACGCGCTCGAGCGGCTGGGCGTGTTCACCCGCGTGCAGACCGCCATCGCAATGGACAAGATCGCCGAGCCCTACATTCGCCGCAGGGCCATTCGACACCTGGAAAAGGGCCGGGTCGTGATCTTCGCGGCGGGCACGGGGAACCCGTTCTTCTCCACGGACTCCGGCGCCGCCTTGCGGGCGGCCGAGATCCACGCCGACGTCCTGCTCAAGGGCACCAAGGTCGACGGGGTCTACGACTCCGACCCGGTCCGGAACCCGGACGCGGTCCGCTACGAGCACCTGACCTTCATGGACGCGCTCCAGCAGGACCTCAAGGTCATGGACGCGACGGCGATGGCCCTGTGCAAGGACTCCGGCGTGCCGATCGTGGTGTTCGACTTCACCGCGCCCGGCAACGTGCTCCGGCTGGTCCAGGGACAGGATCTGGGCACCCGCATCGACAACGGCAGCGACGCCGACGGCCTGGCCGAGGTCCTGGGCATCTCCCGGGATCAGCAGGAACGCCTGCGCTACGCCGGTGTGCACACGACCGAGCAGCTTGGCGACCTGGCCGACCAGGACGACGACCTGAAGCGCGTGCGGCAGGCCTCGGGCCTGTCGTCTGCGACCATCCAGAGCTGGATCGAGAAGATTCGTGCCCTGAGCCAGGGCAACAGCTGAGGAGCTCCGATGACCGCCGAGTACCTGGCCGAGCTGGCCAATGACATGAAGTCCGCCCTCCAGGCCCTGAAGAACCAGCTGGCCACGGTGCGCACCGGTCGCGCCTCGCCGCAGCTGCTCGACTCACTCAAGGTCAACGTGACCTCCTATGGCGCCGAGATGCCGCTCAAGCAGCTGGCCACCATCGCCGCACCCGACGCCCGGTTGCTGGTGGTGACCCCCTGGGACAAGAGCACCATCACGGACATCGAAAAGGCCATCGCCAGCGCCGCCTTGGGCCTGAACCCCAGCAACGACGGACAGCTGGTGCGGGTGCCCATCCCGCCTCTGACCGGCGAGCGTCGCCAGGACCTGGTGAAGCTGGTGCGCAAGTACGGCGAGGAGTTCAAGGTCCGCGCCCGCGGCGTGCGCAAGGACTACCGCGAGCTCTTCAGCAGCCTCAAGGACGACAAGGACATCTCCGAAGACGAGCTGAAGCGGCTGCTGGACAAGGTCCAGGACGCGACGGACAAGGCCGTCGCCGGCATCGAGTCCACCATCAAGGCCAAGGAACAGGAGATCCTCGAGGTCTGATGGCCGAGGATCCGACCGTGCAGGGCTCCCCGCTCACCGTGCCCCGGCACGTGGCCATCATCATGGACGGCAACGGGCGGTGGGCCGAGGCCCAGGGACTGCCCCGGGCCGAAGGCCACGCCGTGGGAGCCGAGTCCGTGCGGCAGGTCGCCCGGGCGTGCCGGGCCCTGGGGGTCGAAGCGCTGACCCTGTACTCGTTCTCCACCGAGAACTGGTCCCGTCCCGCCGACGAGGTCGGCGCCCTGATGACCCTGCTCCACCGCTACGTGCTCAACGAGCGGGGAGAGCTGCTGGACAACCGGATCCGCTTCCGGGCCATGGGCCAGCTCGACCGGCTGCCGCCGTTCGTGCGCGAGCCCCTGTTCGAGCTGATGGAGGCCACGGACACCCCTGAGGCCCGGATGGACATGGTGCTGGCGCTGTCCTATGGAAGCCGCCTCGAGCTCACAGACGCCATGCGGGCCCTGGCTAGCCAGGTCGCCCGGGGCGAGCTGGACCCGGACGACATCGATGAAGGCGCAGTCTCGGCGGCCCTGTACTGTCCCGACCTCCCGGATCCCGACCTGCTGATCCGGACCAGTGGCGAGCTGCGCATCAGCAACTTCATGCTGTGGCAGCTCGCTTATGCCGAGATCTACGTCACCGACGTGGCCTGGCCGGACTTTCGCCGGCCTCAGCTCGAGCAGGCCTTCCGCGCCTTCGGGGCTCGGCAGCGCCGCTATGGGCTCACCTCTGCCCAGCTCTCCCAGGACTGAGTCGTGCTCACCCGCACCATCGCCGGACTGACCGCCCTGGGCATCGTGCTGCCCGCCCTCATCTGGGGCGGCACGGTCGCCGTCGAGCTCATGGCCGCGGTCATCATCGCCATCGGCCTGTGGGAATACGCCACCATGGCCTTCCAGGACCGGGCCCCGATCTGGGGCTTCTGGCGCATGGCAGCGGTCGGGTTCGCCCTCTTCGGCGCTGTGCTGTACGGCCCCCCCGGCGTGGTGGGGCCGGTGCTCGCCGGCGGGGTGCTGGCGCTGCTGCTCTCGGTGCTGTTCCGCTCGGGCCCGGTCGACGGCGCGGCCCAGGCCGCTGGACTGTTGCTCCTAGGGGTGGCGTGGGTCCCCGGCCTGGTCGTGGCGCTGCCCCTGGTCCGGCGCATGGACGATGGCCTGGCCTGGATCTTCTTCATGCTGGCGGTCACGTGGCTCGGAGACACCGGGGCCTACTTCGCGGGCCGCGCCCTGGGCCGGCGCAAGCTCTACGAGAAGATCTCCCCCAAGAAGACCTGGGAAGGCGCCATCGGCGGTGTGGTCACGGCGGTCGCAGGCGGCTTGGTCGTGCGCGCCATCGGGCTGCCCGACGCCGGGCTCGTCACCTGCATCGTCCTGGCCGTGGTGGTCGATGCCGCGGGCATCGTCGGCGATCTGACCGAGTCGATGGTCAAGCGGACCTTCGGGGTCAAGGACTCCGGACGGATCATGCCGGGGCACGGGGGAATCCTGGACCGGGTCGACTCCCTGCTGTTCACGTCGCCTGTCCTGCTCGTCGCACTCCAGCTCATGGGTCGGGGCTAGTCCCATGTCGCAGAAGTTCACGGACACTCGCTCGCCCTCGTCGCGCCTGGCGGCTCCCAGCCGCGTTGATGTGACTCGGCCACACCGGCCGCGTCTGGAATCCACCAGGCGCGACGATTGCTTCGCGAGTGCCTCGCGAACTTCTGCGACAGGGGACTAGGCGACCGAACCCGGAACGGGGCCCCCGCGCCGGGTGTCTCGAACCGACGTTAGCCTGCAGGTCCCGGAGGTCCGTCCCGTGCTGATGATCGTCGCCGCCCTCGGCATGATCGGCATCCTCGTGTTCATCCACGAGTTTGGGCACTTCGTGTTCGCACGGCTGTTCGGCGTGGGCGTGCACGTGTTCTCCCTGGGCTTCGGCCGCAGGCTCTTCGGCTTCCACCACAAGGGCACCGACTACCGGGTCAGCCTGCTGCCGATCGGCGGCTACGTGATGATGGAGGGCGCCGATCCGTTCATGGACGGGGGCGAGGGGCTGGACGACCCCACCTCGAAGACCGCGTTCCTGAACAAGCCGGTCTGGCAGCGGCTGATCATCGTCGCCGCGGGCCCTGCGGCCAACCTGGTGCTGCCGGTGGTCGTGTTCTCGGCCCTGTACATGGCCGGCGAGCCCCAGCCCGCGGCGGTCATCGGCGGGGTGGACCTGGCTTCGCCGGCCCACACGGCTGGGCTCCAGGCCGGCGACCGCATCGTGAGCGTCGGGGGCGAAGAGGTCACCTGGTGGACCGATCTGCACGAGGTGCTGGACCCCTACGCGGGCGGACGCACCCTGGAGCTGGTGGTCGAGCGAGACGAGCGGCGCATCGGCGCCGCGCTCGGCGTGCCGGCCGGGCTGGCAGAAGGCGACGTGTCACCGACGAGCCTGGGCCTGTCCTACGCCACCCCGGACGCCCGGGTGGTCGTCGACGACCCGACCTCGCCGGCCGCCCTGGCGGGCCTGGAGACTTTCGACCGGATCTCCCGCGTCGGCGACGTCGAAGTCGACAGCTGGCTCGGCATGGTCCAGGCCCTGGACACCGCCGACGGCCCGGTCCAGGTCGAGTTCCTGCGCAAGGGGGACCGCTGGTGGAACCCCACCCGCACGGCGACCCTCACCCCCGGCAGCGGTTGGTCCGGCGTGGACCTGGGCTTTGCCGACCCCTTTGCCAACGCCTGGGGGGTCTACCCGGCGACCATGGGCGTCCAGGAGGTCACCGAGGGGTCTGCCGCCCAGGAGCTCGACATCCTGCCCGGAGACCGGCTGGTGGTGATCGACGGCCAGGGGCTGGGGACCTGGTACGAGGTGCTCGAGCGCGTGGCGGCGGCGCGGGAAGGCGAAGGGGACCAGGCCGAGATCAAGTCGCTGTCGGTGTCCGTGGTCCGCGAGGGGCGCAAGCTCGACAAGCACATCACGCCCCGAGTCGGCCGCGTGACCGACGCCATGGGCGTCTACGAGAACCGGGTCCTGCTGGGCATCGCCCGGGGCGGGAACTTGGTCTATGGGCCCCGCGTGCCACGCTTCTTCGGCTTCACCGATGCGGTGGACCGATCGGTGACCGAGACCGTCGGCCTGGCGGGCTTCATGCTGGAACACGTGGGCAAGCTCATCACCAACGAGGCCGACATCTCCAAGTCGCTCGGTGGGCCGGTCCAGATCTTCCGCGACGCTGGCGAGGCGGCCGAGCAGGGCATCTTCGAGTGGGCCCGGCGCATGGGTCTGCTGAGCGTGTCCCTGGCCATCATCAACTTCTTGCCGGTGCCCGTGCTCGACGGCGGCCAGTTCCTGTTCTACCTGCTCGAGGCCATCCGCGGCCGGCCGCTGCCCCTGGCCTGGCGGGAGCGGGCCCAGCAGATCGGCGTGCTGTTCCTGCTCGCGCTGATGCTCTCGGTCCTGGCCTTCGACATCACCCGGTGCATCGAGGCGCCCAAGTGACCCCCGTCGTGCTGGCGGTCGACACCGCCGGCCCGGTGGTGGGCGCAGCGCTGCTGGGACTGCAGGACGGTCCGCGGAGCTGGAGCGCCCGGGTGACCCGGGGCTCGGACCGGGTGCTGACCCCGGCGCTGAGGGACCTGCTCGCGGGCGTGTCGCGCCTGGACTGGGTGGCGGTCTCCGTCGGCCCCGGGGCCTTCACGTCGCTCCGGGTAGGGGTCGCGGCAGCCCTCGGGCTGGCGGTGGCGCGGGGCTGTCCGGTCGTGCCGGTCTCGTCCCTCGCGGCCCGGGCCGCTACGGTCGGCTCCGGTCGGGTGTTGGCGCTGCTGGACGGCCGCAAGGGCAAGGCCTACGCCGGTCTCTACGTGGACGGCCTCTTGCAGGGGGCAGAGGTCGACCGCGAGCCGGGCGCGGCGATGGCCCTGGGGCAGGGGGACTTCACGGCCACCGGCGAAGGCGCGGTGGTCTTCGGGGACCAGGTCCTGGCCGCCGGCGGCACCATCGCCCCGGACGCCGATGCATCCCCGGCCTTGGCCCTGGCGCGCCTGTCCCTGGCGTTGACCCCCGTGCCCCCCGAAGGGGTCCAGCTGCGCTACCTGCGCGACGCCGACGCCAAGCTGCCTGGGAACAAGTCCCTGCGGCGTTGACAGGCCACGGAAGGAGCCTGTTAGAGGGCGGCCCCGCACCCCGAGGAATTCATGTCCGTCTCGATCGCCATCATCGGTGCCACAGGCTCGGTCGGCCAGGAGCTGGTCCGAGTGCTGGAACAGGCCCCGCTGGACATCGGCCGACTGGTCGCCGTGGGCACCCGAGCCAGCGTGGGCAAGCGGCTGGAGTACGCCGACGACGAGCTTACGGTCAAGGCCCTCTCGGAGGACGCGCTGCGCGACGTGGATCTGGCCTTTGTGGCCACACGAGGGCCCGTGCCGCGGGGCATCCTGGACGACGCCCTCGACGACGGGGTGCGCATGGTGGACCTGTCGGGGGTCTGGCGCGACGAGCCGGGCGTGCCCACGGTCGCGATGGCGGCCAACGCCGAAGACCTGCAGGTCCTGCGGGAGACCGGGGTCGTGCATGCGCCGGGTCCGCTGACCCTGGCCCTCGTCCACCTGCTGGGGCCGCTCCACGCCAGTCACTCCCTGTTGGGGGTGCGCGGCACCGCCTGGCTCCCCGCCACCGTCGCCGGTCGAGCCGGCACCGAGGAGCTGTCGAACCAGGTGGTCAGCCTGTTCAACGCCAAGGAACCCCAGCGCAGCGTGTTCCCCGACGGCCTGGCCTTTGACCTTCCGGCCGCGTGGGGCGCCGTGGGCGACGACGGGTGGAGCGAGCTGGAGCAGGCGACTGCGCACCAGGTCCTGACGCTGCTGGGCATGGACCGCGGAGTCGTCGGGGTCACGGCCACCGTCGCGCCGCTGTTCGCCGGGCTGGCCCTGTCCCTGCACCTCCAGGCCGAAGGCCGGCTCACCGCCGCGAGCGCCGGCGACGTGGTGGAAGCCGTGGGCACCTTGCAGCGGGTCGAAGACCTGCGCGAGCTGGCGGTGCGTCGCCAGGTCGGCCAGGGTCGGGTCGCGGTCGGCCGCATCCGGGACGACCCCGGGGGCTCCGGGGTGCACCTGTGGGCCGCGTGCGATCCCCTCCGGCTGACCGCGGCCAATGCCGCCTCCATCGCTTCGGCGATCGTCCGGGAGGGACTGTGATCCTGGCACTGCTGGGGCTCGCCGCAGCCCAGGACCTGCCGGACCGGCTGGCGCTGACCCTGGAGGAGGGCACGGGGATCGACGGGTTGATCGCGAGCCCCGACGCCGACTGGTTCGCGTGGCTGGAGAGCGGCTCCGGCGAGGTCCGGGTGCTCGACGCCGACACCTGGGAGACCACGGCCGTCGCCGTCTGCGGCGACCACGGCGGCAGTCCCGTCGGTCTGGCCGCCAGCACGGATCCGGACAGCGGCGAGCTGGGGCTCTACACCGGCTGCAGCGACGGCACGGTGGAGCGGCTCGGGGTGGTCGCCGGGGACCCCACCCTCGACGACGCGGGCGCCATCACTGTGTCTGACCGACCCATCCTGGGCCTGGCCGGAGACGACGACGGCCTGATCATCGCGGTCGAGCCCGAGGACGGCACTGGCGTCGACCTGCACGCGGCCACCTGGGGCACCGACCTGGACGACGCGTCCGATGTGACGGTCGCGCTGGCCACCCCCACCCGGGACGGCTTCGAGGCCTTGGGGCTGACCGCGGGCACCGTGCTCGTGCTCCACGGGGGTCAGTACGCCACCGAGGTCATCCGGGCGTCCGGTGCGGCCGTCAGCGTGGACACCAACGGCGTGTCCCGGGACTGGGTTGACGTCACGACCGACGGAGGGTCCGAGATCTACGTCGCCGACACCGACGGCGTGGTGGGCTTCTTCCAGTCGGGGGACAACGAGATCAACACCCTGCTGGGAAGCGCCCAGGGCCTGGACCAGCTGAGTGCGCTGGTCCTGCAGCCCGACGGCGACGACGCCTACCTGGCGGTGGCCGAGTCGAGCGCCCAGGAGCTGAGGCTGTTCCCGTTCACCGGGGCGACGGTGGGCACCGACCTGCTCCAGACGCTCGACGGCGCCGACAGCGTCTACCGCATGGCCGTGGTCGACGACGTGCTGGCGGCGGGCACGACCGACGGCCGAGTGCTGCTCTTCACCGACGATCCCTGGGTCACCATCACCGACGCTCCGAGCGCGGACCTGGCGAGCGGGGACAGCGGCACCGTGTCCTTCGACGTCGATCTGGGCGGTGACTGGAGCCTGCGGCTGGGATCTGTCACGGGGAGCGAGCTCGACAGTGGCGATGTCGACGATGGCGGCTCTGCGACGGCGAGCTTCACCGTCGACGACGACTTTGCCGAAGGCCAGAACCGGCTCTTCGTGGTGGTCGACGACGGCCACGACGCGGTCGACATCCAGGTCGACGACCCCCCCGGGGACATCGGCCTCACCCAGGACGACCTGGCCTTTGGCGACCAGTCCATCACGCTCAACTTCGCTGCCCTGAGCGACGGCGACATCGCCAGCTACGACGTCTACTTCTCCACGACGGCTTTTGCGGCGGCCGACCATGCGACCGGGGGCCCCGACTTCACCGAAGGCGATCTGACCTCGCCTGTCCAGGCGGTCGAGGACGGCGCGGGCGGGGTCAGCCTCACGCTCACGCCCCTCACCAACGACACCCTCTATTATGTGGCCGTTCGGGCCACCGACACGTCCGGCCAGGAAGGACCCATGAGCAGCGTCTTCGAAGTCACCCCCGAACCGGTCGCCGGTGCTGCGGTGCTGTCCGGCGAGCAGGGCGGTTTCTTTGCCTGTTCCACCCCAGGAGCCCTGGGGGGCGGCTTCGCCCTGGTCCTGGCGGGTCTGGTCTCGCTCGGTAGGCGCAGGAGCGCCGCGATCGGCTTGGTGGGCCTGTTGAGCCTGGTCTCGTCCGGCACGGCCCACGCGCTGCCGCCCTTGCTGGACCTGGGCGTCGACGACGGCGACCGGAAGACCCAGGCCGTCGCCCTGGACGTGGGGCCGGCGTGGTTCACGGACACCGACCTGACCAACGTGTACGGCACCGAGGGCATGAAGGACTTCCGGCTCAGTCGGGACTGGCAGTGGTACCGCATGGTGGGCGTCAGCGCATCGCTGGGGCTCATGTCCGACGAGGGCGAGCAGCTCGGGGTCACCACCGGCTCGGCGAGCGGCCAGGTCGCCAAGCTCAAGGTCGTGCCCGTGCGCCTTGGCGGGGTGTTCCGCTTGGACCTCTTCGACGGCCAGCCCGTGGTCCCCATGCTCACGGTGGGGCTGGACTACCTGCTGTGGTGGGAGACCACGTCATTCGACTCGACCGATCCCTTCTCGTCTGAGCGGCTCGGCGGGGGCAAGGGCGCGTGGGACTGGGGCGTGGGCCTGGAGCTGCTCCTGGATGGCTTCGAGCCGGGACGGGCCGAGGGCGCACTGGCACGGTGGGGCATCTACGACACCTACCTGACCGTGCGCTACGAGCAGCTCCGACTGCTGCCCGGTCCAGCCATCAATGACCAGGGCCTGGACTTCGGCCACTCGGGCGTCTCGGTGGGCTTGCGGCTGGATCGATAGCCTCCGTGACCACGTGGCGGTTGGTGCTGGAGTACGACGGCACCGACTACGGCGGCTGGCAGCGCCAGCCCCACGTGACGACCGTGCAGCAGGTGGTCGAGGAAGCGCTCGGCGAGCTGTTCGGCGGGGAAGGCATCCGCGTGATGGCATCGGGGCGCACCGACGCGGGCGTGCACGCCCTGGCCCAGGTCGTGTCCTTTCGCGCCCAGGGCGTGCGCACCGCGGACCAGGTCCAGCGGGGTCTCTCGGCTCTGCTGCCTCCCCAGGTGGTGTGCCTGGCGGCCACGGTCGCCGAGCCGGACTTTCACGCCCTGTCCGACGCGCGGGGCAAGCACTACCGCTACGTGCTGCGGGGACGGGGGCCTCGCTCGCCCCTGCGTCGGAACCGTTGCTGGACCACCGGGTTCGCCCTCGATGCCCCCGCCATGCGGCAGGCGCTGCCGGCGATCGTCGGCACCCACGACTTCACCAGCTTCCGAGCGGCGGGCTGCTCTGCGCTCGATCCCGTCCGCACCGTCCTGGCCGCGCAGCTGACGGCCCATGGTGACGAGTGGCACGTGGATCTGCACGGCCGCGGCTTCTTGCGGCACATGGTTCGCAACCTGGTGGGTTCGCTGGTCGAGGTCGGCCGAGGCAGACGTCCGCCGGGCTGGCTGGGCGAAGTGCTCGCGCTGCGCGACCGGCGTCGTGCGGGCCGCACCGCGCCCCCCCAGGGACTGTTCCTGGTGGCTGTCGACTACGACGCCAGAGGGGACTAGCCCTTGGTTGCCTCGGCGTCCTTGGCCGGGGCCGCGTCCTTGGCGGGCGCTTCGGCCTTGGCGGCGGCGGCGGCGGCCTTGGCGGCCTTGGCCTCTGCGGCCTTCTTCTTGCGGCTGCCCCGGGGCTGACGGAACAGCAGGGCCGGGTCCATCGGTGGATTCGGGTCGTCGGCCTGGTCCGCTTCGCAGCGGGGACAGGTGGCGAGCTCGCGGTTCAAGTCGTAGAACTTGCATCCACAGGAAAAGCAGGTGTACTTCCGCCCCAGGGCGGCCTTGTCCGTGGCCAAGACGCTCTCCAGTCAAACAGGCGGCCAGCGTGTATCACATTCTCGTCAGCATGGGCTTGATCGGTTGCACCGCAGGGTCGGGCGATGAGGTCCTGATCGGGCCCGAGGTGCGGGTCGACCACGCCGACGACGGCGTCGAGTCCGGGGAGCCCGCGGCCTGTCTGGGCGACGACGACACCCTGCACGTGGTCTGGACCGATGATCGGCTGGGCTACGCCGGCATCTACTACAACCGGTCCACGGACCAGGGGCAGACCTTCCTCCCGGCGGATCTGAAGCTGAACCAACCCCTGGGGGACCACCAGGCCCGAGCGCCCCAGCTGGGCTGCGTCGGCGAGCGCGTGTTCGTGGTGTGGGAGGACCTGAGGGACTCGACCCTGGACAACCCCAGCGTCTACTTCCAGGTCAGCGACGACGGCGGGGACACCTGGCTGGCGGAAGACCTGGCCCTGGACGGGGACCCCGACGAGCAGACCGCCAGTCGGGAGCCGCGCCTGGCGGTTGCCGGCAGCAGTCTCTGGGTCACGTGGTTCGACTCCCGCAACGGGGCCTACGACGTCTTCGTCAACGCCTCCACAGACGCTGGCGGGACGTGGCTGGGCCGGCCCACGCGGGTGGACACCGACGGGGAAGGCGACGCCTGGTCCGGGAGCCCCCACATCGCCACCGACGGCGCGGGGCTTGTGGTGGTCGCCTGGGAGGACCTGCGCAGCGGGTGGTCGGACATCCGCGTGAACACGTCGACGGACTATGGCCTGTCCTGGGCCCTCGACGACACCCGACTGGACACCGACAAGCCCGGCGGCGTGGACTCGTTCCACCCCCGGGTCAGCGCCGCCGCCGGCCGGGCCTACGCCACCTGGCACGCCGCAGCCGATGGGGTGCGCGCAGACGTGGCGCTGGCCGTGGCCGCCGACGGGCGCACGTGGACCGAGACACCCCTGCGGGCGCCGAGCACCGAAGACTTCTCGGCGGACGCCCGCTACCCCCAGCTCGCCGCCCAGGGCGACGAGCTGTGGCTGGCCTGGCAGGATGATCGCGCCGGCGGCTACGACATCTTCCTGCGCAGGAGCGTCGACGGCGGCGAGAGCTGGGCCGCCCAGGAGTCGCGGCTGGAGCGGGACTTCGACGGCGAAGCCCAGTCCTACGACCCTCGGATCCTGGCGCCCTCGGGCCCCGACGACGACCTGGTGGTCGTGCTGTGGCAGGACCGGCGCTACGACGACGAACAGGTGGGCTTCGACGACCTGTTCTACAACTACAGCGAGAACCGCGGGGAGACCTGGGCGGCCTTCGACTACCGCATCGACGGGTCCACGCCCGGGTCTGCCTGGGCGATCGATCCCTGGCTCGGGCGCCGGGGTGACGACCTCCACTTCGTGTGGGCCGACGGTCGGTCTGGGAGCAGCGACATCCTGTCCCACGTGCTGGCCATCGGTGAGGAGACGGTTCAGATCGCCGTGCCTGCCGAGTCCCTCGACGGTCCTTGACAGCCGGCCCGGGGTTCACTACAAGGCGCCGTCTCTCGCGGGTCCGCACGGTCCGCGCGGCGTGACCTGTGTTCCACGCAGGTCCCGGAACTGCCAGGAAGAACCATGACCACCGTCTCCACAAAGCCTGCCGACGTGCAGCGTGCGTGGTTCGTCGTCGACGCCCAGGATCTGGTCCTGGGGCGTATCTCGACCCGGATCGCCACCGTCCTGATGGGCAAGCACAAGCCGAGCTACACCCCCCACGTCGACACCGGCGACTTCGTGGTGGTCGTGAACTGCGAGAAGATCCGGCTGACCGGCAAGAAGCTCGACACCCAGAAGTACTACCGCTACAGCGGCTACATCGGCGGCCTCAAGGAGACCACCGCCCGGGAGATGCTCGAGAGCAAGCCCGAGATGGTCATCCACGAAGCGGTCCGCCGCATGCTCCCCAAGAACAAGCTGGCCCGTCAGCAGATCAAGAAGCTCAAGATCTACGCGGGTGGGGATCACCCCCACGCGGCCCAGTCTCCCCAGCCCTTTCCCAGCTACGTCTGAGGCTCACCCAAATGGCGAACAAGACCCAGTGGTACGCCACAGGCCGTCGCAAGGAGGCCACCGCCCGTGTCTTCCTGCGTCCCGGCTCCGGCCGCATCATCGTGAACAACCGTGCGCTCGAGGACTACTTCGAGCGTGACACTCACCGCCGCTGGCTCATCGCGCCGCTGCAGCTGACCGGCGACGTCGAAAACGTCGACGCGTACATCACGGTCAAGGGTGGCGGCAAGTCCGGCCAGTCCGGCGCCATCCGCATGGGCTTCGCCCGGGCGCTCTGCGACCGGGACCCGAACAACCGTCCCGGCCTCAAGGCCGCCGGGATGCTCCGCCGCGACGCCCGCAAGGTCGAGCGCAAGAAGTACGGCCAGCCCGGCGCCCGCAAGCGCTTCCAGTTCAGCAAGCGGTAGGCATTGGTACCGGCCAGCGAGACGATGAACGTCCTGGCCGTCATACCCGCCCGCCTCTCCAGCCACCGGCTGCCCGGCAAGGTGCTCCTGCCCTTGGCTGGGCGCCCCATGATCCTGCACGTGCTCGACCGCACCCGGCGCGTCCGCGGCGTGGATCGGGTCATCGTCGCGACCGACGAACCCGCGATCCAGGCGGTGGTCGAGGCCGCCGGCGGCGAGTGCTGGATCACCCGGCCGGATCACGCCAGCGGCACCGACCGGGTCTGCGAGGTGGTGACCCGCCTGGTGGCCCAGGGCGGGACCGAGCCGTCGGTGGTGGTCGACGTCCAGGGGGATGAGCCGCTGCTGGACCCGGCCCACGTCGAGGCGCTCATCGCCACCTTTGCCGACCCGGGCGTCTCCGTGGCCACCGTCGCGGCGCCCCTCGGACCCGGCGACGACGATCCCGCCGTGGTCAAGGTCGTGGTCGACCAGGCCGGCGACGCCCTGTACTTCTCCCGGAGCCGGATCCCGTCCGCGGGAGCCGCACTGCAGCACATCGGCCTCTACGCCTTCCGGACCTCGGCCCTCGCGGACTTCGCGGCCAGGTCGAGGGGCCCCCTCGAGGCCGCAGAACGCCTGGAGCAGCTGCGCTTCCTGGAGTACGGTCACACCGTGCGGGTCGTCCAGGTGGCGGAGCCGTCTCCGTCCGTCGACACCCCGTCAGACCTCGAGCGCGTGCGCTCGCTGATCGCGTCAGGAGAGAGCCCATGAAGAAGAAGTTCATCTTCGTCACCGGAGGCGTCCTGTCCTCCCTCGGCAAGGGCCTCTCGGCCGCCGCCATCGGTGCCCTGCTCGAGGCCCGCGGCCTCCGCGTGACCAACGTCAAGATGGATCCGTACATCAACGTCGACCCGGGCACCATGAGCCCCTACCAGCACGGCGAGGTCTTCGTGACCGACGACGGCGCCGAGTCGGATCTGGATCTCGGGCACTACGAGCGCTTCACGTCGACCCGCTGCCGCCAGGTCAACAACTTCACGACCGGGCGCATCTACAGCAACGTGATCGAGCGGGAGCGCAAGGGCGAGTACCTGGGCCGCACGGTCCAGGTGATTCCCCACATCACCGACGAGATCAAGCGCAACATCTGGGCCGCCGCCCAAGACGTCGACCTGGCCATCATCGAGGTCGGTGGCACGGTGGGCGACATCGAGGGCCTGCCCTTCCTCGAGGCCATCCGTCAGATGCGCATCGACGCCGGCCCCGAGAACGTGCTCTACGTGCACCTGACCCTGGTGCCCTACCTGCCCACCTCCAAGGAGCTCAAGACCAAGCCCACCCAGCACTCGGTCAAGGAGCTGCTCCAGGTCGGGGTCCAGCCGGACATCTTGATCTGCCGGTCGGACCGCGAGCTACCGCGGGAGATCCGGCAGAAGATCGCCCACTTCTGCAACGTCAACGTGGACTCGGTGGTCGCGGCCCCGGACGTGGACCACATCTACATGTTGCCCGCGAAGTTCCACGCCGAGGAGCTCGACGACCGGATCCTGGAGAAGCTCAACATCTGGGCCGCCAAGCCCCACCTCGAGAAGTGGACCGAGCTGGTCGAGCGGCTGACCAAGCCGACGCACAAGGTCCGGGTGGGGGTGGTCGGCAAGTACGTGCACCTGGCCGACACCTACAAGTCCCTGAACGAGGCTCTGACCCACGGCGGCGTGGCCAACGACTCACGGGTCGAGATCGTCTACATCGACTCCGAGGGGCTTGACCTGGACGCGCCGGGCGTCGAGCTCGGCGAGCTCGACGCCATCCTGGTGCCCGGGGGCTTCGGTGACCGGGGCATCGAGGGCAAGATCACCGCGGTGCGCTACGCCCGGGAGCAGGGCATTCCGTACTTCGGCATCTGCCTGGGCCTCCAGGTGGCGACCATCGAGTACGCCCGCAATGTGCTGGGGCTGTCCGAGGCAAACTCCCACGAGTTCTCCGACACCACCGACCACAAGATCATCCACCTGATGGACGAGCAGCAGCAGGTCACCGACAAGGGCGGGACCATGCGTCTGGGGGCCTACCCTTGCGAGCTGACGGCGGACACACGGGCCCGCGAGATCTACGGGAGCGGGGAGATCAGCGAGCGCCACCGGCACCGCTACGAGGTCAACCCGGACTACCACCAGGCCTTGACCGACGCTGGCCTGGTGCTGTCTGGGCTGTCGCCCAATGGTCGTCTCGTCGAGATGATCGAGCTGCCGGAGCACCCCTACTTCGTCGCTTGTCAGTTCCACCCGGAGTTCAAGTCCAGGCCGCTGGACCCGCACCCCCTGTTCACGGCCTTCGTCAAGGCCGGGCTGGCCTATCGGCGGCGGATCGACGACGCTCGGCGCACGGGCGCGACGCCCCAGACCGGCTCCGGGGGCCCGCACTGATCGGCTGGGTCCTGGCGGCCTGTGCCTTTCCCACCGCGCCGGGCCCGGTCGAGCAACCCATCCTGCGGCTCGAGGACATCGCGTTCGTGGGCACCGCCGCAGCGGACGGGGGGCTGCCCCTCACGGTCCAGGCCGCGCGCAGCACCTGGGACGTGACCGCACGGCTGGCCCACTTCGAGGGTCAGGTGAGGGCGAGTCGGGGCCCCCTGGCGCTGTCCTGTGAGCGCCTGGAGGCCCGCTACGACAGCGACGGTCAGCTGGTGTCCGCCCTGGCCACCGGCGACGTGGTCGTGACCCGAGCCGAATGGCGTGCCGCGGCCGACCGGGCTGAGCTGGCCGTCGCCACCGGGGCGGTGACCCTGACCGGGTCGCCCACTGTGACGAACGGTGCCCACGCGCTGCGCGGTGAGCGCATCCTGTTGTACGTGGACCGCGAGGCAGTCGACTGCGAGCAGTGCACGCTCGTGGTGGACGCCGCGGGTCTCGACGGGCCGTGAGCGCACCGCTGCTCGAGGCCCGGGGACTGCGTCGCTCGTGGGCGGGCCGGCGGGTCGTGGATGGGCTGGACCTGTCGGTGCACGCGGGTGAGGTGGTCGGGCTCCTGGGCCCGAATGGCGCCGGCAAGACCACGACCTTTCAGCTGCTGACCGGGCTGCTGAAGCCGGACGCCGGGGACGTCCGGCTCCGCGGGGTCCCCCTCACCGGGCCGCTCCACGCGCGGGTCCGCGCCGGGCTGGGGTACCTGCCTCAGCACGCCACCTTGTTCCGCGGCCTGACGGTCCGGCAGCACCTGTTCGTGCCCCTGGAGGCCCGCGGGGCGCCCCGAGCGGCCGCCCAGGGCCTGCTGGCCGATGCCGGCCTCTCCGCGCTGGCAGACCAGCCCGCCACAGCGCTGTCCGGCGGCGAGCGGCGGCGCCTGGAGATCGCACGGTGCCTGGCCGCCGATCCGCGAGTACTCCTGCTCGACGAGCCCTTTGCGGGGGTCGACCCCGTCGCGGTGGGGGGCCTGGTGGCCCGCTTCAGGGCGCTGGCAGCTGCGGGGCTGGGGGTGCTCCTGACCGACCACGCGGTCCGCGAGGCGCTCTCGGCCTGTGACCGCGTCCTCCTGCTGGTCGAAGGCCGCCTGGTGTTCGAGGGTGCGCCCGAAGACGTCGCCCAGGATCCGCGAGCCCGGGAGCGCTGGCTGGGGGCGAGCTGGTCCTCCTGAAGGCTTCCGGCAGCGGCGGTCATTGCCTGCAAGCAACATTCGTGCCAGACTCCAGGAGGTCGGGGCGCGGGCTCGGACCAGGGGAGTCGACAGCCGCATGGCGCTCGAGATCAAACAGAGTCTCAAGCTCACTCAGCAGCTCGTCCTCACACCACAGCTCCAGCAGGCCATCAAGCTCCTGCAGCTCTCCCACCTGGACCTGGTCGAGACCATCCAGCAGGAGATGATGGAGAACCCGGCCCTCGAGGAGATCCCCGGCACCGAGAGCCCCGAGCTGCCCGACGCCCAGCGGAAGCTCGAGCAGAAGGCCGAAGAGAAGCAGGCCGAGAACGTCGAGGCCGCCAACGGCCACGAGAACTCCGACACGGACTGGCAGAAGGTCCTGGAGAGCTACAGCGCGTCGACCTTCAAGACCGGCACCGGGGTCAGCCGCAACGACGACCTGCCCCCGATCGAGGCCAACCTGGCCTCGAGCTCGTCGCTGATGGACCACCTGCTCGAGCAGCTGGGGCTGGTGCGCTGCCTGGACGACGAGCGCAGGGCGGCCGAGGTCATCATCTGCAACCTGGACGAGCGGGGGTACCTGACCATCCCCCTCGACGTCATCGCCGACGAGATGGAGCTGGACCTGGACATGGTCGAGGGCGGCCAGATGGTGGTCCAGTCCCTCGATCCCCTGGGCTGCGGGTCCTCTGATCTGGTCCAGTGTCTGGTCATCCAGGCCCGCAAGGTCTGGCCCGAGGACCCGTTCGTGGTCCAGATCATCCAGGACCACCTGGGGGACTTCGAGCGCCGGAACTACCAGGGCGTGGCCCGGGCGATGGACCTCGATGTCGAGGACGCCATCGAGTATCACAAGATGCTCCGGGACCTGGAGCCGCGCCCAGCCCGTGGCTACAGCGACTGTGAGCCCCGGTACATCACCCCCGACGTCTACCTGTTCAAGATCAGCGGGGAGTGGCAGATCAACCTCAACGAGGATGGCCTGCCCAAGCTGCGCATCTCGCCGTACTACGCCAAGGTCCTGCGGGGGCAGGGGACCAAGGAAGACCGGGCCTACGTCAAGGGCAAGCTCGACTCCGCGGACTTCCTCATCAAGTCGATCTACAAGCGCCAGGGCACCATCTACAAAGTGGTCAAGTCCATCCTGGAGCGCCAGCTGGACTTCTTCGAGCGCGGCATCGACCACCTGCGGCCCATGGTGCTCCGAGACGTGGCCGACGAGATCGGCGTGCACGAGTCCACGGTCTCTCGGGTGACGTCGAACAAGTACATCCAGTGTCCCCAAGGCATCTTCGAGCTGAAGTACTTCTTCAACGCCGGCATCCAACAGGTGCACGGGTCCGAGGTCGCCGCCGAGTCGGTGAAGAACCGCATCAAGAACCTCATCTCGGCCGAGGACCCCAAGCGACCGCTGAGCGACGCCCAGCTGGTCAAGGAGCTTCGTCGTTACAACATCCAGTGCGCCCGTCGCACGGTGGCCAAGTACCGCGAAGGCATGGGCATCCTGAGCAGCTCCAAGCGCAAGCAGCTGTTCTGAGTCCGTTCGAGCCTCGCCCGCAGGCTTGACAGAGGCCCATCGTCGGGCAATGTTGCCCCGCTCTTCGCGGCGGGGGCGTTTGCTGCCTGCTCCGCCTGAACGACACCACCGAGCTGCCTGAGGCTCGCCAAGGACTCAACAACATGGCTGTGAAGGACTTCCTGTTCACCTCCGAGAGCGTCTCCGAGGGTCACCCCGACAAGATGTGCGACCAGATCTCGGACGCCATCCTCGACGCACACCTGGCCGGCGACGCCAGCTCCCGCGTGGCCTGCGAGACCATGGTGAAGACCGGGTTCGTCGCCATCGCCGGCGAGATCACGTCGAGCGAGCGGGTCGACTACCCCTCGGTCATTCGCGAAGTCGTGAACGACATCGGCTTCGACCACAGCGACAAGGGCTTCGACGGCAACACTTGCGCCATCATGGTCGCGGTCGAGCAGCAGTCCCCGGACATCTCCCAGGGCGTGACGGCTGGCGAGGGCCTGTTCACGGAACAGGGCGCGGGCGACCAGGGCATGATGTTCGGCTACGCCTGCGACGAGACCGACGTGTTGATGCCGATGAGCATCCACTTCTCCCACCAGCTGCTGGCCCAGATGGCCCAGCTCCGCAAGAGCAACGTGGTGGACTGGCTCCGCCCGGACTCCAAGTCCCAGGTCACCGTCGAGTACCGCGACGGCCGCCCGGTGCGGATCGACACGGTCGTCATCTCGACCCAGCACGCGGCGTCGGTGAGCCACGGCGATCTCCAGGACTTCATCATCGAGGAGAACATCAAGCGGGTTCTCCCCGCGGACCTGCTCGACGCCGACACTCGCTACTTCGTGAACCCGACCGGCCGCTTCGTGGTCGGCGGTCCCATGGGCGACGCCGGCCTGACCGGTCGCAAGATCATCGTCGACACCTACGGCGGCCACGGCGCCCATGGCGGCGGCGCCTTCTCGGGCAAGGACCCCTCCAAGGTCGACCGCTCCGCAGCCTACCTGGGCCGCTACGCCGCCAAGAACATCGTCGCCTCCGGCGCGGCCGAGCGGGCCCTGGTCCAGCTGGCCTACGCCATCGGCGTCGCCGAGCCGGTCTCGGTGATGGTCGACACCTACGGCACCGGCAAGGTCGCCGACGAGAAGCTGGCCGACTGCGTGCGGGAGATCTTTCCCACCAAGCCGGCGGACCTCATCGGCCACCTGGGCTTGCTGTCTGGCAGCGTGACCTACCGCAACACCGCCGCCTACGGCCACTTCGGTCGTCCCGAGTTCCCCTGGGAGAACACGGACAAGGCGGCAGCGGTCAAGTCCTTCGTGGGGCTGTAGCGGACTGAGGCCCCCGCTCGCTCAGGCGTCCCGGCGACCAGGAAGCTGGGTCGCCAGGACCCCCAGCAGCCCGCGGAGCAGTCGGGCGCTCAGCGCCGGCCGGCGCTTGTCCAGCACGTCGAAGGCGTCCTGGGTGAGCACGGCTGCGTGCGCGGCCGACGTGGCGGAGACGTCGGGTTCGCCCGCTTCGGCGCCGGCGAAGCGGGCGACGCCAAAGGCGTCCCCGGGGCCCAGGGTCTTGTCGCCCGACGTGGCCGCGCCAGCCACCAGCACGTGCACGCCCAGGTCCAGGTCGAAGGGCTGGTCCGCGTCGACCCGCGCGTCCTGGAGGAACAAGGCCAGTAGCAGGTGGTCGTTGTCGCTGAGCAGCCCAAAGGTGGGGCTGGCTGCGAGCTCTTCCTGGCGGCGGTCGATCACGGCGGCGGCGGCCGGGGTCTCGACCCTGGCCAGCACCAGCGTGATGTTGTCCGGGCCGCCGTTGGCCAGGGACATGGCGATCATCTGGTCTGCGGCGTCGTCCAGGGACTCTGCGTTGGCCAGGATGATGGCCAGCGCGTCGTCGGAGACTGGCCCGGTCAGGCCGTCGGAGCAGAGCAGGATCTGGTCGCCGTCGGCAAGTGTGACGTCGATCAGGTCCGGGTCGATGTCTCCCTGGGTGCCCAGCGCCTGGTACAGCATGTGCTGGTAGGGGCTCTGGTCGTGTTCTTCCTGGGTGATCAGGCCCTGGCGCAGGCGCGCGGCCGCGATGGTGTGGTCCTGGGTCAGGGGGCGCAGGGTGTTGTCCCGGTACAGGTAGGCCCGGCTGTCTCCCACGTGGCAGACCAGCAGGTGACCCATCGTGAGGATGGCGCTGACCATCGTGGTCCCCGACGGCTGGCCCTGGGTGGCCTGCTGGATGCGCTGGGACGCGATGTGACTCAGGACCTCGAGGGCCTGGGCGAGCTGGATGCGGTTGGCGCTGGTCGGGTTCTTGTCCACCGCGGAGATCAGCGGCCGGAGCACCTCGGTGGCGGCGCCCAGCGTGGCGATGGCGGTGGCAGACGCCACCTCGCCCAGGGCCAGGCCGCCCATGCCGTCAGCGACGGCCAGGACGCCCAGCTCGGCGTCCAGCAGGTGGTTGTCCTCGTTGTGATCGCGAACCCGGCCGACGTCCGTGCGGGCGACCACTTCCTGCAGCTTCAAGCCTGGACTCCTGGGTGTCGCCGTCGACGCGCAAGTCGTGCTCTCGACGGCTTCGCATCATAGCTCAGCGTGGGTCCTTCGGGCCGGTTGCGGAGGTAGCGCAGGGCCCCTGCACGCGCTATCCAATGCCTCCCGCCCGAGGGCCCTGGCACCGCTCAGCGTGCCGCACGATGGCCCTCTGTGGCGCGACCCCGCCGAGGAGGAACAGCAGGATGTCGGACGCGAATGAGGTCCTTTTTCAGGTCACCCGGGCACACCTCAACACCGGCCTGAGAGGCGTGCCGGTGGGCACGGTGCGCACCTCGTTCGTGGACCCCCACAAGGGCCTCCACTACTGCGGCTACCCGATCACCGATCTGTGGGACCTGGACCCCGAGGCCGCCGTCTACCTGCTCTTCCACAAGGCTCTGCCGAGCGACGACGAGCTGGCATCATTCAAGGCCCAGCTCGTGGAGCGGGCGGCGGTCGATGGCCGCGTGCTGGACCTCATCAAGGGCCTGCCCCGGGACGGCCACCCCATGGAGTGGCTCATCTCCGGGCTCATGTTCCTGGGCATGACGGGCAAGGCCGACGACTTCCGCGAGGACGCCCTGCGGGTGGTGGCCCAGCTGCCGACCCTGCTGGCTGCGATCGTGCGGGTTCGCGAGGGCTGGGGCGATCCCATCCCGTCCGAGCCGGAGCGGGGCCTGATCGAAAACTTCGTGCACATGCTGGGCGTGCCCGGTGGCGACAACGACGCCATCACGCGGCTCCTGCGGGTCTTCTACGTGCTCCACCTGGACCACGGCGGCGGCAACCTGTCCACCTTCACGGGCAAGTCCGTGGCGTCGGGCCTGGCCGATCTCTATGCGTCGCTGGCCGCCTCGATGGCCGGGTTGTACGGGCCTCGACACGGCCGGGCCAACCAGGACTGCCTCAACTTCGTGCGCAGTGTCGGCACGTCCGACCCAGACCAGGTCGAGGCCTTCATCCGGGGCGAGCTCGCCGCCAAGCGGCTGATCTTCGGCTTCGGTCACGCGGTGCTCCGCGCAGAAGACCCCCGCGCGACCATCCAGTACGGCCTGGGTGCCGAGATCTGCCCCGAAGACCCGCTCTACAAGACCGCGATGGCCATGCGGGAGCGTGCGGTCAAGGTGCTGAGCGAGAACCCCAAGGTCTCCAACCCCTACCCAAACGTCGACGCTATCAGCGGCACGCTGCTCCAGGCCGTGGGCCTGAGCAACAGCGACTACTACACCTGTCTCTTCGGGCTGAGCCGCTGCTCCGGCATCGCGGCCCAGATCATCGACGAACGCTTGAATTTCCGTGGCGGCAAGGGCGTGGCCATCTACCGCTGCAAGTTCATCGCCGAAGACCAGCCGGTCCGCAGCCGCCAGCGCTGACGCCACCCAAACCGCCCCGCGTCGGGGCGGACCGCTTCGCCCAGTCGGGCGATGGAGTTCCCTGATGAAGATCCACGAGTATCAGGCCAAGGACATCCTGCGGCGCCACGGCGTGGCTTGCGGGTCCGGACTGGCCGCCATGTCCGCCTCCGAAGCCGAAGCGGCGATCGAACAGCTCCCAGGACCCGTGTGGGTGGTCAAGTCCCAGATCCATGCCGGGGGCCGGGGCATGGGGCGCTTCCTCGAGGACATGGATCCGGCAGACCTGCCCACGGTGCTGGCCGGCCACAAGGCGCCGGGCGCAGGCGGCGTGCGGGTGTGCTTCGACCAGGCGTCGGCTGCCGCGGCCGCGACCGACATGCTGGGCAAGACCCTGGTGACCAAGCAGACCGGGGCCGCGGGCCGCCAGGTGCAGCGGCTCTACATCGAGCAGGGCTGCGACATCGCCACCGAGCTCTACGTGAGCATCCTGCTGGACCGCGAGTGCGGCCGGGACCTGATCATGGCGTCTACCGAGGGCGGCATGAACATCGAAGAGGTCGCCGAACACACGCCCGACAAGATCGTCAAGATCCGCGTCGACCCGGCGGTGGGCCTGGGTGGCTGGCAGGCCCGGCAGCTGGCCTATGGGCTGGGGCTCAAGGGCCCGTCCTTCCGGGCCGGGGTGAAGTTCCTGCTGGGCCTGTACAAGGTCTACCAGGCCGAAGACTGCGCCATGGTCGAGATCAACCCTCTGGTGGTCACCGGGGGCGGCGACGTGCTGGCGCTGGACTGCAAGATGTCCTTCGACGACAACGCGCTGTTCCGCCACAAGGACATCGCAGCCATGCGAGACCTGGCCGAGGAAGACCCGGCCGAGGTCGAGGCCGGCGAGTACGACCTGTCCTACATCGCGCTGGACGGCGAGATCGGCTGCATGGTCAACGGCGCCGGGCTGGCCATGGCCACCATGGACATCATCAAGTTCTTCGGCTCCGAGCCGGCGAACTTCCTGGACGTGGGCGGCGGCGCCACCACCGAAAAGGTCACAGCGGCCTTCAAGATCATCACCCGCGACCCGGCGGTGAAGGCCATCATGGTCAACATCTTCGGCGGCATCATGAAGTGCGACGTCATCGCCGAAGGCGTGCTCGCCGCGGTCCGCGACGTCGGGCTCGAGGTGCCCCTCATCGTTCGGCTCGAGGGCACCAACGTCGAGCTGGGCAAGGCCCTCATCGACAACAGCGGGCTGCCTATCATCACCGCCACCAGCATGGCCGACGCGGCCGAGAAGGCCGTGCACGCCGCACAGGGGTCCAACTGATGTCCATCCTCGTCAACAAGGACACCCGCCTGCTCTGTCAGGGCATCACCGGCGGCGCCGGCAGCTTCCACTGCGGCCAGATGATGGACTACGGCACCAACCTGGTGGCCGGCTGCACCCCCGGCAAGGGCGGACAGACCTTCAGGGACCGGGTGCCGGTCTTCGACACCGTGGCCGAAGCCGTGGCCGAGACCGGCGCCAACGTCTCGGTCATCTTCGTGCCGCCGCCGTTCGCGGCCGACGCCATCATGGAGGCCATCGACGCCGGCGTGGAGCTCGTCGTGCCCATCACCGAGGGCGTGCCCGTGCACGACATGGTCCGGGTCTGGCGCTACCTCGAGGGCAAGCAGACCCGCATGATCGGCCCCAATTGTCCGGGCATCATCACCCCCGGGGAGTGCAAGATCGGCATCATGCCCGGTCACATTCACCTGCCGGGCCGCGTCGGCGTCGTGTCCCGCTCCGGGACTCTCACCTACGAGGCCGTCGGGCAGCTCACGGCCCTGGGGCTGGGACAGTCCACCTGCATCGGCATCGGTGGGGACCCGATCATCGGCACCCGGCACATCGACGCGCTCCAGCTGTTCAACGACGACCCCGACACCGACGTGGTCGTCATGATCGGCGAGATCGGTGGCACCGCCGAAGAAGACGCCTGTGCCTGGGCCAAGGACCACATGACCAAGCCCGTCGTGGGCTTCATCGCCGGCGCGACGGCGCCTCCTGGGCGGCGGATGGGCCACGCTGGCGCCATCATCAGCGGCGGCAAGGGCACCGCCGAAGCCAAGTACGCAGCCATGGAGGACGCTGGCATCCACCTGAGCCGGAACCCGTCGGACATGGGCAAGACCGTGCAGGGCTTGCTCTAGACGCCGACCGAGCTATACGGGCGCCCCTCTGAGCAACCCCTCAACCGGAGCGCCAAAGATGGCCACGCAGCAGACCCTGAGCATCATCAAGCCCGACGCCGTCGAGCGGAACCTCATCGGCAAGATCGCCGGTCGCTTCGAGCAGGAGGGGCTGCGGATTGCTGCGATGCGCAAGATCCATCTGTCCCAGCACGAGGCCGAAGGCTTCTACGCGGTGCACCGGGAGCGGCCGTTCTTCGGCGAGCTGACCGCGTTCATGTCCCGCAGCCCGGTGGTCGTGATGGTGCTCGAGGGCGACGACGCGGTCGCCAAGAACCGCGAGATCATGGGCGCCACCAACCCAGCCGAAGCCGCGCCGGACACCCTGCGGGCGCTCTACGCCGGCAGCATCGGCGAGAACAGCGTGCACGGCTCGGACTCGACCGAGAACGCCGCTATCGAGATCGCGTACTTCTTCCGCGCGACCGAGCTCTCGTAGAGCGGCTGTCGCTGACGCGCAGGGCGCAGATCCACTCCGAAGGGCTCATGGACACGCCCTGGGCCTGGTAGATGGCGCCGTCGCCGGTGACGAAGTGATCGCGGTCAGCGGCCAGCTGGTGGCTGAACCAGGCCTCCAGGGAGGCTTCGGTCGGCGGGCGCAGCACCACGCAGTCCACCTCGCCCGTCGCCGAGTCGGTGGCGGGCGCGGACGCTTCGAGGCGCAAGGCCGGTTCAGGGGCGAGGGCCGTGCGGGCCTGGGCCGTGGTGAGCAGCGTGGCGGCGAGGGCACCGCAGACCAGGCCGGTGGACAGGGGGATCCAGCGAGTCATGAACACCTCCAAGGTGTGTGGGTGCTCCAAAGCAAGAGCCGTGCCTGCCCCAGGGGCCTCGATCCGCGGTGTGGGCGCGACAACCTGTCGCCACGGGGCCGCCTTGACGCGATTTGATGCGACAGGGCGTCAGTGACGCGGTGGCCGTCCTGGAGCGCATCCGCGGCCCGCTCCGGTAGACTGCCCCGGCACGGAGGTTCCATGGCCCACGCCCCCAAGCAGATCAGCGACGGCTACCACATGGCCCTGTCCATCGGACGGACCATGTTCTCGGAGCTGCTCGCCGCGAGCCTGCCGGTCACCGTCAAGGAGGGAGAGTTCGATCTGGTCAAGAACGCCCGGGATCTCGCCCGGCAGCTGGGGGTCAAGGAAAAGGTCCGGGGGCTCATCGAAGGCGGCGGCGCACCCAACGCCCTGGTCAAGGTCAAGGACAAGGCCGGCGACGTGTGGGACAACCGCCGGGACCAGGTCTACGAAGTGCTGGAGGAGATGCTGTCCGTCGACGGCACCTGGAAGGTCGAGGTCGATCGGGACGGCAGCGAGTTCGTCTACGCCACCCAGGAGATCGGCGCCCAGGCTTTCTTCAAGTTCAGCGCCGCAGGGCGGGCCACCCTGCTCAAGCAGAACCTGGAGATCCCCTTCGACCTGTCCAAGCGGCTGGGGGCCGAGGTGCACCTCAAGGACATCCACTACAACAACGAGACGGGCCAGCTCCAGGGCAACCTCAAGGGCGTCACCGTCCGCTTCGGCGACCATCCCCTCTGGAAGTACGTCGACGACATGGCCCAGAAGCTCATCGACCAGCAGATGGTCCGGTTCAACCCGGTGCCGATCCTCAAGAAGGACCAGCTCGACGGCATGATGGGTGGCGAGAACGGCCTGGGCCCGCTGAACATCAAGATGGGCGTGGACGACCTCGCCCTGGAGATCGGCGAGGAGTACATGACCTTGAAGGTCCGGTTTGGCTTCAGCCAGCTCCAGCTGGCCCGCGAGGGCTGACGCTCAGACCTTGCGCTCGGCCTTGTGCTCTTCGAGCGCATCCAGGCTCCTGGGCCAGTCTCCCTTGAGGAGGCGGCTCAGGGCGCGGTCGGCGAGCAGCTTGCCCCCGGTCTGACAGGTGGGGCAGTAGTTGGTCTGGTTGTCGGCGTACTGGATGCGCTGGACCGGGTCGCCGCAGACGGGGCAGGGCTTCTTGTACCGACCGTGCACGGCCATCTCGTCCCGAAAGGCCGTGACCTTGTCGGGGAAGCCGTCGCCGACCTCGGCTCGCAGCCGCTCGGTCCACTCGGTCAGGCAGGCCAGGGTGGCTTGGTAGAGGCGGGTGATCTGGTCCTCGTCGAGCCGGGTGCTCCAAGTGAGCGGGGAGAGCTGGGCCCGATGCAGGATCTCGTCGCTGTAGGCGTTGCCGATCCCACTGAACAGCCTGGGATCGGTCAGCGTGCGCTTGAGGGTGTGGTTCTCTCGGCGCAGCACGGCCTTGAAGCCCTCACGATCCAGGCCAGAGAGCTCCGCGCCGCCCCGGTCGTGCTCTGCCAAGGCCGCCTCGCCACGGACCAGGTGCAGGGACGCCCGCTTCTTCTTGCTCGCTTCGGTCAGCAGCAAGGTGCCGTGGGCAAAGTCGAAGCCGGCCAGGGCCAGCCGACGGTTCAGCTTGGCGCCGGGATCCCGCCAGCGCAGGCGACCCGCGACCATCAGGTGCAGCACCAGGAACAGGTCGTGATCGAAGGCGAACACGATGCGCTTGCCGATCCGGCGGAAGCCACGCACGGTCAGCCCGGTCAGGGCACTGATCGGGGGGTCGAAGGTGCGCACCAGGAACGGGCTGGCCAGGCGCAGGCGCTCCAAGACGTGGCCGGTGACCCGGGCTTCCAGGCGCTCGATGTAGACGGTGACGTCGGGGTACTCGGGCACGCCGCACGCTACCCCGGCTCGGCGGCGGATTGCGGCGTGGGCTTGGCCCAGGGACCGTCGCGGCCACCGATGGCCACGCGCTTGCGCCACAGGCCGGGCTCGCCCAGCCGCAGCCACACGACCTGCTCGATCCGCTCGGCGGCGACCGGTCCCCACCAGCGGCTGTCCAGGGCTTCGGGCCGGTTGTCCGCCAGCAGCCACAGCTGGCCGTCGGGGACCTGGACCGGCGGGGTTCGGGCCCGGTCCCGGGTGAGCAGTCGGCGGATCAGGTAGCCGTTGTCCTCGGCCAGGGTCAGGGTGTGCTCGTCGCGACCCATCTCCCGGATCCGAAGGCGCTGATCCTCGCCCACCACGAGCCCGTCTTCCACGCCCACCGTGTTGCCGGCCAGGCCGAGCACCCGGCGCAGCACCGGTCGACCCGGCCAGGCCGGGTCGTCGAGCGCGACCACTCGGCCCAGCACGGGCGCACCGGGCCCCAACAGCACCCAGTCTCCCGGCACCAGGCTCGGGGCCATCTCGGTGTTGGTCACCGGGACCCAGTCCAGCGCCAGCCAGGTCCAGCCGGCCAGCCCTGCGACCGTCCCGACGACTGCCGCTTGCAAGCGCCTGCCCATGCCTTGGGCGTAACCGAGCCCGGCGCGCGACGGCCGCGCCCCCCACATGGAGAGCGCGGCCGGGTGGTGGGCCCGCCAAGGCTCAGCGTCGGGAGCGCTCGTTGTGCCCGTAGCGCACCAGGCGACGATCCAGCTGGTTCTCCAGGCGCTGCAGCTGCTTGCGCTCGGCCCGGGTCACACGCCCGTCGGACTGGGCGATGTCCAGGGCGGTGGCCAGCTCACGCTGCTCGGCTCGCAGGCGGGCGACCTCTCGCTTGGTCAGCTCGCCGGACTGGGCTGCGATCTCGATGCGGTCGCCGCGGTCCAGCATGGGGCGGGCTTCGGCGTCGGCGGAGGAGGTGGCGATGGCGGCGAGGGTGGTCAGGGCGATGAGGGTCTTCATGGGGTGCTCCAGTGGAGAGGTTGAGGTGGTCCCGCTCGGGACTCGCACACTCCGACGCCGGCTTGGCTGCACCATTCGGGCCCCGGACAATCCGTGACCCTGTCCTAAGGAATGCGAAGACGGGGCTGGGGGTGCCGGGCGCTCAGCCCTGGATGCCCAGGCGCTCCAGCGGTCCGGCCAGGTCTGGGGGGAGCGGGCAGTCGACCTGGATGCGGGCCCCGGTCTCGGGGTGATCGAAGGCCAGCTGGCTGGCGTGCAGTGCCAGTCGCCAGAGCCCGCAGCGTTGCCGGAACTGCCGGTTGATGCTGCCGTCCCCCAGGGTCACGTCGCCCACCACCGGGTGGTCGATCCGGCGCAGGTGCCGCCGGATCTGGTGCTTGCGGCCAGTCAGTGGGATGACCTCGAGCCACGACGCCCTGCGCACCCGCTGCAGCGTGCGATACCGGGTGAGGGCTTCGACCGGGGCCCCGGAGTCTCGGGCCAGAGGCGAGTCGACGCCCCCCTCGTCGGGCGCGCGGCCCCGCACCAGGGCCAGGTAGCGCTTGGCCACGGTGCGGGCGTCGAACTGGTCGTGCAGGATGCGGGCGGCGTCCCGGTCCAGGGCCATGAGCAGCGCCCCGCTGGTGGGGCGGTCCAGGCGGTGCACGGGGTAGACATGCCGTCCCACGGCATCCCGCACCCGCTGAAGCACGTAGGTCGGGTCCTGGGCCAGGCCCCGGTGCACCGCCAGGCCCGACGGCTTGGCCACCACCACGAAGCGCGCGTCTCGGGACAGGATGGGCACCGGAACCGTGTGGGGGTCCACCGGCTCCGGACGCGTGCAGGGCTCAGTCAAGGGTGACGGTGAAGGCGCTGCTGGTCACCGTGTCGATCGACCCGTCGGCCCTGGGGATCTCCACCCGGATCCGGTAGCTGCCCGCCGCCAGGGTGCCGGCACCGACCGTGGGCTTCTGGACGGGCAGGGAGTAGGTCCAGGCAAAGGTGCGGGCCCCGGCGAGCTCCTCGTCCTCGTAGGTGGGGTCCACCACGTGGTCGATCCAGAAGCGGCTGGAGTCGCTGTCCACGGGTGCACCATTGGCCCGCGTGACCGGCTCTCCGGCGGCGGTCTCGAGGTGGGCCAGGGGCGTGCCCAGCCAGGCGTCTTCGCCGAGCACGGTCAGGGTCACCACGTCGGAGACCCCGACGGCGTCAGGGACGTCGGCCAGGACCGTGCCGGCATCGATGGCCGTCTCGACCACGTAGGGTTCGTAGACCGGGTCGTCGAAGGGCGTGATGGGCTCGGGCTCCAGGCCCATGATGTGGGTGCCCATGTAGCTGCCAAAGGCCAGCCAGGACCAGAAGCTCAGGTGCTCTCCCTGTTGGGGACCCCAGAGGCCACCGGCGGCCTCGTACCCGCCCTGCCACCAGTCGTCCTCCAGGATGGAGTAGCCCAGGTAGTCCTGGGTGTAGCCGAAGAAAGCCAGCTCCTGGACGTCCGGGTGTGTGTCCTGGATGTCGGCCATCAGCGCCTCTGCGAGCAGTGTGCCCGCTTCGCCAGGCCAGGTGATGAAGTGCATGCCGCCCACCTGTCCGGCGGTCACGACGGTCTGGTCCGGGGCTGGGTAGTCGGCGTTGAAGGGGATGCAGCGCGCATCGAGCTCTTCCTCGACCGTGCTGGTGTCGCAGTCGTCGCCGCCTTCGCAGTACACGCCGCCGTACTCGTACTCGAACACCCCGTCTTCGTAGCCGATGATCTCGCGGTCGATGTGGATGCGGCTGGTGGTGGCGGCGATGGTGGGCTCGTCGTGCCAGCTCAGCGAGGTCACGGCCTGGTCCACGGCGTCGGCCACGGTCTGGCCCACGGCGTCCATCTTGTCGAATCCGCTGGGCTGGCTCGCGCCGGCGCGGGTCTCCACGATCGGCGTGGCCGGGGCCATGTCGGCACCCCAGGCGTTGAACATCAAGGCCTCGACCGGGTGGTCGAAGCGGTCCTCGACGGCCTGTTCGATCACCCCGGACACGTCCTGGGACAGGAACAGCTCGTCGATGCCGAGCACCGTGCCGTGGATGGCGTAGCTCATGACCACCGCGTCGACCCGAGCGTCCCGCTCGACGGCGATCACCGGCAGGGCGGGGTTCTCGTAGTCCAGTCCGTCCTCGCAGCGGCGGTCCTCGTGGGCGTCGCTGCAGGTGGTGATGGCGTGGCCCACCCTCGCTGGCTGCAGGTCCGCCAGGGAGGCCTCGATGGTGTCGGCGAGCGTGTGCAGGAAGGCCTCGTAGAATTCGGGGAAGTAGCGGTCTGCGATCAGGTCGAAGAAGCCCCCGGCATCGAGCACTCGCCCAGGTCCCGAGTGGGTGTGGGTGGCTCCGATGATGAGGGCGTCGTCGAAGTCCCGGCCGGTGCGCTGCTCGAGCTCCAGGACCAGGGCCCGGCGGAGCTGCTGGAACATGCCGATGGCGTCGACCCGGACGAAGATGAGCTCGAAGCCCTCGCCCCGGGACAGCGTGACGACCTTGATCTCCGGGTGGCCATACAGGTGCTTGGTCGCCGGGTAGATCTCGGCGAAGGGGGAGTCCGAGGTGGGCGCGTCGAAGGGGCCGTTGCCCGCGGTGCCGATGCCTACGGGCGCCGGGATGCGCGCCGTGGCGATGCCGGCCGTGAGCGGGCCGGGCTGGGCCTGGGGTGTGGGTTCGCCGTCGGAGCAGGCCGCCAGAGCCAGCAAGAGGAGGGGGGACATCTGGATCTCCCGGATCGAGGGCGGGAATGTAACGGCACCGGATAGAGGCGCTGCCGAGGAGGGTGCACCGATGGGTGAGTTCGCAGGCAAGGTCGCTTGGATCACGGGCGGGGGCAGCGGCATCGGCCGCGCCATCGCTGTCGAATTCGCCCGTCAAGGGGCCCGCGTCGCGGTATCTGGACGCCGGACAGAGAAGCTGGACCAGACCGTGGCCCAGGTCCAGGCTGCAGGCGGTGAGGGCCTCGCGGTCCCCTGTGACGTGCAAGACCAGGCCGCCCTCGTCGGCGCCGTGGCGCACATCGTGGAGGCGTGGGGCGGGCTCGATGTGGCGGTGGCCAACGCGGGCTTCGGCATCGCCAAGAAGGGCCACCACGCCACGGTCGAAGACTTCCAGCGGCAGCTGGGCGTGAACGTGTTCGGGGTGGTGGGCACGGTCCAGGCCGCGCTCCCAGAGCTGCTCAAGACCGGCGGCCGGCTGGCCTTGATGGGCAGCGTGGCGTCGTTCGTGAGCTACCCGACCGGCGCGGCCTATGCGGCGAGCAAGGCCGCGGTCGGGGCCTACGGCGACGGGCTCTACATCGATCTCAAGGGCACTGGCGTCAGCTGCACGGCCCTGCACCCCGGCTTCGTGGAGTCCGAGATCAACCAGGTCGACAACAAGGGCGTGTTCCACGAGGACCGCGTCGACAAGCGGCCAGAGCTGATCATGTGGAAGGCCGATCGGGCGGCCCGGGTGATGGTCGCCGCCATCGCCAGGCGTCGTCGACGCAAGGTCATCACCGGCCACGGCGTCGCGGTGGACGTGCTGATGCGCCTGTGCCCAGGCCTGGTCTACTGGCTCATGCGCCGGTTCAGCTGAGCGCTACTTGCTCGCGGCGGCCTGGGCGCCCACGAAGGCCGCGATGCCCTGGCGGACACAGTCCACGATCAGGTCGGCTTCGGCTTCGCTCAGGCTGAACCAGGGCGTGAAGCGCAGGCTGTTCTCGCCGCCGTGGATCACCCCCAGGCCGTGCTTTCGCAGCCAGGTCTCGATGCCGTCGTAGCCCACCACCTCGATGCTCGGGGTGAGCTCGCAGGAGCACAAGAGCCCGGTGCCCTGGACGTTGGTGACCACGCCGGGGAACTCGCGGGCCAGCTGGTTGAAGCCGGCGACCAGCTGTCGGCCCCGGGCCCGGATGTTCTCTCGGATCGCGGGGGTCAGGCCGCTGAGCACCGCACAGCCCACGTCGAGGGCCTTGGGGTTGGTGGTCATGGTGTTGCCGTAGATGCCGCGCTGGTAGAGCGCCGCAGCACTGGCGGTCAGGCCGAGCACGCTCATGGGGTACTGCCCGGCGTTCAGGGCCTTGGACCAGGTCTCCAGGTCCGGCGGGTCGAGGTGCTGGAAGCCGGGGTAGTCGACCACGGAGAGGTACCCGGTGCCGCGGATGCCGGCCTGGATGCTGTCGACCAGCAACAATCCGCCGTGGGCCCGGGTGAGCTCGCGGGCGGCGGCGTAGAACTCGGGCGTCACGCCCTCGCCCGGGTTGCCCTCGCCCATCACGGGCTCCATCAGGAACAGCTCGAGGAAGACACCCTGGGCGTCTGCGTCGGCAAAGGCCGCTCGCAGAGCCGACACGTCGTTGATCGGCACCGTGACCAGGTTGTCGTTGCCGTGGTGGCTGGCCAGGTGCTTGCGGTAGGTGCTGACACAGGAGTCGGACGCCTGGGCCGGCCGGTCGGTGCGCCCGTGGAAGCTGCCCTCCAGGGTCAGGAACTTGATGGTCCGCCCCTGGTGGCGGCCCCCCGGGCCGGTCTGGCGCAGGGCGTTCACGTCGGAGATCCGGCAGGCGACCGTCACCGACTCGGAGCCCGAGTTCATGCAGATGAAGCGGGTGAAGGGACAGCCGTCCGTGCGTGTCTGGCCGATCTCGGCCTGGAGCAGGGTCGCGAAGCGCTTCTGGCTGGCGTTGGGCGTCATGACGTTGGCCATCACGTGGGGCTGGGCCATGACCGCCAGGATCTCGGCGGGGGCGTGGCCCATGCCGAGCATGCCGTAGCCGCCGTTGTCGTGGATGACTGCGCCGTGGGTGGTGATGACCCAGGGACCCCGGGCAGCCAGGGCCACGTAGGGGTTCACCGTCTCGGGCGGGTAGAAGTTCACGAAGTCGGTCTGAAGTGCCAGGGCCAAGGCGGCCTCGTCGGCGGCCAGCAGCTCGGCGTGGTCCGCGGCCATGGCCTTGTGCTCGGCCTGGGCCGCCAGGATGGCTTCGGCCAGGGTTGGATCGAGGGCCAGGAAGCGGTCGACAGTCGCGTCGTCCAGGCCCAGGGTCTGGCGGGTGCCGGCGTGATTCCGGATGGCCTGCAGGGCGGTCTTGGCAGAGGTCATCGGTGCTCCAAGAAGGTGTTGGATCCATACCCCGAAGACCCGGACTCCGGCAGCCCCCAGAGCGGTCTCCTGACAGCGGTGGATAGAGGGCGTGGGTGCCTCCGCTGATCCCGACCCTGAAGACCCGATGATCGTGGTTCGCCTGGGGCCCGACGAAGGGCCGCGCCTGCGGGCGATTCGGCTGCGGTCGCTGCAAGAGGCCCCCGACGCCTTCGCCAGCACCTACGCCGAGACCGCCCAGCGTCCCCCGGAGAGCTGGGATCAGCAGGTCCGTGATCTGGCCACCTTTGTCGCGGTCGATGGTGGCGCCGACGTGGGCATCGTGCGGGGCGGACCGGACGCCGACCGGGCGCGCACGTCCTGGCTGCTCTCCATGTGGGTTGCGCCCGAGAGCCGGGGCAGAGGGTTGGGCGACGCCTTGGTCCAGGCGCTGGTGGCCTGGGCCCGGGAGCTCGGCGAGCACACGCTGCTGCTCGAGGTCGCGGACGCCAACCTGCCGGCGGTGAGGCTCTATGCGCGGCATGGCTTCCTGCCCACGGGCCACACCACCACACTGCCGGCCCCTCGGGAGCACGTGACGGAGCACGAGCGGGCGCTGTTCCTGTAGACCCTGGACTACCGTGGGCCCATGCTGCTGTTGCTCTTCACCGGGGGGTGCGACTGGTGCCCGGCCGCGGAGTGTCCGTGGGTCGACGAGGAGCCCGCGCCCCTCTGCGTGACAGGAGCGGTGCTGGGCGGGCTGGTGGCCGAGGGCTGCCTGGTGGGCGACCAGATCCACGGCCGGGCCGGCTACGCCCTGGTGATGGCCGGCGACCTGGACGCCGACGGCGCCGCGGACCTGGTGGTCACGGCACCCCAGGCCCAGGTCCCTGACCTCGCGTATCTGGCCCCTGTCGACATCGTCGGCATCGCGGCGCTCTCGCCGACAGCGGTGCGGGTCGCAGAGCCGGACGATCCTGCGCCAGGGGCCCTGGGCACGGAGGTCGCTGCAGCCGGGGACGTGGACGGGGACGGCGTGCCCGATCTGTGGCTGGGAGCGCCGGATGGCCTCGAGGACGGGTCCGGCTACGCGGGCTGGGTGCCCGGCCCGGTGGCCTACCGGGGGCGGATCAGCGCCGTGCAGACCCGCCTGATCGGCATCACGCCCTACGCGGGAACCGGACATGCCGTGGTCGGTCTCGGTGACCACCACGGCGACGGTGCCGCCGAAGTCGCCGTCTCAGCGCCCTTCGAGGGCGATGGCCGAGGGGTCGTCTATGTGGCCAGTGGGCCCTTCGAGCCCGGCGACGTGCCGCTCTGGTCCGTCTCGGAGCGGGTCTCTGGCACGGCCGACGGACACGAAGCGGGCACGTCGCTGTCCGCCGGCGACGTGGACGGCGACGGTCTCCTGGACCTGGCCATCGGGGCGCCTGGGGCTCTGGGTGGCGGTGGCCGGGCGGCGATCTTCCTGGCACCGGTCCCGGACGGCCTGGCGGTGGCGGATGCGGATCACCGGGTGGGCGGTACGGGCGCGTCCGGGGCTCAGCTGGCCCTGGGCGGCGATCTGGACGGCGACGGGCTGGCCGACCTGGTCGTGAGTGCGCCCGAGGACGGCCGGGTGGCCGACCACGCGGGCAGCGTCGCCATCCACCTGAGTCCTCCGAGCGACGAACCCGACGGGCTGCTCACCGGCCAGCGAGCGGGGGACCGCGTCGGCACCACGCTGGCGACGGACCTGGACCTCGACGGCGACGGCCGTGACGACGTGGTCTTCGGCGCACCCCACGCGCCGGTGGGCCCCCAGGGCGAGTCCGGTCCCGGTGTGCTGTGGCTGGCGTGGGGCACGCCCCTGGGGACCACCGCAGTCGACACCCTGGACAGCACCTCCGGTCACGCCGACGGCGACGCCTTCTCCCAGGGCCTCGCGGCCATCCCCGGTGGCGGCGGAGACGGGCGCGATGCCCTGGCGGTCGGGGCCTGGGGGGCCCTGGGCGACGCCGAAGGGGCCGGGGTCGTGTGGCTGTTCCGCTGATCAGACGGCCTGGGCGGCCCGACCGACCCGGAAGGCGTCGACGGCGAACGCGGTGCTGGCCCGCCGGGGCCTGCGCGAGGGCGCGGGCCTGGCGCACATCGCCGAGGGCGTCGGCTATGGCTCCGAGGCGGCGTTCTCACGGGCGTTCAAGCGGCAGGTGGGGGTGAGTCCGTCCCGGTGGCGGGCGCGGGCGAGGGCGGGGTGAGCGTCAGCGTCCGTCAGAGGTTCAGGCTCCACGTCCACGACATGCCCATCACCTTGCTCGTCGAACCACTCTCGGCAGACCAGGCCCCGCCGTCCGTCGACGACCAGAGCTGGCCGTCGGCGCCGTGCCCCCACCAGTTCGACGTGCCCTCATAGGCCAGACCAGGGCCGCAGCCGCCACCGTCCTTGGTCACCTCGGCCGTGTCGCTCAGGGTGACGAGCCAGGCAAAGTCGCAGTCGTCGCAGGTGTCTGCGGCGGTGGCCTCGACGACCTCCAGGTTCAGGCCGCAGTAGGCCGACGCGTCGTAGTCGGCGAAGCTCAGGCTCCCCAGGCCGGAGCCCTGGGCCTGCCGACCGGACAGCACCTCGTCGCCGCCCTTGCCGGTGTCGTCCTTGCCGGTCTTGGAGTTCGAGTCCGTGGGGTCGCTGGTGTCCTGGCTGTCCAGGCCGGTGTCGACACACCACCAGCACGCGGTGCCGGTGGACGCCGCGCCGGTGTCGACACCCGTCGTGCCGGTCGTCAGCGTGCCGCCGCCACAGCCGAGCCCCAGCCACAGGCCGATCACGTCAGCACCGCAAGCGGGCCGCTGCAGTCGATCCGATCCCCGGTCTGGCTCCAGGTCGCGTCGATGCCCACGCTGTCCAGGTCCAGTCCCAGGGCCTGGGCGACGCTCACCAACAGGTGCTGGTGGGGCAGGCCGGACACTGTGGCGTAGCCGTCGGGCACCAGGATCTCGACCGGTGTGGCGTGGGGCTCGTGCACGTAGCGGCCGGTGGGGAAGTGCCAGTCCCCCCCGATCAGGAGCGGACACCAGTGCTGGTAGCCGTGCCAACCATCCCCCAGCTCCGAGCCCCAGACGATGAGGGTGTTGTCCATGACCGAGCGGCCGTCCACGTCGGGCAGGCTCTCCAGTAGCGAGACCAGCCGCGCCACCTGTTCGCTGTGCAGGGTCAGGTAGTCGGTCATCGCCTGGAGCTTCATGGGGCTGTCGTAGACCCCGTGGGCGATGCCCTTGTGCACGTCGTCGGTCAGGCTGTCCCAGCCGAAGTCCGCGGTGGGCAGCTCGCCCAGGGACAGGCTCGCGACTCGGGTGATGTCGCAGGCGAAGGCCGCACCGATCAGCTCGGCGAAGGCGTCGAAGTTCTCGTCGTAGCTGGCGACCGACGTGACCGGCTCGGGCACGGTGTCACAGGTCAGGCTCGCCAGCCCCGTGATGCGGGCGATCAGGTCGTCGAGCAGGTCGAAGTGGGTGGTCAGCCGCTCCTGCTGCGCCCGGCCCAGGCTTGGACACACCGCCTGGTACTCGGCGTGGGCATAGGCGAGCTGCTCCCTCTGGCGCAGGACCAGTGGATCGGCGTTCGAGGTGAGCCCGAACAGGCGCTCCCAGGCCAGCAGCGGCGTGTTGGCCACCGGCAGCCGCACGCCGTTCTGGGCATAGGCGATGGGTCGGCCGCTCTCGCCGCTTGCGTCGACCGAGAGCTCCAACGACGGCAGGCGGTCCAGGCGCGAGATGGCGGCGGCGATGCGCTGGTCGATGCTCGGGGAGCGGCTGCGGGTGTCCGAGTCGGAAAAATCCGCATTGTCCCCGGTCCAGGCGTGCACCCAGCCGGTGTCGTGGCGGTTGCCGTCCATGTCCAGCTCGGCGGTCGCCAAGGACAGGCCGTCCAGGGCCACCAGCCGGCTGCGGTGGGCGTGCAGCGGGGCCAGGGGTGCGGAGAGCTCGTCGGCGTCCAGAGTCGTCAGCTCCAGCTCCCAGGGCGCGTCGTCGGACAGGCCTTCTGGGCGGAGCCGCCAGCTCTCATAGGGCCAGCCGTGGCAGTGGGAGATGATCAACAGCCGCTTCGGGGCCTCGTGCTGATCGGCCCAGAGGGTCCGGCTGGACAGGGTGCCGGCACCTACCGCGCCGAGTCCCAGGGTCTGGAGAAAGCGTCGTCGATGGATCATCGGCTGTCCTCCTCGGTCTGCAGGGTCCGGAAGAGCGCACTGGCCGCCAGGTCCTCGAGCAGCTGGAGCACGTCGTCGTCGGCCCGGAAGGAGGCCTGCAGGTCTGCGATCCGGTCGTCGTGCTCGTCGAGGCTCAGCCCGGTGGCCGACCGTGCCCAGTGGAGGCTGTAGCAGTCCCGGACCCGCTCGCTGGCGGCCAGCTGAAGGCTCAGCCCCAGGGCGTCCATGAAGCTGAAGTCCTCGCCCCCAATGCTCGTCGACCCGCTGGCGTCCACCGGCTGGCCATTGTCGGTGGTGCGGAACATGCCCATGGCGTCGTAGTGCTCGAAGGCGAAGCCCGCTGGGTTGAGCATGTCGTGGCAGCCCGCACACTCCGCGGCGCTGGTCGCTTCTTCGGTCCGAGCCCGGTTGGTGGACTCGGCGTCCAGGGTGTCCTGGGGGGTCTCGGCCTCGGCGCCCTGGGGTGGCACCCCCAGGTCGGTGCAGGTCACCCGCTCCAGGATCGTGTGCCCTCGCAGGATGGGGGCCGGGTGCACGGTGTAGGCCCCCACCGCGAGGAAGGCCGGCAGCGTGAGCAGGCCGGCCCGCTCACCGGGGGGGAAGGCGATGGGGCGCAGGGTGAGGGTGCCCTGGGTCGGCAGGCTGGCGATGATGGTCTCGTAGGGCCAGCGCTCGGTGTCGCCCTCGAGGGTCTCCACGTCGCCGTAGAGCGGCTCGGTGTAGCTGGACGACCAGCCTTGGTCGTGGGTCAGGAGCCGGGTCAGGGTCGGCTCGTCCCCGAACAGCACGTCGCGGACGAACAGGAAGACCTCGGCCTCCATCGAGTAGCGCACCGGGCCCAACACGGACGGCCAGTCCGCGTCGCCGGTGGTGTCGAGCTCGGGGTCCGGGTCCAGCCCATAGAGGGGCCCATAGGCCGAGCGGTCAGGCGACACGTCGTGCACGGCGTCGGTGCCGAGCCACTGGTCGTGGAAGCGCACCAGCGCGGCGTGTGCGCGGTCGTCCTGGAGCATCCGCCGGACCTGGGTGCGCACGCCCTCTTCGGTGGACAGCTCGCCGTCGGCCGCGGCCTGGAAGAGGGTCGGATCGGGCATCGAGTCCCACAACAACAACGACAGCCGGGTGGCGACCTCCCAGTCCGTGAGGGCCACCTGGGACGCCGTGGTGGTCGCCGGGTCGCCCCGCTCGATGCGGAAGACGAACTGCGGCGCCTGGAGGATGCCGGCCGCGGTCAGGACCACGGCCTCCTCGGCGGTGCCGGCGTCCAGGTTGCTGGTCCAGAAGTCCAGGAGCCGCTGGCGCTCGTCGGCTGCGAGGGGGCGCCGCCAGGCCCGCTGGGCGAAGCGAGCCAGGCTGGCCCAGGCGCAGTCGGCATCCTGGGAGCTGGCCCAGTCCTCACACTGGAAGAAGTTGGAAGACACCAGGGTGAAGCTGGCGAAGTGCACGGCGGCCTTCTGGAGCTCCTCGAGCTGGTAGGCCGAGGGCTCCTGGCCGTTGGCGATGCCCTCGAAGCCCGCGACCATCGCCTCTTCGGGAAGGATGCGCGGCCAGGGCGGCTCGTCGGCGGCGTCGACGCCGAAGACGCCGCTGGTCTGGCCCTCCGAGGCGGTGAAGCGGCCGGCGATGTCGGGGGCCGCCGGCCAGTCGGCGCCGTCTGCCGGCAGGACCAGCAGGTCGCGGATGGCGTTGTTGTACTCGGTGGGGGTGAGCGCCCGCAGGGGAGCGCTCAGCGGCGGCAGTCCGTCCGAGGCCGGCGCCGGGTCGGCTTCGCAGCCCACCAGGGCCAGCGCGAGCGCGAGGAGCATGGGTGTCCTTAGCTGAGGCGCTCCAGTGTGCCCCATTCCGTGTGCACAGGCACATCTGGCGCTTCGGTGCGCCTGTAGCTGTGGGCCCCGAACCAGTCGCGCTGGGCCTGGATCAGGCAGGCGGTTCCCCGGGTCTGCCGCAGCTGGTCGAGCCAGCTCAGCGACGCAGCCAGGGCCGGCACCGGGACACCGGCGCCGATCGCGGCTCCGACCACACGGCGCAGGGCCGGAAGGGCTTGGGACAGCTCGGCCGCGAAGTCCGGGTCCAGGGCCAGCAGTGTCAGCCCCGGGTCCCGCTGGAAGGCCGCGTGCACTCGGTCCAGGAAGCGGGCCCGGATGATGCAGCCCGCCTTCCAGATCCGGGCGATCTCCGCCAGGTCTGTGTCGTAGCCGCGGCTGGTCGACGCCGCAGCCAGCAGATTGAATCCCTGGGAGTAGGAGCAGAGCTTGGCGGCATAGAGCGCGGCCTCGAGGTCCGCCGACGCGATGTCCGGCGCGGCGTGGTCTTCGCGGATGAGACCCGCAGCACGCACCCGGTCGGCCTTGCGGGCAGAGAGCACCCGACCGTCCACGGCGGCGGCGACGGTGGGCATGGCCACCCCGGCCTGGACGGCGTCCACCACGGTCCAGCGCCCGGTGCCCTTCTGGCCGGCGACGTCCAGGATGGCGTCCACCAGGGGGCCGCTGCCGCGCGGATCCCGTGCCGCCACGATGTGGCTGGTGATCTCCACCAGGAAGCTCTGCAAGCGGCCCTCGTTCCACTGGTGGAAGACCTGGGCCACCTGGCCCGGCGTGCGGCCCGGACGCAGGAGTGACCACACCTCGGCGATGAGCTGCATGTCGCCGTACTCGATGCCGTTGTGCACCATCTTCACGGCGTGGCCGGCACTTCCGTGGCCACACCAGGTGACACACGGTCCCGTGTCGCTCACCGCGGCCGCCGGCTCGAGCAGGGGCCGCAGGGCGTCCCAGGCCTGGGGACTGCCGCCGGGCATCATCGAGGGCCCGCGCAGGGCCCCCTCCTGTCCGCCGCTCACGCCCATGCCCACGAATTGCAGGCCTTCTGCGGCCAGGGCCTGCTCCCGCCGGTCCGTGTCCGGCCAGTGGGAGTTTCCGCCGTCCACGATCACGTCGCCCCGCGCCAGGAAGGGCTTGGCAGCGGCGATGACCGCGTCCACCGCCGCACCGGCCGTCACCATGAGCAGGAGCCGTCGGGGCCGCTCCAGGGCCGCTGCGACGCTCCCGTAGTCGCTGGTGAAGGAGAAGCGCTCGTCGCCCCAGGTGTCGGTGAGCGCGGCCGCGCGGGCCGGGCTCCGATCGAAGCCGACGACCCGTAGACCGCGACTGTGGAGGTTTCGAGCCAGGGACAGGCCCATGACGCCCATGCCGATGACGGCGATCTGGGCCAGGGGAGGGGACGTGCTCACGGGAGCTCCGAAGCCGCGGCCGGATCGAGCACGACGGCCAGGTCGTCTCGCTGCCACAGCGGGGTCAGGGGAAGGTGAGGGTCGCCGGCGGCCGCCCGGGCCAGGGCAGCGCCCTTGGCGGCCCCGGTCGCCACGAGCACCACGGTCTCGGCCGCGAGCAGCGTGGGCAGGGTCAGGGTCAGGCGCTCTGACGGCGGCTTGGGACTGTCGCTCACCGCGGCACAGACCCCGGTCGCCGACAGCACGGGGTGCCCGGGGAACAGGGACGCCACGTGGCCGTCGGGGCCCATGCCCAGGAGCACGGCGTCCAGGCGCTCGACGCGGCCGGACCACGCCGCCGCGAAGGTCGCGCAGGCTTGGTCCAGGGTCCCGGGGCTGACCATCGGCAGCAGCGCAGGGGGCCGGTTCGTCCGGGAGAGCCAGTGCTCCCAGGCGCCTCGCAGGTTGCTCTCGGCAGGCAGGTCCTGCCACGGCCCGTTCGGGTCGCAGGGCAGGTGCCGCTCGTCGACCCAGGTGAGCAGCGTGCCACCCCCATCGTGGTGCTCGGCCAGCCACCGGAACACGGACAGCGGGCTGCCCCCGCCGGGCACGGCCAGGCTCGCGCGGCCTCTGGTGTGCTTGGCCCGGGTGAGTGCCTCATCGAGCAGGCGGCCGGCCGTGGCCCCCACCGAGTCCGTCACCGTCAGGGTCACGGGCCGGCACTCCAGGTGCCCTCACAGCCGCGGAACAGGCTGTCCGCTGCCTCGGGACCCCGGGAGCCGGCCGGGTACTGGTGGACCGGCGCCCCGGTGGCGTGCCACCCCTCGCGGATGCCGTCGACAAAGGACCACGCCGCTTCGACCTCGTCGCCGCGAATGAACAGGGTCGCGTTGCCCTCCAGGGCATCCAACAGGAGGCGCTGGTACGCCGGGGGCGTCGGGCCCTCGCCCATCGACGCGTAGTCGAAGCCGAGCTCCGCCGGGCGCATGACCATGCCCGGTCCCGGCTGCTTGACCAGGAAGGACCAGCGCATCGCCTCGACCGGCTGGATCAGCAGGCGCAGGTCGTTGGGCCGCAGGGCACAGGTGTCTTCGGGCAGCGGGCCGTTCAACAGGTCCACCGGCGGCGTGCGAAAGCGCAGGACCACCTCGCTGAAGCGCTTGGGCAGAGCCTTGCCGGTGCGCAACAGGAACGGCACCCCGCTCCAGCGCCAGTTGTCCACCAGGGCCCGCATGGCCACGAAGGTCTCGGTGGTCGAGCCCTGGGCCACACCGGGCTCCACCAGGTAGCCCCGATCCCGGGCAGGGCCTGCGGCGTACTGGGCGCGGACCACGTCGCTCTGGACCCGCTGGGCCGAGAAGGGGCGCAGGGCCTGGAGCACCTTGACCTTCTCGTTCCGGATGGCGTCGGCCCGGAGCGCCCCGGGGGCCTCCATCGCGACCAGGGCGAGCACCTGGAGGAGGTGGTTCTGCACCATGTCCCGCAGAGCCCCCGCCGTGTCGTAGTAGGCCCCCCGGCGGCCCTCCATGGCCACGGTCTCGCAGACCGAGATCTCCACAGACTCCACGTGTTGGCGGTTCCACAGGGGCTCGAAGATCGCGTTCTGGAACCGCAGAGCCAGGATGTTCTGGACGGTCTCCTTGCCCAGGTAGTGGTCGATGCGGAAGAGCTGGTCCTCGCGCAGGTGGCTGAGCAGGGCCTGGTTCAACGCCTTGGCGCTGGCCAGGTCCTTGCCAAAGGGCTTCTCGACCACGACCCGTCGCCAGCCTTCGGCGCTGTCCGGCGGACAGGCCAGCATGCCCTCGTCGGACAGGGCCTGGACCACCGGACCGAACAGCGCTGGTGCCAGCGCCAGGTAGAAGAGCCGCCCGGAGCGCACGGGGTGCCCGCCGGCCTGGGCGATGAGCCCGTCCAGCGCGATCTTGAGCTGGGCCACGGCGCCCGGTCGCGTCGGATCGCAGCTCACCCAGTGCAGCTGGTCCCGGAAGCCATGCCACGTGGACCGGAGCTCCGATGGGATGTGCGGATCGAGCCGTGTTCGCCACCCCTCGCTGGTGCGCTCCGAGCGCGACACGCCCACGACCTGCAGGCCCTGGGACAGTGCGCCCTCGGCCACGTTGCCCAGCAGGGCGGGGACCAGCTTGCGCTGGGCCAGGTCCCCGGACGCGCCGAAGATCACGAGCTGGGTCGGCACGGACATGGTCAGCGCCCGGCGAAGTAGGCCTGGACCCCGGGGTGGGCGGCCACGGCGGCCTGGTGTGCGAGCAGCTCGGGCCACGCGTCGAACACGCTGGCGGGGATGTGGTCGAAGCCACCGTTGAGGTAGGCCTTGAGGATGACGAAGACCTTGAGGTCGGCGACGTTCAGCTGCTCCCCGGCCAAGAACGGTCCCTGGATCTGCTCGGACACGGTGCTGGCCCACTGGGCGAGCCAGCCGGCGGCAAAAGCCTCGCGGGCGGCCTTCTTGGCGTCGTCGGACATGTCCCGGCCCCCGGGCACCTTGGCCCGCAGGTCCTCGACCGACACCATGATGGCGTCGTGCCGGGCGGCTTCCCAGGGATCGCTCGGGTGGAGCCCGTGGGCGCGTCCGATGTAGCCCAGGATGGCGGCCGAGTGGGCGAGCTTGCGACCGTCCTGGTCCAGGACCGGCAGCGCCCCAAAGGGCTGCTCGGGCTTCAGCCCCGGCCACTGCTCGCGCTTGATGCGGACGTCCTCGAAGTCCACCCCGGCCAGGGTCAGGGCCAGGCGGCACTCCAGGCCGCGGGAGCCGTCGAAGTCGAAGTAGGTCAGGGACGTGGTCATCAAGGCCTCCGGGTCAGGCCGAAGGCGTATCCGATCCGCTGGCGCAGCGGGCCCGAGCGCTGGTGGCCCGCCAGGGCGCGCTCACCGCGACCCAGAGCGCCATCGTGGCCGCCCTGACGGCGGGTGGCGCACCCCCGGGCGGTTCGTCTCCCGGCGACATCGCCTTGGCCCAGAGCTTCGTCAACGACGTCGCCACCTATCGGACCGACCTCGCCACCCTCGACGCCGACCAGGCCAGCCGCTTCCCCGCGTCGCACCAACAGGGCATCGACGTCGAGAACGAGTACAACAGCGAGCGCGGCTACGCCGCCCGACCTTGAGCACCCTGCTGCCCACCCTGGCCGTGCTCGCGGGCTGTGCCGCAGCATCCCAGGAACCGCCCCCGCAGAGCCCTGCCCAGGACACCCCCGTGGACTTCATCGCCCAGGCCGAAGACCGGGCCGCCGAAGACGCGGTCCTCCTGCTCCTCTCCCAGGCCACCGGCGCCTTCGTGGGCACCCTGGTGGCGGTCGGGGAGCCCCCCGACAGCTGGAGTGGGTACGAGATCGCGTCCCAGGCGCTCACATTCGACGTGGGCCGGGTGCTCTCCGGTGGCCTGCAGCCCGGGCGCCACACGGTGCACCAGTGGGTCGTGGCCGGTTCCAAGACAGCCCGCGCCGATCGGCCTGGACTGCGGGACGCCTACACCCGCCAGGGTCAGTCCTACCTGGTGCTGCTGGGACCGATCAAGCAAGGCCGCCAGATGACCCTGGGAGAGGGCGTGGGGCCCGTGCCCGCCAGCGTTGACCTGGTGGCCAGGGCCGTGGCTGCCCTTGCCGAGTGACTCTGGCGCCCTCGGCGACGGCCTGCGCCGAGCCCGCCCACCTGCCCCACCGGGAGGCCTGAGTGGACGGGGACGGTTCATGGTCTGCCGAGTCAGAGCCGCTGCTCCCGCATCTTCCGCCACAGCGTCGATCGGCTGCACCCCAGGATCTCCGCGGCCTTGCCCTTGTGCCCTCGCGCGCGGTTCAGCGCCGACAGGATCCGGTCCCGCTCGGCCTGGAGCGCGGTCGCCGCGCCGGGGTCTGCCCGCGGCGGCTCCCCGCGAAGCTCGGGCGTCAGGTCGTCGGGCACCAGGTCGGGGCCCGTGCCCATCACGAAGGCGTGCTCGATGACGTTCCGGAGCTCGCGCACGTTGCCCGGCCACGGGTGGGCGTGGAGCAGGTCCAGGGTCTCTGGCGCCAGATGGTCGACCTGCCGGAAGCCCCGCCGGTTGAAGTCGTCGATGAAGTGCCAGGCCAGGGCCTCGATGTCGCCCGTGCGCTCCACCAGGCGCGGGAGAAACAGCGGCACCACACGGACCCGGTACATCAGGTCTGCCCGGAAGCGCCCGGCTTGGACTTCGCGGCGGAGGGCTCGGTGCGTCGCCGCCAGCACGCGCACGTCGACCTGCACCGGCTCGGTCCCGCCCACCGGCACGAAGGAGCGCTCCTGCAGGACCCGCAGCAGTCGCCCCTGGATGTCCAAGGGGATCTCGGCGATCTCGTCCAGGAAGAGCGTGCCGCCGTCGGCGAGCTGGAACAGACCAGGCTTGTCCCGGATGGCCCCGGTGAAGGCGCCGCGACGGTGCCCGAACAGCTCCGACGCGAGCAGCTCGGGGGTGAGGGTGGCGCAGTTGACCGCCCGAAAGGCCGCGTTCCGGCGGGGGCTCAGGGCATGAATGGCCCGGGCAACGAGCTCCTTGCCGGTGCCGGTCTCTCCGCGGATCAACACAGACGAATCAGGCTCGGAGACGCGCGCCACCAGCGCGAAGAGATGGGCCATCTGGGGTGACGCGGTCACCATGCCGTGGAATGTGCGCGTGCTTGGACGATCATATTGCTTCATGTTGAGACATTATGAATCAACTCTTGGTTCGGCAGGTCTCCAAGTGGCTGGAAACGCGAGGCGGAAGGTGTTGGCACGGCCGTTGCTCACAGTGAAGCCAACTCCCTCCCAGGCACCCCGATGATCTTCCGACAGCTGTTCGACCCGGACACCTCCACCTACACCTACCTCCTGGCCGATCCCGTCAGTGCCCAGGCGGTCATCATCGATCCCGTGCTGGAGCAGGTCGAGCGGGATGCGGCCCTGGTCGAGGAGCTGGGCCTGCGCCTGGTGTGCACGCTCGACACCCACGTGCACGCCGATCACGTGACCGGCGCCACGGCTTTCCGTGACCGCCTCGGCTGCGAGGCGGTGGTCAGCGAGGCCGCAGGGGTGAGCTGCTCCGACCAGACCGTCGGGCACGGCGAGGTCGTGCGGTTCGGTCGATTTGGGCTGCAGGTCCGGGCCACGCCGGGTCACACCGCGGGCTGCGTGAGCTTCGTCACCCTGGACCAGGCCATGGTCTTCACCGGGGACGCCCTGCTGATCGGCGGCTGCGGACGCACGGACTTCCAGGAGGGCGACGCGAGCACCCTCTACCGCTCCGTGCACGAGCAGATCTTCACGCTTCCGGACGCCACCCGGGTGTACCCCGGCCACGACTACAGGGGCCGCACGGTCAGCACCGTGGGCGTCGAGAAGCAACACAATGCCCGGCTCGGGCAGGGACGCCCCGAGGCTGACTTCATCCGCTTGATGAACGGGCTAGGGCTTCCCTACCCCAGGCGCATCGACGTCGCGCTGCCCGCGAACCGGGCGTGCGGGGTGCCTGCGACGGGCCTTCCCATCGTCATGAGCCGCGGCGGCATCCCCGAGGTCGACCCCCAGTGGGTGGCGGCGAACCCGGCGCGGCTTCAGGTGGTCGACATTCGCGAGCCGGTCGAGTGCTGCGGACCGCTGGGGTGCATTCCCAACGCCTTGCGGGTCCCCCTTGGCGAGCTCGGCGAGGCCGCGGGCGCGTGGTCGAGCGACGCTCGGGTCGCCCTGGTCTGCCACTCGGGCCGGCGTTCGGGCGACGCCGCCTTGGGGCTCCGGGCCCGTGGCTTGGCCCAGGTCGCGTCCGTGGAAGGCGGCATGGCCGCCTGGACCGCCCTTGGCCTCCCAGTGGTGCGGGTGTCCAGCGACGGAGCCACACGATGACCATTCAAGCGCTCCTCCCGCCGCTCGTGGGCGGGATGCTCATCGGCTTGGCGGCGTCCGGCTACCTGTTGTTCAACGGTCGCGTCGCTGGGATCAGCGGCATCGTCGGCGGGCTGCTCCAGCGTCGCACTGGGGACCGCCATCTCCAGGGCGCGTTCGTGATCGGGCTGAGTGGGGCGGGACTGTTGCTCGCCCCTGCCGCTCCCGAGGCCTTCGTGAATCCGCTCTCTCGGTCCACCGCCGCTCTCGTCGTCGCGGGGATGCTGGTGGGCGCTGGCACTCGGCTCGGGAACGGCTGCACCAGCGGGCACGGCGTGTGTGGGCTGGCTCGGAGCTCCCCGCGCTCGCTGGTCAGCGTGCTCACCTTCATGGCCACCGGCGCGGCCAGCGCCACCGCGGTCAGCCAGTGGCTGGGAGGTGGGCTGTGAGGGGACTGATCACCGCAGCCGCCTCGGGCCTGGTCTTTGGCATCGGCCTCGTGGTGTCGGGGATGACCCGCCCCGACGTGGTCGTCGGCTTCTTGGACGTCCTCGGCACCTGGGACCCGAGCCTGGGGGTCGTGATGGTCGGGGCCCTGCTCGTGCACGCCCCGCTGCGCTGGTTGATCGAACGCCGGCGGTCGCCCCTGTGCTCCGACGCCTTCAGGATGCCGACCCGGCGGGACCTCGACGCCCGCCTGGTCGTGGGCGCCGCCCTCTTTGGCGTGGGCTGGGGTCTGGCTGGCTACTGTCCGGGCCCTGCGGTGGTCTCTGCCCTGCCGGGCGGCCCCAAGGCGCTCACCTTCCTGGCCGCCATGTTGGCCGGCATGGTGCTGGTGCACCGCGTGGACGCCCTCGCCGGGAGACCCCTGGCCCGCGTCGCCTCTCCTGAGCGGCGGCACTAGTCCCATGTCGCAGAAGTTCACGGACACTCGCTCGCCCTCGTCGCGCCTGGCGGCTCCCAGCCGCGTTGATGTGACTCGGCCACACCGGCCGCGTCTGGAATCCACCAGGCGCGACGATTGCTTCGCGAGTGCCTCGCGAACTTCTGCGACAGGGGAATAGCCGTGTGGATCGCCGTGGCGCTCTCCGTGCTCATCGGCCTCGCCCTTGGCCTGATGGGCGGTGGTGGGTCGATCCTCGCGGTGCCGATCCTGACCTATGCCGTGGGTCTGGAGCCGCGCGAGGCCATCGCCACGTCCTTGCTGATCGTCGGGACCACGTCGGCCTTTGCGCTCTGGCCCCATGCGCGGGCGGGCAACGTGGCCTGGCGCACGGGGCTCTTGTTCGGGGCCACGGCGATGGCCGGGGGCTACCTCGGCGGCCGGGCGGCCGGGTGGTTCAGCGGATCGACGCTGCTCCTGCTGTTCGCCGCCATGATGGTCGCCACCGCCCTGGGCATGTTCCGAGGCCGCAGCTCGGCGGCCCCGGGGCCCTGGGCCGGGTCCCCGCCAGTGGCCTTGGTGGTCGCCGAGGGCTTGGGGGTCGGAGCGGCGACAGGGCTGGTGGGCGCCGGCGGGGGCTTCCTGGTGGTGCCGGCGCTGGTCCTGCTCGGGGGCATGGACATGCACCGGGCCATCGGAACCTCGTTGCTCGTGATCGCCCTGAAGTCCTTTGCGGCCTATGCGGGCCACGCGGTCGATGTGCCCGTCGACCTGGCGCTGGCCGGTGCGGTCACCGCCGGGGCCGTGCTGGGCGCGCTGGCGGGTGCCCAGCTCGCGTCCAGGGTCCCGGGAGCGTCGCTCCGTCGTGGGTTCGGGGTCTTCGTCCTGGCGATGGCCGGCTTCATCGTCTGGCGGGAGACCGGGGCGTCTGCGGCCGCCTGGGTGGTCGACAACCGGTGGATCGCCGGTCTGTGGGGCGTGGTCCTGGCGGCCCTCGGACTGGGTGCGCTCGCCCGGGCGCCGGAACGGGAGCACCCGGCGCCCAGGTGAACGCCCAAGGTTTCAGGCCCCTTGTGCCAATTGCTCCTCGAGCCGGTCGAGTGTGCTGCGCCAGCCCATCGCGGCGCCGCCCAGCTGCTGCTCCGTCGCGGCCGCGAGCACCAGGGTCATGTGCACGCCCTCGGGCTGCTCGGTGAAGGTCACCGCCGTGTCGATGCTGGCGCTGCCGTGGGTCTCTCGCCAGGCCAGGTGGGTCATGGGCTCGATGGCCGTGATGACAGCGTTCACCGTAAAGGACGGGGGCCGGCCCATCTTCTCCATGTTCGCGGCCATCTCGGGGGAGCCCGCCCGCATCGTGTAGTCGAACGCGCCCCCGACGTGCAGCTCGTAGCGGTGCACCTCTGTCACGAAGCCTCGCGGCCCGTACCAGGCTCCGCGGCCCGCCGCGGTGGTCCAGAGCTCCCAGATCAGCGCCAGGGGTGCGTCGAAGACCCGCTCGATGGTCTGTTGCGTGCTCATGTCTCGTCCTTGGTCTCGGGTGGGGTGGGGGACTGGCGCTGCGCCAGCGCCATCTCGAAGCGATCCAGACTGTGGTCCCAGTGCCGCCGCACCTCGGCCAGCCAGTCCGAGAGCTCGGCGAAGGGCTCGGGTTGTAGGGCGTAGAGCCGCCGCTGACCCTCTGCCCGGCACCGCACCATGCCGGCCTCTCGCAGGATGCGCAGGTGCCGGGACACGCCGGACTGGGCGATGGGCAAGGCCTCGACCAGCTCGCCGACCGGCAGCTCCCGGGCGAGCAGCAGCTCGACGATGCGGCGTCGGCTGGGGTCTGCCAGGGCCTGGAGTGAAGTATTCATAAACATGTATATACACGATTATAACTGTATTGTCCAGGTCGAGACCTCCGTGCGGCCCAGGCGGTGCACGCGGTGACTGGGGAGCCGGGGAATCCACCGGAGCCGCCCTGAGGGCGGGGTCAGTGGACCGACGGCACCCACAGGGCGACAGCACCGAGATCGAGGCGCTCGAAGTGGCGACGATTGAAGGTGGCGAGGCGCCCGGCACCGCCCTTCCTGGCACATGCCGCGATGTGGGCATCGTAGGTCGCGCCGCCCGACACGCCGTTGGTGACCACCTGGGACAGGAGGGACCAGGCGTCGTCTGCATCCAGGCCGACGACCCGCACTCTGCCACGAAAGGTGTCTACCAGCAGTCGGTGAGCGTCCGAGGCACGCAGCCGCCATGGCGCTGGGAGACGAGTGAGCACAGCGTAGGCCTCGATCAGCGCGGGTAGCGGGAGGATGGCTTGCTCTTCCTGGGCCAGGGCTTCGGTGACGACGGGAAGTGCTGCACCATGGTGTTCGTGCCACGCCAGCAACGCCGGGATGATGACGCTGGTGTCCAAGGCGGTGCCCGCGGTCAGGTCAGCCTCGCTCGTCGCGCAGGCGGCCGCGGGTGGCTGAGACCGCCGCGGCCGACAACGTGTCGACGGGCTCCCGTGGCGTGGCGACGGCGACGCCACCGACGGACTCGATAGTGACGTCGAGAGGCACGGGCTCGACCTCGATGCGCCCGTCCCGGAAGCGCACATCAAGGGGGGTGCCTGGCTGTATACCGGCCGCGTCGCGCACGGCCTTGGGGATGACCAACCTTCCGGCAGAATCGATGGTAGTACTCATGGTAGTTCTCTGCCATCAACGTAGAGGTGTTCACAGGCGACGTCAACGAGCTGTGCGAGCGGCAGGCTGCAGTTGGGCGAAGCGACGCTGCTAGCACTGGTTCACGACGCGAAGCAGCAACAGCCGCTGGATCGGCTCCAGCGGCTGCTCTGAGATGGTGGGCCGTCTTGGACGACGTTCGAACTTTCTGGGTCGAAGCGGAGGGATGGGACGGCGCCTGGATCTTCCACGTTCGCGCGCTCGGCGCCATGCTGTGAATCCGCTCAGGGCTCTTCGGCCTCCCACCGCCAGGCGCTGGGACTCCAGAGCCCCCCACCGCCGGAGAGTACGGGGTCGAGGAAGGCTCGGGTCGTTTCGGCCACCGCGGCGAGGTCGATCCACGGCAGGCGGTCCCGACGAGCCAACCGTGCGTACGGCACTCGCCATGCCTCGGGCGGGTCGGGTACCTCGGTGGGGACCGTGTGAACCGCTCGATGCGCGAAGGTCCTATCGAGAGCGTCCCGCAGCGTGACGGCATCAATGGGCCGGACCCTGGCGAGCAGCGCAAGGTCGGGCAGGTCCTTCACCCGGGAATTCGGACGCGAGCGGGGCAGCGTGTAGGCGTGCAGCTTCTCTGCGATGTGCGCCTCCAGCGGGTAGACTAGGAGGGTCGGCGGCTCGACCCCGGCGAAGGCGAGGAACTCGGAGCCACGCAGCAGCTCGGGGTCGCCCACCAAAGGCTCCGCAAAGGCGGCGTCGACCCCGAAGGGGCCACCGTAGACCTTGGCGGCGAGCCGGGCCTGAACGCGGAACCTGAGCCCCTGGTATTGCATGCCCTCCGACTCGATCGTGGGGTGGCGAGGGTCGGGCCCGACCTCGAACGCCAGGTGATCCCCGAGGTTCTCTCTGCCGGCGCGTTGGAGCCTGGTGAGGGTGGCATCGGGGTCGCCGACCAGACGAAGGTCGAGATCCTTGGTCGCACGGGCCTCTGACAGGCGGAGCTCGAGTACGACGCCGCCCTTGAGCACGACGTGCTCGCCGTACTCATGGACCACGCGCGCGGCGAAACGGTCCATCAGCAGGCGCATCCGCAGCCGGTTCTGCTCCTGGCCGCCAGACCGAGACGCCGCCCGGAGCCGGGCTTCGAGCGCCTCCTTGAAGGCGAGCGGCGTGGCGTAGCGCTTCACGACCTGCCCCCGTTGCCAACCTCGCCCTCCGTGAACAGCCCTCGCCCAACGCCCTGCCGAATGGCCTGGTCAACGAACTCCGGCGACACACCTGCGGCTCGGCAGTCCCGAATGGTGCGGGCGGCGGTCGTGATCGGCACGGCGCCATACCAGGTGCGCTCGCCTGCGGGGACGGGCGCGAAGTGGAGGTGCAGCCCCATGGGGACCCGCAGCCGTCGACGCCGCCACGATGGCGGCACCGTCATCTCGGCGTCGTGCGGCAGCAGATCGGACAGCTCGTGGCGGACCAGCGCGGTCTCGTGGCTGAACACGCCTTCGCGGTCGCTCCAGAGCCAGAGCACCACCAGATCCTCGTCGTCGCCCGCCGGGAAGTGTGCCAGCCGGTACACGCCGCGACGGATGCGCATGACCTTGCCGTTGGCGAGGTACTTGTGCAGCAGTGGCGACGAGTAGCCGGCCTCCGCTGCCTGCGCGGTGGTGAAATACCCGGCCTGGGCGACGGCATGTTCGTACAGTTGGTCCCACGATGGTCCGGTTGCCCCCATGCACGAATCTTAACCGATAGTGAAGTTCCGTGCTCAGTGCCAGGCGGGCCAGAGTTCGAACGTCCAGCATGGTCGCGCCAGACAAGGACGCGAAAAAGCCCGTCGAAGATGAATTTTGACGGGCTCGGTCGATGGTGGGCGAACCTGGATTGAACCGGCCGGCGTCCGGCAGTGGCCAGAGCAAGAAACCCCGCCTCGTCGGCAGGGTTTGATGGTGGGCGAACCTGGACCGGGAGGGTTGGGACGGCGACCTGATCGGACGATTGACGCGACTTGCCCGCCCTCAGATGATGATGTAGTATGAAGTATGCATCGCATCACCATTTCGCTGCCGGAAGAGATGGCCGTCGTCCTCGCGCGTCGGGCGGAGCGCGCAGGTACGTCGGTCTCCGATGTCGTTCGCCGGGCTCTGTCCGCCGCCCTCGGTCTCGACGACGAGGAACCTCGCGCCCTCCCCTTCGCCGGAATCGGGCGCAGCGGGCAGCGCCACACCGCCCGGAAAGCCGAAGAGATCCTCGCGCGGGAGTGGACCGGTGCTGGCGATCGTTGACACGGGTCCGCTGTATGCGGCGGTCGACGCCGACGACGCGGATCACGAAGCCTGCGTCGCTGCGCTCCGGACGCCCGGACTGCGATTGCTCATCCCGGCGATGGTCGTCGCCGAGGCGACCTACCTCATCGGTTCGCGAATGGGAGCGAGGGTGGAAGCGGAGTTCTTGCGGGGACTGTCGGACTTTGACGTCGAGGGGCCGAGGCCCGAGGATCTCTCGAGGATGGCCGAGTTGGTGGAGCAGTACGCGTCCTTCCCGCTCGGAGGCACGGACGCATCAGTCATTGCCCTCGCTGAGCGTCTTGGCACGGACGTGGTCATCAGTCTGGACCACCGACACATGCGGACGGTCGCGCCCAGACACTGCCCGGCTCTCCGCGTGCTACCGGAGTAGTTCGGGCGTCCGGTAGGGCACGTGGAGCGGAAGAACGAAAGACCCCGTCAAAGGTAGGCTTTGACGGGGCCAATCGATGGTGGGCCAAATCACTCCGAGTTGGAACCGGGTGTGGGGGTGGCTCTCGGAGGTCGAGAACTTGCGGCTTTCCATCGTTGAGCAGCAGATACGGGGCTCTGGGAGGGCCTCATGAGGCCATTGTGCCCGCCTGGGAGGACTGCACTGCTTGATTTACACCAGGCAGGGGAGTGGCCAGACTGGAGTGCAAGTGGGCCAGCTTGAGCCCCGCCACGACCTGTTTGTAGACCACCTCCTCGCCGGGAAGACGGTGCCCGAGGTGGCGGCGGAGCTGGGTGTCCATCGAGCCACCTGTTGGCGTTGGCTCCAGGTCGCGGCGGTTCAAGAGGAGCTGAGGCGCCGGCGAGCCGAGCGCCTGGCGGCGGTCCGCGAGGAGGTGGGCGCGGCTGCCTTGGAGTCGATGCGATTCCTCCGTGGCGTCGTCGCCGACAGCTCGGTCCAGACCGGCGCCCGCATCCGCGCTGCCTGCGCCATCCTCGACCGGGCCGGCCTGCCGAAGCGTGACGGGCCGGTCTTGACGGGCCTGGAGACCTGGACACGGGACGCGGCGGAGCAGCGCGCCCTCGACGACCTGCTGTCGGTCTGGTGAGCGTCCAGCGCCGCCCTACAGTCGTTGCTCGCGCATCTTTCGCCACAGGGTCGACCGGCTCCACCCGAGGTACTCGGCGGCCTTGCCCTTGTGGCCTCGGGCGCGGTTCAGCGCGGTGAGGATGCGGTCCCGCTCGGCGCTCTCTTCCGTCCGGTCGGCGGGGTCTCCAGGCGGGGGCTCTCCGCGAAGCTCGGGCGTCAGGTCACCCGGCAACAGGTCGGGTCCGGTTCCCATCACGAAGGCGTGCTCGATGACGTTGCGCAGCTCGCGGACGTTGCCCGGCCAGGCGTGAGCGTGCATCAGGTCGAGGGTCTCGGCGGCGAGGCGCTCGACCTGGCGGAACCCGCGGACGTTGAACTCGTCGATGAAGTGCCACGCCAGCGCTTCGATGTCGCCGGAGCGCTCGACCAGACGCGGGAGGAAGAGCGGCACGACGCGGATCCGGTACATCAGGTCGGCCCGGAAGCGCCCGGCCTCGACCTCGCGTCTCAGCGCACGGTGCGTGGCCGCGAGGACGCGCACGTCGACCTGGACTGGATCGGTCCCGCCGACAGGCACGAAGGAGCGCTCCTGAAGGACCCGGAGGAGGCGCCCCTGGATGTCCAGCGGGATCTCGGCGATCTCGTCCAAGAACAGCGTGCCGCCATTGGCCAGAGCGAAGAGACCGGGCCGGTCCTGTACAGCTCCGGTGAAGGCGCCCCGGCGGTGCCCGAACAGCTCCGACGCAAGCAGCTCGGGCGTGAGCGTTGCGCAGTTCACTGCTCGGAACGTCGCGTCCCGCCGAGGGCTCAAGGAGTGGATGGCGCGCGCCACCAGCTCTTTGCCCGTGCCGGTCTCCCCCCGGATCAGCACGGAGGAGCCAGACTCGGCGACGCGTCCTACCAGCTCGAACAGCCGCTCCATCTGCCGCGAGGCGGTCACCATGCCGTGGAACGTCCGAGTCTTTGGACGATGTTGTTTCGTCATGTCGAGACACTATGAAATACGAGGCCTGGAGGCAACCACCTAAGTCTGCGGAAATACGTGCCGCGGGGGGTTGGCACGCCCGTTGCTCTTGTCCAAGCTGTCTCACTCCGAGGGCTCTGCCATGATCTTCCGACAGTTGTTCGACCCGGACACGTCCACCTTCACCTACCTCCTCGCCGACCCCGAGAGCCGTGAGGCAGTCATCATCGATCCCGTGCTGGAACAGGTCGACCGGGACGCTGCGCTCGTCGACAGCCTTGGGGTCCGACTGGTGTGCACTCTCGACACCCACGTCCACGCCGACCACGTGACCGGCGCCTCGGCCTTACGGGACCGGCTGGGCTGCCTCGCCGTGGTTAGCGAGGCCGCCGGGGTCAGCTGCTCCGACCAGGCCGTCGGCCACGGCGAGGTGGTCCGCTTCGGCGGCTACGGCCTGCAGGTGCGGGCCACGCCGGGCCACACCGCGGGCTGCGTGAGCTTCGTCACGCTCGACGAGACGATGGTGTTCACCGGCGATGCCTTGCTGATCGGCGGGTGCGGCCGGACCGACTTCCAGGAGGGCGACGCGAGGACGCTCTACCGCCGCGTCCACGAGCAGATCTTCACGCTGCCGGACGCCACCCGCGTCTACCCCGGCCACGACTACAAGGGCCGCACCGTCAGCACCGTCGGCGACGAGAAGCGGCACAACGCCAGGCTCGGACATGGTCGCTCCGAGGGCGACTTCATCGCGCTGATGAATGGCCTGGGCCTTCCGTACCCCAAGCGCATCGACGTCGCCCTGCCGGCCAACCGGGCGTGTGGGGCGACTGCGACGGGCCTTCCCATCGTCCTCACTGGTGCCGGCATCCCGGAGGTCGACCCCGTGTGGATCGCCGCGAACGCGGCCCGCGTCCGGCTGATCGACATCCGCGAGCCCGCGGAGTGCTGTGGGCCGCTCGGGTGCGCGCCTGACGCCCAGCGCGTCCCCCTCGGCAAGCTCGCTGACGCCGCGAGCGAGTGGTCGACCGACGACCGGATCGCGTTGATCTGCCACTCGGGCCGGCGGTCGGCCGAGGCGGCTCAGAGGCTTCGCACGAGTGGCTTCTCCCAGATCGCTTCCGTCTCAGGCGGGATGCAGGCCTGGACCGATCGGGGCCTGCCTGTCGTCCGGGCCTCCGTCGAAGGAGAAGCACGATGACCCTGCAGTCACTCCTCCCTCCCCTCGTCGGCGGGATGCTCATCGGGCTGGCGGCATCCTCGTACCTCCTGTTCAACGGTCGCATCGCCGGGATCAGCGGCATCGTCGGCGGGCTGCTTCAGCGTCGGACCCAAGAGCGCCACTGGCGCGCGGCCTTCGTTGTCGGGTTGGTGCTCGCGGGGCTGTTGCTCGTCCCGGTCGTCCCGGACGCATTCGTGAATCCGCTCTCCCGGTCCACCGGCGCTCTCATTGTCGCGGGGCTGCTCGTCGGGGCTGGCACCCGGCTCGGAAACGGCTGCACGAGCGGGCACGGCGTGTGTGGCTTGGCTCGGATGTCACCCCGGTCGCTCACCAGCGTCCTGACGTTCATGGGCACCGGCGCCGCCAGTGCCTTCGCGGTCAACCATGTGCTCGGAGGTGCGCTGTGAAGGGTCTCATCACAGCGGCTCTCTCCGGGCTGGTCTTCGGCGCCGGCCTCGTCGTGTCGGGGATGACCCGTCCGGACGTGGTCGTCGGTTTCCTGGACCTGCTTGGCCCGTGGGACCCCAGCCTCGGCGTCGTGATGGTCGGGGCACTCCTCGTGCACACCCCTCTGCGTCGGGTCATCGACCATCGAACAGCGCCGCTGTGCTCGACGTCCTTCAGCCGGCCGACGAGGCGGGACATCGATGGCCGGCTGGTTGGTGGCGCCGCCCTCTTCGGAGTGGGGTGGGGCCTGGCTGGCTACTGTCCCGGCCCTGCGGTGGTCTCAGCGCTGCCGGGCGGACCCAAGGCGATCACGTTTGTCGCAGCCATGCTCGGTGGGATGTTGCTGGTTCACTTCCTGGACGGCTTCGCCGCGACTCGCGTCGCTCGCACCGCCGCCGCTGAAGCGGGGAGGTAGCCGTGGCGCTCGCTGTTGCACTCTCCGTTCTCATCGGCCTCGCCCTCGGGCTCCTCGGCGGTGGCGGGTCGATCCTGGCGGTCCCCATCCTGACCTACGCCGTGGGCTTGGAGCCCCGCGAGGCCATCGCCACGTCCCTCCTGATCGTTGGGACGACCTCAGCCTTCGCGCTCGTGCCCCATGCACGCTCGGGCAACGTCGCGTGGCGCACGGGGTTGCTGTTCGGCGCCACGGCGATGGCTGGCGCCTACCTCGGCGGCCGGGCGGCGGGCTGGTTCAGCGGGTCCACGCTGCTCTTGCTCTTCGCCGCCATGATGGTGGCGACCGCTGTCGGGATGTTCCGCGGGCGCGGCACGCCGGCGCGGCGGTCGGAGGGCGGGTCGCTGCCGGTGACGCTGGTTATCGTCGAGGGTCTCATCGTGGGAGCCGCCACCGGGCTGGTCGGTGCCGGTGGCGGCTTCCTGGTGGTCCCGGCACTGGTTCTCCTTGGCGGAATGGACATGCACAGGGCGATCGGCACCTCGCTGCTCGTGATCGCGCTGAAGTCGTTCGCGGCGTTTGCAGGTCACGCGGCTGATGTGTCGGTCGACTTCGAGCTTGCCGCCGCAGTCACCGCCGGCGCCGTCGTCGGTGCGCTTGCTGGTGCGAAGCTCGCGTCCAGGGTCCCCGAGGGGGCGCTTCGCCGCGGGTTCGGCGTCTTCGTTCTGGTCATGGCTGGCTACATCGTCTGGCGCGAGACCGGGGCGACGTTGGCCGCCTGGGTCCTGGGGAACGCCTGGCTGACTGCCCTGTCGTGTGTGACCCTGGCGTCTCTCGGGCTGGCTGCGCTCGCGCGGATGCCGGAGCCCCAACGGGCCGGGCCCTGATCGGTCCGCGCAACGGGCTGCAACCAGACGCGACCGTCGCGCCAGCCGAGCAGGATTGAACCGAGCCGTACATTTCCCCTTGCTCGCTGGAGACCTGGCGCGGTAGAAGGAATGAACGCTCACGTTCATTCTGGATGTCCGATGCCTGACGAGGCCGACCGACCCTTCACCGCCGGCGATGTACGCAAGGCCGCAGACCTGTCGTACCGGCAGCTCAACGAGTGGGACGGCAAGGGCGTGCTCCCGGACCAGGAGCGGCGCGGCGAGTCATGGCGCCGCTACACTCCGCGCCAGGTCTTCGCGCTGATGGTGATGGCAGAGATCCGCAAGCGCTACGGCGTGCCCGTCGGGTCGCTGCGCTTCGTCCGCGACGTCATGCTGGACGAGGGCGCCGATCACTTCATGTCCGCCGTCCGGCTGATCGCGCTGCTGGACCTGCCGGTGTTCGTGATGACGGACCTGAAGAGCCGCTTCGTCATGGACTCAGCGATGGAGATCATCGACCTGCTTCAGCACGGTGACTTGGAGGAGTCCAACGACCCGGACGCGGCGCCGCCGTCGGTCATCCTGCTCAACGTCAACCCACTGGTCCGGCGTCTCTTGCGCTGTCGCAAGCCTCCGATCGAGCTGCCACGCCACGGCCGGGGGCGCACTTTCATGGCCGAACTGGGCCACGCCATGATGGGCAACCTGATGTCCAAGCCGGAGCAGGACGTCGTCAAGATGATCCGGTCTGGCGACTTCGACCGCGTCGAGGTCCGCCTGAAGAACGGCGAGGTTCGCCACGTCGCCGCGACGCAGCGCGTCTCGCTCGACGACCACGCCGAGTTGGCCGACCTGGTGGCGTCCGACGACTACCAGGACCTCCGCATCGTTCGCCGCGACGGCTCCATCCTCCATGTTGAGCGGACCGTCCACACCAAGCCCTCGGAGCACGACGGGACGACCCCGCGTGCCGCTGAGGAGTGACCATGCAGCCCCCTGAGCGCCACGGGATGAGCCCGAGCGGTCGGTCAACCCGCGTCCACCCGACGCGAGCAGGCCCCCGCCGTGCTCTCCCTCGAACGATTCAGCGAGCTGCGTGGCTCCGCCGAGCTGACCCCCCGACAGCTCGCCGAGCTGCGTGCGGCCATGTACGCCGTCGCCCGTGTCCTCGTGGACGCGGCCGTGGCTTCGACGGCAATGGACCGTAGACCGCCGTGCCCCTCAACGCCCTCGTCTACTGTCGTGTCTCTACCAAGGAGCAGGTCTCGAACCTGAGCCTGGCGACCCAGCTCGACGCCTGCCGCGACTACTGCCGGCGCAACGGTCTCCAGGTCATGGAGGTCTTCGAGGAGCGCGGCGAGTCCGCCAAGACGGCGGACCGGACCCAGCTCCACCGGCTGCTGCGAGTGTGCGCCGACCGGAAGGCCGAGGTCGACTACGTGGTCGTGTACAAGGTGGACCGGTTCTCCCGGAACGTCGGCGACTACCACATGCTGCGCGGCGGACTGCGTACCCTCGGCATCGAACTACGGTCGGCGACCGAGCACCTGGAGGATGACGCACCAGGCCGGTTCCTCGAAGGCATGTTGGCCCTGGTCGCCCAGTTCGACAACGACGTGCGCTCGGAGCGGGCGCTCAACGGCATGAAGGCCGCGGTCGCGCGCGGCCGATGGCCCCACCAGCCGCCCGTCGGGTATACCAAGCCCCGGACGGGGGCGGGAGCCAGCTTGGTTGCTGATTCCGATCGCGCCCCGCTGGTTCGGCTGGCTTTCGAGATGTACGCCACCGGCCACCGCTCGCAAGCCGCGGTCCGCAGGCACGTGAACGCCCTCGGCCTGACGACCCGGCGAGGCAACGCTGTGAGCGCCCAGACTTTTCGCAACATGCTGGGCAACCCGATCTACAAGGGCCGCATCGTCGAGCCCAGGTGGGCCATCGACGTCGAGGGCGACTTCGATCCGCTCGTGGACGAGGCGCTCTGGGATGCCGTTCAGCACGTCCTGACGCGCAAGGGGCCGAAGTCCCCGCCGCACCTCCTGGACCACCCGGACTTTCCACTGCGACGCTTCGTGCGCTGCGCACACCACGATCTGCCGGTCACTGGGAGCTTCTCCCGCGGACGCAACGGCCGCTTCGGCTACTACAGGTGCCGCCGGAGTGGCTGCGTGTCCCTGCCCAAGGAGCGGATGGAGGAGGCCTTCGTGGAGCTGCTGTGCCGGGCGTCACCGAGGGTCGAGTACGTGCGGCTGTTCCGCGAGGTCATCCTCGACGTGTGGCGGACTCGTCGCCAGGACGCCGGTGCGGCCGAGGCCGCCCTCCACAAACGGCTGCAGGACCTGGAGCGACGCCGAGGGCAGGTTGTGGATGCGTACCTCGACCGCGTCATCAGCGAGGAGGCCTGCCGGGCGAAGCAGGCCGAGCTGGACGCCGACATCGCAGCGGTCCGCATCGAGCTTCACCAGGCCCAGGACGACCAGCTCGACGTGGACGCCCTGCTCGGGTTCGCCGAGCGCCTGCTGTCGAAGCCGGCCGCGCTGTGGACGGACCTGCATCCCAAGGCCCGCATCCACCTTCAGCGGCTGGTGTTCCCGACCGGGCTCACCCACGACGGCGAGTCGTTTGGAACCGCCGAAACTTCAGTTGTCTTCGACATCCTCGGGGCCGGAGCCCCAGAGGTGTCGAAAATGGTGGGCGATACTGGATTTGAACCAGTGACTTCTACCGTGTGAAGGTAGCACTCTCCCACTGAGTTAATCGCCCAGCGACCCGCCAACTAACCTCCTGCCCCACCCGGTCAAGGCATCCTGTTGGTCGCCAAGAGCTACCGCCTCGACACCGTCGCCGCCCACCTGACCGAGCGCCTGGAGGGCGCTCGGCGCAGCTACCTCGATCGGCCCGACGAGCTGGACGCAGCGGCCCGTCGCATCGTCGACGAGGCCCTGGGCGAGGTGCTGTCCGAGATGGGCGAAGTGATGAGCGACCCCGCCCACGCCGAGCGGCTCCAGCGCGAGATGGTCGAGACCTTCCTGCCGCGCTGGCTCAAGCTCGCCAAGCTCCAGAACGAGCTGGAGAGCAGTCGCTTCGACACCTGGCGCAAGGGCGACGTCGTGTTCCGGCTCGTCGCCTTCATCGTGCCTCTCGTGGTCGCCCTGATCGCGACCCGTGCCCTGCACAGCCCGGTCGTCGCCCTGGCCTTCATCGTGCCGTTCCTGGTCCCGTTCCTGCCGGAGCTCCGCGCCTGGCAGGCCACGAGCCGCTACCAGGGGGCGCTCCAGGCAATCGTGGACGACCTGGAGCGTATCCAGGCGCAGCTCGACGCCTACCAACCCGCGCTGTCGCTCGAGGACCCGGGGGCCGAAGGCTCCAAGTCCCGAGACCGCCCGCGCCAGCCCGACCCACAGTGAGGCCCGCCCATGGCTGAGCTCAAGCTCGCCTCTGTCAACACCGCCCGGAACCGACTCCTGCTGGTCTTCCCGGCCTTGCTCATCGGTTTGGTGATGCTCTACGCGAGCTTCACCACCTATGTGCCCCCCGACGCCTTTGCCGTGAAGCAGGTCTACCTGGGCCCGAACAAGGGCATCCAGAAGAACGTGCTCGGCCCGGGCCTCCACGTGGTGGTGCCCGGCTACGAGCAGCTCCACGTGTTCCCCCGGGACATCCAGCTCATGGAGCTCAACGACGACCACACGTCGAGCTCGGCCGAGGCCTTCTACGCGCCGGCCATCCGGATCCAGACCAACGAGGGCTACCAGGTCACGGTCGACGTGACCGTCGCCTTCCGCATCTCGGACCCCTACAAGGTCATCACCAGCGTGGGCCCGGGGCGCCTCTACGAGACCAGCCTCGTCGCACCACGCTCGGACACCTTCCTGCGCCAGACCCTGGGCAAGCTCAACTCCGAGCAGTTCTACGACGGCGCCGCGCGACGGGCCGCCGGCATCGCCGCTCGGGAGGCCCTGTCCGCCGACCTGGCCCCAAAGGGCATCGAGGTCTGGTCGGTGATGGTCCGTCACTACACCTACGACGACCGATACCAAGAGGCGATCGAGCAGCGCAAGATCCAGGACCAGCTGGTCTTCAAGAACCAGGCCGAGGCGGTCGCCGCGGAGCAGGAGGCCGAGAAGAACCGGGTGCTCGCCGAAGGCCAGGCCCAGGTCGAGGTCGAGCGCGAGCGAGGCAGGACCGAGGTGCGCAAGATCGAGGCCGAGGCCAACCTGTACTACCGGAAGAAGGTGGCCGAAGGCGACCTGTTGGTGGCACTGGCAGAGGCCGAGGGCATCCGCCTGGAGAACGAGGCCCTCAAGGCCGCGGGCGCGTCGAACCTGGTTGGGCTGCGCATGGCCGAGGTCCTGGAGAGCACCCAGGTCATCGTCGTGCCGACCGACGGCCCCAGCGGGATCAACCCGCTCCACCTCGATGACCTGGTCCAGGGGTGGTAGCCATGACCCGCATCCTCTCCGCGTTCCTCGCCGCCCTCTTGGTGGCCTGCACCCCCCACACCACCGGCTCCACCGAGGTCGGCGTCCGCACGAACAAGATGGGCATCGTGTTCGACAAGGGCGTCCAGGACACCGTCTACGCCCCCGGCTCCACCAGCTTCTTTCCGCCGGTGATCACCGACTGGCAGGTGTTCGACACCGCACTCCAGAACCTGGAGATGTCCCGGGAGAGCGACTCGGGCTCCAGGGCCGGCGACGACTCCCTCAACTTCAAGACCATCGACGGCAACGACATCTCGGTGAACGTGACCGTCTCCTGGCGGCTCGACCCTGCCCAGGCGCCCTACTTGCTGCGCTTCGTCGGGCGGTCCACCCGCGAGGTCGAAGAGCGGCTGGTGCGCCCGGTCAGCCGGACCATCATCCGCGACGTGCTCAACGAGCTGGGCAGCGAGCAGTACTACAACGCCGAGGTGCGCTTCCGGAAGGCGGCGGAGTGCAAGGAGCACTTGGACCACTACCTGGGTGGCGAGGGCATCATCGTGGAGCAGGTGCTCTTGGGCGAGCACCGCTTCAACCCCCGCTACATGAAGGTCATCCAGGACAAGAAAGTCGCCGAACAGGACGCCAGTCGCCTGAAGTCCGAGACCACGGCGGCCATCGCCCAGATGAACCGCGAGCTCGAGGTCGCCAAGGGCGAGGTGACCCGGACGGTCGCCACCGCCCAGGGGCAGTCCGACCAGCGGCGCCTCCAGGCCGACGCCATCACCTTCGAGCGGCAGAAGCAGGCCGAGGCGGCCCTGGCCGAGAAGCGCGCCCTGGCCGAGGGCCTGACCGAGCGGGCCAAGGCCCTGGCCGGATCCGGCGGGCGCAACAAGGTCAAGCTCGAGGTGGCCGAGGCCCTGCAGGGCAAGTCCATCGTGTTCCTCCCGTCGGGCAGCGGCATGGATCTGCGCACCACCGACGTGAACGACCTGCTCCAGCTCTACGGCGTCCGGGCCGTCGCCGGCGAGTAGCGCCTCACCACCACCACAGCCCTGCCATCACCAGGGCGACGCCCGCGGCCAGCCAGGGCCAGCGCCGCCGCTCGACAGGCTGTTCCTCGTGGTTGGTCGGGAGGTCCCACAGGGTGTCCCGGTTGGGTCCGGACGGTGGCTCGAAGGGCACGCAGGCGGGCGCGGCCTCCAGGGTCAGGTCCGCATGGGGGGCGGGCCAGCGGGTGGGGTCCAGGGCTGCAGGGAGCTCGGGTCTGCCGCGACAGCTGAGCAGGGCCCGGCCCATCGCTCCGGCGTCCGCCCAGCGCTCGGCCGGGTCCAGCCGTACCGCCCGCGACAGCACCGGGACCAGCTCCGGCGGTACCCGCCGCCACCGCGGCGAGTCCAGGGCCGCCGCGTGCAGGTTGGCGGGCGCGTACCCGGAACAGGCGTGGTACAGGGTGGCGCCGAGCCCATAGAGATCGGCCTGGACGCCCACGTTTTTTGCATCCACCAGCTGCTCCGGGGCCATGTACCCAAACGTGCCCAGCGTGGCGCCCGTGCGGGTGATCCGGCCGCTCCCATCCCCCGCCATCGGCGCCGCGATGCCGAAGTCGCCCAGCACAGCTTGGTCCCCGGAGAGCAGCACATTGGGTGGCTTCACGTCTCGGTGCACGATGCCTTCTGCGTGCGCCGCCGCCAGCCCCGCCAGGAGCTGGAGCCCCAGCTCGACCACCTGGTCCTGGGACATGGGGCGACGCCCTTCGAGCCGCTCTCCGAGGGACTCGCCGTCGACGAAGCTGAGCACCAGGTAGTCACGGCCCTGTTCGCACCCCACGTCCAGCACCTGGACCAGGTGAGGGTGCGCCAGGTCAGCTAGCGTGCGGCCTTCGCGGCGAAAGCGCTCGATCATCCGAGGGCGCTGGCGGGTGGTGTCCTTGAGCACCTTGATCGCCACCCGCCGCTCGGCCTGCAGGTCCCAGGCGGCGTGCACCGACGCGAAGCTGCCTTCGCCGATCAGGTGCTCCAGGCGATAGCGGCCGGCGAGGGGTCCCACTGGGCCACCCCGTAATCCGAGCGGTCTGGTTAGAAGCCCCATTCCCTGGGTTCGAGGTGAGCGCGTGGCACGTCCTGACTGGCTGAAGAAGGCCATCGCCGCTGGCGGTGACTTTCACTACAAGAAGCAGCCCAAGGCCCGGCACAACCTGATCAATCTCGGCAGCCTGGCGCTGGTGGCGTCGGCCTACGCCGGCGTGATGGCGCTGGGCGCGGTGCTCGAGCCATTGATCTACCTGCCGCTGGCCGTGGTGCTGCTCGGGTCCCTGTCCTACAGCCTCTACATCCTGGTCATCCACGAGTGCAGCCACGTGATGTTCGTGCTGCGCGAGGACAACGAACGCTCCGAGGCGCTCAACCACCGGATCGGCGTGGCCTTCGGGAACATCTTGTTCACGGACTACGTGCAGCACTGGCAGGAAGGCCACGTGGTGCACCACCTCAAGCCGACCGAACCCGAGGACAAGCAGAACCCGGACCCGCTGGACGGCATGCGCCTGCTGCGGCGCTACCTGTTCCTGTTGATCCCCGTGCTCGGCCCACTCAAGACCAACCCGTCGGCCCAGTACGGGTTCAGCCTCAAACGCATGGTCATCGGGGTGGCCTTCTGGGGCGCCGTCGGGACCCTGGGCTACGTGCTGGTCGCCCCCCAGGTGGCGCTCGCCGTGCTGCTGTCCTTCCAGTTCACGTCGATGCTCAACTTCACCAAGATCGCCCAGGAACACGCCAGCGGCCTGGCCACCGAGCCCGACGCGTTCTTTCGGTCTCGGACCTACTTCTACGGGACCCGGTACTTGACCAGCCCGTTCAACATCAACTACCACTTCGAGCACCACGCAAACTTCAAGGTGCCTTGGTACCTGTTGCCGGCGTACCACCGGCGCTGCTTCGACCTGATGCCCACGGACCTGCACCCGTACTTCCTGACCCGCGGGTGGCGGCAGTTCCTGGCGCAGCTGGCGGGCAAGCGGGCGCTACCGCCGGCCGACGTTCGGCACCTGATGGGCGAGCAACCCGCCGAAGCCACCGCCTGAACCCACGGTGACCTCGCTGCTCTCGAACCGGGCGCGGCCCTGGGTGGCCGCGGCCTGCCTGGGCTGGCTGGTGCTGATGGCGGCCTTCTACGGGCACTACAGCGTCACCAAGCCCGTGGGCTACCGCTACTGCCTGGACCACCTGGAGGAGTGCCGCGGGCGGACCATCCTGTTGCCTCTGTGGCGGGTCACGGCCCTGCGGGACGACGGCTACGATCTGTACAAGATCACCGGTCCCATCCCGGTCGAGGGGGACCCCAGCGGGCTCGCCCTGGGGGACACGATCTCCGCCGTCACGGTCTTCGACAGCGACCGTCAGCTCCTGGTCGAGCAGCGTCACGAGGTCCACCACCTGCGCAAGGCCAAGGTCGGACTGGGGCTGCTGGGGGTGGCGCTGAGCGGGGTGCTGGTGCTGGTGGGCTTCCGCTGGCGAGAGGGGGGGGTGGTGGCCCGTGGCTGACCTGATCACGCACATGGCCACCGGCTTTCTGGTCAAGGCCGTCACTCGGCGGGGCCACACCGCGACCCTGGTCCTGGGCACCGTGCTGCCGGATCTGCTGGCCCGGGCACCGGGGCTGGGGCTCGCCCGGCTGCGGGAAGCCGGGGCGCCGATCCCCGAGGCCCTGGTCCATGCCCCCCAGATCGCCCACATGCCGCTGGGCATGCTGGCGCTGGGCACGGTGCTGGCGCTCCTGTTCCACGAACCGGACCGTCTCGAGGCCTGGAAGAACCTGCTGGCCGGCCTGTTCCTGCACCTGGCGCTGGACCTGTGCCAGGACCACATGGGGGTGGGGTACATGCTGGCCTACCCGTTCACGACCTGGGACTTCGAACTCCGCTGGCTCAGCAGCGAGGCGACGGTCCTGTGGGCGCCGTGGCTGGGACCGCTGAGCCTGGGGCTGTGGTGGTGGCGGCGTCCGCGCGCAGAGGCCGCCACCGCAGATCCCTAGAAGGGAATGTCGTCGTCTGGCTGCACCTCCCCCGGCGCCTGAGGCGGCATCGCCACCGAGCCGGGGGCCGGCCCCATGCCCAGGTCTCGGTGCTCGCCGTCGCGGCGGGAGCGCAAGAAGCTGACCTCGCGCGCCACGACGCTCCAGGACACCCGGGCCTGCCCGTTGTCGTCGGTCCACTTGTGGCTGCTCATGCGGCCACGCACCATGACCGGATCGCCCTTGCGCAGGCGCTCTTCGACTCGCTTGGCCAGCCAGTCGAACACCACCACCTTGTGCCAGTCCGTGCGTTCGTCCCAGCCGTCGTCGGCGCGAATGCTGTAGCTGGTGGCCAGGCTGAAGGTCGCACGGTCCTTGCCGCTGCGGGTCTTGCTCACCTCGGGATCCCGGCCCACGTGGCCCAGGAGAAACACCTCGTTCATGCTCTTCATGCTTCACCTCCGTTGTCGAAGCGCAGCGCTCCCAAGCAAGGCCCGTGCCCGCCGTGGATCGGCCTGGCACCGTGGCGACCTGGCAGGCCGCTGACATGGGGCGCCCTGGCGGCTGACACCCCGGGGGCTCGGATCGCGGGGCGGGGGGGCGTGGGCGACCGCGGTAGATTAGGTCGCGCACAGCAGAGCAGCTGGCCGGCACGGTCAGCCCCCTCAGAACCCTCGGCCAGAGGCCTCGCGGGTGTCGAAGTTTCTCGTCGTCGAGGGCCTGATCGGGGTCGGCAAGACCACCCTGTGCCGCGCGCTGCGAGACGAGCTGCGAGCCCACCTGGTGTTGGAGCCCGCCGAGGACAACCCCTTCCTGAAGGAGTTCTACGCGGACTCCGAACGCTTTGCCTTTCCGGCCCAGATGTTCTACCTGGCCACCCGGTACGCGCAGCAGCAGAACCTGCGCCAGGGCGAGCTGTTCACCGACCTGATCGTCAGCGACTACCTGTTCGAGAAGGACCGCCTGTTCGCCGAGAAGACCCTCGGCGGCGACGAGCTGGCCCTCTACGACCGCTTCGCCGGGCTGTTGGGCACGAACCTGGTCCGGCCGGACCTGGTCCTGTTCCTCGACGCCCCCACCGACGTCATCATGTCCCGCATCCAGTGCCGCGGCATCTCCGCCGAGGCCGTCATCCAGCGCAACTACCTGGACGACCTGCGCGACCGGTACTTCAACCTGTGGAAGAACTACCACGAAGCACCGGTTCACTACCTGGAGACCACGGACATCGACTACGTCAACGATCCAGACGCCCGCACAGCGGTCCTTGGAATGATCCAGGACTGGTTGGCGGGCAAGTGTGCCCCCGGGGTCCCTGCATCGACTCTGTTCGAGCGGGAGACCCAGCCGACACTGTTCAGCACGGAGGGCGTGTAGGAGGGCAGATGCCCCGCAAGACCGCGTTGGACCTTCTCCGCATGAAGGCCGACAACCTCGAGAGTAAGGGGTCCGATGGACCCGAGAAGATCGCCATGGTCACGGCCTATGACTACTCCATGGCCCGCCTGGTCGACCAAGCCGGCGTAGACATGGTCCTGGTGGGCGACTCGCTGGGCATGGTCATCCAGGGCCAGCAGGACACCTTGTCGGTGAGCCTGGACGACATGGCCTACCACGGGCGCTGCGTCGCCCGGGGTCTGCAGAGGGCCCACCTGACGGTCGACATGCCGTTCATGTCCTACCAGGTCTCCCCGGAACAGGCGCTCACGTCGGCCGGGTACCTGGTCCAGAAGGGCAGTGCCCAGAGCGTGAAGCTCGAGGGCGGCGAGCGCTCGGCCCCGGCCATCGCGCGCATCGTCGAGGCCGGCATCCCGGTGGTGGCTCACGTGGGGCTGACCCCGCAGTCCGTGCACGCGCTGGGGGGCTGGCGTGTCCAGGGCCGCGGCGACGCGGGTGCTGACCAGCTCCGGCGGGACTGCCTGGCGGTCCAGGACGCCGGCGCCTTCAGCGTGGTGTTCGAGATGGTGCCCGGCGAGCTGGCAGCCGAGCTGACGGCGCTGCTGCACATCCCGTCCATCGGCATCGGCGCCGGGCCGCACTGCGACGGCCAGGTCCTGGTGTGCAACGATCTCCTGGGCTTCGACACCAGCTTCAAGCCCCGCTTCGTCAAGCGCTTCGCCGAGCTGGAGCAGCCGATGGTCGACGCGGTGACCCGCTACGTGGCCGAGGTCAAGGCCGGCAGCTTCCCCGCCCGTGAGCACGGCTTCTGGAAGCGCAAGGCCCGGCCTGGCCCGCAGCTCGCCAAGCTCTACTGAAGCGATGGAGTCCGTCGCATCCCCCGATGCATTGATCACGCAGACCCGCGCCTGGCGCCAGGCCGGGCTGCGCATCGGCTTCGTGCCCACCATGGGCTTCCTGCACGCGGGGCACACCAGCCTGATGGACCGCGCGCGGGGGGACTGCGACCGTCTCGTGGTCAGCATCTTCGTGAACCCGTTGCAGTTCGGCCCGAGCGAGGACCTGGACACCTACCCGCGAGACCTGGCGGGGGATGCGGCCAAGTGCCGGGATCACGGGGTCGACCTGCTGTTCGTGCCCGAGCGCTTCTACCCCCGGGACTTCTCGACCGGGGTCTCGGTGAGCGGGGTGAGCGAAGGCCTGTGCGGTGGTCGCCGGCCCGGTCACTTCGACGGGGTGACCACGGTGGTCGCGCGGCTCTTCGGGCTGGTCCAGCCCCACGTCGCGGTCTTCGGCGAAAAGGACTACCAGCAGCTCGCGGTGGTCCGGCGCATGACCTGCGATCTGGCCCTCGCTGTCGAGGTGGTGGGGGCTCCCCTCATCCGGGACCCCGATGGTCTGGCCCTCTCCTCGCGCAACGCCTACCTGACCCCGGACCAGCGGGCCCGGGGGCTCAGCCTGAACCGGGCGCTCACGGCGATGGCCGACGCCGTGGCCAGCGGCACCCGCGACGTGCCCCAGCTGTTGGCCCTGGGTCGAGATCAGATCCGGGCCGACCGCCTCGACTACCTCGAGGTCCGAGACGCCGACAGTCTGGCCCCGGTGCAGACCGTGACCGGTCCGGCCAGGGCCCTGGTCGCCGCCTTCTACGGCCAGACCCGGCTCATCGACAACCGGGCCCTCGTGCCCTGATGGACCTGGACACCTGGCTGCTGTTCGGCACCGTGGGCCTGATGATCGCCAACCGGGCTCTGCACGTGGGGGAGCGATGGTACCGGCGCAAGGCCCTGTTCTGGACCATCCAGCTGGCCAATTTCGCGGTGGCCTGCGTGCTGGTGACCGTGGGTATTCCCGGGTTCACCGGGGTCCTGCGCATCGTGAACCTGATGCTGGCCGGGCTGCTCATCCTGCACACGGTCCAGAACAACAGGCACTACCTCATGGCCTGGCGCGACGCCGGCTCGAACACCACGGACGCCAAGCGCGAGGCCCTCAGGGCCCAGGTGCTGGAGCGCCTCACGGACGGATCGACCGACGCCGACGACTGAATCCAGTGGCCCACTCGGGGCCACGGACCCGGGTTCGGGCTGTCAACGCCCAGTCTGGAAGGCGTCAAGACTGATGGCGGGCCCTTACCCGCTCCCGACCGGGTGGTAGGTAAACCGCGGCACCCGTGGAGAAGCAGTGGGAGAGAACGCCTTCGGGCCGACGGCGATCCGTCTGGTGGACGCACCCGTCGACTGGCCCGGCCCAGGTCCCATCGACCTGGCGGTGCAGGATCTGCCCCATGCCTCCTCCACAACCGAGTGGTGGTACCTCAACGGCCACCTGGACCTCGGCCGGGGTCGAACGGTGGGCGTGTTCGCGTCGTTCTTCCGCATCCTCAGCGGGGAGCACCCGGACACCAAGGCCCCGATCCATGCCCACAGCCTGACCTGGGCCGTCAGCGACACCGCGCGGTCGCGCTACCTGTTCGACAGCCGGGTGGACACCAGCGCACCCAAGCACGGGCTGGAGAAGATCAAGCGCGGTCAGGGCTCTCGGGACCCCCGCATCCAGCAGGCGATGAAGGAGGTCCTGGAGCGCGGCCAGGTGCCCCAGCCGGACCGGTTCTTCGCCGCACCGGTGCTGGTCTCCAAGGGCCGTCTGGACCTGGACTTCGGGGGCAACCGGTTCTGGAAGCTCGACGACGGGCGCTACCGGCTGGAGCTCAAGGACGGACCCGAAGGCACCGCGGTCGACCTGACGCTGACCCCGCGCTGCACGGCGGTGCGCCACGGGACCGACGGCGTGGTCAAGGGCCGGGCCGGCGAGGACATGTTCTACTACTTCCTGCCCCGCTGTGACGTGAGCGGCCAGGTGTGGCTCGACGGCCGTCGCAAGCGGGTCCGGGGTGGAAAGGCCTGGTACGACCACGAGTTCGGGGCCCACTCCATCCTGGACGCCGATGCGATGGGACAGGATCCCGCCCCGCCGGTGGCCGGCGAGCCCCCTGCGGCCGTGGCCAACGACGACATGGCCTGGAACTGGCTCGCGGCCCAGCTGAAAGACGGCTCCCAGCTCACGGCCTACACCATGGAGGACCTGGCTGGCCAGGCCCCGATCGACGCCTGTGCCGTGCTGATCGATGCGGACGGCACGGTCACCCGCTTCCCGGAGCTCGAGCTCACCCCGGATCCGAACAGCTGGACCAGCGCCCGGACCTTCAACCGCTATCCGCTGGCCTGGACGCTCAGCGTGCCCGCGGCGGACCTGGAGCTGCGGATCGAGGCGTGCTTCGCAGACCAGGAATTCGTGACGCTGATCTCCAAGCCGGCGTTCTGGGAAGGGCGATGTCTGGTCCAGGGGACCCGGGGCAAGCGCCGCCTCACAGGCCAGGCCTATGTGGAGCGCAGCGGGTACTTCACGACCGACACCCTGGACAAGTTCTTCAAGTCGGTCTCCCGCGAGGTCCGGCGCTCCATCCGCAAGGTCCTGCCGATCGAGCGCCCCAGCTACAACGCGCTGCGGGACCTGGTGTCCGGGGAGCACCGAGATCACTTCATGGAGGGCGTGGACCACGACCAGCTGGTCGAGGGCTACCTGAAGCCCCTCCGCGAGATCACCGACCGGGGGGGCAAGGCCTGGCGCAGCTATGCGGCGCTGGCTTGCTGCGACATCGTGGGGGGCGACAGCCGGGACTACGTGAAGTGGCTGGCGATGCCCGAGCTCATGCACGTGGGCTCACTGATCGTCGACGACGTGCAGGACAAGTCCGACTGGCGTCGCGGCGGACCGGCCTGTCACCTGGTCTACGGCGAGGCCCTGGCCATCAACTCGGGGACAGCCGGGTACTTCATCGGCCAGCAGCTGCTGCAGAACCCGGACCTCTCCAGCGCCGAGACCGTGCGTGTCTACGAGCTCTACTTCGAGGCGCTCCGTGCTGGTCACGCCGGCCAGGCCCTGGACCTGTTGGGGCCCATGGACGCCGTGCCCGGCGCCGTGGAGACCGGTCGCATCGACTTCCTGGAGCAGCGGGTCCTGGCGATCCACCGCCTCAAGACCGCAGCGCCTGCCGCGGCCCTCGCGCGCATGGGCGCCATCGCCGGCAAGGGCAGCGAGGAACAGATCGACGGCGTCGGACGCTACTTCGAGTCCCTGGGCCTGGCCTTCCAGATCATCGACGACGTGTTGAACCTACGGGGCTTCAAGGGCAACCTCAAGGAGCGCGGCGAGGACATCCGCCAGGGCAAGATCACCCTGCCCGTGGTCAAGGCGATGCGGGTCCTGTCCCCCGACGATCGGGCATGGCTGGCCGACACGGTCTGTGCCTGTCCCCAGGACCAGGCCGTCGTGAACGACGTCATCGCGCGCCTGGAAGAGATCGGAGCCATCGACGACTGCGTGGAACAGGCCGAAGGCCTGGTGGAAGACGCCTGGCGCCAGCTCGATCCGCTGGTCGACGACAGCCTCTCCAAGGTCATGCTCAGGGCGTTCGGCTGGTACGTGCTCCAGCGGCACTACTGAGCGAGCGTTCGACTCACCCCACTAGTCCCCTGTCTCACAAGTTCGTGGGCGCTCACTTGCCCTCGCCGCGCCTGGCGGCCCGCTCTCGCTTTGATGTGACTCGGCCACACCGGCCGCTCGAGCAGACCACCAGCCACGGCGATGGCTGCGCGATCACCTCACGAACTTGTGAGACAGGGGACTAGCTGGAGGCCAGCGGGTCGTGGAACCGGGGTCTCGGGAGTCTCGGGAACCGGGGTCGGGAACCTTTTGTTAAGCATTAGCCTCGCCGGGATGGATCGGGATTGTGATTGGTTCTGACCCTGGGGCATGACTCTGGGTTGGGTTGTCGCGTTGGACTGTCTGGGCGGCGTGATCGAGCCCGCAAGAAACCGACGCCAGCCCAGGACCGCGGCCTGACGCTCACGGCCTGGGCGCAGCGCCCCCGCCGAGGTCATCTGGGGTCACAGGCTCAGCGTCAGGTCGAAGGCGCCGGGAGAGGGCGAGCTCGCCGCCAGGGACCAGTCGCTCAGTCCAGCCATCTGGACCAGGCCCGTGAGCGACGTGGCCTGGAGCAGCTTCCAGGTGGGCTGGTCCACGTGGTCCGGGCCGGTGAAGCGCACGGCGATGCGCTGGTCGTCGAGCTCGGTCGTCGCCTGGACCTGGTCGTAGAGCCCGGAGAAGCTGCCCGGGGCGCGCTTGAGGATGCGCACGGGGCCGGCGAGGCGCAGCGCCGCGGTGGCCAGCGGACCGGCGCTCAGGGCGGCGTCCTCCCAGATCAAGGGGGCCAACGCCGCCCGGTCTCCGCCCAGGTGCCGCTCGATGATGAGCTCCGTCAGGCGAAGCTGGACCCAGACCGGGAACCAGGCGCCCTGGGCCGGGCGAATGGCCAGATCGAAGCCCAGTGCCTCGACCAGCGCCTCGGGGGCACCTCGGCCCCAGCGGCGCTCCACGTGCACCCCCCAGTCCTTGAGCAGGCTGCCCCGCACCCGGCCGCCCAGGGCCATCGTGCGGCCCGGCTCCCAGGCGGGAAGCCCGGCGAGTTCTGGGAGGCCCAGGGAATCCGGGTTGGGCCTCACACCCGGTGCTCGGCGACCACCTGGAGGATCTCGGCCTCTTCGAGCAGGCGGTTGCCCGACTTGGCCTTGTGCATGACGGCCTGGACCAGGCTCTCGGTCGCCTCGATGTCGTGGGCCTGGAGCCAGGCGACCACGTTGGATGCACCGGAGTAGTGGCCCACCTCGATGATCTGCTCGCGGCCGAACCACGCCGCGGGCACGCCGGAGTAGATGCGGTCGGCCAGCCAGGCGTGGCCCTTGCGCTGGGCCTTGATGACCGCTGCGGCGTGCACGCCGGTCCCGGTGCGGAAGGCGTCGTGGCCAAAGACCGGGTACGCGGGCGGGATCGGCACGTGGCAGGCCTCGCTGGCCAGCTCGACCAGGTCGACCAGCTTGCGCAGGTCGCCGTCTTCCTGGCCCAGGAGCTTCAAGTTGACCATCAGCAGGTCCAGGGCTGTGTTGCCCACCCGCTCGCCCATGCCGAGCACGGTGCCGTGGATGCGGTCGGCGCCGGCTTCGATGGCCATGAGTGCGTTCGGCAGCGCGTGGCCTCGGTCGTTGTGACCGTGCCAGTCGATGCGGGTGTCCGTGTCCGCGGCCCGGATGATGTTGCGGGCGTAGTGGATCAGGTTGAAGACCCCGTCTGGGGTGGCGTGGCCCACCGTATCGCACAGGCACAGGCCGTCGGCCTGTTCCTCGATGGCGGCGTTCCAGAGCCGGGCCAGCAGCTTGGGGTGGCTGCGCACGGTGTCTTCGGTCACAAAGGTGCACTGGAGCCCAGCGCCCTTGGCCAGGGACACCGCCTCGCGGGTGCGCTTCTCCAGCAGCTCTGCGTCCCAGCTCTCGGCGTAGAGCCGCAGCGGGCTGGTGCCCAGGAAGGCCATGACCTCGATGCCGATGCCGACAGTCTGGCTGATGGCGATGATCGGGTTGATGTCGTTGGCGTGGGTCCGGGCGGCACAGGTGGGCTTGATGGGCAGGCCCTCGTCGCGGATCATCTCGGCCAGCACCGTGCAGTCCTGGACCGCCCGCTTGCCGGCGCCGGGCAGTCCCACGTCGACGTGGTGCACGCCCAGATCCGACATCAGCCGGATCATCTCCATCTTGGCCTCGATGGGCGGGTCCTGGACCGACGGGCACTGGATGCCGTCGCGCAGGGTCTCGTCGAAGTACTCGATGGGCCGGAGCGGCGGGCTGACCCGCTCGCCGTTGAGGTTCCAGTCGTAGATGGTGTCCGCTTCCGGGGGACGGCCGTTGGAACCGGACATCACAGGACCTCGACCACGACCGCGATGCCCTGGCCGCCACCGATGCAGGCGGAGCCGACGCCGAAGCGCTTGCCCCGCCGCTTCAGCTCGTACAGCAGGTGAGTCGTGATGCGGGTGCCGCTTGCGGCCAGGGGGTGGCCGATGGCCACGCCGCCGGAGTTCACGTTGGTGATCTCGCGGTTCAGGCCCAGCTCACGCTCGCAGGCCAGGTACTGGCTGCTGAAGGCCTCGTTGATCTCGATCAGGTCCATCTGATCCAGGTTCATGCCCGCGTGGGCAAGGGCTCGCCGGATGGCGTAGACCGGGCCGATGCCCATGTACTTGGGCTCCACGCCCGCGACGCCGTAGCCGACCAGGCGCCCGATCGGGGTCAGGCCGTTGGCACTGGCGTGGTCTGCAGTGGTCATGACCATCGCGCCCGCACCGTCGTTGATGCCCGACGCATTGGCCGCGGTCACCGTGCCGTCCTTCTTGAAGACCGGCCGCAGCCGGGCCATCGACTCCTTGCCGAAGCGGGTGCGGTACTTCTCGGGGGCCAGGGGAGAGAGCTGCGGGTGCTCGTCGACCTCGACCACGGTGTCGCCGCGGCGGCCGCTGAGGGTCACCGGCGTGATCTCGGTGGCGTAGCGGCCGTCCTCGTGGGCGGTCTTCCACGCGGTCTGCGAGCGGAAGCCGTACTCGTCGGCGTCTTCGCGGCTGATGTCGTATTTCTCGGCCAGGTTCTCGGCGGTGATCGCCATCGCGCAGCCGGCCTGGGGGTCGTACAGGACCTCCTGCAGGTAGTCGTTCATCTTGGTGCCGCCGAGCTTGTAGCCGGCGCGGGCACCGCGGATGGTGTGGGGGGCCTGGCTCATGTTCTCGGTGCCACCCGCAAGCACCAGGGTGGCGTCGCCCAGGGCCAGCTGCTGGGCGGCCTGGATCAGGGATTCGAAGCCAGAGCCGCACAGGCGGTTCACGGTCACGGCCGGCGTCTCCACCGGGATCTCGCACTGCAGGCCCACGTGGCGGGCGCAGTAGATCGCATCCGCGCTGGTCTGCATCACGTTGCCGAAGACCACGTGGTCGATGTCGCCGGGGTTCACGCCCGCCTGCAGGATGGCGGCCTTCGACGCGATGGTTCCCAGCTGGGTGGCGCTCAGGCTGGACAGGGCGCCGTTGAAGGCGCCGAAGGGGGTCCGCTTGCCGGAGAGGAAGACGATGTCGGTGCTGAGGCCCATGGGGGAGTCCTGGTGCTAGGTGTGGAGCAGGTGCGCGACGACGGCGTCGCCGACCTGGGAGGTTGTGAGGTCGCCGCCGAGCTCGGGGGTCACCCGGCCAGCGACGAGGCAGGCCCGGACCGCCTGCTCGATGCGGTCTTCGAGGTCGGGGTGTCCCAGGTACCCCACCATCATGCCCGCACTGAGGATGGCGGCAAGGGGATTGGCGATGCCCTGGCCCACGATGTTGGGCGCCGAGCCGTGCACCGGCTCGAACATGCCGACCCGGCCCGGGTGCAGGTTGCCGCTGGCCGCGAGCCCGATGCCGCCCTGGAGCTGGGCCCCGAGATCGGTGACGATGTCGCCGAAGAGGTTGTTCGTCACGATGACCTGGAATTGCTCCGGTGCTCGGACCATCTCCATGCACAGGGCGTCCACGTACAGGTGGCTCGCGGCGATGGCCGGGTACTCCGACGCCACCTGCTTGAACACGCGCTGCCACAGGTCGTGGCCGTGGCGCATGGCGTTGGACTTGTCCGACATGCAGACCCGGTCCAGGCCACGCTCGTGGGCAAAGGCGAACGCCGCCCGCACGATGCGTTCCACCCCCTTGCGGGTGTTCAGCTCGGCCTCGATGGCGATCTCGTCGGGTGTGTCGCGCTTGAACTGGCCGCCGACACCGGTGTAGAGGCCCTCGGTGTTCTCTCGGAACACGGTGAAGCGCAGGTCTTCCGGGGCCTTGTCCTTGAGCGGGGTGTACCGGGCGTCCAGCAGCTTGACCGGCCGCAAGTTGATGAACAGATCCAGCCGGAAGCGCATGCCCAGCAGGATGTCCTTGGCATGCACGTTGCTCGGCACCCGGGGGTCTCCCAGGGCGCCCAGGTAGATCGCGTCGTGGTCCGAACCCAGCGCGGCCATCTCCTGGTCGGTGATGGTCACACCCGTGTCCAGGTAGCGCTGGGCCCCGTAGTCGAGGTGTTCGAAGTGGAGGTCCAGGCCAGAGACGGTGTCGAGTGCGGCCAGGACCTTGATGCCTTCGTCCAGGACCTCGCGCCCGATGCCGTCGCCAGGAATGACAGCGATCCGCGGCATCTTGCCGATCTATCCGGGCCCGGGCTCGTTGACGAGGGCCCCTGGGGCTGCAAGGATCCCCTCACGCCGGGTGTCACCGGCGCGACACCCGGAGAACATCCCCACCCATGATCGGCATCGAGGTCACCCGCGAAGACGGCACCTGGCTCCTCGAGGACCGGGACACCGTGCTGCGCATGGCGCGGATCGGACAGCTGGGACCAGCGGACACCGTGCGGGAGGACCGGGAGGCCCCGTGGGCCCCTGCTGGGGAGCTGGACTGGCTGGCCTCGGCCTTCGAGGGGGATCCCTGGGACGCCTGGGAGGAGCTGGACGGACAGGACCCAGAGGCCGCCTGGGCCGACGCTGCGGTGCCCGTGGAAGAAGACGAGGAGCCAGTCGAGGACACCGACGTCACAACCCGCGAGGAAGCCGAGCGCATGCGGCGGGCGGCCCGTCCGGCCCCCAAGCCCAAGAAGCCGTCGCCCAAGATGAGCCTCAGCTTCAAGCCGGCGGCCAACAAAGGCCCCAAGAAGCCGGCGGCGCCCGCACCGACGCCGCGCACCGCCCCGCCGCGCAAGCGGACCTCGCCCCAAGCGCCCCAGCCGCCGGCCGCCATGAGCACCGGCGCACAGGCCGGGAGCATGGGCCAAGTGATCGAGTTCCCGAACGCCCGCGCCAGCACCTCCCGGGGTGCGGTCACCGGGTCCGAGGTGCCCGCTGCGCTGCTGCAGCCTCTCGAAGTCCAGGATCTGGTGCCGAACGCGTCAGATGCCGTCCGGGTCCACAGCGCCCCGCCGCCCGAAGCGCCGCGCTCGGCCGGCCCCTGGCTCGCGGGGCTGGCCCTGGGCATTGGACTGGCGGCCTTTGGCCTGGGCCTCTGGAGCATCCAGCGCGATGCCCAGTGGACGAGCACCCAGGCGGCGCCCACCACACCGGCGCCGGCCGTGGTCGAGACCCCCCCTGCTGAGCCGGTCGTCCCGATCGAGGAGCCGCAGCCCCCCGCGATCGACGAGGGCGACCTGGTCGCGGAGCTCGAGGTCCTGGCCGACGAGCTGCGCGAGCGCATCCCAGCGAGTCCGGTGGAGCTCGGCGGTGGGCCCGACGACCTGGCAAGCGCTCTGTTGCTTGAGCTGAGCAACATGAAGCTGGGGCCGGTCAAGGTCTCGGCGCCGGTGGTCAGCTGGACCGGCGCCCAGAACGACGTGGTCGAGGTCGCGGACATCGAGGTCCGGCTCACCACCAGTGGCAGCGTCGAGCGAGAGCTGGGTGCGGTGGGCCTCGTGGTCGGCAAGTACCTCCAGCACTACGGCTTCGAGGTGCGCAACTTCGCTGTGGTCGTGACAGGCGAGGACGGGGTCTCCAGGAAGCGTCAGATCGAGCCCACCGCCGCCCGCCACCTTTGGAGCGGCCGCAAGGACCTGTACGCATTCCTGACGGGGCGCTGAGCCCGAAGGCTCACACGGCGCTCACATGCCCTTGCGAGTCGCCTGCTGCAGAGCTTCGATCGAGCGAATCAGGGCCTCGGCCGGTGGGGCGCCCCGGTTGGCCAGTCGGATCTTGCGCTGGGGATTCACCAGGTAGACCGTGCGCAGGATGATGTTCTTGAGCGGGAGCTGGATCGCCGCGCGGAACTGACGAGACACCGACGCGCCCCGGTCCGTGAGCACGGGGAACTCGAAGCCGTACTGTTCGGCAAAGGCCTGGTGGCTGTCGGACTCGGCCGGGTTGATGGCGTAGACCTCGGCCCCCAGCTCCTTGAAGCGGGCGTAGTGGGCCTGGAAGTCCTGGAGCTGGGCGGTGCAGC